>NZ_JBVIWP010000011.1:253578-301803 GCF_055594445.1 Streptomyces sp. NPDC040589 | reverse complement strand
CCCCCCCCCCCCCCCCCCCCCCCCCCCCCCCCCCCCCCCCCCCCCCCCCCCCCCCCCCCCCCCCCCCCCCCCCCCCCCCGACCCACCACCCGGCGTCAGGCGCTACGCGCACCCCCCACCGAAGGGCCACGGGCCGCCGCAGGCGCACGGCCACACACAACGACAACGGCCCACCCGCTCAATCGCAGGTGGGCCGTTGATCCGGGTGGGCGATACTGGGTTCGAACCAGTGACCTCTTCGGTGTGAACGAAGCGCTCTCCCACTGAGCTAATCGCCCGGACGCAGGAAGAACATTACCCCATGTCAGGGGGTGCCTGTGACCAGCGCGAGACCGACACCGGCACCCCGGCGCGACTCACTGGTCCTTGATCTTCCACGGCATGACTATGCCGAACTTCCACACGTAGATACCGACCAGTACGACCACGATCACCAGCCCGATGGTCGTCAGGATGATGTTCCGCCGCCGCACCCTGGGGTCCAGGGCACGCTGCGCCGCCTCGGTGACCTTCCGCTTGGTCCAGCGGAGCACCAGCTGGGCCCACACGAACTCGGTCGCCCAGATCGCCATGCCGCCGAAAATCACGACCCAGCCCGGCCCGGGCAGAGGCAGCATGATGATGCCGGCCACGACGACCGCGAGCCCGATGACGAAAACCCCGACCTGCCAGCTCACGTGCAGCGCCCGGCGCGCTTTGATGAATTCCGGCGCCCGCGAGCCGAGCCCCTGCTCATGCTCGCTGCGCACCTCGTCCGTCCCCGTCTCGTCCGATGCCACGGCCACCTCGCCCGGCTCGTTACTCCCCGTATTCATACGGCCAAACACTACCCGAGCGAAACCAGTCACCGGAATGGACGCACGACGCGAACGATCTCTCGGCCGGAAGAGTTACGTAAAGGCACGCAAAACACTCAGAGGGGTTTACAACGGCACCGTAGGTGGCATGTCGATTTCGCCGACGTGCGAATCCCCGAGCGCACACTGAGCGAAAGGCCCTGGCGCTTATGAACACCACGGTCAGCTGCGAGCTGCACCTGCGCCTCGTTGTGTCGAGCGAGTCCTCCCTGCCTGTCCCCGCAGGCCTGCGGTACGACACGGCCGACCCCTACGCCGTGCACGCCACCTTCCACACCGGAGCCGAGGAGACCGTCGAGTGGGTGTTCGCCCGCGACCTCCTCGCCGAGGGACTTCATCGCCCTACCGGCACCGGCGACGTCCGCGTCTGGCCGTCGCGCAGTCACGGCCAGGGCGTCGTGTGCATCGCCCTGAGCTCACCGGAGGGCGAGGCCCTGCTCGAGGCCCCGGCACGGGCCCTGGAGTCCTTCCTGAAGCGGACCGACGCCGCCGTGCCGCCCGGCACGGAGCACCGGCACTTCGACCTCGATCAGGAGCTCTCGCACATCCTGGCGGAAAGCTAGGGCGAGGCCCTCACAAGGCCGCCCGACGCCGTCGACTCGGGGAGACGGCTCGGGCTCGGACAACCGCATACGGGATACACCGGCGCCGGCACCGCGGATCACGCGGAGTCGGCGCCGGTGCGTGCGCGCCGACGAGAGGATCCGGGAGGTGACGGGAACGCTCGTCGTCACTGTCGGTAGGCGGGAACCATGCCGGGCCCGGCAGCGTTCTAATCGAAGCCATGTGCGGGCATGAGCGCGGTCCGGTGGATGCGGAGCCATTACCATCGGCCAGCATCGGCGGGCGCCTGCCCGACCCCCAGGCCAGGGAGCGAATCGTGCTGATCACCCACGACACCCGGTGTGCCCTCGACACCGTGGTCGATCTGGTGAACACCGCACCGGAGGACGACACGGCAGCGGACGGGCTGCCGGACGTGGCGACGCTCACGGACTTCGTGGGCAACCACGAGATCAGCGACGTCGGCGTGCTCTCGGAGTTCGACCTCTCCGCGGTGCGGAAGATCCGCGGGCGGTTCGCCGCCGTCTTCGCCGCCCCCGACGCCCGGGCCGCCGCCGGACTGATCAACGAGCTGGTCGCGGCCGCCGGAACCACTCCCCGGCTCACGGACCACGACGGCTACGACTGGCATGTGCACTACTTCGCACCCGGTGCCTCCGTCGCCGACCACCTGGCGGCCGACTGCGGGATGGCACTGGCGTTCTTCGTGGTCGCCGGGGAGCAGGAGCGGCTGCGGCGGTGCGAGGCGCCCGACTGCCGCCGCGCCTTCGTCGATCTCTCCCGCAACCGCTCCCGGCGGTACTGCGACAGCCGCACCTGCGGTAACCGCCTGCACGTGGCCGCGTACCGGGCGCGCCGCAGGGAGGCGGCGGGCTGATGCCGACGCGGCCCCGGCGGGTGGCGCCGGGTACCGCGGGTAGGGCTCACAGCATCAGCAGATCGTGCAACGAGGCCATGAGCAGCAGACACCCGATCACCGCAAGGAAGATCATCAGCGGTGGCTGGGAAAGGGCGAAGAGACAACCACGTGGCTCGTCCTGCGGCGGCGCGGGGTCGCTCTGTCTCGTCGTGTCCAGCATCTCGCGGCGATGATGACGCAGCCGCCCCGCCAGGCGCGATCAGCGCCCTCGTTCCGTCCGAGGGTGCGCCGATTGCGTGAGGTCCGGTTCAGGTTGTGATCACTTCCGCGCGTCCTCGGCCCCACTGTGACGATTCAGTCCGGCGCGCGGCCGGCCGTCATATGCCGTGCTTCTTGAGGATGGCCTCGATGTCGCTGAACTCGTCCTGCCCCTGGGACGCCGCCGCGGGCCGGGAGGCCGGGCGGGGGCCCTGTCCGCCCTGTCCCAGGGAGGGCGCCGAGGCCGCCGGGGCCACCGCCTCGGGCCAGTCCGCCGCGCGGGCCGCTCTGCGCTCCTTGCGGGTGCCGCCGCGACGGCGTTCCACGACGCGGGTGGTCGCGAACAGCGCCCACGCGAGGCCCAGCACCCCGAAGCCCGCCCAGGCGGTCGGGCTGAACGCGGTGTCGGCCAGCCATTCGACGACTCCCGTCATGACCAGGCCGATCGGCACGAGCGAGTACGCCGCGATGCGGGCCGCGGCGAGGAAACGCTTGCGGTACGCCGTGATGGCCGCAATGCCCAGGCCTGCCGCGGACACGGCGGAGCAGACGGTCTCGGCAATCATCCGGTCCTCCAGGCGTGGCGCGGTCGGGCAGGGGCACTTCGTCCCTTCCATCCTGCACCCGCCGCACCCCGGCGGGCCATGGCTCGCCCCTACATCAGGGAGATCTCCGGGTCGCCTCCTCCGCAGGTGCCGGTGCAGGTGTACAGGCTGGAAGACTGTCGGCATGAGCAACTCCACCCCTGCCCCGTCCACCGCCCCCGTCCTCGAGGTCTGGTGCGACCTCCAGTGCCCGGACTGCCGCACCGCGCTGGACGACCTCCGATCGCTGCGCGCCCGCTACGGGGATCGTCTGGAGCTGCGGCTGCGGCACTTCCCCCTGGAGAAGAACAAGCACGCTTTCGCCGCCGCCCAGGCCGCGGAGGAGGCGTGGGAGCAGGGCCGGGGATGGCCGTACGCCGAGGCCCTGCTGGGACGGGTGGAGGAGCTGGCCCGTAAGGGGGAACCCTTCCTGGTCGAGGTGGCCGGCGAACTGGGCCTGGACGCCGAGGAGTTCGACACCGCGCTGATCGACGGCCGGCACATCCTGATCGTGGACGCCGACCAGGCCGAGGGCAAGGCGATCGGCGTGACCGGCACCCCGACCTACGTCATCGACGGCGAGCGGCTCGACGGCGGCAAGAGCCAGGAGGGGCTGCGCGAGAGGATCGAGGAGATCGCGGACCGGCTGCTGACCGGGCAGGAGCAGGGCTGACCCCGCCCCGCCGGACCTCTACAACAGCGGCTTGTACATGGCGTACCGCCGGGTCTCGTAGCCGAGGGACGCGTAGAGCCGTTCGGCCGGGGTGTTGCCGGCGAAGACGTTGAGTCCGATGGCCCGCCTGCCCTCGGCGATCGTCTGGGCCTCGGCCAGCAGCATGAGGGTGCGGCCGTGTCCCTTCCCCCGGTGGGCGGCCTCGGTCTCGACATCGAAGACGAAGGCGTTGTCCTGGCGCACCGCGAGCCACAGCGTGCCCACCGGTATCCCCTCGTGTTCCACCACGCTGATGAGCATGCCGGGGGTGGCGAGGCCGTCGGGCAGCAGGGTGGCGTGGTCCCGCTCCGACTTGGCCCGGGCCTCGGCCTCCGGCACGCCCCGCTCGATCCAGCTCTGCGCGTAGTCCTTTTTGCCCTTCTCCAGCCAGGGGCCGAACTCCGCCTCGGTCATGGGCCGGGCCCGGCTGCCCTCGGGCAGTTCCGGCGGGGTGTCGCCGAGCGGCTTCTCCATGCCGCGGTTGCGCACGACGTAGCCGAGCGCCGTGGCGAGCCGGAGCGCCGCCTCGGCGTCGGCGGGCACCGTCGCCTCGATGCGCCGGCACCCCCAGCCGCGCGCCACCTCCTCGGCGGCGAGCGCGGCCACCGTGCCCCGGCCGCGTCTGCGGTCCGGTTCCTCGATGCGCATCTTCATGATCCGGGCCACCGCGTCGCCGAACACAGGATGCGTGCCGAGGTGTATCGCTCCTACGGGACGGCTGTTCACGCACACCTGGAAGCGGCGTGAACGCGTCCCGTCGGCGTTCTGCTGAAGCGGCTCGGTCGGCCGCAGGGTCGTGGTCATCAGGGGTGTTCTACCCGCAACCAGGCCCCCGTTCAGCCGAATAAGCGGGGGCTGTCAGGGATCGAGGTCGTGCCCGGAGCGCTCGTCGAAGATCCGCATGGCCTTGGCGGTCACCGGGCCCGGCGCGCCCGGCAGCTCACGGTCGTCGACGCGGTGCACGGCCTGCACGTCCCGCAGTGTGGACGTCAGGAAGACCTCGTCGGCCCGCTCCAGCACGTCCAGCGGCAGATCGGTCTCCCGGGCACCGGTCCATGCGATCGCCAACGCGCGCGTGATGCCCGCGAGGCAGCCCGAGGCGAGCGGCGGCGTGTGGATCTCGCCGTCGAGGACGACGAAGACGTTGGACCCGGTGCCCTCGCAGAGCCGGCCCACGGTGTTGCCGAACAACGCCTCGGAGGCGTCCCGTTCGCGGGCACGGGCCAGGGCCACGACGTTCTCGGCGTACGAGGTGGTCTTCAGGCCGGTGAGCGCGCCGCGCTCGTTGCGGGTCCAGGGGACCGTGATCACGGCGGTGGAGTCGGGGCGGCGGTTCGTCGCGCCGAGGGCGACGACGAGGGTCGGGCCGCGGTCGCCGCGGTCGGAACCGAGCGGGCCGTGGCCGCCGGTGTAGGTGATCCGGAGGCGGCCGAGCGGCGCGGGGTTGGCCTCGAGGACGGCGGCACAGGCGCGGCGCACCTCGTCGTGGTCCGGGTCGGGCAGACCGAGGCCGCGCGCCGACCGGGTCAGCCGGTCGAGGTGCCGGGTGAACGCGAACGGCCTGCCGTCCACGGCCTTCACCGTCTCGAAGATGCCGTCGCCCACGGTCAGCCCGTGATCGAAGACGGAGACGCGGGCGGACTCGCTGTCCTGCAGCCCGCCGTCGAGCCAGATCTTCACGTCAAATCCTCTCCACTCACCTCATACCCTCCCGACGCTATCGCGAGCAGCCGGGAAGCCTTCAGCTCGGTCTCCCGCCACTCCCCCTCGGGGTCCGATCCCCACGTGATGCCGGCGCCGGTGCCGAAGCGCAGCACGCCGGCGGCCCGGTCGATCCAGAAGGTACGGATGCCGACGGCCAGCTCCCCGACCCGCCGGTCGGCGTCGACCCAGCCGATCCCCCCGCAGTACGGCCCTCTGGGCGCCGTCTCCAGCGCGTCGATGATCCGCAGGGCGCTCGACTTGGGCGCGCCGGTGACCGAACCGGGCGGAAAGGCGGCGCCGAGCAGTTCGGCCCAGCCGGACCCCTCCCCCAGCTCGCCGCGGACCGTCGAGACGAGATGGACCAGCCCCGGATGCTTCTCGACGGCACACAGATCGGGCACCGTCACACTGCCCGTGGCGCAGACCCGCCCGATGTCGTTGCGGACCAGGTCCACGATCATCACGTTCTCGGCGTAGTCCTTCTCCAGCAGGTCCGCCTCGGTGCGGCCGGTGCCCTTGATGGGCCCGGACTCGACGACCCGCCCGTCGCGCCGCAGGAACAGTTCGGGTGACGCGGTGGCGATCTCCACACCGCGCCCGGGCAAGCGGATCGTTCCTGCGTACGGCGCCGGGTTGCCGCGGGCCAGCAGCGCGGTGAGGGCGTCCACGTCGGCGCCGGGGGCGACGGGCGCGGACAGCACCCGGCACAGATTCGCCTGGTAGACCTCGCCGGCCGCGATGTGCTCGCGGATCCGCCGTACGGCTGCCGTGTACGCGGCGTGGTCGAGGGAGGACGTCCAGTCGTCCGCCGCCGGAGCGCGCCATGCGCCGGGCACGGGGGCGGGCACGGGCTGCTCCCGCACGTCCCTGAAGCGGGCGCAGGTCAGACGGCCCTCGAAGTCGGCGCAGACGGCCCAGAAGCCGCTGGATTCCAGGGCTTCGGGATCGTCGGTGACGTCGAGGAGCCCGGTGGCGACGCGGTCGCCGAAGCGGGCCAGGGGAGGGAGCTCGGACACACAGTCGAGTCTATGGCGGTGTCCTGGGGGTGGCCGGAGGATGTCCCTTCCGAGGCTCCGCGACATCCCTGAGCAGGGGAAGCGCAGCACGCTGCACAAACGCGTTTTTGTGCTGGCCCCGGAATCCGCTAGAGTTCAACACGTCGCCGGGCCGCGAGAGCGAACCGGAAACGACAAGCGGACGTAGCTCAGTTGGTAGAGCGCAACCTTGCCAAGGTTGAGGTCGCCAGTTCGAACCTGGTCGTCCGCTCGCAGGAACAGGGGACTTCCCGGCCCCCTGCACTCCTGGTGGAGTGGCCGAGAGGCGAGGCAACGGCCTGCAAAGCCGTCTACACGGGTTCAAATCCCGTCTCCACCTCCAAGGACGATTAGCTCAGCGGGAGAGCGCTTCCCTGACACGGAAGAGGTCACTGGTTCAATCCCAGTATCGTCCACTGGATCTGCTCGAAGATCCGAACCCGCGCGATTAGCTCAGCGGGAGAGCGCTTCCCTGACACGGAAGAGGTCACTGGTTCAATCCCAGTATCGCGCACGCAGTGCCCATGATCCGCTGCACCGAGTGGTCATGGTCCCGAGGACGATTAGCTCAGCGGGAGAGCGCTTCCCTGACACGGAAGAGGTCACTGGTTCAATCCCAGTATCGTCCACACCACACCGGAGCCCCCGGCCGTTCGCGGCCGGGGGCTCTTGTCGTGTCGCGTCACGACGAGAACAGCATGTGCCCGAAGCCCTTGTTGCGGTGGTGACCGTGGTGGCCGTGGCCACCGTGATGACCGTGGCCACCGTGCGGGGCGCCCCAGGCGGGGGCCGGAGGTGCGGGGTAGGCCTGCGGGGCGGGCGGGGGCGGCGGCGCGCCCTGGGACCACTGGGACTCCAGCCGGGTCAGCGACTCCAGCTCGCCGTAGTCGAGAAAGATCCCGCGGCAACCGCTGCACTGCTCGATCTGGACACCGTTGCGGTTGTACGTGTGCATGGGCGCACGGCACTTCGGACACTGCATGGTGGTTCAACTCCTCGCTGGTCGGTCCTGCTTCGTGTCTCGCCAGGACAGACTCTGTCCCGCTGTGGTCGGTTGCACCCTACTTCGCGTGCTCCTGCGCCAACTGCGGCGGGAGGGCAGCCATTCGGTCACAGGCGTCCACGACGGACTGCTCGACCTCGTCCAGGTCACGGCCTGCCGCGGCCGCCTTGGCGACGGCCCGGGCCGCGGTCTGCACGGTGAGGGCGCGAGCGGGGACGTCGAGAGCAGGCCAGGGGTCGCCGTCGGCGGGTACGGCCGGGCCGCCGGCCTCCCGGTAGGCGGTGAGGAACCGGGTCCATTCCTCGGGCAGGAGCAGTCCGCAGGCGTACCAGGCGGCTGGGCGGGCGAGATCCCAGGCCGGGACGCCGACACCGAGGTCGTCGACGTCTATCAGCAGCCAGGGGCCTTCCGGGGCGGGGTGGCGTATGAGCTGGCCGAGGTGGAGGTCGCCGTGGCAGAGGGTGCGGGTGTGCGGCATCGGGGCCTTGGCACGGGCCCAGGCGGGGAGGGTGTCCCAGGCCCGCAGGACGGGGGCGGCCGCGGGATGCGGGTCGGCGTTACGGAGCTTGTCGATGGCCCGTGCCGCCTTGGCGGGGCCGCGCATGGCGGGGAGGGTGTCGTGGGCGGGGGTGCGGTGGAGCCGGGCGAGGAGTGTGGCGGCGGCTTCCCAGGGCGCGGCGTCGGGGTCGTCAGGGTCCACGGGAGTTCCGTACGGCCAGAACGTCACGAGTCGGCCGTGCAGGTCGGCCGGGGTCGGGGCGAGAGGTGGCAGGAGGATCTCGGGGTTGCGGGTGGCGACCGTGAGCCGGCTGGTCAGTTCGGTGGGGTCGGATTCCGGGGGGTGGGCCTTCGCGACGATGTCCGCGTGCCGGACGACGATCCCGTCGGGGCGGTCCGCGAGAGTGGCGGCTCCGCAGAGGCAGGACGACGAGCGGGCGTGGGCGGTTGCTCGGGCCTTGGCGGTCAGGTCGGCCAGGAGCGGGGCGGGGGTCACGGGGTGAGGGTACGGGCAGGTGGGGGCCGGGCCGTAGGGGGCTGTCGGCTGAGGGCGCTCGGCCTTGGTGCCGGGGCCGGGTGGGTCCGCAGCCCGGCGGTGCGGGGTGCCGCTGCGCCCACCCGTGCCGCCCTTTGCGGCACGATTGCCCGCAGCGGGGGCATGTGAGGCGGCCGGCAAAAGCAATGCCGGCGCAGCTCCCCAGCTGCGCCGGCATTTTTTGCCGTCCGCCGCACCCCCGTCCCCACGGGGTTTCATGGGTGGATGTCCCCGCCCGGACCGCTCTTCCGGGCCTGGGGTCGCCGCTCAGCGCCCCAGCATCTCTCCCACGGACGACGCCTGTGTGGCCACTGTCTCCCACCCGTCGAAGACGAGGAGGAGCAGGACCGCCAGGGGAAGGGCCATCAGCGTCGCCACCAGGGGGTGGCGGCGGCCCGTGCGGCGGGGCCGGAGCGCGATGCGCTCCCGCGTGCGGACGAGCGTCCGCGGTGCCGTGTGGGCCATGGTCCCTCTCCTGACCGTTCAGTTGTCGTTTGGCAGCGGCGGGCGTCTGACCTCGGGGGACGAGTGCTACACCCGCCGCTTGACCTCAAATCTAGGCGTCCGGCCCTCCCCGGGCGTCATGCCCTCGTACCGATTGCCGGGCCTCCCGGAGGATGAGCCGCTCCCCGCGATGTACTCCCCTGGGTGGAGACGGAGAGCCAGGTCTCAGGGTCTTCCCCGAAGGGGTGCCCGGCTCACCCCGCTTTGTCCGAGCTTTCCTCCCGCGGAACGGGCTGTTCCACCAGCGCCAGCACCCGGTTCGCCATGAAGCGGGCTGTACGGACGACTGCCCCACTACGGGTGACTTCGCTCACTTCTACGACACCTCGGCGTACCGCCGTCTCCACCCTGCGGCCCGCCCTGCTCGCCACCACCTCATACGTGCGCGTCGTGTCACCGGCGTCCACGACTATCTCCACGCGGTCACCCTTCACGGGTCCAATCCCCCTTCCGTGGCAGGCGGTTGGGGTCACCCCTCGCGCGAACACGGCCTGTCCGCACGCCCCCTGACCACACTTCAAGTCTCCCACCCACCACTGACAATCCATCGGCCCGAGAGGGCGCGGCCTCTGCGCGTGGACGGCCGTGGAAACGTAAGCTGTGGCTCGTCACAGGACCGGGCAGCGGGGATGAACATGGCGATGATGCGCCTGAGGCGCGAGGACCCGCGCGTCGTCGGCTCGTTCAGGCTTCACAGACGGCTCGGCGCGGGCGGGATGGGCGTGGTCTACCTGGGCTCCGACAAGAAGGGGCAACGGGTCGCGCTCAAGGTCATCCGCCCCGACCTGGCGGAGGATCAGGAGTTCCGCTCACGCTTCGCGCGCGAGGTCTCGGCGGCGCGGCGGATCCGCGGCGGCTGCACGGCCCGGCTCGTGGCCGCGGACCTCGAAGCGGACCGGCCCTGGTTCGCCACCCAGTACGTACCCGGACCGTCCCTGCACGACAAGATCGCCGCCGAGGGACCGCTCGGCGCCGCCGATGTCGCGGCCGTCGGGGCCGCCCTCTCGGAGGGCCTGGTCGCCGTGCACGAGGCCGGGGTCGTGCACCGGGACCTGAAGCCGTCCAACATCCTGCTGTCCCCGAAGGGGCCGCGGATCATCGACTTCGGCATCGCCTGGGCCACCGGTGCCTCGACGCTCACCCACGTCGGCACCGCGGTCGGCTCGCCGGGCTTCCTCGCACCGGAGCAGGTGCGCGGGGCGGCCGTCACCCCGGCCACGGACGTGTTCTCACTGGGGGCCACGCTCGCGTACTCCTCGATGGGCGACTCACCGTTCGGGCACGGCAGTTCCGAGGTGATGCTGTACCGCGTCGTGCACGAGGAGGCGCAGCTGCACGGCGTGCCCGACGCGCTGGCCCCGCTCGTCCGGGCGTGCCTGGCGAAGGATCCAGAGGAGCGGCCCAGCACGCTCCAACTGTCGCTGCGGCTCAAGGAGATCGCGGCGCGGGAGGCGCAGGACCTCGCCGGGGTACGGCCGCCCGCGCCGCGCGGCGCAGAAGCCGAGCGGCCGGTCGACACCTACCCCGACCGGGCCCGGCGTCCGCAGGGACCGCAGGGTGCGGGGGCGGCCGGCGCGCAGCGGGGCCGGGGCACTCCCCCACCGCGGGGCTCCTCCCCGTCCCGGGACGGGGTTCCGTCCGCGGACGGTACGGCTTCCCAGGGCGGAGCAGGTGCCCGGGGCGGAGCGCGGCCTGCGGGAAGCGGGAACGGGAACCGGTCGGCGGGTGGCGCGAACCGCGGCAGGACTCCGGCGCGCGGCCGCGGCGCACCGGCGCGTTCGGGGGCGCGGCCGACGCCCACCGGGCGCAATGGGACCCGGTCGGGCAGCGGCAGCCGCCCCGCCCCGCACAGCGGTACCGGGCGTCCGTCCAGGACGGGGACCGGGCTGCGGCCCGCCAATCCGCGGTTGCTGCGACAGCGGCTCTTCGTGTTCGTCGTGGTCACGCTGCTGGTGGCGATCGGCATCGCTCTGGTGCAGGGCTGTCAGGGCCCGGCGCGGGGACTCGGCGGTGACGGAGGCGGCGTACGGGAACAGCAGGTCCACCGGTCGCAGCCGCTGGACGACGTACCCGCGCGGCCGGACGGTACGACGCGCGGCTGACGGGCCGGACGGGGGCGCCGCGGTCGGGGGCCTTGCCGGCCCCTAGACCTGAGGACGACCGGTGGCCACGGCGTAGAAGGCCACGGCTGCCGCCGCGCCCACGTTGAGGGAGTCGACGCCGTGGGACATGGGGATGCGGACCCACTCGTCGGCGGCGACCAGGGCCTGGGTGGACAGGCCGTCGCCCTCGGCGCCGAGCATCAGGGCCACGCGGTCCATGGTGTGCGGAGCGGCCTCGTCGAGGGGCCGGGCCTTCTCGTCCGGGGTGAGCGCGAGCAGGGTGAAGCCGGCCTCGCGGACCGACTCCAGGCCCTTGGGCCAGGTGTCCAGACGGGCGTAGGGGACGGAGAAGACCGCGCCCATGGAGACCTTCACGCTGCGGCGGTAGAGGGGGTCGGCGCAGTCCGGGGAGAGCAGGACCGCGTCCATGCCGAGGGCGGCGGCCGAGCGGAAGATCGCGCCGATGTTGGTGTGGTCGTTGACCGACTCCATGATGACGACGCGGCGGGCGGTCCTCAGGAGGTCGGCCGCCGTGGGCAGGGGCTTGCGCTGCATGGAGGCGAGCGCGCCCCGGTGCACGTGGTAGCCGGTGACCTGCTCGGCCAGCTCCGGGCTGACCGCGTAGACCGGGGCCGGGAGCTCGTCGATGACGTCACGCATGACGTCGACCCACTTGGCCGAGAGCAGCATGGACCGCATCTCGTAGCCCGCTTCCTTGGCCCTTCTGATGACCTTCTCGCCCTCGGCGATGAACAGGCCCTCGGCGGGTTCGCGCTTGCGGCGCAGTTCCACGTCGGTCAGGCCGGTGTAGTCGGAGAGGCGCGGGTCGTCGGGATCCTCGACGGTGATGAGATCGGCCACAGGGTGATACTGCCTTGTCCTGGGTACGGTGCCAACGGCTCGGTACGGTTTGTGTTACCCGGGGTTACTCGCGGGGCGCTGCGGCCGTGGGGCCGACCTTCACGACCTCGCCGATGACGATCACCGCCGGGGGCTTCACGTCCTCGGTCCGTACCCTCTCCGCGACTGTCGCGAGGGTGGCGTCGACCCGGCGCTGAGCGGCCGTCGTGCCCTCCTGGACGAGGGCGACGGGGGTGTCGGCCGGCTTTCCGTGCGCGACGAGCGTCTCGGCGATCTTTCCGATCTTGTCGACGCCCATGAGGATCACCAGCGTGCCGGTCAGCCTGGCCAGGGACGGCCAGTCGACCAGGGAGCGCTCGTCGTCGGGCGCGACATGGCCGCTGACCACGGTGAACTCATGGGCGACGCCGCGGTGGGTGACCGGGATGCCGGCCGCGCTCGGGACCGAGATGGAGCTGGAGATCCCGGGGACGACCGTGCACGGGATGCCGACCTCGGCGAGGGCCTGGAGCTCCTCCATGCCGCGGCCGAAGACGTAGGGGTCGCCGCCCTTCAGGCGGACGACCGACTTGCCCTGCTTCGCGTGCTCGATCAGCGCGCTGTTGATGGCCTCCTGGGCCATGAAGCGACCGTAGGGGATCTTCGCCGCGTCGATCACCTCGACGTGGGGCGGGAGTTCGGCGAGGAGGTCGCGCGGGCCCAGGCGGTCCGCGATGACGACGTCCGCCTCGGCGAGCAGGCGGCGGCCGCGGACCGTGATCAGGTCGGGGTCGCCGGGGCCGCCGCCGACCAGGGCGACTCCGGGTGTACGGATGCGGTGGTGCGGGGCGACGAGTGTGCCGTCGCGCAGGCCCTCCACGACCGCGTCGCGGACGGCGGCGGTGTGGCGGGGGTCGCGGCCCTTGGCGTCCGTGGTCAGGACGGCGACCGTGACGCCCTCGCTGTGGCCGGTGGCCGGAGTCCAGGCCGTCGCCTCGTCGGCGTCGTCGGACCGGACGCACCAGACGCGGCGGCTCTCGGCTTCGGCGGAGGCACGGGTGTTCGCCTCCGTGTCCCCGGTGGCGATGAGGGCGTACCAGGCGTTCTCGAGGTCGCCTTCCTCGTAGCGGCGCCGCTGCCAGGTGATCTCGCCGGCGTCCGCCATGGCTTCGACGGAGGGGGTGGCGCTGGGGGACACGAGGAAGACGTCCGCACCTGCCGCGATCAGCGCCGGGAGGCGGCGCTGGGCGACCTGGCCGCCGCCGAGAACGACCACGCGGCGGCCGGTGAGGCGGAGGCCTACGGGGTAGGCGGGGTGTTCGGCCATGGGGGTGCGGCTCCTGTTGACGGCGGTACGGTAGCCCTGACGTGCGGATTTTAATGGGCAGGAGTCGGGACGGCTCCGGTGGTCCAGTGGCTGGGCACCGGAGCCGGCCCTCGGCACCTACTTCTCGGTGACTCCCGCCGAATCGAACGTCGCCACCTCGTGCATCGCCCGGGCCGTGCTCTGCACCAGCGGCAGGGCCAGCAGGGCGCCCGTGCCCTCGCCCAGGCGCAGGTCGAGGTCGACCAGGGGGCGCAGGCCCAGCTTGTTGAGGGCCGCGACATGGCCGGGCTCGGCGCTGCGGTGACCGGCGATGCAGGCGGCCAGGACCTCGGGGGCGATGGCGCGGGCCACCAGGGCGGCGGCGCCGGCGCTGACGCCGTCCAGGATCACCGGCGTACGCAGAGAGGCGCCGCCGAGGAGGAGGCCGACGATGGCGGCGTGTTCGAAGCCGCCGATCGCGGCGAGCACGCCGATCGGGTCGGCCGGGTCCGGCTGGTGGAGTTCCAGCGCGCGGCGGACGACCTCCGTCTTGCGGGCGAGGGTCTCGTCGTTGATGCCGGTGCCCCGGCCCGTGACCTCGGCCGGGTCCGCACCCGTGAAGACGGAGATCAGGGCGGCGGACGCGGTCGTGTTCGCGATGCCCATCTCGCCGGTGAGCAGGGCCTTGTTGCCGGCGGCGACCAGGTCGCGGGCGGTCTCGATGCCGACCTCGATGGCCTGCTTGGCCTCCTCGCGGGTCATCGCTGGCCCGGTGGTCAGGTCGGACGTACCGGCCCGGACCTTGCGGGGCAGCAGTCCCGGGGTGGCCGGGAGGTCGGCGGCGACGCCCACGTCGACGATGCACACCTCGGCGCCCACCTGGGTGGCGAAGGCGTTGCAGACGGCGCCGCCACCGAGGAAGTTGGCCACCATCTGGGCCGTGACCTCCTGCGGCCAGGGGGTCACCCCCTGCGCGTGCACGCCGTGGTCACCGGCGAAGATCGCGACGGCCGCGGGCTCCGGGATGGGCGGCGGGCACTGGCGGGACAGGCCGGACAGCTGCGCGGAGATGATCTCCAGCATGCCCAGCGCACCGGCCGGCTTGGTCATGCGCTTCTGGCGCTCCCACGCCTCGCCGAGCGCCTTGGCGTCCAGCGGGCGGATCTGCGCGACGGTCTCGGCGAGCAGGTCGTGCGGTTCCTCTCCGGGCAGTGCGCGGCGGCCGTACGTCTCCTCGTGCACGACCCAGGACAGCGGGCGGCGCTTGGACCAGCCCGCCTGCAACAGCTCGGGCTCGTCCGGGAACTCGTCGACGTAACCGACGCACAGGTAGGCGATGACTTCGAGGTGCTCGGGCAGGCCGAGGGCGCGGACCATCTCACGCTCGTCGAAGAAGCTGACCCAGCCGACGCCGAGGCCTTCGGCGCGGGCGGCGAGCCAGAGGTTCTCCACGGCCAGGGCCGCCGAGTACGGCGCCATCTGGGGCTGGGTATGACGGCCGAGGGTGTGACGGCCGCCGCGGGTCGGGTCGGCGGTGACGACGATGTTCACCGGGGTGTCGAGGATGGCCTCGATCTTCAGTTCCTTGAACTGCTTCGCCCGGCCCTTGGGGAGGGACTTCGCGTAGGCGTCGCGCTGGCGCGTGGCCAGTTCGTGCATCGCGCGCCGGGTGTCGGCGGAGCGGATGACGACGAAGTCCCAGGGCTGCGAGTGGCCGACGGAGGGCGCGTGGTGGGCGGCCTCCAGGACACGGAGCAGCACCTCGTGCGGGATCGGGTCGCTGCGGAAGCCGTTGCGGATGTCGCGGCGTTCACGCATGACCTTCAGTACGGCCTCGCGCTCGGCGGCGTCGTACGCGGGGGCGGCGGGGCCGGTGGACTGTCGTGCCTCTGCCACTGCGGCCGTGCTTTCTTCGTCGTGACGTGCCTGGTCGGCCAAGTCTTCCTGGTCGGCGGCCCGGGTGTCCAGGTCGTCGGCGTTCTGGACGAGTTCGGCGTCGCCGTCACGGGGCGCGGGGACGGCGGCGACGGGGGCCGGCGGCTCCGGCTCCTCGGGCTGTGCCGGCTGGGGGGCGGCGGGCTGTGACTGCTGCGGGCCCTGGACCGGCTGCATGCTCTGCTCGTCCGTCTGCTCGTCCGCGATCGGCTCGGGGAGTACGACGGTGACGTCCTCGGCGGGTGCCGCGGGGACGTCCATGGTCTCGTGCGTAGGGGCCACCGGCTCGGGGGCGGGGTCGGGAGCGACTTCCTCGGCCGCGGGGGCGGGCTCGGGTGCCTCGGCCGCGGGGGCGGGCTCGGGAGCGACTTCCTCGGCCGCGGGGGCGGGCTCAGGTGCCTCGGCCGCGGGGGCGGGCTCGGGAGCGACTTCCTCGGCCACGGGGGCGGGCTCAGGTGCCTCGGCCGCGGGGGCGGGCTCGGGAGCGACTTCCTCGGCCACGGGGGCGGGCTCCGTTACCTCGGGGGCCTGGGGCGGTGCGGGCGCTTCGGCGGGCGCGTCGGGCACGGGTGTCTCGGTGACCTGGGCCGGGGCGGGCTGAACCGGTGCGGCTGGTGTCTCCGGTGCGTCGGCGGCCGGGACGGGGGGCACCGGAACCGGCGCTTCAGGGGTGGGAGTGGCGGGCTGTGGAGCCGTCGTCTCGGGGGCAGGAGCGGTGGCGGCCTGCGGGGTGATCGGCTCGGCGACCGGCGCGGGGACCTCGCCGCCGAGGGCATCCGGCTCCTGCGCGACGGCCTCGGGGGCGGTCGCGTCCGGGCCGGGTGCGGCAGGCTCGGGGCCGACGGCCTCGGCCGGCTCCTGCACAACCGCCTCGGGAGCGACTGCCTCGGGCGCATCGGCGGGAGCCTCGGGCGCAGTCGCAGCCTCCGGGAACGGGACCGCTTCCGGGGCCGGGGCGGCCTCAGCGACCGGTACGGCCTCAGCAACAGGAGCGGAGACGACGTCCTGCTCCCCGACAGCCGCCGGAACCTGATCGGCGGAGTCGGCGGAGTCGGCGAAGGCAACCGGCTCGGAAGCCTCGGGAGAACCAGCGGCAAGCCCCGGCTCACCGCCCTGAGCAGAAACGTCCGCGACCGGCGCCTCCCCCGGAACCGGTTCAGGCGCGGAAACGGCCTCAGCCACCTGCACGGGCTGCTCGGGCTGCTCGGGCTGCTCGGGAGCGAGGTTCTGCTCCGCCTCGGCCGTCACACTGGTCGCGACGGCCGCGGGCACCGGCTGCGGTTCCGGAACAACCGTTTCCGCAGGGGCCGCCCCGGCGCTCACCGGGGCCTGGTGGGTGACCTGCGCGTCCCAGGGCGCCGCCGGGGACGAGGGCATCTCCGGGGCGCGCGGGGCGTCGAGGTACTCGGGTCCCGCCGACGACGGCGCGGGCTGTCGCAGCGGCGCGTCCGCCGGGCCGCGGTCGGCGAGGGAGCGGACCGGGCTGGCGGAGCTGTCGGGCAGCGGCGGGCCGAGGTGCAGCGGGCGGCGCGGAGTGATGGGCGGGATCGGCGGAGGGTCGGGCAGCCGGACGCCGCCGAGGTCGACCGAGCCGCTGTCGCGGCCGGAGATCTCGTGCGGGCCCGGCTCGTGCACGGTCTCGGCGACCGGCTCCGGCGTGGGCGGGGCGACCTCGTTGCCCCAGGCGCCCTGGGCGCCCGGCAACAGCAGCAGGTCGTCGTCCTCGGCGGTGGTCTCGGGTTCGGAGAGGTAGGTGTACGAACCGTGCGCGGGGGCGCCCGGCTGCTCCACCATGCCTGCGTTCTCCGGCAGTCCCTCGCCCGGGACCTGGCCGGTGTCGGTCATGCGTACCCCTCGCCCATCGGTTAGTGCTCCTACGACCAGCTCGCCCGGGACGGCGCACCGACCGCCCCGCTGTGAAGAACGAGCGTGCGTCCCCAGCGGCACGAGCGGCCCGCCCCAAAAAGGCGACAAAGCCATTCACTGGCATTGTCGCGGCCGTGCCACCCTCGCGGCAGCTTGATCCGCGACGGTTCCGCTGTGGACTGCGCCACGTTGCGCGTCCTCCGGTTCTGCCGTACCACACACACCCCAAAACGGGCGGGTTTTCCGGACATTGACCGACGAAGTGCCGGGCGCCCGCGTGCGGTGCAACGATCGGCCAGCCTACCGCGCGCGGTACGACAACCCGATCACGGGGACGGCGGCGGGATCAGGCGCTGCGCCTCGGCAGCACGCCGCTGAGCAGGAACGCGACGCTCCGTTCCTTCTCCGTCCAGGCCCGGGTGTCGAGTTCGACGGACTGCAGCAGGGCGCACTCGACGCCGTAGCCGTGCTCCGTCAGGTCGCGGCCGATGAGTTCGGCGGCGTCGCGGGTGCCGGCGTGCGTGACGATGCGCTGCGGGCGGCGGTCGGCGACCGCCGAGACGACGGCCGCTCCCCCGGCGCCGACGCGGACGACGTCCGGTTCGGGGAGGTTCTCCAGGATGTGCGGGGCGGTGCCGTGCACGATCTGGAGCTGGACGCCGAGGCGGCGGGCGGTGGCGTCGGTGCGGGCGCAGGCGGCCCGGTCGCTGTCGACGGCGATGACGGCGGCGCCGGCGCGAGCGGCCTCGACGGCGAAGGCGCCGCTGCCGCAGCCGATGTCCCACACGAGGTCGCCGACGCGCGGTCCGAGGCGGGCGAGTTGGGAGGCGCGCAGCGGCTGGGTCTCGCCCTCGCCGAGGTGGGCGCCGTACGCCTCGGCGGGCAGGGACCAGCCGCGGGGCCCGGCGGACGGGTCGCGGCCGGCGATCCAGCCGCCGGCCTCCCCCGCCGTGCCGGGTCCGGCCGGGCCGCCGAGGACGATGACGACGTTGGGGTCGCGCCAGGCGTGGTCGGCGGCCCTGTCGGAGGTGACGATCGTGACGCGCTCGCGTTCGGTGCCGAGTTCCTCGCAGATGACGAAGGAGCGGTGGACTCCTTCGAGGAGCAGGCCGAGTTCGGCCGGGCCGGCGCCGGGTGAGGTGAGGACGGCCACCTTGGTGTGGGCTCGGCATACGTTCACCGCGCGGCGCAGGGTCCGGCGGTGTGCGACGACCACCTGTGCGTCGTCCCAGGGCATGCCGGCTCGGGCGAAGGCGGCGGCGACGGAGGAGACGGCGGGGACGACCTCGACCTCGAGGCCGAACTCGGGGGCGCGCAGGGTCTTCACGACGCCGAAGTAGCCGGGGTCGCCGTCGGCCAGCACGACGGCCGTGCCGCGGTGGCCGGCGATGCGGCGGGCGGCGAGGGCGACGCTGCCGAGGCGGATGCGCTCGGCGCCGGCGGGTACCTCGGGGAGCGCCAGGTGGTGGGCGGCACCCGCCACGAGCGTGGCGGCACCCAGGGCGGCGCGTGCCGCGTCGGTCAGCGGCGAACCGTCCCAGCCGATCACCGTGACCCGGTCGGCCATCGTCGTCAGTCTCCAGAGGATGTCGCAGGTCGTCTGCGTGTCGTGTCGCGGGCGGCCCGTGGTCGGGCTTGGTGAGAGTACCCGGTGGAGCCGGTGGAGGGGACGGCGGTGCGCTCGCGCACGGTGGCCGTTCCGGTCAGTTCCAGTCGCCGAAGGACGTGAAGCCGCCGGGCAGCCGGCCGCCGACGCCCTCCAGGTCCTCGGGGAGCAGGCTCCAGACGATGAAGTCGGTGCGTACGTCCGTCCAGGTGCCGTCCTCTGCACGGCTGCGGGCTATACAGGCGTTGCGCAGCACGCCCTCGCTGATACAGCCGATCTTCTGGGCGACCTGCTGGGAGGCGGTGTTGTCGGCCGCCGTGCGCAGTTCGATGCGTTCGAACTTCTGGTCCGAGAAGAGCCACCGGGCGGTGACGAGGGCGGCCTCGGAGGCATAGCCCTCGCCTCGGGCCCAGGGGGCGATGATGTACGACAGTTCGGTGGAGCGTACGCGCCAGTTGGTCTTGCCGAGCTGGATGACGCCGACCAGGCGCTGGGTGAGGAACTCGGTGACCGCGAAGTCGAGGCCGCGGCCCTCGGTGCGCTCGGCGGGGGCGTGCTCGGTGATCCAGGTGCGGGCGCCGTCCTCCGTGAAGGGCTGCGGGACGGAGGTCCAGGCCGCCACCTGCTCGTCGTTCATCATCGCGGCCAGGGCGGCGACGTCGTCTTCGTCAAGGGGACGCAGCACCAACCGCTCCGTGCTGATGGAGACGTTGGGAAAGGTGCTCGTCATGCGCCGCTCCGTAACCTTCGGTGAACCTTCAGGGCCTGCTGAACTGCCCAGCATGCAGCATGAATGCACTGCTCCGCACCACGGGGTCCTCCCCACCGGGTGAGGGAGGACCCCGTGCTGAGCGGGTGCCCGGCGTGGTCTCAGAAGGAGGCGAGCACGGCGCCGTCGTACTTGTCCTGAATGAACTTCTTCACCTCGGGCGAGGTGAGAAGCTTCGCCAGCTTCTTCACCCGCGGGTCCTTCTCCTCGCCCTTCTTCACGGCGAGGAAGTTGCCGTACGGGTTGTCCTTCGGGGACTCCAGGACGAGGGCGTCCTTCGCCGGCTTGAGGTCGGACTCGAGGGCGTAGTTGCCGTTGACGACGGCGGCGTCCACATCGTCGAGGGAGCGCGGGGTCTGAGCCGCCTCCAGCTCCTTGAACTTGAGGTTCTTCGGGTTCTTGGTGATGTCCGAGGGGGTCGCCTCGTTGCCGATGCCCGCCTTGAGGGTGATGAGCCCGTTCGCGGCGAGGAGCTTGAGGGCGCGGGCCTCGTTGACGGTGTCGTTGGGGATGGCGACCGTCGCACCGCTCTTCAGGGCGTCGGCCTTCTTGACCTTGTGGGAGTAGAGGCCGAGCGGCTCCAGGTGGACCGTGACGACGGGCACGATGTCGGTGCCGTTCTTCTTGTTGAAGTCGTCGAGGTACGGCTGGTTCTGGAAGTAGTTGGCGCCCACGGAGCCGTCCTGCGTCGCCGTGTTCGGCGTGACGTAGTCGGTGAACTCCTTGACCTCCAGGTCGAGGCCCTCCTTCTTCGCCAGGTTGTCCTTGACGTAGGTGAGGATCTCGGCGTGCGGGGTGGGGCTGGCGGCGACGATCAGGGGTCCGTCGGAGCCGGAGTCGCCCGCGCCGCAGGCGCTGAGCCCGAGGGTGAGGGCTCCGGCGGCGAGGACGGCGGTGGTGATCTTGGCGGTGTTACGCACGAAAAGTGCCTTTCCTTATGGCCTTGAAGGTGGTGCGACCCCGTCGTGGGTGAACGGGGAGTATCAGGAGGCGGCCTTCAGCAGCCGCAGCTTCGGGGCGGGGCCGGAGTGGGCTCCGCGGCGGTGCAGGGAGCGGGCCGCGTAGTCGCCGGCGAACTGGATGACCGAGATGACGACGGCGAGGATCGCGACGGTGATCCACATCAGCTGCGTCTCGAAGCGCTGGTAGCCGTAGCGGATGGCGATGTCGCCGAGGCCGCCTGCGCCGACCGTGCCCGCCATGGCCGAGTAGCCGATGAGGGCGACGATCGTGGTGGTGGTGCTGGAGATCAGCGACGGCAGGGACTCCGGTACGAGAACCTTGCGGACGATGGTCCAGGTGTTGCCGCCCATGGACTGCACGGCCTCGACGAGCCCGTGGTCCACTTCGCGGACGGCCGTCTCGACCAGGCGCGCGAAGAAGGGGATGGCGCCGACGGCGAGCGGCACGATGGCGGCCTCGACGCCGATGGTCGTCCCGGTGATCGAGCGGGTGAAGCCCATCAGCGCGACCATCAGGATGATGAACGGCAGGGAGCGGGCGATGTTCACGATCTGCCCGATGACCTTGTTGGCTGCGAGGTTCTGGAGCAGGCCGCCGCGGTCGGTCAGGACCAGCAGGATCCCGAGCGGCAGTCCGCCGACCACGGCGATGAGCGTGGACCAGCCGACCATGTAGAGCGTGTCCCAACACGCCTGTTCCAGCAGCGGCTGCATCTCTGACCAGGTCACTTGGCACCCTCCTTCACCAGTTCGGACTCGTGGCCCAGGACGTCGATGTGCAGGCCCTGCTCGCGCAGGAACCCGATCGGTACGACGTTGTCCTCGTAGCGGCCGGGCAGTTCGATGCGCATGCGGCCGACCTGGAGGCCGCCGACGGTGTCGATGGCCGCGCCGAGGATCGATATGTCGATGTTGTAGGTGCGGGCGAGCTGCGAGATGACGGGCTGGGTCGCGCTCTCGCCCTGGAAGGTGACGTCGACGACGGTGCGGTCGTCGCCGGAGGCCTCGCCGCCGAGCGGGAACAGCGCGGAGGCCAGCTCGGAGCCGGGGGTCGCGAGCAGTTCGCTGACCGTGCCCGACTCGACGACGCGGCCGTTCTCCATGAGCGCGGCGGAGTCGCAGACCGACTTCACGACGTCCATCTCGTGCGTGATGAGCAGGACGGTCAGGCCGAGTTGCCGGTTCAGGTCGCGCAGCAGCGCCAGGATGGAGCGGGTGGTCTCCGGGTCGAGGGCGCTGGTGGCCTCGTCGGACAGCAGCACCTTCGGGTCGCCGGCGAGGGCGCGGGCGATGCCGACGCGCTGCTTCTGGCCGCCCGAGAGCTGCGCGGGGTAGGCGCCCGCCTTGTCGGCGAGGCCGACCAGGTCGAGCAGTTCTAGCGCCTTGCGGGAGCGTTCCTTGCCGGACTTGCCGAGGATCTCCAGTGGCAGTTCGACGTTGTCCTGGACGGTCCGGGAGGACAGCAGGTTGAAGTGCTGGAAGACCATGCCGATCCGGCTGCGTGCCTCCCGCAGTTCCTTTCCGGCGCGCGGGCCGCGGCCGGCCAGGGCGGTGAGGTCCTGTCCGGCGACGGTCACGGTGCCGGAGGTGGGGCGTTCCAGCAGGTTGACGCAGCGGATGAGCGAGGACTTGCCGGCGCCGGACTGGCCGATGACGCCGTACACCTCGCCTTCGCGGACGTGCAGGTCGACGCCGTCCAGGGCGGTGACCTCGCGGCCGCGTGAACGGTAGACCTTGGTCAGGTCCGTTGTGGTGATCACGTGGGTTTCCGTCACTGTCGAGTGCGCGGGCGTGGGTGTGCCCGGGCACAGATGCATTCGTTCAGGGACGCGACAGGGTTCTCGCTGAGGCGGGGAACCGGGGAGAACATGCGCGCGGGGCGGCGTGGCGTCTCGCGCCGCTCAGGGCGTGCGGGCCTGCCGCTGTCTCGCTTCGGGGCGCGAGCTCAGGGGGTGGTGCGGGGGCCCTCTAGAAGGCGCACATTCGACACATACAACGAGCACCGGGCGTCATGGTCGCCTCGGTCGCGGGGATGCGGTCGCTCGTCGTGGTCATGTCGCCAGTAAAACACGCGTACGGTCCTGACAGTCACGCCGCTGTCCGAATGCTGGACAGCGGTGAACAGGGGCCGGGCCGCGTCAGCCGCGGGGGGAGATTTCCACCCCCTGCTCGGTGACCAGTGCGGACAGGGCCGCCAGGTTCTCGACGACCAGGTCGGCATCGAGCTCGTGGGCCTGGTGGGTTGTGGTCAACGCCACGGTGGTCATGCCGGCGGCGCGGCCGGCCGTCAGGCCCGCGGGGGCGTCCTCGAAGACGACGCAGTGGGCCGGGTCGACGCCGAGAGTGCGGGCGGCGAGCAGGTAGGGCTCGGGGTCGGGCTTGCCGCGGGTGATGTCGTCGGCGGCGACGAGCGTCTTGGGAAGGATGCCGACGGCGTCGAGCCGCGCCTCGGCCAGCCGCCGGGTGGCGGAGGTGACGACGGCCCAGCGCTCGGCGGGCAGGGCGTCGAGGAACGCGCGCGTCCCGGGCAGGAGGTGCACACCGCCGTTGGGTACGTCCTCCACCTCCAGGTCCTCGATCCGCGCGACGGCCTGCGGCACGACCTCGGCGGGCAGCAGGTCGGCGGCTATCTCGGCGGCCGGCCGGCCGTGCAGTTCGACCCGCGCGAACTCCTCGGCCGTGATCCCGTACTCCGCGGCCCACCGCGTCCAGCAGCGGTCCACCGAGGCGAGGGAGGAGACCAGGGTTCCGTCGTTGTCGAACAGCAGGGCTTGCGCGTGGATCTTCATGCCCCCGACCCTACGGTGCAGGCCAGGGCCGGAAGCATCGGGCCTTTTCGGCCGTAATAAGGTCGCAGCATGCTTGCTGCTCTGACGCTGGTGACCGGCGTCGCCGCGCTGCTGCTCGCCGCCTGGTGCGGCTGGGCGGCCTACCGTGACCAGCCGACGAAGGACTGGCACTTCATCGGGATGGCCGTGGTCACCCTGCTGTCGCTGGTCCAGCTGGTGGTGGGGATCGTGCTGCTGGCGCAGGGCGAGAAGCCGGAGCAGGGCACGACGATCTTCGTGGCGTATCTGCTGGGGGCGTTCGCGTGCGTCCCGGCGGCGGGGTTCATGTCGCTGGCCGAGCGCACGCGGTGGGGCTCGGTGACGGTCGCCGCCGGCGGTGTGGTGCTGGCGGTGCTGGAGGTGCGGCTCTATGACATCTGGGGAGGCTGAGGTGACTCGGCAGCGGCTGATCAGCGGGCCGGGCACGCTGCTGGTGTGGCTGTACGGCGTGATGGTCGTCGGGGCGGTGTCGCGGTCGGCGTATCAGATCGCGACGGAGTTCGACCGGGCGCCGCTCGCCTACTCGCTGTCGGCGGTGGCGGGGCTGGTGTACGGGTTCATCACGTACTCGTTGGTGCGGGGCGGGGAGACTGCCCGGCGGGCGGCGCTGGTGTGTTGCGTCGCGGAGTTGGCGGGTGTGCTGACGGTGGGAACCTGGACGTTGGTCGAGCCGTCGGCGTTTCCCGACGCGACCGTGTGGTCGGACTTCGGGATGGGGTATCTGTTCATCCCGGTGTTGTTGCCGTTGTCCGCCATTTACTGGCTGCGGCGGTCACGCACGCAGTAGAGGGACGGCGGCTTGGGGGCGTCGGCGAGTGCGGGTTGTGTGTGGTTGCCCGCGCAGTTCCCCGCGCCCCCGAAGGCGAGTCCTCAAGCCGTCGCCGCGTACGTTCCCGCCGGCTTTTCCAGGACGATCATGAGGATGCCGTCCGCGCCCTGGGACGTGCCTACGGTCTCGTAGCCCACCTTGCGGTAGAGGCGGAGGTTGCCCTCGTTGCGGTGGCCGGTGTGGAGGCGGAAGCGCTTGGCGCCGTGCTGGCCGGCGAGGGCCGATTCGGCCGCTCGGAGGAGGCGGGCTCCGATGCCGTGGCCCTGGAGGCGCGGGTGGACGCAGAGCTTGCCGATCGCGGCGGCACCGTCCTCGGTGACCGAGCCGCGGACCGAGCCGACGACCTCGTCGCCGAGCCGGGCCACGAAGACGCAGTCCCGGGTGACCTCCTCGCGGACCGAGTCGAGGGTTTGGACGAGCGGGTCGATGCGGTAGTTCCCGTACAGCGCCGCTTCCCGCTGGAAGCACAGGTACTGCAGCCTGAAGATCTGCTCCGCGTCCTGCTCGGTCGCCGCAGAGATGGTCACGCTCATGCCCATGTGCGCACGCCTCCCGCTCATCTGATCACCTGTCGTCCCCCACTCCTATCCCCGTCCTCAGTGGGCCGCAACCTCCGGCGCGAGCAATCTGCGCAGACATCCCAGGCATCTGGAACGTTCCGGGCCAAGGCTCCCCTGTGACATACCCAACTCCCCTGCGATTTCCCGGTATGTCAGGTCCTGCGGGGAGAGCAGGGCCTCCATCAGCCGGGGGCAGCGGCCCGGGAGGCGGCGTACGGCCGCGCGCAGGGCACGGTCACGGGCCGCGGCGAGGGCGAGCTGTTCGGGGTCGCGGCCGCCGTCGTCGACCGGTTCGGCGGCGTACGGCCCTTCGAGGCGGCGTGTACGGCGGGTGCGGCGGGCCTCCGAGCGGACGGCACGGCGGAGCCATCCCTGGGGGTCGAGCGGCGGGTCATCGGCGTCGAGGCGCTCCAGCAGTCGGAGCCAGACCGCCTGCTCCAGGTCACTCGGCTCGGCTCCCGCGGCATATGCCTCAGCGGAGGCCTCGGCGGTGAGCAGTGGGCCCAGGGCGGTGACCAGGTCGGGTGTCATATGCGGAGCGACGCGGCCGCCCGGGCGGCGGGTTGCCCGGGCGGCCGAAGCCCACTCGACCGGGTGGTGTGAGCTCAGCCGTTGACGAAGTCCTCGCGAGCCAGCAGGCCCGTGTCGGGCTGGTCGGTGAAGACGCCGTCGATGCCGGTCGCGAAGTACGCCTTGTACGCGCCGAAGACGTCGCCGTAGGCATCCGCGTCCGTGCCCTTGCGGAAGTTCGCGGGCAGGAAGGGGTTCTCGTTACGCATCGTCCACGGGTGCAGGATCAGCCCCACCTTGTGCGCGTCCGCGACGAGCGTCGTCGGCTGCGTGAGGTTGCCCTTGGCGTCGCGCGGGACGACCAGGTCGAGGGTCGGGCCGATGCCCTGCGCGTAGGAGGCGATCTCCCTGAGGCCGGCCGGCTTGACCAGGTCGGCGACGGTGCGCGGGTCGCCGGTCTCGACGAAGTCCCAGGGGCGGGTGTCCGCCGACGACAGCAGGACGACCAGGGGGTTGTCGACGAGCTTGTTGAGGCGCTCGATGCTGGTCGGCTCGAAGGACTGGATGATGACCGGGGAGGTCCGCCGGTCCTTGCGGTACTTGCGCAGCACCTTGGCGACCCGCTCCTCCAGCGGCAGGCCCTGCTTGCGGAAGTAGGTGGGGTGCTTGATCTCGGGGTAGATCCAGACCTGCTTGCCGCGCTTGCGGGTCTGGTCGTCCTGCCACTTCAGGACCTCTTCGAAGGTGGGGATCTCCCAGCGGCCGTTGTAGAGGGTGTTGTGCGGGCGGTTGGCCGGGATGCGCTCGATCGCGCGGAGCGTCTTCAGCTCGGCGAGCGTGAAGTCCTCGGTGAACCAGCCGGTGGTGGAGACGCCGTCGAGGAGCTTGGTCTTCTTGCGGTCGGCGAACTCGGGGTGGTCGGCGACGTCGGTGGTGCCGCCGATCTCCGGCTCGTGCCGGCAGACCAGGTGCCCGTCCTTCGTCGGCACCAGGTCGCCCGCCTCGACGATGTCGGCGCCCAGGTCGAGGGCCAGCTGGTACGAGCCCAGGGTGTGCTCCGGGCGGTGGCCGCTGGCCCCGCGGTGGCCGACGATCGTCGGCTTGGGCAGGCTCCCCAGACCGCCGTGTCCGCCGCCGCGCCGGGAGCCGTCCGCCCGCGCCGAGCCGGCCATGCCGAGGACCGCTCCGCCTGCGGTGAGCACCGCCGCGCCGAGCAGAGCCCGCCGTCCGGTCCCGCTCGTTTCTTCGTTCGACTCCTGCGTTCCCATGTGAGCGCCCTCCCTGCCGTCGACTCGTCAGTGCGGGCTGATCGTAGGGGCGCGTACATGACGAGTGGGAGACCCCGGGCGGAACACGCGGGTGACGCCGGATGTCGTAGTGGCTGGTGGGGGCGGTGATCTGACGATTCGTCGCACCCCGTTCGATTCGGTGCGGCGGTTCTGGGAACGCGTCCGGTGCGTCCGAGGCGACGTCCGTCACATCATGGCGGCCGGGTTACACACCGTCGACGACGCGCCACCGCAGGTAAACACGCGTCAACAGTGCGTAAGGCCTCGGTTAAGTCGCCGTGCCCGATGTGCGCGACCCTCGGGGCCACGAGTATCGTCCCCACCTGCACATACTCATACAGATTCCCTTGACACCGGAGGGTCCGTTGTCCCGCTTCGCGCTCATCAAGGCAGTGCTCGGTCCGGTCATGCGCCTGATGTTCCGCCCACAGGTGGAAGGTGCGGAGCACATTCCCGGCGACGGTCCGGTCATCCTGGCCGGCAACCACCTGACGTTCATCGACTCGATGATCCTGCCGCTGGTCTGCGACCGGCAGGTGGTCTTCATCGGCAAGGACGAGTACGTCACCGGCAAGGGCCTCAAGGGCCGGCTGATGGCCTGGTTCTTCATCGGCGTCGGCATGATCCCGGTCGACCGCGACGGCGGCCGGGGCGGGGTCGCGGCCCTGATGACCGGGCGCCGGGTGCTGGATGAGGGCCGGATGTTCGGCATCTACCCGGAGGGCACCCGGTCGCCCGACGGGCGGCTGTACCGGGGGCGTACCGGCATCGCCCGGCTCACGCTGATGACGGGCGCGCCGGTGGTGCCGTTCGCGATGATCGGCACGGACCGGCTTCAGCCGGGCGGGGCGGGTCTCCCCCGGCCGGGGAAGGTCACCGTGCGGTTCGGTGAGGCGATGGAGTTCTCCCGGTACGAGGGGATGGACCGGGACCGCTATGTACTGCGGGCCGTGACGGACTCGGTGATGAGCGAGGTCATGCGGCTGTCCGGGCAGGAGTACGTGGACATGTACGCCAGCAAGGCCAAGGAAGCCGCGTAGTTCTGCGGGCCGCGGGGGCGTGAGGGGCTTGTCGCCCTCACGCCCCCGCGGCCTTTTCAGTGCTCCGCCCCACTCTCCAGCCGCTGCCCCCGCAGCAGGAACCACGCCGCCACCGCCGCGGCCAGCAGGACCGCCGCACCGACGCCCGCCGCGAGTGCCAGGCCGTCGACGAAGGACGTGCGGGCCGCGTCCAGCATCACCGCCGAGGTGTGTGCGGGCATGCTCGCGGCCGCCTCGACGGCGCCGCCGAGCGACTCGTGGGCCGCGGCCGGTGTGCCCGCCGGGCCGCTGAAGTCGCGGTAGACACCGGTCACGATGGAGCCGAGTACGGCGATGCCGAGGGCCGCGCCGAGTTCGTACGCCGTCTCGGACACGGCGGAGGCGGAGCCCGCCTGCTCCTTGGGCACGCTGGAGAGGATCACGTCGGCGGTCACCGTGAAGGAGAAGCCGGCACCGACGCCGACGACCAGCAGCGCGGTCCCGAGCAGGGGGTAGCCGGTGGACTGGCCGATCACCGTGAGCGCGGCCAGCGCGAGGCCGATCGCCGCGAGACCTCCGGAGACGACGGCCCGCACCGAGAAGCGGCGGGCCGCGCGCCCCGCGGCCAGTCCGGCCACCACGGCGCCGATGGCGGCGGGCAGCTCGGCCAGGCCCGCCTCGAACGGGCGCCTTCCCTGGACGAGTTGCAGGTACTGGGAGAGGAAGAACACCAGCCCGGACAGGCCGAGAATGGTCAGCAGGTCCGCCAGTACGGCCCCGCTGAAGCCGCGGTGGCGGAACAGCCGCATGTCCAGCAGCGGGGCGGGGAGCGTGAGCTGACGGCGTACGAACCCGTACAGGGCGGCCGCGCCCAGCAGGCCGGCGGCCAGGGTGGCCCACGCGAAGCCGTGGGTGGCGGCCTCCTTGATCGCGTACACGACACCGACCATGCCGACCAGCGACAGCACGACGCTGACCAGGTCCCAGGGGCCGGCGTGCGCGGTCCGTGACTCGGGCAGCAGCTTGATCCCGACGAGGACCAGGACCGCCATCACGGGCAGGTTGATCAGGAAGACCGAGCCCCACCAGAAGTGCTCCAGCAGGAATCCGCCGACGATCGGGCCGACGGCCGTACCGGCGGAGGCGGTGGCGCCCCAGATGCCGACGGCGAGACTGCGTTCGCGCGGGTCGTGGAAGAGGTTGCGGATCAGCGCGAGCGTGGCCGGCATCAGGGTGGCGCCGGCGACGCCCAGCAGGGCCCGCGCGACGATCAGCATCTCGGGGGTGGTGGCATAGGCGTTGAACACGGATATCGCGCCGAACGCCGTGGCACCGATCAGCAGGATCCGCTTGCGGCCGATGCGGTCGCCGAGGCTGCCCATGGAGACGAGCAGGCCGGCGATGACGAACGAGTAGACGTCGCCGATCCACAGCAGCTGTGTACCGGAGGGCTTCAGATCCTCACTGATGTAGGGGGTCGCGAGACCGAGCACGGTCGCGTCGACGGCCACCAGCAGCACGGCGAGCACGAGGACGCCGAGGGCGAGCCAGCGGCCCGGGCGCTTCACCGCCTCGGTCGCTTCCGCCGCCTGCAAGGTGCTGGTCATGATTCCTCTCTCCGTAGTGCGCCGCCGAGCAGCAGCTCGACGATCATGTGCTGGAAGTCCTTGGGAGCGCCCTTGCCGCTGTGCACCATCCAGGCGCCGGAGGCCATCAGGCCGTAGAGCGCCTCGGTGAGCCAGGCCGGTGTGAGGTCGATACGGAACTCGCCGCCGAGCTGACCACGCCGGAACAGGGCGGAGATCCGGTCGTCTATCAAGGTCCAGCCCGCGTTCAGTTCCTCGCCCTCGAACAACTGGTTCTCGGAGTAGAGGAACGCGAGCAGTCCGGCGACGGGCTCGATGGCCCCGACCAGCCGGCGTACGGCGTCACTCGCCGTGCCCTCGTCGAGCCGGGCCGCGTCCAGCGCGGCCTCGCACTCCGCGATGCCCAGCGATTCCAGCGCGCGGACGAGGACGTCACGTCCGGCGAAGTGGCGGTGCAGCGTGGCGCGGCTGATCCCGGCTGCCTTGGCGACCTCGTCCATGGTCGCGGTGGATTTACGGGTCAGCAGGGCCGCGGCGGTGCGCAGCACGTGGTCAGGATCGACAGCCATGAGACGAGCATAGCCCAGATGAGACACTGGTGTCTCATGCTGGGCATGCGTGGCTCACGGCTGCCGGTTTACGGAGAGGTGTAACTCAGCGCTCAGTGCAGTGCTCAGTGCTCAGTGCCAGGGCAGCTGCCCGCGCCGCTCCCAGTACGTGTGCGGTTCCTCGGCCAGCGTGGCGAGGCGGGTCAGCTGGTCGTCGTCGAGGTCGACGACCGCGGCGTGCAGGTTCGACGCGAGCTGGTTGGTGGTGGCCGCGCCGGAGAGAACCACACCGGCCCAGGGCTGTCGCAGGATCGCGGCGAGAGCGACGGCGTCGCAGCCCAGGTCCGCTTCCTCTGCGATCTCCTTCAGGACGGCCGGGGCGTGCGGCCCGGCGAGCCGGCCGTTGGCCATGCCCTCCTTGACGATCACGGTGAGCCCGGCGTCGTGCGCCTCGGCGAGGGCGGGCGCGGCGGAGGTCTCCAATGCGTTGTACGTGGACTGGACGGTACGGAAGAGGGGTTCGCCGTCGACCGTCACGGCGAGGGCCGCGCGGATCGCGTCCGCCTGGGCCGGACCGCTGGTGGAGAAGCCGATGGTGAGGCCCTGGGACGCGGCCTCCGCGAGCTTCGCGTGCAGTTCCTTGTCGGTGAGAGCCGGGCTGTCCGGGGTCACCGAGTGGATCTGGTAGAGGTCGAGCCGGTCGCCGAGCAGGTCGTCGCTCTCCGCGCGCTGCCGTTCGTAGGTGGGCAGGGCGTGGTCCTTGACCTCGTGGCGGTCGGCGTCGGTGGACCAGTCGGCGGTGTAGGTGTAGCCCCACTTGCTGCCGACGACGATGTCGTCGAAGGCGGGCCTTGCCTTGAGCCAGTCGGCGAGGAACTCCTCCGAGCGGCCGTAGGAGCGGGCCGCGTCGAAGTAGCGGACGCCTTGGGCGTAGGCGGCGTCCAGGAGTTCATGCGTGCGGTTGCGCAGGGCGTCGACGGAGCGGTCCTCTCCGAGGTCTTCGTCCCGGCCGAGGTTGATGTAACCGGGGCGCCCTACGGCGGCGAGGCCGAGGCCGATGTGGCAGGTGGGGGTTGTTGCTGTGGCCAGGCGGGCGAAGGGCATCGCGGGCTCCGTTCGGTCGGCTCCGGTTCGGCTTCGACCCAACGTAACCCGCGATGACCTTCGCCTCGGAGCTCGGATCGTGCGGCGTTTCGGCGGGTGCGGGATGTGTGTGGCTTGTCGCGCCCGCGCGGCGGAGCCGCAAATCGATACAGCCCCGCGCCCCTGGGAGGCCTACTGCCGTGCTGTTGCCCATTCGTGCTGGGCCGACACGTCCGCCTTCACCTCTGCCAGCTGGACCGCGACCGCGCTCGGTGCCGTGCCGCCCCTGCCGTTGCGGGACGCCAGGGCGCCGGGGACGTTGAGGACCGTGCGGACCTCGGGGGTCAGGTGGGAGGAGATCTTGGCGAACTGCTCGTCGGTCAGGGCGTCCAGTTCCTTGTTCTCCGCCTCGGCGACCTTCACGCACTCGCCGGCGACCTCGTGGGCGACGCGGAACGGGACGCCCTGCTTGACCAGCCACTCGGCGATGTCCGTGGCGAGGGAGAACCCGGCGGGGGCCAGTTCCTCCATGCGCTCGCGGTGGACCGTGAGCGTGGCCATCATGCCGGTGAAGGCCGGCAGCAGGACCTCCAGCTGGTCGATGGAGTCGAAGACCGGCTCCTTGTCCTCCTGGAGGTCGCGGTTGTACGCCAGGGGAAGGGCCTTGAGCGTGGCCAGCAGGCCCGTCAGGTTGCCGATCAGGCGGCCCGACTTGCCGCGGGCCAGCTCCGCGATGTCCGGGTTCTTCTTCTGCGGCATGATCGACGAGCCCGTCGAGAACGCGTCGTGCAGGGTCACGAAGGAGAACTCCTTCGTGTTCCAGATGATGACCTCCTCGGCGATCCGGGAGAGGTTGACCCCGATCATCGCCGTGATGAAGGCGAACTCGGCGACGAAGTCGCGGGAGGCCGTGCCGTCGATGGAGTTGCCCGCGGAGCCGTGCTCGAACCCGAGGTCCTTCGCCACCGCCTCCGGGTCCAGGCCGAGGGAGGAGCCCGCCAGGGCGCCCGAGCCGTAGGGCGACACCGCCGTGCGCGCGTCCCACTGGCGCAGCCGCTCCGCGTCCCGGGAGAGGGACTGGACGTGGGCCAGGACGTGGTGCGCGAACAGGACCGGCTGGGCGTGCTGGAGGTGCGTCCGGCCGGGCATCGCCACGTCGGGGTGCGCCTCGGCGAGGCCGATCAGGGCGTCCTGGAGCTCCGCGATCAGGCCGCCGACGACCCGGGCGTGGTCGCGCAGGTACATCCGGAAGAGGGTCGCGACCTGGTCGTTGCGGGAGCGGCCCGCGCGCAGCTTGCCGCCGAGGTCGGGGCCGAGACGCTCCAGCAGGCCGCGCTCGAGCGCGGTGTGCACGTCCTCGTCGGCGATGGTGCCGACGAAGGAGCCGTCGGCGACGTCCGCTTCGAGGCGGTCCAGGCCTTCGAGCATCCTCGTCAGCTCGTCGTCCGTGAGCAGCCCTGCCTTGTGCAGCACGCGCGCGTGGGCACGCGAACCGGCGATGTCGTACGGCGCGAGCCGCCAGTCGAAGTGGACGGACGCGGACAGCTTCGCCAGGGCCTCGGCGGGACCGTCGGCGAAACGGCCGCCCCAGAGCCGGACGTCACCGCTGTTGCTGCTCACTTGCGTTGCTCCTAGAGGGGTGTGGATGTGACGCAGACCTATAGACGCAGACCTTTATACGCCCAGGCCAGGTCCCGTGAATGCCTACGCCAGGTCGCGCTTCGCCGCGATCTTCGACGACAGGCTGTAGATGTCGATGAAACCCTTGGCGGCGGACTGGTCGAAGGTGTCGCCCGTGTCGTACGTCGCGAGGTCGAAGTCGTACAGCGACTGCTGCGAACGCCGGCCGGTGACGACCGCGCGGCCGCCGTGCAGGGTCATCCGGACGTCCCCGGTGACGTGCTGGTTCGCCTCGTCGACGAAGCCGTCCAGGGCGCGCTTGAGCGGGGAGAACCACTGGCCGTCGTAGACCAGCTCGCTCCAGCGCTGCTCGACGCCGCGCTTGTAGCGGGCGAGTTCGCGCTCGACGGTGACGCTCTCCAGCTCCTGGTGGGCGGTGATCAGGGCGATCGCGCCCGGAGCCTCGTACACCTCGCGCGACTTGATGCCGACGAGCCGGTCCTCGACCATGTCGATCCGGCCGATGCCCTGGGCGCCGGCACGCTCGTTGAGCTGCTGGATCGCTTGGAGGACGGTGACGGGCCTGCCGTCGAGGGCGACCGGGACGCCCGCCTCGAAGGAGATGACCACCTCGTCCGGCTCGCGGGCGAGGGCCGGGTTCTGCGTGTACTCGTAGATGTCCTCGATCGGCGCGTTCCAGATGTCCTCGAGGAAGCCGGTCTCGATGGCGCGGCCGAAGACGTTCTGGTCGATGGAGTACGGCGACTTCTTGGAGGTCGCGATCGGCAGGCCCTTGGCCTCGCAGAAGGCGATGGCCTTGTCGCGGGTCATCGCGTAGTCGCGGACCGGGGCGATGCACTTCAGGTCGGGGGCGAGGGCGACGATGCCGGCCTCGAAGCGGACCTGGTCGTTGCCCTTGCCGGTGCAGCCGTGGGCGACGGTGGTGGCTCCGTGCTTCCGGGCGGCGGCCACGAGGTGCTTGACGATCGTCGGCCGGGACAGGGCGGAGACCAGGGGGTAGCGGTCCATGTAGAGGGCGTTGGCCTTGATCGCCGGGAGGCAGTACTCCTCGGCGAACTCGTCCCTGGCGTCCGCCACCTCGGCCTCGACGGCCCCGCAGGCGAGCGCGCGCTTGCGGATGACGTCCAGGTCCTCGCCGCCCTGGCCGACGTCGACCGCGACCGCGATGACCTCGGCGCCCGTCTCCTCGGCGATCCAGCCGATGGCGACGGAGGTGTCAAGACCGCCGGAGTAGGCGAGTACGACGCGCTCGGTCACGGGTTCTTCTCCTCATACTGCGAACACTGACCTGCATGAGTATGCAGAGCACTGCATGATTCGTCAATCCGGCAGCGCACCCGGGCTCGGAGCGAGAAGCGGTTTTTGGTCAGGCCGAGAAGAATTTGAAGATCCTTTGAACGCGGGAAACCGCTTACCCGTACCTCTCGCCGAACGCAGGCGCCGCGTTTCGCACACCGAGGACACCCCCGTCCCCCGACCCCTAGTGAGGCATCCGCATGTCCAGGGCCCTTCCGAAGTACAACAAGCGTCGCGTCGCGTTCATCGGCGGTGCCGCCGCGGTGGCACTGTCCGGCACGGTGATCGCCGGCTTCGCCCTCGCCGGGGAGACGCCCGCGAGCGGTGGGACGAACGCCCGGACGCTGGCGGGTCCCGGCACCATCTCGTGCCCGGACGTCACCGGGCAGCTGCCCGCGGTGCCCGCCTCGGCGCAGGCGGAGGTCGACAGCAACCTCGCCCAGCTGAACACCCAGATCGAGGAGGCGAACAAGCGCCTCGTCGACACGGTCGGCCAGGGCGGACCCAACTTCGTCCAGAACGCCATCCTCGGCCCGCTGGAGGACAAGCGCGTCGCCGCCCTCAACCGCATCGAGACCGCCATCGGCCGCGCCGCCGAGAAGCCCGAGGGCCTCGAGGCCTTCGCCGCCTGCCAGCTCAACGCCGACGGCGGTGCCGGGGCGGGCGAGGCGGCGGGAGGCGAGGCGGGCGCCGGTGAAGAGGCCGGTGCGGGTGCCGGAGCCGAGGCCGGAGCCGAGGCCGGTGCGGAAGCGGGTGCCGAGGCAGGTGCCGGTGCGGAAGCGGATGCGGGCGCCGAGGCCGGTGCGGGTGCCGGCGAGGACGCGGGCGCGGGTGCGGGCGAGGCGGGGAACGCCGGGGCCGGCGCGATCAGCTGCCCGGACGTCACCGGCGAGCTGCCCGCGATCCCGGCCTCGGCCCAGGCGGAGGTCGACCGCAACCTGGCGCAGCTGGACACCCAGATCGAGGAGGCCAACAAGCGCCTCGTCGACACGGTCGGCCAGGGCGGACCCAACTTCGTCCAGAACGCCATCCTCGGCCCGCTGGAGGACAAGCGCGTCGCCGCCCTCAACCGCATCGAGACCGCCATCGGCCGCGCCGCCGAGAAGCCCGAAGGCCTCGAGGCCTTCGCCGCCTGCCAGCTCAACCAGTGAGGTGACAGGCACCGTGGCCGCCCCGAGTGAGCGCCGGCCGGGGCGGCCACGGGCAGGCGTCCGAGCTCGGGATCCGGCAGAGGTGACCGGATCCCGTAATCCCTCAGCCCGTCGCTCATAATTCCTTAGACAGTCGAAATACCTGCGCCCATAATCGCTTGACATGGGAAAGACTCATGAGCGCATAGAAGGCCGGCTCCGCTCGTTCATCGAGGCGCAGCCGGTCTTCTTCACCGCCACCGCTCCCCTGTCCGCCGACGGCACGGTCAACCTCTCCCCCAAGGGCCTCCAGGGCTCCTTCGCGGTGCTCGACGAGCACACCGTGGCCTACCTCGACTTCGCCGGCTCCAACGCCGAGACCATCGCCCATCTGCGGGAGAACGGGCGGATCACCCTGATGTGGTGCGCCTTCCAGGGCCCGCCGAACATCGTCCGCGTGCACGGGCGGGGCGAGCCGGTCTTCCGCGACGACCCGCGCTTCCGGGAACTCCTCGCCCGCTTCCCGGACATCGACCCGGCTCGGCACGGCCTGCGCGCGATCATCGTCGTGACGGCCGAACTCGTCCGCGACACCTGCGGCTACGCGGTGCCCTTCATGGAGTACGAGGCGGACCGCGATCTGCACGCCAAGCGTTTCGCGCGCGAGGACGACGCCTCTCTCGACGCCTACTTCACCAAGAAGGAGCACATCGCGACCAGCCTGGACGGACTACCCGGGCTGCCGTTGCCGCTGCCTCCCTCTACGGTCTGAGACATGCGCCCCGGTGCCGTCGCCCTCGCCGTCTCCTCCCTCCTCACGCTCGCCGCCGGGCCGCCCGACCGGGCGGCGCCCCTGCCGGAGCGGATGGCGGACACCGGCGGCGGCACCCAGCTGATCACCGCGGTCGCCCCGAAGCGGGCCTCCACCAAGGGCACGGTCACCTGGTGGGACCTCAGGGGCGGGCGGTGGGTGAGGACCGGCTCCGCGCCCGCGCGCTTCGGAGCGAACGGACTCGTCGAGGGCGCCGCCCGCACGCAGGGCACGGACACGACACCCACGGGCCTGTACGGACTGCCGTACGCCTTCGGTATCAAGGCGGCACCACGCGGGACGGCGTACACCTACCGCCGGGTGCACCGGGACTCCTGGTGGTGCCAGGACAACGACTCCCGCTCCTACAACCGCTGGACCGAGCCCCGCGCGGCCGACTGCCGGGCCGCCGAGTCCGAGCAGCTGATCACCTACCGGGCCCAGTACGCGCACGCGCTTGTCATCGACTTCAACTACGAGCGTCCCGTCCGGGGACGTGGCGCGGGCATCTTCCTGCATGCCGACGGGCGGGGAGCGACGGCCGGCTGCGTCTCCGTGCCGAAGGAAGCGATGCGGCGGATCCTCACCTGGGCCGACCCGGCGAAGCGTCCCCACATCGCGGTCGGGACGACGAGCGGGACCACCGCCGTCACGCGCTACTGAGGCGAGAACGCCGCGCGGGCACGCATGCGGGTTACCGCCGGTCACTCCCGTCCGCACATGACTCGGTGCACGGCTGAACACTCCCGCGCCCCGGCACGTATCTGTGGGCCAAGGGTCAAGTCCCCACGGAGGAACCGTGACCACCACGCTCGCAGGCGGCCGTGCCGCCCGTCGCCAGACGATGCGCCGCATCCGCCCGCGCCGCTCCCCGGCCGTCCCGCTGCTGATCGCCCTGTGGGCGGGAGCCGCGGCCGTGCTGTGGCTGTGGTGGGACAACACACCGTCCCTCGCGGACAACGCGAGCAAGATCCTGGCCGCCGGCCGGATCACCGGCCTGCTCGCCGGCTACCTCATGGCGCTGGTGGTGCTCCAGATGGCCCGGGTGCCCGCGCTGGAGCGCCGGGTGGGCACGGACCGGGTCGCCCGCTGGCACGCCATGACCGGCCGCTACACGCTCTGCCTGGTCCTTGCCCATGTCTTCCTCACCATGTGGGGCTACGCCCTCCAGGCGGGCAAGGGGCTCGGCGACATCGTCCAGCAGACGACCGACTCCATCAACCAGCTGCCGGACATGGGCAAGGCCGCCATCGGCACGGGTCTGCTGTTCGTCATCGGGATCCTCTCGATCGGCGGGGTCCGCCGACTGATCGGGTACGACACCTGGTACCACGTGCACCTGCTCACCTACGCGTCGGTGTACATGACGTTCTGGCACCAGATCACCACCGGCAACGAGTTCGCCGTCGAGCCGGCCGCCAAGACCTTCTGGTACGGGCTGTACGGCGTGGTGACCGCGCTGGTGCTCTGGTACCGGATCATCACCCCGATCCGTCTGAACCTGCGGCACCGTATGCGGGTCGAGGCGGTCATCGAGGAGACCCCGGGCATCGTGTCCGTGCTGATCGGCGGGCGCAAGCTGCACCGGATGGGCGCGGAGGCCGGGCAGTTCTTCCGCTGGCGGTTCAAGGCGCCCGGCATGCGCTTCAGTTCGCACCCGTACTCCCTGTCGGCGGCGCCCCGCCCGGACATGCTGCGGATCACCGTCAAGGCGATCGGCGACCACACGTCCCGGCTGCGCGAACTCCAGCCCGGCACCAAGGTGTGGGCCGAGGGCCCCTACGGCGCGATGACCGCGCAGCGGCGCAGCCGCGGCAAGGTGCTGCTGGTCGCCGGCGGTGTCGGCATCACCCCGATGCGGGCCCTGTTCGAGACGCTGCCGGGCTCGTCCGGCGACATCACGCTCCTCTACCGGGCCAACAGCACCCAGGACCTGGCCCTGTGGGGCGAGCTGGCCAAGATCGCCGACGAGCGCGGCGCGCGGCTGATGTACGCGGTCAACAGCCCCGACGGGGAACGCCCCGACATCTCCGCGGAGTCCCTCCAGCGGAAGATCCCCGACGTCGACAACCACGACGTCTTCATGTGCGGGCCGCCCGGCTTCGCGCAGTCGGTCTACGAAGCACTGCGCGGCGCGGGAGTCCCCGCCCGCCGTATCCATCACGAGTCGTTCGAGATGTGAGCGACGGGACATCAACGGCCCTTCAGGAGCTTGAGAAACGATGAGGAAGAGTCACCCCCTCCGGCGCGCCGTGCTCGCCGGCGCAGCCACCGTCTCCGGAATCGTGCTGCTGCTGTCCATGAAGCCGGCCTCCGACCCGGGCGGTGCCCAGGCGGCCGGCGGCCAGGTCCCGCCCGCGGCGGCCGGGCAGGCGCCGCAGGGCGGCGTGAACGGCGCCGTCACCGGTGACGCGCAGCAGACGCAGTACGGCCCGGTGCAGGTCCGCCTGACCATGAGCGGCGGAAAGATCACTCAGGCCGAGGCGGTCCAGGCCCCCAAGGGCGGACGCAGCGACCAGATCACCGCCAGCTCGGTGCCCCGCCTCAACCAGGCGGCGGTCGCCGCGCAGAGCGCGGAGATCGACGCCGTCTCCGGGGCGACGTACACCAGCGCCGGCTACAAGAAGTCCCTCCAGTCGGCCCTGGACAAGGCCAAGGCCGCTGGCGGCGCCGCGCAGGGCTCGGGCAACGCCCAGACCCTCACCGGCGATGTCGCGCAGACGGAGTACGGCCCGGTCCAGGTGCGGGTCACCGTGGCCGGCGGGAAGATCACCAAGGCCGAGGCGGTCCAGGCGCCCAAGGGCGGACGCAGCGACCAGATCACCTCCTCCTCCGTGCCCCGCCTCAACCAGGCGGCGGTCGCGGCCGGGAACGCGCAGATCGACGCGGTCTCGGGCGCCACCTACACGAGCGCGGGCTACAAGAAGTCACTCCAGTCCGCGCTGGACAAGGCTCCGGCAGGAGGCGGCGGCGCCGCGCAGGACTCCGGGCAGGGTGCCGGGGCGGGCAGCGCACAGGCCAAGACGGTCACGGGCACGGCCGCGCAGACGCAGTACGGTCCCGTCCAGGTCCGTATCACCGTCGCGGGCGGGAAGATCACCAAGGCCGAGGCGGTCCAGGCCCCCAAGGGCGGACGCAGCGACCAGATCACCTCCTCCTCCGTGCCCCGCCTCAACCAGGCGGCCGTGGCGGCCGGCAACGCGCAGATCGACGCCGTCTCGGGAGCCACCTACACCAGCGCGGGCTACAAGCAGTCCCTCCAGTCGGCGCTGGACCAGGCCGGTGGCTGACACGGTGGCCGACCCCGCACAGGCTCCCGCCGCGGTACGTCATGTGGAAGAGACGATGGGGACCGTCTTCTCCCTCGACGTCCGCGGCGGGGAACCGGCCGCCGTGCGCGCGGCCCTGGACGAGGCCGTCGCCGGACTGCACCGCGTCGACGAGGTGTTCAGCACCTACCGCGAGGACAGCCAGATCGCCCGGCTGCAACGCGGTGAACTGACGGTCGCCGAGTGCGATCCCGAGGTCGCCGAGGTCCTGGAGCTGGCGGCCGAGGCGGAGCGGCTGAGCGACGGCTGGTTCAGCACGTCGTACCAGGGCCGCCTCGACCCGACCGGCATCGTCAAGGGCTGGGCGGTCGAGCGGGCGGCCCGGGCGTTGTCGGCGGTGCCGGGGGTGTGCGGGGTGAGCGTCAACGGCGGCGGCGATGTGCAGTTGCTCGGGGCGCCGGGGGCGCAGCGGCCGTGGCGGGTGGGTGTGTCGGACCCGTTGCGGCCGGGGGGTCTCGCGGCCGTCGTCTCGGCGGCCGGGGTGGACGAGCTGTCCGTGGCCACGTCCGGTACGGCGGAGCGGGGCGCGCACATCCTCGACCCGCGTACGGGGCATTCGGCCGTGACCGACCTCGTCGCAGTGACCGTGGTCGGGCCTCGACTGACCTGGGCGGACTGCTGGGCCACGGCGGCGTTCGCGATGGGGTCGCGGGAGGGCTTGGCGTGGCTGGAGTCCCTGCCGGATGTGGAAGCGCTGTTGATCACGGCTGGTGACGAGGTGCGGTGCACTGGGGGTTTGGCGGGGCGGCTGGGGTGAGTGGGGGCTGGGGACGGGGCGTTGCGCAACCCGGCAAAGCGGGGTGCCGCTCTCGTTGGGACGGGCGCCGCCCCTAGCGGCACGCATGCCCGCGGCTGGGCCGGTCCAGGGGCGCGGGGAACTGCACGATCAGCCCCAGCTCACCCGCACCCGAACGACAACCCTCAGTGCCCGTTCTGCGCCAGCCTCAGCAAGTGCTCCGCCAGCGCCTGTCCCCCGTCCGGCTCCCGGCTGATCAGCAGCAATGTGTCGTCACCGGCGATCGTCCCCAGGATGTAGTGCAGCTCGGCCTGGTCGATCGCCGAGGCCAGGAACTGCGCGGCCCCCGGCGGCGTACGCAACACCACGAGATTCGCCGAAGCCTCCGCGGAGATGAGCAGTTCCTGCGACAGCCGCCGCATCCGCTCCTCCTTCGCCGACCCGCCCAGCGGCGCCCGGGGCGTACGGAAGCCGCCCTCGCTGGGCACCGCGTAGATCAGGTCACCGTCGGTGTTGCGGATCTTCACCGCGTTCAGCTCGTCCAGATCCCGGCTGAGCGTCGCCTGCGTGACGCTCAGCCCGTCGTCGGCGAGCAGCTTCGCCAGCTGGCTCTGCGACCGCACCGGCTGCCGGTTGAGGATGTCCACGATCCGGCGGTGGCGTGCGGTGCGGGTCTGCGGCACGGCGGACCCGTTCGCCCCCTGCTCGTGCTCCTGCGCCTGGCTCATCGTCGTCTCATTCTCCGGATCGTCCGTCCCCGCTCACTGCCTGGAGGATGCCGGGCAGCGCCCCGAGGAAGGCGTCCACCTCGTCGTCGCCGAGGTTCAGCGGCGGCATCAGCCTGACGACGTCCGGGGCGGGCACGTTCACCAGGAATCCGGCCTCCTGAGCCGCCTGGCGCAGCTGGGGCGCGAGAGGCTCGGTGAGCACGATACCCAGGAGTAGGCCCGCGCCCCGGACAAAATCGATCAACTCGTGGCCGAGGCCTTCGATCCCGTCCCGCAACGCCGCGCTCTGCCGCTTGACGTTGTCCAGCAACCCCTCGTTCTCGATGGTGTCGAGGACGGCGAGCCCGGCCGCGCAGGCGACGGGGTTCCCGCCGAACGTCGTGCCGTGGTGCCCGGGCTGGAGCAGCTCCGCGGCCCGCCCGAAGGCGACGGTCGCGCCGAGCGGCAGCCCGCCGCCGAGCTGCTTGGCGAGGGTGACGACGTCGGGCAGGACACCCTCGTGGGCCTGGTACTCGAACCAGTGCCCGGTCCTGCCGATGCCGGTCTGCACCTCGTCGAGGACGAGGAGGGCCCCGGTCGAGGCGGTGATGGCGCGGGCGGCCTTGAGGTAGCCGGCGGGCGGGACGACGACGCCGAGCTCGCCCTGGATCGGCTCGATGATGACGAGCGCGGTCTCCTCGGTCACCGCGGCGGCCAGGGCCTGCGCGTCGCCGAAGGGGACGTGGGTGACGTCGCCGGGCAGCGGCAGGAACGGCTCCCGCTTGCCGGGCTGGCCGGTCATCGCCAGGGCGCCCATGGTCCGCCCGTGGAAGGCGCCCTCGGTGGCCACCACATGGGTCCGCCCGGTCAGCCGGCCGATCTTGAAGGCGGCCTCGTTGGCCTCGGCGCCGGAGTTGCAGAAGAAGACCTTGCCGTCCCGGCCGAAGAGCCGGAGCAGCCGCTCGGCGAGGGCGACGGTGGGCTCGGCCATGAAGAAGTTGGAGATGTGGCCGAGGGAGCCGATCTGGCGGCTCACGGCCTCGACGATCGCCGGGTGGGCGTGGCCGAGGGCATTGGTCGCGATGCCGCCGACGAAGTCGAGGTAGGAGGTGCCGTCGGCGTCCCAGACGCGGGTGCCCTCGCCGCGTGCCAGGGGCAGCAGCGGGGTGCCGTAGTTGTTCATGAGCGCGCCTTGCCACCGCTCGGCGTACTCCTGATGGGCGGTCATACGGCATCCCCCTCTTGCTCGTCGGGCACGACCATCGTGCCGATTCCCTCGTCGGTGAAGATCTCCAGCAGGATCGAGTGCTGGACCCGGCCGTCGATCACGCGGGCGGTGGTCACGCCGCCCCGTACGGCGTTCAGACAGCCCTCCATCTTCGGCACCATGCCGGACGACAGGTCCGGCAGCAGCCGCTCCAGCTCGGAGGCGGTGAGGCGGCTGATCACCTCGTCGCTGTTCGGCCAGTCCTCGTAGAGTCCCTCGACGTCCGTGAGGACCATGAGGGTTTCGGCGCCCAGCGCGGCAGCGAGTGCCGCAGCCGCCGTATCAGCATTGACGTTGTAGACATGCCCCATATCACCGTCGTCCTGGGAGCGGGCGATCGAGGAGACGACCGGGATACGGCCGTCGGCGAGCAGGGCCTCGATGGCGCCCGTGTCGATCGCGGTGATCTCGCCGACCCGTCCGATGTCGACGAGCTCGCCGTCGATCTCGGGCTGGTGCCTGGTGGCGGAGATGGTGTGGGCGTCCTCGCCGGTGAGGCCGACGGCCAGCGGGCCGTGCTCGTTGAGCAGCCCGACCAGCTCCCGCTGGACCTGCCCGGCCAGCACCATCCGTACGACGTCCATGGCGTCCTCGGTGGTGACCCTCAGCCCTGCCTTGAACTCGCTGACGATGCCGTGCTTGTCCAGGGCGGCGCTGATCTGCGGGCCACCGCCGTGCACGACGACGGGCTTGAGGCCGGCGTGGTGCAGGAACACCACGTCCTGGGCGAAGGCGGCCTTCAGGTCCTCGTCGATCATGGCGTTGCCGCCGAACTTGATGACGACCGTCTTGCCGTTGTGCCGGACCAGCCACGGCAGCGCCTCGATGAGGATCTGTGCCTTGGGCAGGGCGGTGTGCTTACGCGTGATGCTCATGACGAGTAGGCGCTGTTCTCGTGGACGTAGTCGGCGGTGAGGTCGTTGGTCCAGATGGTGGCGGTCTCGGAGCCGGCGGCCAGGTCGGCGACGATGTGCACCTCGCGGTAGCGCATGTCGACCTTGTCGCGGTCCTCGCCGACGCCGCCGTTCTTGCAGACCCAGACACCGTTGATGGCCACATTGAGCCGGTCCGGCTCGAAGGCGGCGGACGTCGTGCCGATCGCGGAGAGCACGCGGCCCCAGTTGGGGTCCTCGCCGTGGATGGCGCACTTGAGGAGGTTGTTGCGGGCGATGGAGCGGCCCACCTCGACGGCGTCGTCCTCGGTCGCGGCGTTGATCACCTCGACCTTGATGTCCTTGCTGGCGCCCTCGGCGTCCCGGATGAGCTGCTGACCGAGGTCGTCGCAGACCTGCCGTACGGCCTCGGCGAACTCCTCGTACCCGGGGGTGACTTCGGCGGCGCCGGAGGCGAGCAGCAGCACGGTGTCGTTGGTGGACATGCAGCCGTCGGAGTCGACCCGGTCGAAGGTCGTCCGGGTGGCCGCCCGCAGGGCCTTGTCCAGGACCTCGTTGTCCAGGTCCGCGTCGGTGGTGAGGACGACGAGCATGGTGGCGAGGCCGGGGGCGAGCATGCCCGCGCCCTTGGCCATGCCGCCGACGGTCCAGCCGTCCCTGGTGACGACGGACGTCTTGTGGACCGTGTCGGTGGTCTTGATGGCGATCGCGGCCTTCTCACCGCCGTGCTCGGAGAGCTGGGCGGCGGCCGTCTCGACGCCCGGGAGCAGCTTGTCCATCGGCAGGAGGAGCCCGATGAGGCCGGTCGAGCAGACGGCGACCTCGATGGCGCCCCGGCCGAGCACCTCGGCCACCTTCTCGGCCGTGGCGTGCGCGTCCTGGAAGCCCTTGGGACCCGTACAGGCGTTGGCGCCACCGGAGTTGAGGACGACGGCGGACACCTGACCGCTCTTCAGCACCTGCTCGGACCACAGGACCGGCGCGGCCTTCACACGGTTGGCGGTGAAGACGCCGGCTGCGGCGCGGCGGGGGCCGGTGTTGACCACGAGGGCCAGGTCGGGGTTGCCGTTCTCCTTGATCCCGGCGGCGATCCCGGCCGCCGTGAATCCCTGTGCTGCCGTCACACTCACGGCGCAACTCCGATCGTCGTCAGTCCCGTGGTCTCGTCGAGACCGAGGGCGATGTTCATGCTCTGGACGGCACCGCCCGCGGTGCCCTTGGTGAGATTGTCGATGGCGCTGATCACGATGATCCGTCCGGCGGCCGCGTCGTACGCGACCTGCACCTGAACGGCGTTCGAACCGTAGACGGACGCCGTGGCGGGCCACTGCCCCTCGGGGAGCAGGTGCACGAAGGGCTCGTCGGCGTAGGCCTTCTCGTAGGCGGCGCGCACGGACTCGGCCGTGACGCCCTCCTTCGCGGAGGCGCTGCACGTGGCGAGGATCCCGCGCGGCATGGGCGCCAGGGTGGGCGTGAAGGACACGGTGACCGGCTCGCCGGCGGCCGCGCTGAGGTTCTGGGTGATCTCGGGCGTGTGCCGGTGCCCGCCGCCGACGCCGTACGGGGTCATCGACCCCATGACCTCGCTGCCCAGCAGGTGGGGCTTGGGCGCCTTGCCCGCGCCGGACGTGCCGGAGGCGGCGACGATCACGGCCTCGTTCCCGGCGAGTGAGGCGGCGTACGCCGGGAAGAGGGCCAGGGAGACGGCGGTCGGGTAGCAGCCGGGCACCGCGATGCGCTTGGACCCCTCCAGCGCGGCGCGGGCACCCGGCAGTTCGGGAAGGCCGTAGGGCCAGGTTCCGGCGTGCGGCGAGCCGTAGAACTTCTCCCAGGCGGCGGCGTGCGTCAGCCGGAAGTCCGCGCCCATGTCGACCACCAGCACGTCCGGGCCCAGCCGCTCGGCGACGGCGGCGGACTGCCCGTGCGGCAGTGCGAGGAAGACGACGTCGTGACCCGCGAGGACCTCGGGGGTGGTCTCCTGGAGCACTCGCCCGGCCAGGGGCAGCAGGTGCGGCTGGAGCGCACCGAGTTTCTGCCCCGCGTTGGAGTTGCCGGTGAGGGCGCCGATCTCCACCTCGGGGTGGGCCAGCAGCAGACGCAGCAGTTCCCCGCCCGCGTATCCACTCGCTCCGGCCACTGCCGCACGTACCGCCATGGAACCTCCTCCTTAGAGGGCATGACTATACGTTTCGCTGCACGTTTATGCAATCCCGGCTTTGTCCCGTGCATGACCGCGGACACGGGGAGATCATGGCAGGCGAGAAGAGGTGCGGGCAGGGCTCCGTGGCTGGAACGAAGCGTACGGGGCCGTACCCGGCGTGGGTATGTTGTGAAGGCCCCCGCGACACGCGTGACGGATGCCGACCATGGGTGGCGAGGCGCCGGGGGGCAACCACGGGGGATGCCCGCGGTGTCCACGGGGATGGCTCGCATGGCCCTGCGCATTCACTTCACCGACGACGACCTCACCCGCATCAGGTTCGCCCAGGCACCCGACCCGATGTGGGAAGCCCTCCAGAGCATGCACATGCTCCAGACCCGGGACGGCTGGGCGGTCTTCGGCCGCTGGCGGGCCCGGGTCCGCCCGGCCCTCGGCGCACCGGAACGCCAACTGCTGCGCCTGGCCCCGCCGGTCGGCTACTCGCCGGACTTCCTCACGCCCGCCGCCGGCGCGGGAGGTCTGGAGCCGGGGATCGACGCCCTGCTGTCCACGCCCCGCACGCGATTACGCCACGACCTGCTCGAGCTCTCCGCCGACGGGCGCAGGCTCCCGCCGTGGGGCCGGGCCCTGGCGGACGGCGACGGGGTGGCGGTCCACCATCTGGGGCGGACCCTGCGGACCTACGTCAGGGCCGGACTCGCGCCCTACTGGGACCATGTCCGCGCCCGCTTCGAGGCCGAACGCGCCCTGCGCACCCGGACGCCGGGCGCCGGTGCCGGTGCCGGGAGCCTGCTCGACGCACTGCACCCCGAGCTCCACTGGCGGCCCCCGGTGCTGACGGTGGGCGGGCTGCGCGTGGAGCGGGACGTGCATCTGCGCGGGCGCGGACTGCTGGTGCTGCCGTCCTACTTCTGCTGGCGCTATCCGACCGTGCTGAAGGATGCCGCGCTGCCTCCGGTCGTCGTCTATCCCATGACGCACCAGGGCGCCCTGAACCCGGCCGACCGGGCGGTGGGCGACACCCGGGCACCGTCGCGGTCGCTGGTCGCGCTCCTGGGGCGGACCCGGGCGGAGATCCTCCGCCACGCCTCGGAGAACGGCGCCACGACCACGGAGCTGGCCCACGGCACCGGCGTCTCGGCCGCCACCGCCAGCTACCACGCCTCCGTACTGCGGGACGCGGGCCTGCTCAGCACCCACCGGCTGGGCAACGCCGTCCTGCACACCACCACCCCGCTCGGGGCCGCCCTGCTCGAAGGGCGCCACGGCTCGGCCGTCTGACGCCCGCCCCCACGAGGGTCTTTCGAAGGCGCTCGAAAGGCGGTGCGCCGGATCCGCCCCGCTGCCCAGACTCTGCCTCAGCGATGTCGACCGCCGGGCGGACAAAGGGGATGCTGCCATGGAGAAACCGGAACCGCGCTGGGTGCTCGCCTTCGACGGGTCGTGCGCGACCTGCCGCAAGATCTCCAGCGCCGTCTCCCACGCCTGCGACGGCAAGCTCGAGGTGCTGCCGCTGGACGACACCCGGGTACGGGACTGGCGCGAGCGGGCCTACGGCACGGACGCCCCCTGGGCGCCGACCCTGCTGCGGGCGGGCACCGACCGGGTACGGGCCTGGACCGGAGCGGCGATGACGCCGCCGCTCCTGCGGCGGCTCGGCCCGCGCTCCACGCTGCGGGTCCTGCGCGCCCTCGGTGACCTGCGCCGGGCGGACGCCCACCACACCGCCGACCGTCCGGTGACCGGGCGGACCCTCCGGCGGGCGCAGTTCCTGCGTGCCGGGGCCGGTCTGGTGGTGGCGGCCGGTGTGATCATGCGCGGCAGCACTCCCGCCTTCGCCGAGAACGAGCACGAGGCGGCCCGCCGCTGGGTGCTCGCCCACCGCGGCGCGCTGCCCACCACCTACGACGACGTGGTGGCGCATCCGCTGAGCCACCGGCGCGCGATCCACGAGGCGCTGCCGCCGAAGGCCCGCAGCGGCCTGTGGGCCGAGCATCTGCGGCGCTTCGGCGCCGACCGCCCGCGGCTGAGCGGGGCGCAGCGGCGGGTCCTGGACCGGGCCCTGGCCGTCGCCTCCGACCCGGCGACCTTCGAGGGCGAGCCGCCCGCCGAGGTCGCGGAGCTCGGCCGGGCGGCCCGCGAGGCCTTCGGCCCGGACGGGGCACGGGCGATGCTGGCGGTGCTGGGCCCGGCGTCCGAGGCCGCGGTGCCGCCGCCCAACTGCGAGTGCAACCGGATCGACGTGTACTGCGGCTGGGACGGCAAGTGCATCGACAACGGCTGCCGCCACACCAGCGTGGGCTGCGGAAGTCTCTACATCTATCCGTGCACCGGGCTCTGCTTCGACTGACCACGGCGACCGCGTCGCCATGCCTCGACACCAAGGACGGGAGTGTTCTTCATGCGTGATTCCGGGGTGCGCTGGATGCTGGCCTTCGACAGTTCGTGCGGTGCCTGTCGCACCATCTCGTCGATCGTGTACGAGGCGTGCGACGGCAAGCTGGAAGTGGTGCCGCTCGGGCGTCAGGACGTACGCGACCGGCGCGAGCTGGCGCTGGGCCCGGACGCGCCCTGGGTGCCCACGCTGCTGGCCGTACGCGGTGGCGAGGGTGCCGGGCCTGACAAGGTGCGGGCCTGGACGGGTGCCGCGCTCGCCGTGCCGCTGGCGCGGCGGCTGGGGCCGCGTTCCTCGGTGAAGGTGCTGCGTGCCCTGGGACAGGCGCGTGCCGAGGGCGCGACGGGCCGGGGCGGGCTGGGGCGCGCCGAGTTCCTGCGCCTGGGCGGAGGCCTCGCGGTCGCCGCGGCGGTGCTGGTGAAGGGCACGACCCCGGCCTTCGCTCAGGACAAGGACGCGGCGGCCCAGGAATGGGTCGGGCGGCACGCCGGCCGGCTGCCGACCCGCTACGACGACGTGGCCGCCCTGCCGGTCACCCACCGGCGGGCGGTGTTCCAGGCGCTGCCCGCCGAGGCGCGCAGCGCGCTGTGGGTCGAGCACATCGACCGGTGGCGGTCCGCCCACCCCGGCCTGACGCCCGCTCAGGCCAGGGTGGTGGACCGGGCCCGGGCCGCGGCGTCGGAGGTGTCGACGTTCCAGTTCGAGCGGGGCCGCCGGGGCACCGAGGAGACGCGCCGTATCGACGCCGACGCCCGTGCCGCCTTCGAGCCGGCCGCGTCGAACGCGCTGCTGGCCACCCTGGGACCGGTCGAGGCCGCCGCGCTGCCGGACTGCGAGTGCAACACCTACAGCGACAAGTGCTGGGGCAGCTCCTGCACCTGGGTGGAGAACTCGTGCGCGCGCTCCGACAGCGGATGCGGAACGCTGTGGACGTGGTCCTGCAACGGGCTCTGCTACGGATGACGGCCGGTCGTGGGGGGGGGGGGGGGGGGGGGGGGGGGGGGGAGGGGGGGGGGGGGGGGGGGTGGTGGGGGGGGGGGGGGGGGGGGGGGGGGGGGGGGGGGGGGGGGAAAGTGCCAAGAAAGACCCCCAAAGGGAAGAGCTAACCG
>NZ_JBVIWP010000011.1:214606-253568 GCF_055594445.1 Streptomyces sp. NPDC040589 | reverse complement strand
TACCATGGCTAGAAGGGGGGGGGGGAAGGGTGGGGGGGGGGGCGGAGGGGGGGTCGGGGGGGGGGGGGGGGGGGGGCTGGGGCCCTCCCGGGGGACCCCCCCCCCCACGACGGCGGGTCCTACCTCTGCTTGATCCTCAGGAACGTGACGGAGTCCGCCGGGAAGGTGTACGTGAACTTCCCGGAGACGCCCCTGAAGGTGGACGTCACCGGGGTGACCGGCGTGTCCGTCTCGGTGTTCACCGCGTCCGGCTCGGCGGCCAGCGTGGTCACCCGGGCGCTGGAGGCGACCTTCGCCCCGCCCAGGTCGACGGCCGTACGGGCCTCGGTGGACTGGGCGTTGACGACCTTGACGATCAGGTCACCGGTCTTCGCGTCCTTGGTGACGACCTGGCGGAACGGCTCGGCCGGCTTGTCGTCCTTGAAGCTGCCCCACTCCTCGCCGTCCAGGAACAGGGTGACCTGGCGGCCGCGCACCTTGATGTCGATGTCGTAGGCGCGGCCGGTCTCGATCGAGCCCGCCTTCGTCATCAGCGTGCCCTTGCCGCCGTCCACGGCCTGCTCGATGGCGCCCTGGGTGTTGTTCCAGCCGCCCAGGTTCCACCAGTAGTAGTTGCCGGTGTCCTTGACGCCGAAGGCGACCAGGAAGCCCTCCTTGCCGGACTTCTTGGTGGCCTTCACATGCAGGTCGTAGTCCTTCCAGGCCGGGTCTCCCGCCGTGACCATGGTGTTCTCGGTCGCGGTGTCCGTCTGGACGTAACTGCCGTCCTGGATGCTCCAGCTGCCGCGGCCGCTGGTCGTCCACTTCGAGGCGTCACCCGAGAAGTCGTCGCTCAGCAGGGTCGAGCCGTCCGCCGAGGTGACCTTCACGTCGTCGTACGCGGCGCTGGTGGCCCACGTGGACAGGCCGACGGCGCCGGTGATGGGGCCGCTGACGTCCGGTGTGGTGGTGGCCTTCGACGGGACCACGCGGTCGCCGACGTTGGTCATGAACAGCTTCTGGACCTCGTAGTTGGCCGAGTTCCAGGAGGCCCGGTTGTTGAACCAGATCATGTCCGGCCGCCACTGGACGTAGTCCTCGTTGGCGAGCAGCGGGGCGTACGAGGCGAGCTTGACGATGTCCGCGTTGCGCTCCAGGCCGGTCATGTACGCGGCTTCGGAGAGGCCGTTCTTCCAGGCGTTGCCCTGGGAGGCGTACTCGCCGAGGAAGACCTTGGGGCCCTTGCGGTCGTAGGAGTCGTAGCGGTCGTTGTTCTGCAGGAACCAGTTCGGGCTGTTGTAGTAGTGCTCGTCGACCATGTCGACCTTGCCCTCGCGGTTGAGCTGCCAGGCGGTGTCGAAGGTCGCGCCGGCGTCGTCCGGGCCCGAGTTGGAGATGACGGTGATGTCGGGGTACTTCGCCTCGATGGCCGTCCGGAACTGCTGGAAGCGGGCGAAGAACTCCTTGGGGAGGTTCTCCTCGTTGCCGACCCCGATGTGGGTGAGGTGGAACGGCTTGGGGTGGCCCATCTTCGCGCGCACCTTGCCCCACGTGGAGGTCGCCGGTCCGTTGGCGAACTCGATGAGGTCGAGGGTGTCCTGGATGTGCCGCTTGAGCAGGGCGTCGTCGTCGGTCGCCTTGTTCTGCCCGCAGCCCGTGACCAGCGCGGGGACGACGGGCAGCGGCATGGCGCCGATGTCCTCGGAGAGGCGGAAGTACTCGTAGTAGCCGAGGCCGTAGCTCTGGTTGTAGCCCCAGAAGTTGGAGTTGGTGGCACGCTCCTCGACCGGGCCGATGGTGTCCTTCCACTGGTAGCTGCGCTTGCGCTGCCAGTTGGACGCCTCGCTGTAGTCCTCCATGGAGCCGGTGTTGACCAGGCAGCCGCCGGGGAAGCGCACGAAGCCCGGCTTGAGGGCGGCGATCTTCTCGGCGAGGTCCTTGCGCAGACCGTTCGGCTGGTTCTTGTACGTGTCGCGCGGGAACAGCGACACCTCGTCGAGCGCGGCGGCGTTCGTCGAGGCCACGGCGAGGCGGCCGCGGTTGCTGGTGCGGGTCGCGGTGAACGTGGCCTTGTACTTGGCCCAGCCGCCCTTCACGGCGACCTGGCGTGCCGTGGCCAGCGCGCCCGCGGTGTCCTTCAGCGAGACGGTGAGCGTGCTGCCGCTCTCGGCACGGGCCCACACCGAGAAGTCGTACCGCTTGCCCTTGTCGACCCGGATGCCGGTGTTGTATCCGGCGTTCGTGACGGACGCGCCGGCGCCCAGGGAGAGGTAGTTGCGGTTGCGCGCGTTGAGGCGGCCCGCGTCGTTCACGACCTCGGCCGTGCCACCGACCGCCCAGGAGGTCAGGGGCGTGTAGGAGCCGTTGTCTGCGGTGGAGTACTCGAAGGATCGGTTCTGCACGAGCTCGGCGTACAGACCGCCGTCGGCGGCCCGGTTGATGTCCTCGAAGAAGACGCCGTACATCGTGTCGTCGATCGCCGCGCCCTGGGCGGACGGGTCGACGGTGATCGCGTAGTCGGTGACGTCCTCGGCGTGCGCGGGGGCCGGTACGAGGGCTGCTGCCGTCAGGAGGGCGGTGGCCGTGAGGCCGACTCTCCATCGGGTGCGGGCGGCGGTGCGTGGCATGGATACTCCGCGGCTCTCTGGTAGAGGAGTGTTCGAAATATCAGACATTGATCAGCACTTCGAACGGCAAGATAGGGAGGGGGCTGTGGCGCGTCAATGGGTCGCGCAGCAACGGTTGGGACGGAGAGCGGGACGCAATGGGCGAGTTCTGGCCAGTGCCGGACGCACTGGCGTATCTGGCCGGGCGCTGGGGCGTGACGCGGTCGGTGCGGGATCTCGCGAGCGATGCGCAGGGGGAGTTCACCGGAACCACCGAGTTCCGTACGGAGAAGGACGGCGGCCTGCTGCACCTTGAGTCCGGCACCTTCGTCTGGCAGGGCGTCGCCCGGCCCGCCGAGCGGACGCTTCGGTTCCTGCCGGGGCCGGGCGGTACCGCCAACGTGCGGTTCGCGGACGGCCGGCCGTTCCACGGCCTGGACCTGACGTCCGGGCGGTACGTCGCCGACCACCCCTGCGCGGCGGACCTCTACCGCGGTGAGTTCACGGTCCTGGACGCGGACCACTGGCGGACGGTGTGGCGGGTGCGCGGCCCGGCCAAGGACCTGGTGCTGCGCACCGGCTACGCGCGCGAGGGCTGAGCGGACACCCCGTCGAAGCGCAGGTTCCAGCGCCCGCCCCGGCCCGTCACGGAGGTCGTCGAAAGCGGGCGCACGTCGATGTTCCAGTACGTCGAGGGCGGCGCCTTCAGGGCATAGACCAGGGCGGCACGGATCACGGACGGCTCGGCCACCGCCACGACCCGGCAGCCGTCGTCGACAGGCCGGGTGTCGAGCCAGCCGCCGACCCGGGTGATGAAGTCCATCAGCGACTCACCGCCGTGCGGTGTGGCACGCGGGTCGGCGAGCCAGGCGTCCACGGCCTCCGGCTCCCGGGCCATCGCCTCGCCCAGGGTCAGCCCGCGCCACCGGCCCATGCCGCAGTCCCGCAGGGCGAGCTGGACGAGCGGCGCGTACCCGAGCCCCTCCCCCGTCGCACGGCTGCGCGAGGTCGGCGAGCAGTAGCGCAGCTCGGCCGCGGCGAGCGGCAGCAGTTCCTGGGCGGCGCGCTCCACCTCACCCCAGCCGGCCTGGTCCAGCGGCCGGTCGTCCTCGAATCTCTCGGCGAGCAGCGAAGAGCTGCGCGCTGCGGCGACGAATGTGACCCGAAGTGGCATGCGGCGATCGTGGGTCCCGCAACTGCGCAGGTCAAGAGCTGTTATCTGGGAGTTACCCAGGGTGCGCCGGCCCTCACCGGCCGAAGATGAGCGCCATCCAGTGCTCGGGGTGCTCCAACTCCGCGAAGCCCAGCCGCTCGTAGACGCCGTGCGCGTCGTGCGTGGCGAGCAGGACGCGCCGCACACCGTGCGACCGCAGTTCGTCCCGTACGGCCGCCAGGAACGCGGTGCCGATCCCCTTGCCGCGCACCGACCGGTCCACGTACACGTCGCACAGCCACGCGAAGGTCGCCCGGTCCGTGATGACCCGGGCGTACGCCACCTGCTCCCCCGAGACCGTCTCGTACACGCCGAAGTTGAGGGAGCCCTCGATCGCCCGGTCCTGCTTCTCGCGGGTACGGCCCAGCGCCCAGTACGCGTCGGTGGACAGCCAGTCGTGCACGCGCTCGGCGTCGAGGCGGCCGGGGTCGGCGGAGATCTCGTAGCCCTCGGGCAGGCTCGGCGTGTCGGTCATGGCGCGATGCTCGCAGGGCGGCGCCGGGCGCGTCGAGCCGTTATCCCCGCACCTCGTCGCAGGCCGTACGCAGCCGCCGTACGCCCTCCGCGATCTCCCCGGTTCCCGCGACCGCCGCGAAGCTCAGCCGGACGTGCGCGGCCGGCGGCTCGGCACTGAAGTAGGGGCGGCCCGGAGTGATCGCGACACCCGCGCGCAGGGCGGCGGCGGTCAGGGCGGGCTCCTCCACGCCGTCGGGCAGCCGCGGCCACAGGTGGTAGCCGCCGGACGGGACGTGCGGCAGCGCGAAGTCCGGCAGATGCAGCCCGAGCGCGGTGGTCATCGCGTCCCGGCGCGCCTTCAACTCGGCGGAGACGGACCGCAGATGACGCGGCCAGGCGGGCGAGCCGACGAGTTCGAGCGCGGCCTCCTGAAGGGGCCGGGGCACGAAGAAGGTGTCGACGACCTGGATGGCGCGCAGCCGGTCCAGGACCGGCCCGCGCGCGGCCAGGGCGCTCACCCGGAAGCTCGGCGAGGTCGCCTTGGTCAGCGAGCAGACGTGGACGACGACGCCGTCGGGGTCGTCGGCGGCCAGCGGGCGCGGCAGCGGCCCGGCGTCCTCGTGCACGAGCCGCCGCACGAAGTCGTCCTCGACGACGAACGCGCCCGCCTCCCGGGCGATACGCAGCACCTCGCCGCGCCGCTCGGGTGCGAGCACGGCACCGGTGGGGTTCTGGAAGAGCGGCTGGCAGACGAAGGCCGGGGCGCCGCTGGCCCGGAAGGCGTCGGCGAGCAGTGCCGGTTTCACTCCGTCGGCGTCCACCGGGACGGGTACCGGGCGCAGGCCCGCGGCACGGGCGATGGCGAGCATGCCGGGGTAGGTCGGCGACTCGACCAGGACGGGGGCGCCGGGCGGGGCGAGGGCGCGCAGGGCGGTGGTGAGCGCGGACTGTCCGCCCGCTGTGATCAGCACCTCGGCGGCGGTGAAGGACCCGCCGATGCCGCGCGCGAACCACTCGCGCAGCTCCGGCAACCCCTCCATGGGCGGGCGCCCCCAGGCACCGGGACGCCGCCCGGCGCGTGACAGGGCGGCGGCCATCGCACGCTCCGGCTGCAGCGACGGGTGCAGATAGCCGCCGTTGAACTCGATCACGCCGGGCGGCGGGGCGGCCAGCGAGACGAGCACCCCGGAGGCGTCCACCGAGCGCGGTACGAGGTCGGCGGCGCCGTCCGCGCTGAGCGCGACCTCCTGCCAGGAGGTGTCCCCGGCCGGTGCCGGTGCCGTCCTGGTCCGTGCGCGGAACGCGCCCGCGCCGGGCCGGGTGACCACCAGCCCTTCGGCGGCGAGCTGCGCCAGGGCCCGGGACACGGTCACGGGGCTCACCCGGAACCGCTCGACGAGGGCCCGACTCGACGGCAGCTTTCCACCCGGCGAGTAGCGGTCGAGCTCACTCCGGAGCTGTTCCGCCAGTTCAGCGACGCTGCTACGCTCTTGCATGAGAGTACAGAGTAGCGCTACTGCCGCACCACGGATAGCGGTCGCCGCGGATCGGGACCGCTCGGGCCTCGGCACCCTCCAGGCCGCCCTCGGCGTCATCGCCTTCTCCCTCACGTTCCCCGCGACCGCCTGGGGCCTTGAGGGCTTCGGGCCCTGGTCGCTGGTCGCCGTCCGGAGTGTCCTGGCCGCGGTGATCGCGGGTGGCTGTCTGCTCGCGCTCCGTGTACCGCTGCCCGCCCGCCGGCACTGGCCGGGCCTCGCGGTCGTCGGAGCCGGGGTGGTGCTCGGCTTCCCGCTGCTGACCACGCTGGCGCTGCGGACCTCGACCACCGCGCACGCCGCCGTCGTGGTCGGCCTGCTCCCCCTCACCACCGCCCTCTGCTCCGCCCTGCGCGTCGGCACCCGGCCCTCGCGCACCTTCTGGGCGGCGGCCCTCGCGGGCGCGGCGGCGGTGCTGGCCTTCACCGTGCAGCAGAGCGGCGGCGCGCTGAGCACGGCCGACCTGTACCTCTTCGCGGCGCTGCTGGTGTGCGCGGCCGGCTACACCGAGGGCGGCCGGCTGGCCCGGGTCATGCCGGGCTGGCACGTCATCGGCTGGGCGCTGGTGCTGTGCCTGCCGCTGACCGTGCCCATGGCCGCGCTCGCCCTGGCGCAGGAACCCGTACGGCTGACGGCGCACAGCGTGACCGGTCTGCTCTGGGTCGCGGCGGGCTCGCAGTTCGTCGGCCTCGTCGTCTGGTACCGGGGCATGGCGGCCATCGGCATCCCGAAGGCCAGCCAGTTGCAGCTTGCCCAGCCCCTGCTCACACTGGTGTGGTCGGTGCTGCTGCTGGGCGAGCACCTGCCGGTGGCCGCCCCGCTGACGGCAGCGGCGGTACTGGTCTGCATCGCCGTCACACAGCGGGCGCGCGGCTGAGCGGGGCGCGCCCGGCCACTGCCAAGTAGCGCCCCCGCCGTGGACTCGAGGCCACGGACCGCTGCTCCGCACCTCGTGAGGAGGCCCCAGATGCGCGCAACCGTGGGCGACCAGCTTGTCCAGCACGGCAGGGTGGTCGGTCAGCACGACAAGGTCGGCGAGATCGTCGAAGTGCTCGGCCAGGAGGGCACGCCCCCGTACCGCGTCCGGTTCGAGGACGGGCACGAGGGAGTGTGCTCACCGGGACCCGACACCGAGATCCGGCACCGGGAGACCACCACCGGGCCGTGATGCGGCGCGGGGACGACCGCCGGCCGGCTACTCGTAGTGGTCGGCGACCACCCTCGCCATCGCCCCGATCCGATCGGTCGCCACGTCCTTGGCGGCGAAGAAGACGTGCCCGCGCACCTGTGCGTGGTCCTCGGCCAGCGCCAGGTGCCGGGACAGCTCGGCCGGGTTCTGCCAGGCGGCGGGCTGCGCCGGGTCACCGGCCTTGTACAGCGCCTCCCCCACGTAGAGCTGCGTCGAGGTGCCGCGCGCGACCTCCGCCCACCAGGGCACCAGCTTCGCGTAGTCGGCGGCGGCGAAGCCGATGTTCCAGTACAGCTGCGGGACGATGTAGTCGATCCAGCTCTCGCGCACCCATTTGCGGGTGTCCGCGTGCAGGTCGTCGTACGTCTGCACGCCGGCCCGGGTGTCCGAGCCGCGCTTGTCCGTGGCGGCGTTGCGCCACACGCCGAAGGGGCTGATGCCGAAGCGGGCGCTCGGCCTGACCTTCTTGATCCGGGCCGCCGTCTCCCGCACCAGCTTGTTGATGTTGTCCCGCCGCCACGCGGCCCGGCTCGGGAAGCCGCCGCCGTACTCGGCGTAGGCCGCGTCGTCGTCGAAGCTCTGGCCGGCCACCGGGTACGGGTAGAAGTAGTCGTCGAAGTGGACGCCGTCCACGGGGTACTTCCGCACCGCGTCGAGCATCGCGTCCTGCACGAAGGCACGGACCTCGGGCAGCCCGGGGTTGTAGTAGAGCTTCCCGCCGTACGTCACCACCCAGTCCGGGTTCCGGCGCGCGGGGTGGGAGGCGGCGAGCCGGGACGGGTCGGCGTGCGTGGCGACCCGGTACGGGTTGAACCAGGCGTGCAGTTGCAGACCGCGGGCGTGGGCCTCCTTGACGGCCGTGCCCAGCGGGTCCCAGCCCGGGTCCTTGCCCTGGGTGCCGGTGAGGTACTGCGACCACGGCTCGTACGGTGAGGGCCACAGGGCGTCCGCCGTGGGCCGGACCTGGAAGAACACGGTGTTGAGCCGCCTGCTGACCGCCGTGTCGAGGTGCCCCCGCAGCTCGGCGCGCTGCTTCGAGGCGCTCAGCCCCGGCTTGGACGGCCAGTCGCGGTTGGCCACGGTCGCCAGCCATACGCCCCGCATCGCGGCTGCCGCCCTGTCGCCTCCCTTGCCGTCCTTCTTGTCGTCCTCCTTGGGTGCGGCCGACGCCGGAGGCACCATCGTGAAAGCCGACAGCGCCGCCACCGCGAACGCCCTGCGTGACACTCGTCCCATCCGCATGCCCCAAAATGCCGCGGATCCGCCCGGTCGCGGATCGCTCCGGGCCCAGAATGCCCGACTCTGGGCCGACCCCCGCGATCGATCATCGATACTTGGGAGTAACGTGCTCGAACGGAGCAGGCACCGGACCACGGAGCACCTGCCCGGACGTGGATCAGCAGCGAAAGGGACGATGTGACGGACATCCCAGCGGGAGACATTGCACGCGTCGGAGTCGTGGGCTGCGGTCAGATGGGCGCGGGGATCGCCGAGGTGTGCGCCCGGGTCGGTCTGGACGTCATGGTCGCCGAGACCACCGGCGAGGCCCTGGAGATCGGCCGGACCCGGCTGTACAACTCCCTGGCCAAGGCGGCGGAGCGCGGCAAGATCACCGAGGAGGAGCGGGAGGCCACGCTGGACCGGCTGAGCTTCACCACCGACCTCGGCGAGTTCGCCGACCGCGACCTGGTGATCGAGGCCGTCGTCGAGAACGAGCACGTCAAGACCGAGATCTTCCAGGTGCTCGACCAGGTCGTGACCCGGCCCGACGCCATCCTGGCCTCCAACACCTCCTCCATCCCGCTGGTGAAGCTGGCGGTGGCGACCTCCCGGCCCGACCGGGTCATCGGCATCCACTTCTTCAACCCGGCCCCGGTGCAGAAGCTCGTCGAGCTGATCCCGGCGCTCACCACGTCCGAGGACACCATCGGCCGGGCCGAGCAGTTCACCGAGAAGCTCCTGGGCAAGCACGCGATCCGCGCCCAGGACCGCTCCGGCTTCGTGGTCAACGCGCTGCTGATCCCGTACCTGCTCTCCGCGATCCGCATGTTCGAGACGGGCATCGCGAGCCGCGAGGACATCGACAACGGCATGGAGATGGGCTGCGCCCACCCGATGGGCCCGCTGAAGCTCTCCGACCTCATCGGCCTGGACACGGTCGCGTCGGTGGCCCAGTCGATGTACGAGGAGTACAAGGAGCCCCTGTACGCCGCTCCCCCGCTGCTCCAGCGCATGGTCGACGCGGGCCGTCTGGGCCGCAAGTCGGGCTCGGGCTTCTACACGTACGACTGACGGTCCGGCCGACGCCGCCACCTCAACGCCGCCGCTCCTCCGGCCACGGCCGGACCCGGCGGCGTCCCCATTCCGCCGCCTGCTCACTGAGGCGACGGCGCAGCCAGCCCATCCAAAGGGCGAGCGGAGTGACCACGAGAGCGAGCAGCAGCGCCGTGCCCCACCCCTGTCCGCCGGCGGAGAAACGGATCACCACGACCAACAGCGCGTAGATCGCCAGCGCGTACGCCGCGTTCTTCTGCCACTTCGTCATACGCCGCCGAATACCCCCCGAGACCGATTACGGACGGTCAGATTTCGGCCAAACCGCGGGTCCGGCACCGGAATTGGTGCCGGGCCCGCGGTATTCACACACCGTGTGCGCGCCGGGCTCGCATATGCCCCTCGCACACTCTCCCCAGGCGTCCACCAGGCGAGTTGACTCCACCTGCGCATACAAGGGATGTGAAACGACTACGGAAAGGAGCGGACTCGTGGCCGCCGATCCCGAGCATCCCGTCGTTCATGGAGAACTCGCAGAGTTACGACGCCGCCTCGACGTGGCCTACGCCCGCGTCGAGGGCGGGCTGGCTCTGCTCAGCCACCGCACCGAGGAGACCGCCAAGGAAATCGACGAGCTCAACACCCGGATCCACACGCTCGAACACACGCGCTGGCCGCTGCCCGCGGTCGCCGCCCTCACCGCCGTGGGTGCCCTCGTCCTGGCGATCTGGCAGGCGCTGGGACGCTAGGCCCTGGACGACCTAGGGCAACGCGTCCTGTCCGAGCCTGAGATGGTGCAGCAGAAGTAACGCGGCCGCCATGTTGGCGGCCGGGACCTCGCCGCGGGCGACCATGTCGGGGACGAGCTTGAGGGGGACCCATTCCCGGCGGTCCGACTCGAAGTCGTCCACGGGGTGCCCGACGTACTCACCCTCGTCGGCCCAGTACACGTGGTGCCGGGCGTCGGTGAGCCCGTTGGACGGCTCCACGCTCATGAGGTGGTGCAGGGGTCCCGGCCGCCAGCCGGTCTCCTCCTCCAGTTCCCTGGCGGCCGCGCGGGCGATGTCCTCGCCGTCCTCGACGACGCCCGCCGCGAGTTCCCACCCCCAGCTGTCCGTGATGAAACGGTGTCGCCAGAGCAGCAGCACCTCGTTGGCCTCGTTCACCACCGTGGCCACCGCGACAGGCCGCAGCCGTATGAGGAAGTGGTCGAGGTGCCGGCCGTCCGGCAGTTCGACATCCGCGAGATTGACGCTGAACCAGCGGTTTGAGTACACAGTTTGTTCGTTGTGTTTCGTCCACTGCACGGTTCTGCCACCTTCCGTCGAGTAAGTGGCAATATCGCAGCAGGGACGTACTGACAGCAGGCGCACAGGACGTCGCTCGGGATGACGCGGACGCCGCTGCCCCGGATCTACAACGGTACGCGCAGTGCCCCGTCGATGAGTTCGGCGGCCTCGGCCGTGCCCGCGCTTCCGCTGCGCACCAGATGCTCGCGCACCGCGCGCAGCCGGTCCCGCAGCCGCTGGGACTCCATGCCGCGGGCCTGCTCGGCCATCTGCACGGCGATGGCCACCGCCTTGTCGGCATTGCCCTGCCGCAGTTCGATGGTGCTCAGCATGGCCAGCCGGTGCACCCGGCCGCGGTCGTGCGCCGGGTTGTCGACGGCGGCGGCGGCATGCTCCCCGGCCGCCGCGATCTCCCCGAGACTGAGCAGCGCCTCCGCCACCTGGACATTGACGAGCCCCGGCTGGACATAGCCGGTCTCGTCGGGCTCGTACCCACGCCGGATGCGCTCGGCGGACTGCTCGGCCCGCCGGATGCAGGACAGGGCACTGGTGCCGTCGCCGAGATGGGCGTACGCCTTGGCCTGCATCGCGTACAGGTCGGAGGAGAGCGCCGGGGTGATCTGCTTGCCGGCGGCCCGCAGCGCGGCCTCCGCGAAGGCGACGGACTGCCGGTACTCCCGCATGAACAGCGACTGGTTGACGAGCAGGGCGATCACATACGCCCCGAGCCCCCGGTCCCCGCTGGCCTTGGCGAGCCGCAGCGCCTGGTGGAAGTAGCGCTGCGCGAGGCCGTGGGCGTCGGAGTCGTAGGCACAGATCCCGGCGACGGCCACCAACCCGCCCGTGGCCCGGTGCAGTTGCCGGCCGGTCTCGTCGGTGTAGCTGCCGCGCAGCAGCGGGGCGGCCTCGGCGTTGAGGAAGCCGACGATGCGGGCCCTGGTCGCGATGCCCCCGGCCTTGCGGTACATCTGCTCGTAGTGGGTCCGGGCCGACCGCAGCATCTCCAGATCGCCCGCGGTGACCCGGTGTCTGCCGCCGCGGGAGACGTCCACGTCCTCGGGCGGGTTCTCCCACTCCCACACCGGCATGACGGCGGGCGTACCGGTGAGCGCGGGCGCGCCCAGGATGTGCGGGCGCTGCTGCTGGTCGGAGCGCCACAGGGCGGTGGCCCGCTCGACGAACCCGGACAGGGAGCCGGTGTGCGGGGCGGCCGGCTCGCCGGGCACGCCGAGGCCGATGTCGTCGAGGGTGACGTGCCGTTGGAGCCGGGCGGTGAGCACCTCGCAGATCAGGTCGGGCACCTGGCCCCGGGGGCGCTGCCCCTTCAACCACCGGGCGACGGCGGTGTGTTCGTACCTCAGGGACAGGCCCCGTGCCCGTCCCGCCTGGTTGACATGTGCGGCCAGCCCCGCGTGCGAGATCCCGGCTTCGTCCAGGATCGCGTCGAGCAGAGTGTTGGGCTGCATGTGGGCCCCCCGGTGGCTCGGTGCGGCCAGATTAGTGGTTCCGCCTTCACACGGGGTGTGAACGGAGTGCTCGAATCCGCACGGTGTGCGCACTGTCGCGCAGAGTCGCCGGCCGGTTGACTGAAATACCTCGCAAGAGGCCGGCCGGGCCGCCGGCTCCCCCTCGTACAGTGCGGCGGCCCGCTTCCGCCGTCCGCCCAGCCGCCTGCCCGACACTCCGTGGCGGGGCGGACGGCATCGCCGGCCGGCCGGGCGAGTCATCACCGGTGGGTCAGAGGTGCGTTGTCGGCTGCGGGTGCGTGGTGGGTGTTCGCGCAGCTCCGCGCGCCCCTGGGGGCATGCACCCGTCGTTCCTCAGCACCAACAGGGCGATGTCGTCCGCCGGGGTGCCCTGGGAATGATCGACCAGCGCGCTCCGGACACCGCGGAGAACCGCCTGCGGTGCGAGCGGCTCCTCCCGTGCGACCCTCGCCAGCACGACCGACAGGGGGAAGAACCGGCCACGGTCGTCCCTCGCGTCCTGAGCACCGTCCGTGTAGAGGAACAGCGCGTCGCCGGGCGGGAGATGCCCCAGACCTACAGTCGACAGCACGTCCGGCAGGGGAAACACTCCCAGAGGCGGGTACGGATCGGCGGGGGCGAGTTGTTCCACTTCCCCGCCGCCCATCCGGTACGGCCACGGGTGCCCGCAGTTCAGGGCGACCATCTCGCCGTCGGCGTGGATCTCCACGAGGAGCAGGGTCACGAACTCCTCGGCGACGCTGGCCGGATGCTCCCGGCGCAGATGCCGTTCCAGGGCGCGTTCCAGCCGGCGCAGCACCCCGCCGAGGTCCGCCTCGTCGTACGCGGCCTCGCGGAAACAGCCGAGCACGGCGGCGACGGTTCCGAACGCGCCGATCCCGTGCCCGCGTACATCGCCCATCACGGCCCGTACGCCGTGCTCGGTGGCGACGACCTCGTACAGGTCACCCCCGATCGCGGCCCCGCGCTCCGCCGACAACTGGGCGGCGGCGACGCCCAGCCCGCCGATGCGTGAGGGCAGCGGCCGCAGCACCGCGTTCTGCGCGGCACCCGCGACCCGGCGCAGCTGCCGCAACTCACGCACCAGCGTCCGCCGCACGTGAAGGATCACCCCGGTACCGACCGCGAAGAGAACTGCACCGGGCAGACCGAGGCCGCGCACCCGACCCCTGAAGCGGATCATGCCGATGGCCCCCCAAATAGGCCCTGACAGCACAGACGGACCGGCCCGAAGGGGCCGGTCCGATTCTGTCCACAGCACACCCGGAAGGGCAGACTCACCCACGTTTGCCACTCAAATGAGTGAGCCAGTCCGACTGTCAGGGGCGCGGGGAACTGCGCGACAAGCCACGACGAACCCGCAGCCGGCAAACAACACAGTCCCCCACGGCGCTAACTCCGCAACTCAGCCCCTACCCGCTCACCCGCAAGCGCCACCGCCGCATCCCGAGCCGCCGACGCCTCATCCACCGTCAGCGTCCGGTCAGCCGCCCGGAAGCGCAGCGCGTACGCGAGCGACTTCCGCCCCTCACCCAACTGCTCGACGTTCTCGTACACATCGAACAGCCGGATCGACTCCAGCAGCTCCCCGGCCCCGGCACGCAGCGCCTCCTCGACCTCCGTCGCCGGAACCACCGCGTCGACGACCAGGGCGACATCCTGCGTGGCCACCGGGAACGCGGAGATCCGCGGCGCCGTCAGCGCGACGTCGCCGGCCTTCTCCACCGCGTCCAGGTCGATCTCCATCGCGCAGGTACGCGCGGGCAGGCCCAGCGCCTTGACGACGCGCGGGTGCAACTCCCCCGCGTGTCCCACGACCCGCTCGGCACCGTCCACGGTGATCGCCAGCTCGGCGCACCGGCCCGGGTGCCACGGCCCGTACTGCCCCTTGCGGATGATCAGCTCGGCGCCCGCCTCACGGGCGACGGTCCGCGCCGACTCGACCGCGTCGGCCCAGTCGGCCGGGCGGCCCTTGCCCCACCAGCCCGACTGCTCGCGGGCACCGGCGAGGACGACGGCGGCGTGCCGCGGCTGCACGGGCAGCGCGGCGTTCAGCTCGGCGAGTTCCTCGTCGGTCGGGCGGCGGTCGACGGTCAGCACGGCGGCGGTCGGCTGCTCCTCACGCGGCTGGAAGACCAGGCCGGTCTCGAACAGCGCGAGATCGTGCGAGCCCCGGCCGTCGTTGCGCCGCAGGGCACCCAGCAGACCCGGCAGCAGCGACGTGCGCAGCGCGGGCTCCTCGTCGCTCAGCGGGTTGCTGAGCTTCACGACGCGGCGGGCCGGGTCGTCGGACTCCAGGCCGAGCTGGTCGAAGACCCGCTCGCTGACGAACGGGTAGTTCGGCGCCTCGACGTACCCGGCACCGGCCAGGGCCCGGCCGACGCGGCGGTGCAGCCGCTGCCGGTGGGTCAGGCCACGGCCGGCCGGCGGCCTGGGCAGCGTGGAGGGCAGGTTCTCGTAACCCTCCAGGCGGATGACCTCTTCGGCCAGGTCGTTCGGGTCGGTGAGGTCCGGCCGCCAGGACGGCACGGTGACGATCAGCTCGTCCTGTCCGTACACGTCGCAGCCGACCTGCTGGAGGCGGCGGACGACGGTCTCGCGGCCGTACACGACACCCGCGACCTTGTCCGGGTGGTCGGCCGGGACGGTGATGGTGCGCGGCGCGGTCGGGGCGAGGACCTCGGTGACGCCGGCCTCGGCGGTGCCGCCCGCGAGCAGCACCAGCAGGTCGACGGTGCGCTGCGCGGCAGCGGCCGCGGCCTGCGGGTCGACACCGCGCTCGAAGCGCCGGGACGCCTCGGAGGACAGCTTGTGCCGGCGGGCCGTACGCGCGATCGACACCGCGTCGAAGTGCGCGGCCTCGATGACGACGTCGGCCGTGGCGTTCTCCACGTCGTCGTGGTCGGCGATCTCCGTGTTGGCGCCGCCCATGACACCGGCGAGCCCGATCGGGCCGCGGTCGTCGGTGATCACCAGGTCCTCGGCGCCCAGCGTGCGCTCGACACCGTCGAGGGTGGTGAGCTTCTCGCCCTGCTCGGCCCGGCGCACGCCGATGGTGCCCTGGACCAGGCCGCGGTCGTAGGCGTGCAGCGGCTGGCCGAGCTCCATCATCACGTAGTTGGTGACGTCGACGGCGAGCGAGATCGGGCGCATGCCGACCTTCTGCAGCCGGCGCTGCAACCAGATCGGGGAGCGGGCCTCGGCGCTCAGGCCGGCCACCGTGCGGGCGGTGAAGCGGTCGCAGCCGGTGGGGTCGGAGATCCGCACCGGGTAGCCGTACGCGTTCGGGCCGGGCACGTCGATCAGCGCCGGGTCGCGCAGCGGCAGGCCGTAGGCGATGGCGGTCTCGCGGGCGACGCCGCGGATGGACAGGCAGTCGCCGCGGTTGGCGGTGACGGCGATGTCCAGGACCTCGTCGACCAGCTCCAGCAGCTCGACGGCGTCCTTTCCGACCTCGGTCTCCGGGGGCAGCACGATGATGCCCTTGGTGCCGTCGTCGCCCATGTTCAGCTCGTCGCTGGAGCAGATCATGCCGCGCGACATCTTGCCGTAGGTCTTGCGCTCGGCGATCTGGAAGTCACCGGGCAGGACGGCACCGGGCAGGGCCACGACGACCTTGTCGCCGACGGCGAAGTTGCGGGCGCCGCAGACGATCTCCTGGGGCTCGCCGGTGCCGTTGGCCTGGCCGACGTCGACGGTGCAGAAGCGGATCGGCTTCTTGAACTCCGTCAGCTCCTCGATGGTCGCCACCCGGCCCACGGCCAGGGGACCCTTGAGGTCGGCGCCGAGCTGCTCGACGGTCTCGACCTCCAGACCGGCCGAAATCAGCTTGGCCTGCACGTCACGACCGGTCTCCGTCTCCGGCAGGTCGACGTACTCCCGCAGCCAAGAAAGCGGGACCCGCATCAGATCTCCATCCCGAACGGCCGGGTGAACCGGACGTCACCCTCGACCATGTCTCGCATGTCTTCGACGTTGTGGCGGAACATCAGCATCCGTTCGATGCCGAACCCGAAGGCGAAACCGCTGTACTTCTCCGGGTCGACACCGCAGGCCCGCAGCACGCGCGGGTTGACCATGCCGCAGCCGCCCAGCTCGATCCAGCCCTCGGACGAGCAGGTACGGCAGGAGCGGTCGGGGTTGCCGACGGAGGCGCCGCGGCAGACGTAGCAGACCATGTCCATCTCGGCGGACGGCTCGGTGAAGGGGAAGAAGTTCGGCCGCAGCCGGGTCTTCATGCCCTCGCCGAACAGCGACTGGACCATGTGGTCCAGGGTGCCCTTGAGGTCGGCCATGGTGAGGCCCTCGTCGACCGCGAGCAGTTCGACCTGCCGGAAGACGGGCGTGTGCGTGGCGTCCAGCTCGTCGGTGCGGTAGACGACACCGGGACAGATCACGTAGACCGGCAGCTCGCGGTCGAGCAGGGAACGGATCTGCACCGGCGAGGTGTGCGTGCGCAGCACGACGCCGGACTCGGTGCCGCCCTGCGGGCCCTTGACGAAGAAGGTGTCCTGCTCGCCGCGGGCCGGGTGGTCCGGGCCGATGTTCAGGGCGTCGAAGTTGAACCACTCGGCCTCGACCTCGGGGCCCTCGGCGACCTCGTAGCCCATGGCCACGAAGATGTCCTCGATGCGCTCCGACAGCGTGGTGAGCGGGTGCCGGGCGCCGGCCGGTACACGGTCGTGGGGCAGCGTGACGTCCACGGACTCCTCGACGAGCACGCGGGTGTCCCGCTCGGCCTCGAGTTCGGCCTGGCGGGCGGCGAGGCCCTTGTTCACGGCGCCGCGTGCCTGGCCGACGCGCTTGCCGGCCTCCGCCTTGGCGTGCGGGGGCAGAGCGCCGATCTCGCGGTTGGCGAGGGCCAGCGGGGAGGTGCCGCCGGTGTGGGCGACCTTGGCCTCCTGGAGCGCGTCGAGGGAGTCCGCGGCGGCGAAGGCGGCGAGCGCCTCGTCCCGCATGCGCTCGATCTCTTCCGGTTTCAGTGTCTCGACCTCGACCGGGTCGTACGACTTATTGGGTGCCGACATCTCTTCCCGTGCTTCCGATTGTCCCCCAGCTTCCGCTGGGAGGTGCCCCCAGGCTGAGGGTCCCCGTCACCGACTCCGAGACTCGGGGATGGGCCGTGTGCAGGACACATGGGTGCCAATGGCCGAGTCTAACGGGGTGGAGGTATACGAATGCGCCCGCGGGCGGCTCAGGCGAGATAGGCCGGAGCGCTCACGGGCAACGTAAATCGGAACTCGGCGCCGGCGCCGGGCGCGCGGCCGACCGTGATGGTGCCGCCGTGGGCCTCGACGATGCCCTTGACGATGTAGAGCCCGAGGCCGGTGCCACCGCGCTTGCTGCCCCGCCAGAAGCGGGTGAAGACGCGGTTCATGGACTCCTCCGGGATCCCGGGCCCCTCGTCGCTCACCGTGACCGACGTGGCTGCGTTCTCGGCGAACTCGCCCTCGCGGAGGGACGCCGTGGCCGTGACGTCGATCGTGACAGTTCCCTCGCCGTGCCGCACGGCATTTTCCAGGAGGTTGCTGAGCACCTGGTCGATCTTGTCGGGGTCGGCCCACAGGTCGGGCAGCGGCTGCTGGACGCGCAGCAGGAACCGGTCGGCCCCCTGCCCGGCGGCGACGTAGGCCTGGATGTGCCGTCCGACGGCCGCGCCGATGTCGACGGGCTGGCGGCGCACCTCCAGCCGGCCGGAGTCGATCCGCGAGATGTCGAGCAGCTCGGCGATGAGCCGGGTGACCCGGTCGGCGTCGGCGTCGACGGTCTCCAGCATCAGCCGCTTCTGGTCGTCGGTGAAGCGTTCCCACTTGGCGAGCAGGGTGGCGGTGAAGCCCTTGACCGAGGTGAGGGGGGAGCGCAGTTCGTGGGCGACGGTGGCGATCAGCTCGGCGTGGCTGCGCTCGGTGCGGCGCCGGGCCTCGGTGTCGCGCAGAGTGACGACGAGACGCCGGAGGGGCCCGGTGGGCCGGCTGCGGACGTAGCGCGCGGAGACCAGCACCTCACGGCCGCCGGGAAGAAGGAGGTTGCGCTCGGGCTGTCCGACACGGATGGCGAGGCCGCCGTACGGGTCGGTCAGCTGCCACCAGCGGCGCCCCTCCAGGTCCTCTAACGGCAGGGCCTTCTCCAGCCGCTGCCCGAGGGCGTCCCGGGCGGTGACGGCGGTGATGCGCTGGGCGGCGGCGTTGAAGCAGATGACCCGTCCCTGCTCGTCGGCGACGACGAGTCCGTCGGGCAGCTGGTCGGGGTCTATGCCGAGGCCGGCGAGATCACCGGGCGGCCCGAACGCGGCGGGCGGGTTCCCGGCGTCCTGGGCTCCCGGTGCGCTGCTCGTGCCGACGCTCATCCCCGTTCCCCGCCTCTCAGGTTCCATGGGGGTCCCCCCTGCTCGAGCGCAGCCGACAGCTTGGGGGAGGGTCCCTGAGCTGGTCACCCTACTAGTTCCCGGTGACGGAACGGCACCCTCCGGCGGCGCGCTGTGCACGCGCGGACGCATAGAGACATACGGCCGCGGCGGTGGCGAGGTTCAGGCTCTCGGCTTTCCCGTGGATCGGGACGCGCACGACGGCGTCGGTGAGGGCGCGGGTCTCCTCCGGGAGGCCCCAGGCCTCGTTCCCGAAGACCCAGGCGGTCGGCCCGCCCATGGTGCCCTTGTCGAGTTCCTCGTCGAGATCGCGGTCGCCCGCCCCGTCGGCGGCGAGGACCCGGACACCGGCGGCCCGCAGCCTGTCGACCGCCTGCTCCACGGGGACACCGACGGCGACGGGCAGGTGGAACAGGGAACCGACGGAGGCGCGGACTGCCTTGGGGTTGTACACGTCGACGGAGGCGTCGCTCAGCACGACCGCCTCGGCGCCGGCGGCGTCGGCGCAGCGCAGCACGGTTCCGGCGTTGCCGGGGTCGCGGACGTTCGCGAGCAGGGCGACGAGCCGGGGGCGCGCCTCGAGGACCTCCTCGAAGGGCGTGTCCAGGAACCGGCAGACGCCGACGAGTCCCTGCGGGGTGACGGTGGTGGAGATGTCGGCGATGACCTGCTCGGAGGCGAGGTGCACCCGGGCACCCGTGTCCCGGACCGCCCCCACGATGTCGGCGTACCGCTCGGCGGCCTCCAGCGTCGCGAACAGCTCCACGAGCGTGGCCGTGTCCCCGGCCCGATGCCCGGCCGCCTCGCGCACGGCCTGCGGTCCCTCCGCGAGGAACAGCCGCTCCTTCCCCCGGAAGTTCCGCTTGGCCAGCCGCCGCGCGGCCAGGACACGGGGCGAGCGGGGGGAGATGAGCTCGGGCGTGGCGGGGGACATCCTGTTCACTTTCTCGTAGCTGCACAGCAGGACCCGCAGGCCGTTCGGCCTGCGGGTCCTTGAATCACGTCGGCTTGCGGCCGGCGCGTCGTCACGCAGCCTTGGGCGCGTTGACGTCGCTCGGCAGCGCCTTCTGGGCGACCTCGACGAGCGCGGCGAACGCACCGGCGTCGTTGACGGCCAGCTCGGCCAGGATCTTGCGGTCGACCTCGACGTTCGCGGCCTTCAGACCCTGGATGAAGCGGTTGTACGTGATGCCGTTGGCGCGGGCAGCGGCGTTGATGCGCTGGATCCACAGCTGACGGAAGTCACCCTTGCGCTTCTTGCGGTCGTTGTAGTTGTAGACCAGCGAGTGGGTGACCTGCTCCTTGGCCTTGCGGTACAGGCGCGAACGCTGACCGCGGTAGCCGGAAGCCTGCTCGAGGATCGCCCGGCGCTTCTTGTGGGCGTTCACTGCCCGCTTGACGCGTGCCACTTTTTAACTCCTTGTAGCGGGGCCGCGGTGGTCGTCACACGGCCCGAAATCGATTGGGTCCCGGTCCTGACGTACGGCGCTCACGCGCCGAAGCGTCACTTGCCGAGAAGCTTCTTGATCTTCTTGGCGTCGCCCGGGGCCATCTCGGCGTTGCCGGTGAGGCGACGCGTCACACGGGACGACTTGTGCTCGAGCAGGTGGCGCTTGCCGGCACGCTCGCGGAGCACCTTGCCGGAGCCGGTGACCTTGAAGCGCTTGCTGGACCCGCTGTGCGACTTGTTCTTCGGCATAGCGCCGTACTCTCCTCGTCGGTGGCGCTCCGGTGCCCGGTCGTGAAACCGGGCACGGTGGAGCGTCGTCTTGTTTCGGTTGCTTCCTCGGGACTCGCGTCCCCAGGGGTCACGCCTCGGCGGGCTCCTCGGCCGGCGCCTCGACGTCCACGTCGGCGTCCGCGTCGGCTTCCGCGGCGTTCTGCGAGCGGCCGGGGTTGGCCTTCGCTTCCGCCTTGCGGGCCTCCTGCGCCTGGCGAGCCTCGGCCATCGCCTCGGTCTTCTTCTTGTGCGGACCGAGGACCATGATCATGTTTCGGCCGTCCTGCTTCGGGTTCGACTCGACGAAACCGAGGTCCTGGACGTCCTCCGCGAGACGCTGCAGCAGTCGGTAGCCCAGCTCGGGCCGGGACTGCTCGCGACCACGGAACATGATCGTGATCTTGACCTTGTCGCCCTGCTTGAGGAACCGGACGACGTGACCCTTCTTGGTGTCATAGTCGTGCGGGTCGATCTTCGGCCGGAGCTTCATCTCCTTGATGACCGTGTGCGCCTGGTTCTTGCGCGCCTCACGGGCCTTCATGGCCGACTCGTACTTGAACTTCCCGTAGTCCATGAGCTTGCACACGGGCGGACGGGCATTCGCCGCGACCTCGACCAGGTCCAGGTCGTACTCCTGCGCAAGCTCCAGTGCCTTGGCCAGGGGGACGATGCCCACCTGCTCGCCACTGGGACCGACAAGTCGCACCTCGGGAACGCGAATCCGGTCGTTGATGCGGGGCTCGGCGCTGATGGATCCTCCTCGGTAGCACCACGCGACGGTCTGGCGGACGGCCGCGTAACGTCTCTATTCGATAGACCTAACCGAGCCGAAGCAGAAAAAATGCCCCGGACGATCCCAGGCGGGGCTCCTCGAACTACCGGAGCACCGCCGCGGTGACCGCGGGGCGCGCTTTCGGACGGATCGCCGCCGCTGGGACGGGATCGTCTGACCGGTGACCCGACGCCCTGGGGGCGGTCAGGTGGGAGTTCGAAAGCCTCCACTTGTGGGTCGGGCTCGCGGGCCGTGAGGCATACGGGTCCGACCGGTCGTTACACGAGGTTACCAGCAATGGCCAGGAACGGCTAATTGGGACGCCCCGGGGCCTGGTGCGGCGAGGGCCCGCCCTGCGCCTATCGTGTGGGGCATGAGTGAGACCCCTCCTGAGTCCCCCGACTTCGACGCCATGGCCCGCGACATCGCCGAGGTCCCGGCGGTCGAGGTGATCGTGACGGTCGCCGTCAACCTGATGAGCGCCGCCGCGGTGAACCTCGGCCTGACCGAGGAGGGCGACAAGCACAAGGACCTGGACGAGGCCCGCAAGCTGGTGCACGCGCTGGCCGGCCTGCTGGACGCCTCCGCGACCGAGATCAGCTCCTTCCACGCGTCGCCCCTGCGCGACGGTCTGAAGTCGCTGCAGCTGGCGTTCCGCGAGGCCTCGCTGAGCCCGGACGAGCCGGGCCAGGGGCCGGGCGAGAAGTACACGGGACCGGTATACGGCTAGTTCTGGTTCTGGGCCGGCCGGTAGGGCCGGTCCGTCAGCGTTCGTACAAGGGCTCGCCCGGGGGCGTCGCCTCGGCCGGCAGCAGTGCCAGGTCGAGGCCGCGCACCAGGCGGGCCCTCAGTGTTTCGTCGGTGGCGAGACGCTGGGCGACGGCCCGGGCGGCCTCGGCCGGGGGCGCGGACGGATCGAGGACCAGGGCGAGGGTGCCGTCGGCCCGGCCCGGCCCGAGGTGGGCGCGCAGGACGGCGGGCTCGGCGGCCACGGCATCGCGTACGGCCGTGATCACGGCCGGGTCGGCCAGCGGGTCGGTGGCCGACCGGCCCTCCGCGAGGGCGAGCAGCGCGGAGCCGGTCAGTTCGAAGGGCACGGGTCCGGCCAGATCCAGCACGACCGTGTCCGCCTTCTCGTGGGCGGCGGCCTGGAGCGCCTGGTGCAGGGGGACGGCGACGGGGCGGGCCGCCGGGTCCCAGCGGGCGAGGGAGTCCGTGGACGTGAAGGCGGGGAGGGCGGTGCGGTTGCCGGCCTTCAGGGTCGGTACGGCCATGTCGCTGGTCTTCTCGCGGCGCAGTCCCCGCTCGTCCTCCTCGACCTCGCCGAGCACGGCCACGACGGGGACGAGCAGCCGGGCGCCCTTGAGGGCGTCGAGGACCGGGCCGAACGCGCCGCGGTCCTGCGACCAGGCGGCGAGCGCCGCGCTCAGCCGGGGGTCGGCGGAGCCGTCGTCGTCGGAGAAGCCGGGGTCGGGGATGTTCTTGTTCGCCACGGTCATCGACCCTATCGGCCGGGTGCCACCACTTCGGCAGCGGTTCCGGCGGCCGGCGGCTAGAACTCGTCGCGGTGCGTGCGGCGGCCGCGCCACAGGACCACGGCCGCCACCAGCAGGACGGCGCCCGCGCTGCCCGCGAGGGGGGCGGCCCATTCGGCGGTGTCGTCACCGGACCCGGCGGAGTCCGGGCCGCTGCCGAAGTACTTCTCGCTGTGCGCCGCCGAGCGCAGGCCCTCCGGCTTGACCCCGTCGGCGGCCTTGATGGCGGCGGCCGGGTCGATGAAGCCGAAGCCGCGGGAGTCGTCGCGGCCCCCGACGGGGGCGTTGCGGGCGGTTTCCTCGAGAAGCGACTTGATCTGGGCCGGGGTCAGGTCCGGGTGGGCGGCCTTGACCAGGGCGGCGGCGCCGGAGACGAAGGCGGCGGCGGCACTGGTGCCCCAGCCCTCGTAGTACTTGTGGTCGGGGTCGGCGATGACGACGTCGACGCCGGGGGCGCTGACGGTGGCGTACCAGCGGCGGGTGGAGAAGGTGGCGCGGGTTCCGGAGCGGTCGACGGCGGTGGCGGCGATGACGCCCGGATAGGCGGCCGGGTAGGAGATGTGGTCGCCCTTCTCGCCGCCGTTGCCCGAGGAGGCGACGACGACCACGCCCTTCTTCAGGGCGTACTGGATGGCGGAGTCCTCGGTGGGCTCAGGGTGCGCGGAGGCGGAGTCGTCGCCCAGGGAGAGGTTGATGACGTCGGCGCCGTGGTCGGCGGCCCAGCGGATGCCCTCGGCGAGGGCGTTGCCGCGGGTGCTGCGGGCCTTGGCGCGGGAGGGGTCGCCGTCCTCCAGGATCACGCGGACGGGGAGGATCTTCGCCTCGGGTGCGATGCCGAGGACGCCGTCGGCGTTGCCCGGTCCGTGTCCGTGGCCGGCGATGATGCCGGCCATGGCCGTGCCGTGCCGGGCCCAGGCGCGGTCGCCCGGCTCGGCTCCGAAGCCGACCAGGTCCTTGCCGGTGAGGACGTTGCCGATCAGGTCGGGGTGGTCGGCCTCGACACCGGTGTCCAGGACGGCGACGGTGACGCCGTCGCCCTTCGTGGTCTGCCAGGCCTCCTGGGTGTGCATGGCCTCCAGGGCCCACTGCTGGGCGCGGATGCTGTCGGCGTGGGCGGCGGGGGCGGGCAGGAGGACGAGGCCCGCGGCGAGCAGGACGCCGAGGGCTCCGGCCCGCCGGGTCGCTGCGGCGCGCCTGGCCGGGCGGCTTGCGGCTTTCACGACGGCTGCTCCGTGGCCGAGCGGACGTTCTTGCGGAGGCCGCGTTCGACGCGGTCGGCGAGGCCCTGCGCCTCGTTGCCGAGGCCTGCTTGGGCCGGGGCGGTGGTGGCGTTGGGCTCCATGGCGTCCTCGGCGGGCTGCGGGTCGGCGACGGTGCGGCCGTCGGCCCAGCCGGAGACGGCGTAGACGACGACCGGGGCCTCGGTGAGCACGGAGACGGTCCAGGAGGCGCGCTGCCCCTTGCCGAAGCGGGCGGCGGGGGTGTCCTGGGCGGCGTACGGCAGGGGCATCAGATCACTGCGGCGGTCCAGGCGCTCCTTGCGGAAACGGTTCGCGAGGGAGGTCATGCCCGGGGCGTCGGCCGTGGTGAAGAGCAGGCCGACGGTGGTGACGTAGCTCTGGGTGGCGTCGGTGTAGGTGGCGCGCAGGAGCCGCTCGCAGCCGACGGGGGCGAGGGCCTTGCGCAGCAGGGGGTCGAAGGCGTCCTTGCAGCCGCTGTCCGGAGCGACTGCGATCCGGGTCCAGGTGCGGTCGGCTCCGCCGGGGCCGGCGCCCCGGCCCTGCACGGTGGGCGGGAACAGCTGGTCGACGGGGACGCTGTGCCAGAGGCTTCCGGCCGTGGCGAAGGTGCTGCGCGAGCCCTCATCGCCGGAGTCACCGACCAGCCAGCTGCCGGTGGCCGCACCCGAGATGAGTCCCAGCCCGAGCACGAGACAGGCGGCGGCCGCGGCGGCCTGCGACGCGCCGCGCCGGCCGAGCGGGCGGGGCCGGGCGTCGCCGTCGTATCCCTCGGGCTCACCGAACGACACGACGGGCCGGGCGCCCGTGAGTGTCCCGCCGGGGGTCAGGGGGGCGCTCCAGGAGAAGGCCGGGTCGGGAGCGACGCGGGCGGACTCCGGGGGCGGAGAGGCCGGGGGCGCGGGGCGGGGCCGCTGGGTGGGCGCGGGCGGCATGCGCATCGCGGGGCCGTCGCCGGAACGGGTATCGGCGCCGGCTCCGGCGAGCGAGCCCGCGCCGGCCTGCGGCTCACGGGTGGGGCGCGGCGGGGTGCCGGGGCGTACGGAACGGGGAGGGCCGGAGGTTTCGGCGGTCTCGGCCGGTGACGGGTCCGCGGGGATCGGCCGCAGGCGTCGGGTCGTCTCCGCCGCGTTCTCGGCGGGGGCGCCGGTACGGCGTGGCGTGGGGAGCGGCCCGGGCCGGCCGGAGGAGCCCGGAAGGTGACGCGGTCGCGGAGGGGTGTCCGGCGGGGTGGACGGCCTGTTCGACTCGGGCCGGGTCTCGGTGCGGACGCCGGGCGGCGTGTCCGGGAAGCGAGCGGAGGCGAGCGGCGGGGGCGGTGTCGTGGACTCGGTGCGTTCGGGCGCGGTGGCGCCGAGGCTCGGAAAGCGAGGGCGCCCGTTCGAGCCACCGCCGGAGCCGGAGGATCCCGGACCGGCCGCGCCGCCACCCCGAGCCACCGTTCCAGGACCAGTCCCGCCCCCTGCCGATGAGCCACCCGTGCCGATACGCCCGCGGGACGTGGCCCGGTCCTCGGCGGCAGAGCCCGTCGAGGCCGCCTCACGCGCCGAGGAGGGCCCCTGCGCATCGGTCGTCAGGCCACCGGCACCGAAGAACCCACGCCCGTCCGACACACTCCGCGCTCCGGCAACGGCAGACCCGGGCTGGTCGGTGTCCCGCGCCGAGGACGGCCGCAGCGGCCCCGCCGCCGAGCCACCGGCACCGGAGCGCCCACGCCCGTCCGTCTCCGCGGGAGCCGACGCACGCGGTCCCGACGCAGCGCCACCCGGCGACACACGCCCGGTGGCGGGCCCGGGCTGGTCGGTGTTCCGTGCCGGGGACGGCCTCGGTGAACCCGCCGTCGAGCTCTCGCCCCACGTCGTACTCGACCAGCCGGCGTCAGAAGACTCGCGCCCGTCCGCGCCCGACGAGGCGTCGTCGCCCGTAGTCGTGTCGGACGGGTCGGCTGCCGTGTTCTCCGGGGAGTGTGGGGGACGCGGTGGGCTGGTGGGGCGTGGGGGGAAGGAGGCACGCCGCGCTTCCGTGCTCATGCACCCCCCGTTTCCTCGTGCCCGGGCCGCTGCGTTCTGCGCGGGCCGGTGGCGTCCTGCCCGAGGCCCGGCACGGAATCGTCCCGGGCACACATACCCGTACGGACGGAGCGTCATCCCGGCGCGGATTCCCGGCCGGCCCGTTCCGCCGTACGTGCGCGTCACTCTACGGCTTGTTCCTGCGCGAACGGGAACCAGTCCACGACCCCGGGGCATCTGCCCGGAACGTCCCCCTACCCTGCGGTAATCCAGTCTGGCAGGCTGCGTTCATGACTGCGCGCGCCGCCGACCGGGCCCGTTACGACCGGGCCACAGCCCATCTCGACGCCCCTCTCGCGATCGTGGACCTGGAGGCCTTCGACGCCAACGCCGCCGATCTGGTCCGCCGCGCCGGGGGCAAGCCCGTCCGGGTCGCCAGCAAGTCCGTGCGGTGCCGGGCGCTGCTGGAACGCGTCCTGGCCCGGGACGGATTCGCCGGGATCATGTCCTTCACGCTCGCCGAGTCGCTGTGGCTGGCCCGCTCGGGGTTCGAGGACGTGCTGCTCGCCTACCCGTCGGCCGACCGTGCCGCGTACGCCGAGCTCGCCGGTGATCCCAAGCTCGCCGCGGCCGTCACCGTCATGGTCGACGATGTCGCCCAGCTCGATCTGATCGACGCCTCGCGGGGCGGCGGTCGTGAAGTGGTGCGGGTGTGCCTGGAGTTGGACACGTCCCTGAGGCTGCTCGGCGGGCGGGTGCGCGTCGGAGCCCGGCGTTCGCCGCTGCACTCCCCCGCGCAGGTCGCGGACGTGGCCCGGGCGGTGGCCAGGCGGCCGGGCTTCGAGGTCGTGGGGATCATGGCGTACGAGGGACATGTCGCCGGTGTCGGTGACGCGGTGGCGGGACGTCCGCTGCGGTCGCGTGCCGTACGGCTGATGCAGGCCGCCGCCAAGCGTGAACTCGCCGAGCGGCGTGCGGAGGTGGTGCGCGCGGTGCGGGCCGTCGTGCCGGGGCTGGAGTTCGTCAACGGCGGCGGCACCGGCTCGGTGCAGCACACGGCGGCGGAGGACTCGGTGACCGAGATCGCCGCCGGGTCGGGGCTGTACGTGCCGCGCCTGTTCGACAACTACACGTCGTTCAGCGGCCGTCCGGCGGCCCTGTTCGCCCAACCGGTCGTACGGCGACCCGGGGTGGGCGTGGTGACCGTGCTCGGTGGCGGGTATCCCGCTTCCGGGGCCGCGGGGGCCGACCGGTCGCCCGTGCCGTACCTGCCCGAGGGGCTGCGCTACGACCCGCAGGAGGGGGCCGGTGAGGTGCAGACGCCGCTGCTCGGCTCGCCCGCCGACGATCTGCTGATCGGTGACAAGGTCTGGTTCCGGCACGCGAAGGCCGGTGAGCTGTGCGAGCGGTTCGACCAGCTGCGGCTGATCGAGGGCGACGCGGTGACGGCGACCGTGCCGACCTATCGCGGCGAGGGGCACACGTTCCTGTAGCCCGTGAGCCGGTCGGCCGTTCAGTCCGAGGGGCCGATGCTGCTGCCGACGCCGCCGCCCGTGTCCGCGTCGCCGACCGGGCGGATGCCCTTGGTGACGCGGTCCATGTCGGCGAGCGGCGGTCCGTCCTCGCCCGCGTCGAAGACGTACCGGACGAGGACCGGTGACTCGGTGCCGACGCTGGAGGGGAAGACGAGCGACTGGACGTAGCCGCCCGGCCCCTTGGCGGTGTGGACGCGCCAGCGCACGAAGTACCCGGCGCGGCCCGCCACCGCGACCGGGCCGGACTTGACGACCTCGTGGGATTCCATGCCCCCGTGGGGCTTGCGGCCGATCCTGTCGCGGTCGTAGGCCTCTTCGGCCGCCTCGGAGATGTCCGCCTTGGCGAGGGCCTCGGGGGATTTCTCGTCGTTGGCGGTGACCGTGCGGGAGATGACGAGGCCGTGGCGGCAGGCAGTGCCGTCGCCGGGGCAGTCGTACGTGCCGTCCGTCGTCATGACGACGTCGTCCTCGGCGACGTACTGCGGGCGGACCCAGCCGTCGAGCAGCGGGAAGGTGACGCCGTTGAGCTGGTCCTCGACGACGGCCGGGTCGTCGGCGGACGGCTCGGAGGTGGACGTCTCGGGAGTCGGCTCCGAGGGTTGCGACGCCGTGGGGCCGGGGGCTGTCGGAACCGTCCTCGTCTCCGCGCCGCTGTCGTCGCCGCTGGTGAGGACCAGGGCGCCGGTGACGGTCGCCGCGACCAGGACCGCCCCGGCGGCGACGAGGGCGACCGCCTTCGCGCGCCCGGTGCCGCCGCCCGGGGGCGGGGGCACCGGGCCGGCGCCGCCCCCGGGCGCGCGGCGGTGCTCGGTCCAGGACGTGCCGTCCCACCAGCGTTCCAGATGGGGGCCGTGCGGGTCGGGATACCAGCCGGGCGGAGGCGTCATGCTCATCCCGGCACTCTAGAGCCAGGGGCCTACAGGGGGGTGACGTACGCCCCCGCGATCCCGCCGTCGACGAGGAAGTCGGTGGCGTTCACGAAGGAGGAGTCGTCGCTGGCCAGGAAGGCGACGGCGGCGGCGATCTCCTCGGCCTCGGCGAAGCGGCCGACCGGGACGTGCACCAGGCGGCGCGCGGCGCGCTCCGGGTCCTTGGCGAACAGCTCCTGGAGGAGAGGGGTGTTGACCGGGCCCGGGCACAGGGCGTTGACCCGGATGCCCTCGCGGGCGAACTGGACGCCCAGTTCGCGGGACATGGCCAGGACGCCGCCCTTGGAGGCCGTGTACGAGATCTGGCTGGTGGCGGCGCCCATCCTCGCGACGAAGGACGCCGTGTTGATGATCGAGCCCCTGCCCTGGCGCCGCATGTACGGGATGGCGGCCTTGCAGCACAGGTAGACGGAGGTGAGGTTGACCTCCTGGACGCGCTTCCAGGCCTCCAGGCCGGTCTCCAGGATGGAGTCGTCGTCGGGCGGGGAGATGCCGGCGTTGTTGAAGGCGATGTCGACGCTGCCGTAGGTGTCGTAGGCGGTCCGGAAGAGGGCCTCGACCTGCTCGGGGTCGGTGACGTCGACCTTGACGAAGGTGCCGCCGGTCTCCTCGGCGGCGGCCTTGCCGCGTGCCTCGTCGACGTCGCCGCAGACGACGTGCGCGCCCTCGGAGGCGAGGCGGCGGGCGGTGGCGAGGCCGATGCCGCTGCCGGCTCCGGTGATGACGGCCGTACGGCCGACCAGTCGGCGGCAGATGTTCTCCTGAGCCTGGGTCACTGTGCGGGGCCTTCCGTGCTGATGAAGACGTTCTTGGTTTCGGTGAAGGCGTTCAGGGCGTCGGGGCCGAGTTCGCGGCCGACGCCCGACTGCTTGTAGCCGCCGAACGGAGTCCAGTAGCGGACGCTGGCGTGGGAGTTGACGGACAGGTTGCCGGCGCGGACGGCCCGGGAGACGCGGAGCGCCCGGCCGACGTCCCTCGTCCAGATGGAGCCGGAGAGGCCGTACGGGGTGTCGTTGGCCAGGCGGATGGCGTCCGCCTCGTCGGTGAACGGCAGCAGGACGGCCACCGGGCCGAAGATCTCCTCGCAGGCCGCCGCCGAGTCGGGCCGCTCGCCGGTGAGCACGGTCGGCGGGAACCAGAAGCCGGGCCCCTCGGGTGCGCTGCCGCGCAGGGCCGGGGCGTCGTCGGGGACGAAACCCCGGACGCGGTCGAGCTGCTGCCGGGAGATCAGCGGGCCCATCTGGGTCTTCTCGTCGGCCGGGTCGCCCACCACCACGGCGGCCAGGGCCTCGGCGAGCAGCGCGCGGACCTCGTCGTAGACCGAGTCCTGGACCAGGACGCGGGTGCGGGCGCAGCAGTCCTGGCCGGAGTTGTCGAGGAAGGAGAAGGGGTCGACAGCGGTCTTGAGGTCGGCGTCGGCGAAGACGATGTTGGGGCTCTTGCCGCCGAGTTCGAGGGTGACGGGCTTGACCTGCTCGGCGCCGAGCGCGGCGACGCGCGTGCCGGTGCGGGTGGAGCCGGTGAAGACGATCTTGGCGACGCCGGGGTGCCGTACCAGTGCTTCGCCCGTGACGGCGCCGTGCCCCGGCAGGACCTGGAAGAGGTGCTCGGGGAGCCCGGCCTCCAGGGCGAGTTCGGCGAGGCGCAGGGCGGTGAGGGGGGTGGTCTCGGCGGGCTTGAGGATGACCGCGTTGCCGGCCGCGAGTGCGGGTGCCGTGCCCCAGGCGGCGATCGGCATGGGGAAGTTCCAGGGCGCGATCACGCCGACGACACCGAGCGGTTCGAGGATCGTGACGTTCAGGCCGCCGGGTACCGGGATCTGCCGGCCGGTGAGCCGCTCCACTCCCCCGGCCGCGTAGTCCAGCAGGTCGCGGACGTTGCCGGCCTCCCAGCGGGCGTTGCCGATGAGGTGGCCGGCCTCGCGGACCTCCAGCCGGGCCAGTTCCTCCAGGTGCTCGTCGACGGTGGCCGCGAAGCGGCGCAGCAGCCGGGCACGGTCGCCGGGCGCGAGGGCGGCCCAGACGGTCTGGGCCCGGGTAGCCAGGGTGACCGCCGCGTCGACGTCGGCCGGGCCGGCCGCCGCGATGGCGGCGACGACCTCCTCGGTCGCGGGGTTCAGTACTTCCAGGAGGTGATCGGAAGACAAGAGGGGCCTCACATGCGTTCGAAGGAGCGGCGCAGCTCCCAGTCGGTCACCGCGGCGTCGAAGGCGTCCAGTTCGACCCGCGCCATGTTGCGGTAGTGCGCGACGACCTCGTCCCCGAAGGCGGCCTTGGCGACGGTGCTGTTCTCCCAGAGCTCGGCGGCCTCGCGCAGGGTGGTGGGGACGTGGGCGAAGTCGGCGGTGTAGGCGTTGCCGGGACAGGGCTCGGGCAGCTCCAGCTTCTGCTCGATGCCGTGCAGACCGGCCGCCACGAGTCCGGCGACGGCGAGGTAGGGGTTGACGTCGCCGCCGGGCAGCCGGTTCTCGAAGCGCAGGGAGCGGCCGTGGCCGACCACGCGCAGCGCGCAGGTGCGGTTGTCGTGGCCCCAGGCGACGGCGGTCGGGGCGAAGGAGCCGGGCTGGAACCGCTTGTAGGAGTTGATGTGGGGGGCGTAGAGCAGGGAGAAGTCGCGGAGGGCGGCGAGCTGGCCGGCGAGGAAGTGCCGCATGACGTCCGACATGCCGCCCTCGCCGTCCCCGGCCATGGCGTTGCCGCCGTCCGCGTCCGCGAGCGAGAGGTGGATGTGGCAGGAGTTGCCCTCGCGCTCGTTGTACTTGGCCATGAAGGTGATCGACATGCCCTCCTGGGCGGCGATCTCCTTGGCGCCGGTCTTGTAGACGGAGTGCTGGTCGCAGGTGACCAGGGCCTCGTCGTAGCGGAAGGCGATCTCGTGCTGGCCTGGGTTGCACTCGCCCTTGGCGGACTCGACGGTGAGGCCGGCCGCCGCCATCTCGTTGCGGATCCGGCGCAGCAGGGGCTCGATGCGGCCGGTGCCGAGGACGGAGTAGTCGATGTTGTACTGGTTGGCCGGGGTGAGACCGCTGTAGTTGGCGTCCCACGCCTGTTCGTAGCTGTCCTTGAAGACGATGAACTCCAGCTCGGTGCCGACCTGGGCGGTGTAGCCCAGCTCGGCCAGGCGCTCCAGCTGGCGGCGCAGTATCTGGCGGGGCGCGGCCACCACCGGGGAGCCGTCGTTCCAGGCGAGGTCGGCGTGGAGCATGGCCGTGCCCTCGTTCCAGGGGACGCGGCGCAGCGTGCTCAGGTCCGGGTGCATCGCGAAGTCGCCGTAGCCGCGGTCCCAGGAGGACATCGCGTAGCCCTCGACGGTGTTCATCTCGGTGTCGACGGCGAGCAGGTAGTTGCAGCCCTCGGTGCCGTGCTGGAGCACCTCGTCGAGGAAGAAGCGAGCGGCGAACCGCTTGCCCTGGAGCCGCCCTTGCATGTCGGGGAAGGCCAGGACGACAGTGTCGATCTCACCGCCCGCGACGAGGGCGTGCAGCTCCTCGACGCTCAGCGGGGGTGTGCGGTCTGCCACGGGAAGGCCTCCTAGGCTCCTTGGATCCGCTGCCTTGGATCCGCCGGGAGCCATAAGGTATTGCGGAGAACCATTGCTTGGGAAGGGGGTACGGCCACATGCCGGAGGAAGCTGGGGGCGAGGTGCGGGACGGGCTGACGCCGGTACTGCGGCCGGTGCGCGCGGGCAACGGCTTCGAGGAGGCGCTGGAGCAGATCCTCCAGGTCGTACGGCTGGGCCTGGTGGCGGGGGGCGAGCGGCTGCCGGCCGAGCGGGAACTGGCGGAGCGGCTGGGGATCAGCCGGGTGACGCTGCGCGAAGTACTGAAGGTGCTCCAGGACCAGGGTCTGGTCGAGTCGCGGCGCGGCCGGTACGGCGGGACGTTCGTGCGGCCGCGTACGGACGCGGGCGGCGAGGACGAACTGCGGCGCCGGGTCGCCGAGGTCGACATAGAGGACGTGCTGCGCTTCCGGGAGGTGCTGGAGGTCGGCGCGGCCGGGCTGTGCGCGGCGCACGGACTGGACGAGAAGCAGGCGGAGCGGCTCCGTGAGGCCCTGGCGCGCACGCACGACGCCCCGCTCTCCGACTACCGCCGCCTGGACACGCTGCTGCACCTCACGCTCGCCGAGCTGTCCGGCTCCCCCACGCTCACGGCCCAGTACGCGGCCGTGCGCGCGAGCGTCAACGACCTGCTCGACTGCATCCCGCTCCTCGTGCGCAACCTGGAGCACTCCCAGCGGCAACACACCGCCCTGGTGGAGGCCGTGATCGAGGGCGACGCGGATCAGGCGCGGGAGATCATGCGCGAGCACTGCGGGGGGACGGCGGCGCTGCTGCGCGGGTTCCTCGGCTGAGCCGGGCCGCGTTCCGGCGGGGTGAGGATTTACGGGCGATTAACGCACGGGTCTTGCCTTCCCTTGGTCGGCACCGCAAAGGTATGGCCTCATTCCATTGAGTTCCGTTGAGTCGAAGCCCGCTCGATGCCGTGTCCGCCGCCCCGGGGGAGTCTGCCCATGTCCCAGGAACCCACCACCACTCCCGCCGCCCCGGAGGGCGACGACTATCTGGAACGCAGAGCGCTCCGCCGGGGCAGCGCCGGCTGGGTGCTGCTGACCGGCCTCGGCGTCGCCTACGTCGTCTCCGGCGACTACTCGGGCTGGAACTTCGGCCTGGCCGAGGGCGGCTTCGGCGGGCTCGCGATCGCCATGGTGCTCATGGGCGCGATGTACGCCTGCATGGTCTTCGCCCTCGCCGAGCTGTCCTCGATCCTGCCGACGGCGGGCGGCGGCTACGGCTTCGCCCGACGGGCACTGGGCCCCTGGGGCGGCTTTCTGACCGGTACGGCGATCCTCATCGAGTACGTCCTCGCGCCCGCCGCGATCGTCATCTTCATCGGGGACTACGTCGAGTCGCTGGGCCTGTTCGGCCTGGAATCCGGCTGGCCGATGTACCTGGTCTGCTTCGCGATCTTCCTCGGCATCCATCTGTGGGGCGTGGGCGAGGCGCTGCGGTTCAGCTTCGTGGTCACCGGCATCGCGGTCGCCGCCCTGATCGTGTTCGCGCTGGCGGCACTGCCGGACTTCTCCTTCGCGTCGCTGGACGACATCCCTGTCGACGCCTCCGCCGCGGGGTCCAGCTCCTGGCTGCCGTTCGGTCTGCTCGGCATCTGGGCGGCGTTCCCGTTCGGTATGTGGTTCTTCCTGGGCGTCGAGGGGGTGCCGCTGGCCGCCGAGGAGACCAGGGATCCGGCCCGTACGCTGCCGAAGGCGATCCGCTGGTCCATGGGCATCCTGGTGGTGCTGGCCGTGGTCACGTTCTTCGCGGCGGCGGGCACACGCGGTTCCGCGGCGATCCAGGAGGCGGGCAACCCGCTGGTCGAGGCGCTGCAGCCGGGCGGCGAGGCGACGACACTGAGCCGGATCGTGAACTACGCGGGCCTGGCCGGCCTGGTGGCCTCGTTCTTCTCCCTGATCTACGCGGGCTCGCGCCAGCTGTTCGCCCTGTCCCGCGCGGGATACCTGCCCCGCTTCCTGTCCCTGACCAGCCGCCGCAAGGCCCCGTACCTGGGCCTGCTGGTGCCCGGCACGATCGGCTTCCTGCTGGCGGCGGTCTCGGGGAACGGCGCCCGCATGCTGAACATCGCCGTCTTCGGCGCGACCATCTCCTACGCGCTGATGTCCCTGTCGCACATCGTGCTGCGCCGCCGCGAGCCGGAGCTGCCGCGGCCGTACCGCACCCCGGGCGGGGTGGTGACCTCCTCGGTCGCCCTGGTGCTGGCCTGTGCGGCGCTGGTGGCCACGTTCCTGGTGGATGTGACGGCGGCGGTCATCGCGCTGGTGGTGTACGCCGTCGCCGTCGGGTACTTCGGCCTGTACAGCAGGAAGCGGCTGGTGGCGAAGGCACCGGAGGAGGAGTTCGCGGCGCTGGCGGCGGCCGAGGCAGAGTTGTCACGGGACTGAGGTGGACCGGGGCGTCGAGATGAGGGAGTTTCTGTGTCCAGGCCGTTGATCGGGGTCAGCACGTATCTGGAGTCCGGTGCGCGCTGGGGCGTATGGGAGCTGGAGGCGGCGCTGCTGCCGGCCGGTTACCCGCGGCTGGTGCGGCGGGCGGGCGGACTGGCCGCGATGCTTCCGCCGGACGACCCGCTGCACGCGGCCGATGTCGTGGCCCGGCTGGACGGGGTGGTCATCGCGGGCGGGCCGGATGTCGAGCCGGTCCGCTACGGGGCGGAGCGCGAGCCGCGGACCGGGCCGCCGGCGCGGGAGCGGGACGCGTGGGAGCTGGCCCTGATCGGCGCGGCGCTGGCTGCGGGGGTGCCGTTGCTGGGTATCTGCCGGGGCATGCAGCTGCTGAACGTGGCCCTCGGCGGGACGCTCGTCCAGCACATCGAGGGGCATGCGGAGGTCGTGGGCGTCTTCGGCGGCCATGCGGTCAAGCCGGTGCCGGGGAGCCTCTACGGCGGTGTCGTGCCGGAGGAGTCGTTCGTACCGACGTATCACCACCAGGCCGTGGACCGTCTGGGCGAGGGCCTGGTCCCGTCGGCGCACGCGGCGGACGGGACGATCGAGGCACTGGAACTGCCGAGCCACCCGGGGTGGGTGCTGGGTGTGCAGTGGCACCCGGAGATGGGTGAGGATCTGCGGGTGATGCGGGCGCTGGTGGAAGCGGCAACAGCGAACTGACCCCGGTGCGCGCACGGCCCACCAGGGGGCGGAACCCCCTGGACCCCCCGGGCCTGTGCCCACCCACGACCCGAATCGGTCAGCCAAGAAGCCGGGCTCGCGCCCCCTCCCCAGCCCGTCCGGCGCCCACGGACGAGACCGCCCAGGCCGAAGCCGTCGGCCAAGGGGCGGGCCCAGCCCTCATCCAGCCCGTCCGGCGTTTGAGGACGAGGCCGTTCAGGCCGAAGCGGGGTCTGGGGTCGCAGCCCCCAGCGGGGACGAAGGGGCGGCGCGGCGGTGGCGGCCAGCAGCTCGGACTCCGTCTCGCGCCGCCGGGGCGGCGCCCCTGGAGATGGGACGGGCAAGGGCGGCGGGGGCGAGAAAACTACCCCCGCGTCAGCGACAGCAGATCCCGGGCCGGACCGGTAGGCCGATGCCCCGTAGGCCACACCGCCCTAAGATCCCGCGCCAGCGCCACCCCCTCCACCGGCACGCTCACCAGCCGCCGCATCGCCAGTTCCTCCCCCACCGCCAGTTCGCTCAGCACCGACGGCCCCGCCCCGCTCACCGCCGCCGCCTTGACCGCCGTCGTGGAGGACAACTCGATCAGCGGCCGGGCCAGTCCCCCGAGCGCCGCGTCCAGGACCTGCCGCGTACCCGAGCCCTTCTCGCGCAGGATCAGCGGCGTCGATGCCAACTCCGCCGCCGCCAGGGGGCGTCGGCGGCGGGCCCAGGGGTGGCCGGGAGCCGTGACCACTATCAGCCGGTCGTGGGCGATGACCACCGAGTCCAGCCCCGTCGGGACCGACAGCCCCTCCACGAAGCCCAGATCCGCCTCGTCCGACAGCAGGCGTTCCGCCACCACCGTCGAGTTGCCGGCGTGCAGGGACACCGCCGTGTCGGGCCGCTGGGCGCGCAGCGCGAGCAGCCAGCCCGGCAGCAGGTACTCGGCGATCGTCATGCTCGCCGCCACCCGCAACCTCGAGTCACGGCGGTCGCGCAGCGCCTGCGCCCCCACGTCGAACGCCTCCGCCGCCTCGACGATCCGCCGCGCCCAGTCCGTCACCAGCGCACCGGCGTCCGTCAGCCGGGACCCGCGCGGCGAACGGTCGACCAGCGCCACGCCGAGCTGTCGCTCCATCGACCGGATCCGGCTGCTCGCCGCGGGCTGGGTGATGCCGAGTTCCCGCGCGGCCCCGCCGAGGCTGCCGAGCCGCGCCACCGCCAACAGCAGCTCCAGCGCGCCGAGATCCGGCACCCGGTGCCCCAGGGACCCGGCTCCGGCGGTCGGCACGCCACCCTGCTCATCCGTCCTGCTCATAAACCCAGCTTATGTCGCCATAGAGGCATACTCCCTGGTGGTACGGCTCCGGCTCACCGACCGTAGGAATCATGGTCACCGCAGCCCAGCCCCTCGCGTACCCCGTGTCGGTCCGTCATCTCGGCCCCAACTGGTACGCCACCGTCATGGGCACCGCCGTCGTCGCCACCGCCGGAGCCGCCCTGCCGTCGCACCTTCCCGGGCTGCGCTCCGTGCTCGCCGGTGTCTGGGCCCTCGCGTTCGTCCTGCTCCTGGCCCTGCTCGGGGCCCGGGCCGTGCACTGGGTCCACCACCGGGACCAGGCCCGCGCCCATCTCCTCGACCCGGCGACGGCCCCCTTCTACGGCTGTCTCGCCATGGCCCTGCTCGCCGTGGGCGGCGGTGCCCTCACCGTGGGCCGGGACGTGATCGGCGTACGGGCGGCCGTCGCGCTCGACGCCGTGCTGTTCGGCGCCGGTACGGCTCTCGGGCTGGCCGCCGCCGTCGCCGTGCCGTATCTGATGGCCGTACGGCACCGGGTCGAGCCGGGACAGGCCACGCCCGTGTGGCTGCTGCCGCTGGTCGCGCCCATGGTGTCGGCCGCCGTCGGGCCGCTGCTGGTTCCTCATCTGCCTCCGGGGCAGGCCCGGGAGACTCTGCTGCTGGGCTGCTTCGCGCTGTTCGGGCTCAGTCTGCTCGCGACGCTCGTCATGCTGCCGCTGGTCTTCGCGCGGCTGCTCACCGGCGGGCCGCTGCCCCTCGCCCTCACCCCCACGCTGTTCCTGGTACTGGGGCCGCTCGGGCAGTCGACGACCGCCGTCGGCGCGTTCGCGGACACCGCCCCCGGAGTCGTACCGGCGCCGTACAGCCAGGGCTTCGGCGCGCTCGCCGTGCTCTACGGCGTGCCCGTGATGGGGTTCGCGCTGCTGTGGTTCTGCCTCGCCACCGTCCATGTGCTGCGCGCCCGGCGGCACGGGATGCGGTTCGCGATGACGTGGTGGTCGTTCACCTTCCCGGTCGGCACCTGTGTCACGGGCGCCGAGGCCCTGGGCCGGCACACCGGGCTCGTGGCCTACGAAGGGCCGGCGGTCGTCCTGTACGCGGTGCTTGTCGTCGCGTGGGGCACCGCCGCCGCGGGCACCGTACGCGGGCTGCTCAGGGGCGAGCTGCTCGCAGGGCCCGGGCCAGCACCCGTGGTGCCTCGGCCAGCGACGGTCCGTACCAGGTGAGGTGCCGTCCGCTGACGAGCGCGCAGGGCAGGCCGGGGAAGGCCTCGGGGCCGTCGTCGGCGGTGAAGCGGTAGGGCTCGTCCGGGAGGATCACCACGTCCGGCGCCGCGGCGCGCAACTCCTCCAGCGGGATGCGGGGGTAGCGGTCGGGGTGCGCCGCGTGCACGTGGTCGACGCCGAGGCGGGCCAGGACGTCGCCCGCGAAGGTGTCGCGGCCCAGGACCATCCACGGGCGGCGCCAGATCGGCACGACCGCCGTCAGGCGGGTCACCGGCGGCGCCAGGGAGGACCAGGCGTGCTCCGCCTCGTCCAGCCAGCGCGGGCGCCCCGCCACCCCGCAGGCGTCCAGGACCCGGGCCAGTTCCCGGAAGGCCCCCGGCACATCGCGGATCTCCGTCACCAGCACCTCGACGCCCGCCGCGCGCAGGGCCGCGAGGTCGGGCTCGCGGTTCTCCTCCTCGTTGGCGATCACCAGATCGGGGGCGAGGGAGAGGATCCGGTCGGGCTTGGGGTTCTTGGTGCCGCCGACGCGTACGACGTCCAGGCCGGGCGGATGGGTGCACCAGTCGGTGGCGCCGGCCAGGGCGCCGGGCGCGGACCGGGCGACGGCCTCGGTCAGCGAGGGGACCAGCGAGACGACCCTCAACGGCGTGGCCGGTCCCGGACCGCCTCGATGTGCTCCGCCACGGCGACGACGATCACGCGGGTGTCCGACTCCGTGGCCCGCCAGCGGTGCCGTACGCCGCCGGTGAGGTACAGCGTGTCGCCGCGGCCGAGCCGGTAGGCGCGGCCCTCCGCCTCGACCTCCACCACCCCGTCGGCGACGTACATCAACTGGTCGTTGCGGTACTGGAATTCACGGCCCGCGTCATGGTCGCCGATGAACTCGGAGGCGTGCATCTGGTGGTGGCCGCGCACCAGGGACCGGGTCCGGGGCTGGGGCAGCGGCTCGGCGCCCTCGGCGCGGACGACGTCCACGCTGCACGCCGGGTCGGCCGCGGCGAGGAGTTCCACGGCGGTGGTGCGCAGGGCGTCGGCGACCTTCTCCAGGGAGCTCTGGCTGGGGCGCGCCCGGTCGTTCTCGATCTGACTCAGGAACGGGACCGACAGGCCGCTGCGCTCGGCCACGGCTGCGAGGGTGAGATCCAGCGCGCGGCGCCGGCGGCGCACGGCCGCGCCCACCCGAAGGGACTGCTCTTTGTGGTCGCCCATCGCTCCGGCTCCCTCCTTCGCCCGTCGATCCGGTCCCCGTGCACCGGCGTCCCGGCGCACTGCTTCTGTTGAGTTGTCTGCACCCTACGCATGTTCGGCAAACCGTTTCATGCGCCCGTCACATCGACGTCATACAGGGCGGCGCGCGACCCCCCAGTTCGCGCCAGGGGATCCGCCGCTCTCGGGGCAGCGTACGGATTTCCTCCTACGGGAGGAACAGGGCGGGGGGTGGGAGGAACACGGCGGGGGGTGAGGCTGGGGGGGTGGCGTCGCGCTCTGTGGTTGTCCGGATCCCGCTCGTGGAAACGGGTGCGGGGGGGGGGGGGGGGGGTGTCCCCCCCCCCCCCCCCCCCCCCCCCCCCCCCCCCTCTGCGCTCCTCGCTCCACCACCTCGGGGTGTTCCCTCCACCACACGGTGCAAGACCCTTCTTC
>NZ_JBVIWP010000011.1:72151-214599 GCF_055594445.1 Streptomyces sp. NPDC040589 | reverse complement strand
CGTCCCCCCCCCCCCCCCCCCCCCCCCCCCCCCCCCCCCCCCCCCCCCCCCCCCCCCGTCCCCCCCCCCCCCCCCCCCCCCCCCCCCCCCCCCCCCCACCGCCGCATCCGGCCTCACTGCGGCGTCATGCGCTCCACCATGTCGGGGTGCTCCTTCAGCCACGCGGCGACGGCCTCTTCCTCATGGCCCTGACCGCGGTTCTTGATCTCGCTCTCCAGGGTGCCGAGCTCGTCCTCGGTCATCTTGAAGTTCTTGATCCACTTCGTGAGCTGCGGGTATTCCTCGGGGAACTTCTCGTTGGAGATGGTGCGGATCGTGTTGCCCTCGCCGAAGGCCTTCTTGGGGTCCTTCAGCTTGGTCAGCTCGTAGTCGCTGTACGCCCAGTGCGGCGACCAGAGCGTGACAGCGATCGGCTCCTTCTTGGCGTAGGCGCGCTTCAGCTCGGCCAGCATGGCCGGGGTGGAGCCGTCGACGACCTCGTACTCCTTGTCCAGGCCGTAGCCGGGCAGCACCTTGTTCTTCAGCAGGTCCATCTCGCCGGTGCCCGGCTCGATGCCGATGATCTTCCCCTTGAAGGTGCCGGACTTGCCCTTGAGGTCCTCCAGGGAGTCGACGCCCTTCACGTACGACGGTACGGCGAGCTCCAGCGAGGTCGGTTCGTACCAGGTGCCCAGGTCCTTGAGCCGGTCCTTGTTCTTGTCCCAGTAGTTCTTCTGGGCGTAGGGCAGCCAGGCGTCGAAGTTGAGGTCGAGATCACCCGAGGCCAGGCCCGTGTAGACGGGGCCGACGTCCATCTGCTTCAGGTTCAGCTTGTAGCCGCGCCGTTCGAGGACGTTCTTCCACAGGTAGGTGACGGCGATGTCCTCGTCCCAGGGGAACCACGCCACGTCCAGGGGCTGCTTCGCCTCGGCGGGCGTGCTGCCGCCGGCGTTCTCGACCGGGGCCATCTTGTCGGCGAAGCCGGGGTTCTGCTTCAGCCAGGCGCGCACGGCCTCCTGCTGATTGCCCTTGCCCGCCTTGTTGATCTCGGCTTCGAGGCTGGTGAGTTCCTTCTCGTTCATCTTGAAGTTCTTCAGCCACTTGGCGACCGTCGGGTCGTCGTCCGCGAAGCCCTTGCGGGACAGCGTGTGCACACCGTCGCCCTCGCCCCAGGCACCCTTGGGGTCCTTGAGCTTCTTGAGGTCGTAGTCGTTGTACGCCCAGTGCGGCGACCAGAGCGTGACGACGATCGGCTTCTTCTGGGCGTAGGAGCGCTTCAGCTCGGCCAGCATCGCGGGCGTGGAGCTGTCGACGACCTTGTACTCCTTGTCCAGGCCGTACTCCTTGAGGACCTTGCTCTTCAGCAGGGCCATCTCGCCGGCGCTGGACTCGATGCCGGTGATCTTGCCACCGAACTGGGAGGCCTTGCCCTTGAGGTCCTCCAGGGAGTCGATGCCCTTCATGTAAGAGGGCACGGACAGCTCCAGGGACGTCTTGTCGTACCAGGCGCCGAGGTCGTCGAGCTGCTTGCCGTACTTCTTCCAGTACTGGGCGTGAGTCGTGGGCAGCCAGGCGTCCGTCTGGAAGTCGACGTCGCCCTGGGAGAGGGACGTGTACAGCGGGCCCGCGTCGAACTGCTTGGCCTCGACCTCGTAGCCGCGCTGCTCCAGGACCTCCTTCCACAGGAAGGTGGAGGCGACGCCCTCGTCCCAGGGGATGTAGCCGATGCTGATCTTCTTGCCCTGGCCGACGTTCTTGCCGCCAGCCACGGCGGTGGAGTCGGTGCTCTTGCCGAAGACACCCATGCCGCCCGCGGCGAGCGCGAGGACGACGACGCCGATCACGGCGACGACCGGGCGGGGCCGGTAGGACCAGATCTTCAGCCCCTGGGCGGCGCGCAGCTTGGCGGCGGCGCGGCGGCCGAGCGGGGAGACCTGGGTGCCCAGGGCGCTGGTCATGCGGTCCAGGTAGATCGCGAGGATCACGATGGCCACGCCGGCCTCGGAGCCCAGGCCCACGTTGAGCTGGCCGATGGCCTCGTTGACGTCGCCGCCGAGGCCGCCGGTGCCGACCATGCCGGCGATCGCGGCCATGGACAGGCCGAGCATGATGACCTGGTTGACACCGGCCATGACGGTGGGCAGGGCGAGCGGGAGCTGGACGCGGAGCAGGGTGTTGCGGGGCGTGGTGCCGAACGCGTCGGCGGCCTCGACCAGTTCCTTGTCGACCTGCCGGATGCCCAGCTCGGTCATGCGCACGCCCGGTGCGAGCGCGAAGATCAGCGTGGCGACGATGCCGGCGGGGGCGCCTGTGCCGAAGAACAGGATCGCCGGGATGAGGTAGATCATCGCGGGCAGCGTCTGCATGAAGTCCAGGACGGGCCGGACCAGACCGCTGACGCGGTCCGAGCGGGCCGCCCAGATGCCGACGGGTATGGAGATCACGAGCGCGATGACGGTCGCCACGAGGACGAGCGCCAGGGTGATCATCGCGTTCTCCCACAGTTCGAGGGAGTCGATGAACGCGAATCCGGCGAACGTGAGGACACCGGCGAGCGTGCCGCGCAGCCAGAAGGCGATGACGGCGAAGATGCCCGCGAGGAGCAGTGGTTCGGGGGCCTGGAGGACGGCGTTGATGCCGTCGTAGAGGCCGAGGAAGACGGTCTTGCAGAAGTCGAACAGCCACGCCATGTGGGTGGTGAGCCAGTCGACCCCGTCGTTGACCCAGCTGCCGAGCTCGATCCTAGGCACGGGCGGTCACCTTCTCTCCGCCCTTGTCCTGCGGGGCGTCGCAGGGCTGCGGGGTGGTGTCCTGCTCGTCGCCGAGGAAGCCGATCAGGCGCTGCCGGGGGACGACGCCGATCTGCTTGTTGTCCTGGTCCACGACCGAGACGGGGTGGGAGAGCCCGGCGCTGATCGCGCACAGCTCGGTGAACGGGGTGTCGGCCGTGGCGGTCCGGCAGTGGCAGCCGGGGTTGTCGGCGGTGACCGAGGGGTCCATGATCTCGCCCGCGGTCAGGACGCGGGAGCGGTCGACGTCCTGGGTGAAGGAGGCGACGTAGTCGTTCTCCGGCCGCAGCAGGATGTCCTGGGCGGTGCCGATCTGGACGATCTCGCCGTCGCGCATGACGGCGATGCGGTCGCCCAGGCGCATGGCCTCGTTGAGGTCGTGGGTGATGAAGACGATCGTCTTCTTGAGCTTCTGCTGGAGTTCCAGCAGCTGGTCCTGCATGTCGCGGCGGATCAGCGGGTCCAGGGCGCTGAAGGACTCGTCCATCAGCAGCAGGTCGGCGTCGGTGGCGAGCGCGCGGGCGAGACCGACGCGCTGCTGCATGCCGCCGGACAGCTCGTCGGGCCAGGACTTCTCCCAGCCGGCCAGGCCGCACAGGGCGAGCGCCTCGTCGGCGCGGCGTACGCGCTCGGCGCGGGGCACGCCCTGCACTTCAAGACCGTAGGCGGCGTTCTCGCGCACGCTGCGGTGCGGGAAGAGCGCGAAGTGCTGGAACACCATGCTGATCTTCTGGGAGCGGACCTTGCGCAGCTCGCGGTCGCCGAGCGTGGTGAGGTCCTGGCCGTCGAAGCGGACATGCCCGGAAGTCGGCTCGAGCAGGCCGTTCAGCATGCGCAGCAGGGTGGACTTGCCGGATCCGGACAGACCCATGACGACGAAGATCTGGCCGGGCTCCACGGTGAAGGACGCGTCGATCACGGCGGCGGTCGTGCCCTCGGCGCGCAGTTCCTCCCGGTCGGCTCCGTCGCGGAGCCGCTCGACCGCTCGGTCCGGTCTTCTGCCGAACACTTTGTACAGGCTCTCTGCCTGAAGCCTCGCTGACACGTTCACCTCAATCTCGACGGCAACAGAACAGAGCGAGGACAGGGCCGCAAACAGTTGAAATGCGCAACCAGCCTCGCTCTGGGGCGGCGCCTCCCCCCTATCCGGAAAGGCAAACCCACAAGTGGGGCGCTTCACACAAGACGCACACACCGCAACCCACCACACAGCGGCGAGTGGCTGTCAGTGGCGTACGGCATGATGCGTGGCGTGACCGGACGACTGATGCTCCTCGACACCGCCTCCCTGTACTTCCGCGCCTACTTCGGCGTCCCGGACTCGGTCCGGGCCCCGGACGGCACGCCGGTGAACGCCGTGCGCGGGCTGCTCGACTTCATCGACCGCCTGGTCAAGGACCACCGGCCCGACCAGCTCGTGGCCTGCATGGACGCCGACTGGCGGCCGCACTGGCGGGTGGAGCTGATCCCCTCCTACAAGGCGCACCGCGTCGCCGAGGAGCGCGCGGCCGGCCCGGACGAGGAGGAGGTGCCCGACACGCTGTCGCCGCAGGTGCCGGTCATCGAGGCGGTGCTGGACGCGGTGGGCATCGCGCGCGTGGGCGTCGCCGGGTACGAGGCGGACGACGTGATCGGCACGTTCACCGCGCGGGCGAAGGGCCCGGTCGACATCGTCACGGGCGACCGCGATCTGTACCAGCTGGTGGACGACGCGCGCGGGGTGCGCGTGCTGTACCCGCTGAAGGGCGTGGGCACGCTCCAGCTCACCGATGAGGCATGGCTCCGCGGGAAGTATGGGGTCGGCGGGAGCGGGTACGCGGATCTGGCCCTGCTGCGCGGCGACCCCAGCGACGGCCTGCCGGGCGTGCCGGGCATCGGAGAGAAGACGGCCGCCAAGCTGCTGGCCGAGTACGGGGACCTGGCCGGGATCATGGCGGCGGTCGAGGACCGGCGGTCGAAGCTCACGCCGACGCAGCGCAGGCGGCTCGAGGAATCGCGCCCCTATCTCGCGGTCGCGCCGAAGGTGGTCCGGGTCGCGGACGACGTACCCCTGCCCGATGTCACCACGGCGCTGCCGCGGGCCCCGCGCGACCCGGCGGAGCTTCGGACACTGGCGACGCGCTGGGGGCTGGGCGGCTCACTGGAGCGTCTTCTGACCACGCTGGCGGTGTGACGGGGGCGGGCCGACGGCCTTCCGCAGGCAGGCGGTGTTCATGAACCTCTCATTCAAGAGGTGTTAAGTGGGGGCGAGGTGCTAACTTAGGTAACCCTAACTATGCGAGACAGGGAGGTCCTCATGGCAGAGCGACCGGGACGCCAGCCGCGCAAGCCGCATTCCGCTCAGGTCGTCCGCACCGAGCGGCTGACTCCGCACATGCAGCGTGTGGTGCTCGGCGGCGAGGGCCTCGCAGACTTCGCGGCGGGCACGTGCACCGACCATTATGTGAAACTGCTGTTCGCGCCCGAGGGCGTGACCTATCCGGAACCCTTCGACATGCAGCGCATCCGTGACGAGGTCCCCCGCGCACAGTGGCCGGTGCCCCGGACGTACACGGTGCGCCATTGGGACGCCGAGCACCGCGAGCTGACCCTGGACTTCGTCGTCCATGGCGACGAGGGCCTGGCCGGCCCCTGGGCGGCCCGCGTCCAGCCGGGCGAGACCGTGCGCTTCATGGGACCGGGCGGGGCGTACGCACCCGACACCGACGCCGACTGGCATCTGCTCGTCGGTGACGAGAGCGCGCTGCCCGCGATCGCCTGCGCCCTGGAGGCCCTGCCGCGCGGCGCCAAGGCCTATGCCTTCGTGGAGATCTCCGGCCCCGAGGAGGAGCAGAAGATCGACTCGGACGTGGACGTCGTCTGGCTGCACCGCGGCGACCGGCCCCTCGGCGAGGCGCTGGTCGAGGCGGTACGGAACCTGGAGTTCCCCGAGGGCCGGGTGCACGCCTTCGTCCACGGCGAGGCGCACTTCGTGAAGGAGCTGCGCCATCTGCTCCGGGTCGAGCGCCAGATCGCGCGCGAGGACCTGTCGATCTCCGGCTACTGGCGGCGCGGCCACAACGAGGAGGGCTGGCAGGCCTCGAAGCGGGACTGGAACGCACGCATCGAAGCGGAGCAGGAGAGCAGCCCGGCCGCCTGAGCGACGCGAGCGCGACGGCCTGACGGCCTGCCGTGCCCCTCAGTCGCCCCGCACTCGCGCGTGCAGATGCATGTCGTGCCAGCCGTCCGGGTGCAGGGCGGCGCCGCGCTTCGTGCCCTCGAGGGCGAAGCCCGTCCTGGTGGCGACGCGGCAGGACGCCTCGTTGCGCACGGCGTGCAGGAGTTCGAGGCGGTGGAAGCCGGTCTCGTCGAGGGCCCAGCGGGACAGTGCGGTCGTGGCACGCGCGGCGATGCCCCGGCCCCGTGCCGCCGGGACGGTCCAGTACGCCACCTCCGCCGTACCGTCGTCGAGCCGTATCTCGCGCAGCGCGACCCGCCCCAGCAGTGAGCCGGAGTCCGCGTCGGCGACGGCCCACTGCGCCTCCCGCTCCTCCTTCCACGCCCGGTGCCAGTCGCCGATCCAGCCGCCGACCTCCTCCTCGGAGTCGGCGGACCGGGCGTGCCACCGGTGCATCACGGGATCCTGGAAGACCTCGTACACCGCGGGCGCGTCCGCGGCCCGCCAGGGGCGCAGGAGGAGTCCGTCGCCGGTGGCGAGGGTGGGCTGCGGGCTGCGGGCGAGGGTCCCGGCGGTCAGGACCGGGCTGGTGAGGAACGGCACGCCTCGCATCCTGGCAAGGACGCGAGGGGCGGCTCCAGTGGTTTTCCGCCCGGCGCACCGGGCCTCGTACGCTGGGCCGCGATGAGACGCAAGCCCCGCATCCCGCCCTCGCCCCTGCCGCAGCGCCACGGCGTGGATCCGGTGCGGGTGCGGCTGCCCGTCGCGGGGTCGTGGACCACGGTGCGTGAGCACTTGGAGGAGCGGCTCAGCGGGGCGGGTGCCGGGGTCGTCGACGGGATGTTCGACGCGGGGCGGATCGTCGGGGCGGACGGACTGGCCGTGGCGGCGGACGCGCCGTACGTACCGGGGATGTTCGTCTGGTTCCACCGGGAGCTGCCCGAGGAGGTGCCGGTGCCCTTCCCGCTGGAGGTCGTGCACCGGGACGAGCACATCGTCGTCGTCGACAAGCCCCACTTCCTCGCCACCACCCCGCGCGGCAGCCATGTCACCGAGACCGCGCTGGCCAGGCTGCGCCGGGAGCTGGACCTCCCCGCGCTCGGCCCCGCACACCGTCTGGACCGGCTCACCGCGGGGCTCGTGCTGTTCACCGTGCGCCCCGAGGAGCGCGGCGCGTACCAGACGCTGTTCAGTGCCCGCCTGGTCCACAAGGAGTACGAGGCCGTCGCCCCGTACGACCCCGCCCTCACCCTGCCCCAAACGGTACGCAGCCGGATCGTGAAGGAGCGCGGGGTGCTCCAGGCCCGGGAGGTGGCCGGCGAGCCGAACGCCGTGAGCCGAGTCGAACCAGTCGAGCACCGCCCGGAAGGCGCCGGCGGACTCGCCCGCTACCGGCTGGTGCCCGGCACCGGGCAGACGCACCAGCTGCGGGTGCACATGACCGCGCTGGGCGTGCCGATCCTCGGCGACCCGCTCTACCCGGAGGTGACCGAACCCGTGCCGGCCGGTGACTTCCGGCGCCCGCTCCAACTGCTGGCGCGGGCCCTGGAGTTCACCGATCCGGTCACGGGCGAGGAGCACCGGTTCCGCAGCGGCCGGGAGCTCGCGGCGTGGGCGTCGTACGACCGGTGGGCCGCCGGGACGTACGACGGCCCGTCAGCCGGTCAGTAGCCGCGCCACCAGCTCAGGAAGCGCTGCCAGGCACCCTTGCGGCGGGCCGGTTCCTGCGCCGTCGGCTGAACCTGCGGGTGCGCAGAGGCCGGCTGGGGCTGGGCCGGGACCGGGACCGGCTGAGGCTGCGCGGCGACCGGTGCGGGTTGCGGCTGCGGGCTGCCGATCTGCCAGTCGGAGCGCTGTGCGGGGATCTGCTTGTGGTTCGGCGGCTCCGTCACGTCCTGCGGCGGCTTGGGCGAGAACTGCACCGGCATTTCCACCAGGTGCCGGGAGGCGATGGACGCCGTCCAGCGCAGCTCCTCCTCGTCGCAGTCGAGTTCGACGTCGGGCAGCCGCATCAGCAGCGCGTCGACGCCGACATCTGCGATGGAGCGGCCGACGTCCTGGCCGGGGCACTCGTGCGGCCCGCCGCCGAACGCGAGGTGGGAGCGGTTGCCCTGCATGCTGGCCGACAGGTCGGGCCGTACCCGCGGGTCGACGTTGGCCGCGGCCGGGGCGAAGAGCAGTCCGTCGCCCCGGCGGATGCGCTGACCGCCCAGCTCGGTCTCCTGCTTGGCGAAGTAGGCGAAGACCGTGCTGAACGGCGGCTCGTTCCACAGGGACTGCTCCACCGCCTCCGGCACCGTCATCTGGCCGCCGTTGAGCTGGGCACGGAAGCGCGGGTCGATCAGCACCGTGAGCAGCACGTTGGACAGCAGATTGGTGGTGGCCTCGTAGGCGGCGAAGAGCACCAGGCGCAGGTGCTCCCTGACCTCGTCGTCGGTCAGCCGGGCCGGGTGGGTGATCAGGTAGCTGGCGAAGTCCTCCTCCGGCTGGGCGCGGCGCCGTGCGGTGAGCCGGCTCAGGGCGTCCATGACGTAGGAGTGGCTGGCGATCGCGGTCTCGGTGCCCTTGAGCGCGTCGCGGGCGGCCTCGACGAGGCGGTCGTTGTACTCGTCGGCCATGCCGAGGATCTCGCACATCACGGCCATCGGCAGGTGCTCGGCGAACTGGCCGACGAGGTCGGCCTCGCCCTTCTCGCAGAAGCGGTTGACGATGGCCTGCGTGCTGCGGTTGATGTAGCGGCGCAGGCTGCGGAAGTCGACGGTCGAGATGGCGCCCTGAACCGCGCCGCGCAGCCGCTTGTGCTCGTCGCCCTCGGCGTGCGAGGCGATGGGCTGCCAGGCGATGTGCGGCATCAGCGGGTGGTCGGGCTTGACCAGGCCGTCCCGGAGCGGGGTCCAGATACGGCTGTCCCGGCAGAACTGCGAGGGCGAGCGCACCATGTGCAGGTTCTCGGCATGGCCGAGGACGACCCAGACCGGGACATCGTCGTGGAGCAGCACGGGCGCCACGGGGCCGTGGTCCTTGCGTAGTTGCTCGTACAGCGCTCCCAGATCCTCCGACTCGTGCAGCCGGGGCAGTCCGCCGGGCCCGAGGCCGTGTGCGGGGCAGCCGGGGGGCGGGCCGAGCCGGGAGGCGTCCGTATCGGTCGGGGTGTGGGATTCAGGCGTCACAGTGGTCGCTCCGAAACTGAAGTGAATCCAGGTGTCTGGTGGGGGAATGTGGGGGTGGGGCGGGCAGGGGGCGGGATCAGGTGAGCGAGCCCGTCATGGCGAGCGAGTGCAGGAAGCGCATGAGGGTCATCAGGACGTCACGGCTGGAGGCCCGGCGGCGTACGTCGCACTCCATGATCGGGATGTCCTGGGTGAGGTCGAGGGCCGTGCGCAGCTCCTCGAGGTCGTAGCGGGGCGCGTCCGGGAAGGAGTTGACCGCCACCACGAACGGCACGCCGCGCTCCTCCAGGCGCCCCATGACATCGAAGCTGACCTCCAGCCGACGGGTGTCGACCAGCACCACCGCGCCGAGCGCGCCCTCGAACAGGCCGTTCCACAGGAACCAGAAGCGCTGCTGGCCGGGTGTGCCGAAGAGGTAGAGCACGAGCTGGTCGGTGATGCTGATGCGGCCGAAGTCCATGGCGACGGTGGTGGCCGTCTTGGACGCGGAGCCGAAGTTGTCGTCGACACCGATGCCGGCCTGCGTCATGGTCTCCTCGGTGGTCAGCGGTGTGATCTCGCTGACCGAGCCGACCATGGTCGTCTTGCCGACGCCGAAGCCACCCACGATCACGATCTTGGCCGCGGACTGTGCCGTGTGGGGCAACTGGTCCTCGGCCCGGGGGCCCGGGATGGTGTCAGAGCCTTTGAAGTCCATTCATCACCGCTTCGAGGAGGGAACGGTCGGTGCGTGACTGGCGGACGATCGGGGCGCGCGCCTGCACCAGTTCCGCCGTCAGCAGCTCGGTGAGCAGCACGCCCATCGCGCTGAACGGCAGGTGGAGGTAGGCCGACAGCTCGGCCACGGACAGGGGTGCGGCGCAGAGCCGGAGCAGCGCCGCCTGCTCGGGGGAGGCGGAAGGCGGCGGATCTTCGGCACGCGCCACGATTAACGTCACCAGGTCGAGCTCGGCCCGTTCACCGTCCGGGCCGGCCACCACGTACATCCGCTCGGGGTTCCTGACCTTGCCCTCGCCCTCCTGGGGCGGGGGCGATTCCGGGGTGGGGTCGCGCCTCTGGCGTTGCGGAGGCGTCATACGATCTGCCCGTTGCGCCGGGGCGGACTGGTCAGATGGCCGCCGATCCGGACGACGAGGTCGCGCATCATCGCGCTCATCCGGCCGGGTTCGCACCGCACGTCGGAGAGCACCGCGAGGAAGGCGTTGGCGCCGGCGTTCATCAGATAGAAGTAGCCGCGGTCGATCTCGATCATGACGAGTTTCATCTCACCTTCGCCCACGGTGAGTTCCTGGCAGATGCTGCCCGCGAGGGACTGCAGGCCGGCGCAGGCCGCGGCGACCCGGTCGGCCGCGTCCGGCTCGCCGCCGTGGCGGGCGATGCGCAGACCGTCGGCCGAGAGCACCACGATCATCTCGATGCCCGGCACGCCGTCGGCGAGCTGCTTGAGCATCCAGTCGAAGTTGCCTCGCTGCTGGATCACTTGAGGTCCCCCTCGTCGTCGGCCTCGCTGGGGGCCGGGTCGTTGATCAGGTGCAGGTACTTGGTCGGGTTCCGGATGAAGTCGGTCGGGTGCGTGCCGGGTTCGATGCCCTGCTTGAGTCCCTCCCAGAACGCCTCGAGGCCCTTGCCCGGGGCGTCGGGGGCGGACATGTCGCGCAGGGGCTTGCTCTCGGGCTCCGCTACCGCCGCCCAGGGGTTGTACTCGCCCCGCTCGGCGGCCTCCCGGTCGGCCTTCTCGTTGGCGGCCTGCTGGGCGAGTCGCTCGGCGAGCGGCGTCTTCACCCGGCTGCGGCGCTGCGGCAGGCCGTTCGTCGTCCACTCGGTGACCTCGGGGACGTCGTCGTCCTCCAGCAGGACCGTGTCGGGGATCTTGGGGCTGGTCGGGCGTCGCCTCTTGGGGGCGCGCTTCGGGCCCTCGGGAATCCCGACCGTCATGGGGATGCCGGTGGCGCCGATGCCGTGGGCGAGTCCGACGCCGGGCTCGTGGGTGATCATCTCGCTCGGCACGATGAGGATGGCGCGGACGCCTCCGTAGGCGGAGGCCCGCAGCGACACCTGCATGTTGTACGCCGTGCAGAGGCGGCCGACGACGGCCAGGCCCAGGCGCGGGTGCTCACCGATGTCCTGGAGGTCGACGCCTGCCTTGGCGGCCTCCAGCATGCCCTCGATCCGGGCCCGCGCCTCCTCGTTGAGGTTGACGCCGCCGTCCTCGATCTCGATGCAGACGCCGGTCTGCACCTCTGTGGCGGTGACGTGCACCTTGGTCTGCGGCGGCGAGTAGCGGGTGGCGTTGTCGAGGAGTTCGGCGGCGGCGTGGATGACGGGCTCGACGTAGATGCCCTTGACGCTGACCTTGGCGATGGAGGACAGCTGGATGCGCCGGTACTCCAGGATGCGGGACATGGCGCCGCGCAGCGTGCTGTACAGGGACACCGGCTCGGGCCACTGCCGGCCGGGGCGGCCGCCGCCGAGGACGGAGACAGAGTCGGCGAGGCGGCCGATCAGGGCGTTGCCGTGGTCGATGCGGAGCAGGTCGTCGAAGACCTCGGGGTTGCGGCCGTGGTCCTCCTCCATTTCCCGGAGTTCCTCGGCCTGCTGGTGGGCGATCGCCTGGACACGGCGGGCGACCGTGACGAAGGAGCGGGCGGCGGCGTCGCGCATGGTCACTTCGTGGTCGACGATCCTGAGCACCGTCAGCAGCGTCTCGACCTCCGGCGCGGGGAGGTCGCGGTACGCGGGGTCGGCCAGGCCGAGCTTGCGGATCACCTCCCTGGGGGATTCTCCGGTGCGCAGCAGGTCGAGCGCGGCAGGGACGATCTCCCTCGAGAAGCGGACCAACTCGTGCTCGTGGCCGGCGATCCGCTGTTCCAGATACGCGCTGTGGCGGGCGTGCTCGGCACGCTGGTTCCGCAGGGCACGGCCGCGGCGGACCGCCTCGGCTGCCGTCGCGATCACCAGAGCGGTGGCGATGCCGCCGCACCAGCCGACGGCGAGCCGGGCCGACTCCGTCACCAGGGCGACGGCGGATCCGGACGCCGCGGCCATCGCTATGGCCGGGAGCAACAGCACGCGCGCGTAAGGAAGTTCACGGCGAACGGGAGGGGATTGAACACTCACCATGTAGGCCTTCTGACAGGAGTCGGCTGGAGTTCCACACATTGGGGAACAAGCGCACGAATTCATCTCAAGCCGGTGCGCTGCGGGCGAGCTTAGTCCGACCGGATCATCGCCGTGTCATATTCAGCATCTGCCGGAAACCGGACGCGAAGGGATAGTACGCTCGGTCATTTACACGCTGCGAGATCATTCGAATGCTGTACGTAATGGCGTACAGGCATACGAAAGTCCCTCACCGCTACGGGTGAGGGACCCTCAGAACAACGCCCCTAAAGGGGCGCGGGGAACTGCGCGAGCAGCCACGTACGGCCGGCACCCGCGCGCCGAACGATCACCCCACCGACGAGTAGGCGACAACTCCCCGCAGCACCCCGTCGACAGCCTTACGCGCGTTCTTCACCACGGAAGACCCCTGCGGCGCCGCCGCCGCGATCTGCCCCAGCACATCGATGACCTGCTTGCACCACCGCACGAAGTCTCCCGCCGGCATCTCCGCCTCACGCAGCACCTCGTCCAGCCCCGCCCCGGAGGCCCACATGTACGCGGCCCAGGCGAACCCCAGGTCCGGCTCACGCTGTCCGACCCCCTCGGTCTGGGTGATCCGGAACTCCTCCTCCAGCGCGTCAAGCCGCCCCCAGATCCGCACCATCTCCCCCAGCGCGGCCTTGGCCTTCCCCGACGGCAGCTTCGGCGCCATCGCGTCGTCCGCCGCACGCGCCTCGTACACCAACGCCGAGACACAGCCCGCCAGTTCGGCCGGGCCGAGCCCCTCCCAGACGCCCTCGCGCAGGCACTCGCTGGCGAGCAGGTCCAGCTCGCCGTACAGCCGCGCGAGCCGCTTGCCGTGCTCGGTGACCTCGTCGCCGCGCAGGTAGTCGAGCTCGGTCAGCAGCGCGACGATACGGTCGAACGTCCGCGCGATCGTGTTCGTACGGCCCTCGATCCGCCGCTCCAGCTGCGAGGTGTCCCGCAGCAGCCGGTGGTAGCGCTCGGCCCAACGGGCGTGGTCCTCACGGTCGTCGCACCCGTGGCAGGGGTGTGCGCGCAGCTCGGTCCGCAGCCGGGCGATCTCGCGATCGTCGGCCGCCTGGGAGCGCCGCTTGCGGTGCCGGTCGGCCGGGATGTGCCCGGCCTTGGTGCGCAGCGCGGAGGCGAGGTCCCGACGGGACTGCGGGGAACGCGGGTTGAAGGACTTCGGGATCCGCATCCGCTCCAGCGGCTCGACCGGTATCGGGAAGTCGATGGACGCCAGCCGCTTCACCTGCCGCTCGGCGGTCAGCACCAGCGGGCGCGGCCCGTCGTGGTGCTCGAAGCCCCGGTGGCCGTTCGAACGGCCCGCGGGCAGGCCCGGGTCCAGCACCAGAGCCAGGCCCGCGTACTTGCCGGTGGGCACGTGGATGACGTCACCGGGCTTCAGCTTCTCCAGCGCGACGGCGGCCTCGGCCCGCCGCTGTGCCGCACCCTGCCGGGCCAGGTCGTTCTCACGGTCCTTCAGCTCGCGGCGCAGCCGCGCGTACTCCTCGAAGTCGCCGAGGTGGCAGGTCATGGAAGCCTTGTAGCCCTCAAGACCCTCCTCGTTGCGCTGCACCTGGCGGGAGATGCCGACGACCGACTTGTCCGCCTGGAACTGCGCGAAGGACGTCTCCAGCAGCTCGCGCGACCGGTGCCGGCCGAACTGCTCGACCAGGTTGACCGCCATGTTGTACGACGGCCTGAAGCTCGAGCGCAGCGGGTACGTGCGCGTGCCGGCCAGACCCGCCAGGTGCTCGGGGCTCGAGCCGCGCTGCCACAGCACCACGGCGTGGCCCTCGACGTCGATGCCGCGCCGCCCCGCACGCCCCGTCAACTGCGTGTACTCGCCCGGGGTGATGTCCGCGTGCTGCTCGCCGTTCCACTTGACGAGTTTCTCCAGCACCACCGAGCGGGCGGGCATGTTGATGCCGAGGGCGAGGGTCTCGGTCGCGAACACGGCCTTGACCAGGCCGCGTACGAACAGTTCCTCGACGACCTCCTTGAAGCTCGGCAGCATGCCCGCGTGGTGGGCGGCGATGCCGCGCTCGAGGCCCTCCAGCCACTCGTAGTAGCCGAGGACGTGCAGGTCCTCGGTCGGGATGGACGCCGTGCGCTCCTCGACGAGGGCGCGTACCCGTGCGCGGGCCTCGTCGTCGTTGAGCCTGAGGCCCGCGTACAGGCACTGCTGGACGGCGGCCTCGCAGGCGGCGCGGCTGAAGATGAAGGTGATGGCGGGCAGCAGCCCCTCGGCGTCGAGCCGTTCGATGACCTCGGGCCGGCTCGGTGTCCACACCCGGGAGCGCTGTCTGCGGTCGCGCTCGCGGTCGGCCTCGCGCATGGACCGGCCGCGCCGGCGGTCCTGGTACGACGGCCGGCTCGCCTCCATGCGCGCCATGCGCGTGAGGTCGGGGTTGACGGCCTTCTTGTGGCCCTCGCCCTCCTCGAACAGGTCGTACATCCGCCGCCCGGCGAGCACGTGCTGGAACAGCGGCACGGGCCGGTGCTCGGAGACGATCACCTCGGTGTCACCGCGGACGGTGTCGAGCCAGTCGCCGAACTCCTCGGCGTTCGACACGGTCGCCGACAGCGACACGAGCGTGACCGACTCGGGTAGGTGAATGATCACCTCTTCCCACACGGCACCCCGGAACCGGTCGGAGAGGTAGTGCACCTCGTCCATGACCACGTGGCCGAGGCCCAGGAGGGTCTGCGAACCGGCGTACAGCATGTTCCGCAGCACCTCGGTGGTCATCACGACCACCGGGGCGTCGGAGTTGACGCTGTTGTCGCCGGTGAGCAGGCCCACCTTGTCCGTGCCGTAGCGGCGGCACAGGTCGGCGTACTTCTGGTTCGACAGCGCCTTGATGGGGGTCGTGTAGAAGCACTTCTTGCCCTGCTGGAGGGCGAGGTGGACGGCGAACTCGCCGACGATCGTCTTGCCCGAGCCGGTGGGCGCGGCGACCAGGACGCCCTTCCCCGCCTCGAGCGCCTGGCAGGCCTCGATCTGGAAGGGATCGAGGCCGAAGTCGTACATCTCGCGGAAGGAGGCGAGCGCGGTGGCCTGCTCGACAGCACGCTTGCGGGCTGCCGCGTACCGCTCGGCCGGTGAGAGGTCCTCTGTCATCGTGCTTTCGAGCGTACCGGGCCGCACTGACAACAGGACGATCATTATCCGGATCCATTCCTGTGAAACCGGGGATCGGCGCAGTTCAGGGGCCGACGACGCGCACGCCCCCGCGCACGCAGCGCGCGCTCAGGGGCAGCGGGCCGAGCGGCTCCCCGTCCGCGTACCCGGTGATCCCCTCGGCGGCGATCTCGACCCGGGCCGCACGCAGCACGGTCACCGCCGGATGCCCGGCGTGGGTCCCCCGGTACACCCGGGGAAACACCCGCAGCAGTGTCGTACGGCTGCAGTCCCCGACCACGGTGATGTCGAACAGCCCGTCAGTGAGGTCGGCGCCGGGGCAGATCCGCATTCCGCCGCCGTACGACGAGCCGTTGCCGACGGCCACCAGGGTCGCCTCGACCTCACGGACCTCGCCGTCGTCGAGCCGGATCCGGTACGGGACGGGCCGGAACGCGGCGAGTTCGGCGATCATCGCCAGGTCGTACCTGAAGCGGCCTGCGGGCCACCGCATGCGGTTGCCGCGGTCGTTGACGCGGGAGTCGAAGCCGGAGGCGAGGACCGTGCCGAACCAGCGGTCGCCCACCTGACCGACGTCGATGTCGTGGATCCTGCCGCACTTGAGGGCGTCGGCGATCATGCGGCCAGCGGCGGCCGGCTCGCGCACGGGCAGGCCGAGGGCGCGGGCGAAGTCGTTGCCGGTGCCGACGGCGACCAGGCCGAGCGGGGTGCGGGTGCCCGCGACCGCCCGCAGCGCGAGGTTGGCCATGCCGTCACCGCCGACGGCTATCAGCGCTCCCGTACCGCCCTCGACGGCGGCGCGGGCGCGGATGAGGGCGTCCGCGGCGTCCTCGCCGAGCACCGTACGCACCGAGAAACCGGCCGCCCGCAAAGCGGAAGCGGCCGGCTGCGCCGCGCGGGCGCCCCGGCCGCGGCCCGCGGTGGGGTTGACGAAGAGGGTGATCTCGCTGGTCACGCGACCGACCCTATGAGCTGCCCGCCGATCTTCAGGTCACGTCGTCATAACCGTTGACCCGGTCCGAGCGGTCCGAACTCGCCTGCTCGGGCAGGGCGGCCCGGCTGGTGGTCACGGGTTCGATCTCGCCGATGGCGTCGGGCGTGAGGTCCAGCTCGGAAGCCTCGTCGTCGGCGGGGCCCAGGGCCTCGCGACGGCTGCGTCGGCGGTCGTTGAGCAGGGAGAAGGCGACGGCGGCGAAGTACAGGATCCAGATCGGCCCGGCGAGCATCAGCATGGTCAGCGGGTCGGTGCTGGGCGTGGCGATGGCCGCGAAGACCGTGATGCCCATGATCATGCCGCGCCACCAGCCGAGCATCCGCTTGCCGGTGATCGCCCCGGTGAGATTGAGCATGACCAGCAGCAGGGGCAGCTCGAACGAGAGGCCGAAGACGATCACCATCCGCATGACCAGGTCGAGCAGGTCGTCCAGCGGGAGGAGGTTGGACGTGCCCCCGGGGGTGAACTCGAGGAGCACCCTCGCCGTGGTGGGAAGCACCGTGTAGGCGAAGTAGGCGCCGGTGATGAACAGCGGGGCGCCCGTGCCGACGAAGGCGTAGGCGTACTTCCTCTCGTGCCGGTGCAGGCCCGGCGCGACGAAGGCCCACAGCTGGTAGAGCCAGACCGGCGAGGCCAGCACGACACCGGCCATCAGCGACACCTTCAGCGCCAGCGTGAAGGGGGTGATCAGACCGTTGATGGTGATCTGCGCACACGGCTTCGAGGACTGCGACCTGGCCAGTTCCTGGAAGGTCTTGTCACAGCCGACCGAGTCGAGGATCGGCTTGGTGATCAAGTTGATGATGTCGTTGTAGAAGAAGGCGGCGACGACCGTGACGAGGACGATCGCCAGCATCGCCTTGGCGAGCCGGTTGCGGAGCTCGCGAAGGTGCTCCGCGAGGGGCATCCGCCCCTCGGGATCCTTCTCCTGCTTGCGGGCAGACTTCAGCAACCCACGTTCCCATCTCGTGCGGCGGGCCGGAGGTCACCGGCCCGGCTTCAGCGCTTGGTCGTGTCCGTGGGCTCGTTGACCGGACGCGAGCTGGTCACGTCACCGGGCGCTGCCTGGATGGTGCGGTGCGAGGACTGCTCGTCGTTGTTGGGCGGGCCGGCCGGGGTCGTGGACGACTTGCTCTCGTCCTTCATCGCCTTGGCCTCGCTCTTGAGGATGCGGGCGGACTTGCCGAGCGACCGAGCCATGTCCGGAAGCTTCTTCGCGCCGAACAGCAGGATGATGACGACGAGGATGAGAATGATCTCGGGGGCTCCGAGCCTTCCGAACATAAGTCTTTACCTTCTCACCGAGGCGGCTGGGGTGGGGTGCTGTCCGACCGGTCGGACGTTTGTCCGAACGATCGTGTTGACAGCGATCGTAACGCTCGGGGGTAAACGTGAGGCAATCCCTCTGCATCCCCTGTACGTACTCCCGCTCCGCGGCCAGTGCCTCGTTAACCGGGCCGCGATCAGCAGCGTACCTGTCCGAACCACGGAGGTGACAGGGCGAAGTGCCCCAAAGCGCAACTCACAGCCGCCTGCAGAACGGCTCACAGGGCGTCCACAGACCGGGCCGCGCTCCCCGCGGCCCGCTCCAGGTCCTCGGCGGCCCGGTTGATACGGCGCGCGGAGTCCGTGACCTGCCTGCCCAGGCGCTGTGCCTCCACGAAGACCCGGACGGCGAGCACCCCGAGCACGGCGAGACCCACGAACCCCACGGCAATCGCGAACATCGGCCAGAACATGCCGTCGAGCCTAGACCCTCCGGCAGGGGCGGACGTCCAGACCCTCAGGGGGTCGGAGCAAGCCGCAGGGTCCGCACGCCGCCGCCCGTGAGCAGCTCCACGATCCGCTCCCCCGCGGGCTTGCGGACGGACGCGCCGCACTGCGGGCAGGTGAAGGAGTAGAAGGTGGTGCGGCTGGTGGCGCCGATGGCGAGGCGCAGGGCGCCCGCGGTGAGCTCGAAACGCTCCCGGCAGTCCGGGCAGCCCGCCTTGAAGACCACCGGGGACACGCTCGTCATCCCGGCGAACGCGGACTCCACCGTCATGCTGCGCGCACCGGGCGCCGCCGACTCGCTCACAGGCCTCGCTCCTCTGTCTCGGGTGGTACGCCTCCGGGGCGCCCGGGTGTCGCCGGTGCGGTCCGGCTCACCACCGATGTCGGCCGGATCCGCGCCCCGGCACCCCGGCCGATGCCGAGGGCGGCCCCACTCGACCGTCGACGAGTCCGGCTCACCACCGACGTCGGCCGGATCCGCGCCCCGGCACCCCGGCCGATGCCGAGGGCGGCCCCACTCGACCGTCGACGAGTCCGGCTCACCACCGACGTCGGCCGGATCCGCGCCCCGGCACCCCGGCCGATGCCGAGGGCGGCCGCGCTCGGCCGTCGACGCCGCGGGCACCCGCGCATCACTCGCGCCCGCCGGCCTCGGCGGGTTCCGCGCCGCCGGCCGTCCCGGCCGCATCGATCCCGTCGTACGCCGTCAGCGCCTCGCGGGCCGCCTGCCGGGCGCTGTCGGCGAGCTCCGGCGGCGAGACGATCCGGCCGTCCCGCCCTAGCCGCAGCGCCAGGCGGCGGAGCGACGCCGGGTCGGGCGTGCGCAGGGTGATCCGCAGGCCGCCGTCGGGCAGCTCGTCCGCGCTGTCGTGCGGGTAGTACTCGGCGACCCAGCGCCCGCCGGGCCCGACCTCGACCTCGACCTCCGGGTCCTCGGCCGCGGGCTGCACCAGGGCCTCCGACAGGTCCCGCAGCTCGATCTCCGGCGGCGCCGACGGCTCGTCCAGGATCCTGATCTCTGCGACCCGGTCGAGCCGGAACGTGCGGCGCGCCTCGGAGCGCCGGCACCAGGCCTCGACGTAGGTGTGCCCGACGCTGACCAGGCGGATGGGGTCGATCTCCCGCTCGGTGACCTCGTCGCGCGCGGGCGAGTAGTAGCGGATCCACAGGCGGCGGCGCTCGGCGATGGCCCGGTCGACGTCCGCGAAGACTCCGCCCTCGGACTCGAAGGTCACCGACAGGCGCGAGCTGGCACCCGCCATCTCGCCGGCCGCGGTCTCCACCTTGGCCGTCGCCCGCAGCAGCGCCTGGCGGTCGCTCTCGCGCAGTCCGGGCAGCGTGGCCACGGCCCGGGCGGCGACGAGCAGGGCGGTGGCCTCGTCGGCGGCGAGCCGGAGCGGCTCGGCGGCTTCGTCCGCCAGGGCGGCCGAGTTGTGCCACCAGATGCGCTCGCCGTCGGTGTCGATGTCGAGCAGGTCGCCGCCGCGGAAGCTGGTGCCGCACATGGGCAGCACGTCGAGGTCGGAGACCAGCTCGTCCTCGGTGATGCCGAAGGCGCGCGCGACGTCCTCGACGCGGGCGCCGGGACGCTCCTTCAGATACGTCACCAGCGAGAGCATCCGCCGGGTCTGGTCGATGGCGTTCACGGGCCTGACCGGTTTGCCTGCCACTGTTTCGTCCGCTCCCCCTCAGCCCTTGGCCACGGCCCGCAGCCGGTCCACCACGTCTGCCCGCAGCTCGGCGGGCTCCAGGACGACCACGTCCGGCCCGAACTCCACCAGCCAGGCGTCCAGCCCGTGGCCGTACGGAATCTCCAACTCGTCCCAGCCGTCGCCGAGTTCCCGTACGGCGGTGGCCTTCGCCCGAAGGGGGTACCCCGCACCCGAGCGCAGCCGGATCCGGGCGGTGCGGTCGGCGATCTCCCCGGCCCAGCTCGCGACGGTCTCCCGGACGGTGACGACATCCGGCACGGGAGCGGTGTACCGGCCGCCGCGCGAGCGGACCTTGCCGGTGATCCGGGAGAGCCGGAAGACCCGCTCGGCGCCCCGGTCGCGGTCCCAGCCCGCGAGGTACCAGTGGCCGCGCCAGCACTCGAGCGCCCACGGCTCCACGTGCCGCTGCCCGGGCTGGGCGGCGGTGGCCTTGCGGTAGTCGAAGACGACGGGGCGGCGGTCCCGGCAGGCGAGCATCAGCGGCTCGAACGCCGCCTCGTGCACGGGGATCCGCGGCTCCAGCGCGCCGTGCGGCCCGTAGGGGTCGACGTCCTCGGGCAGGCCCGCCGCGCGCAGCTTCTGCAGGGCACCGCTGGCCGCGCCGGCGAGCCGGGCCTGCTGCCACACCTTGGCGGCGACCCCGAGGGCCGCGGCTTCCTCGGCGTCCAGGGTGATGGGCGGGAGGCGGTTGCTGTCGCGCCGGGCCAGGTAGCCGATCTCGCCTTCGAGGCTCTCGACGGTCTCGATGACGAGTCCGAGTTCGCGCAGGTCGTCCTTGTCGCGCTCGAACATGCGATTGAAGGAGTCGTCGGAGCCGGTGGCTCCGTTCCCCGGTCCGAAGGCCTCGACGTAGGCCTCGATGGAGTCGCGCAGCTCACGCTTGCTGAGCGGCCGCCGCGTCCCGAGCAGACACAGCGCCAGGTTCATCAGCCGCTCGGCCTTGGCAATGGCCATCGACGCCCTTCGCCTCCCTATGGTGCTTACGACCGATGACCGTACCGCCCCGCGGTGGCCCGGCAAAGCCGAGGGCCCATGCCCGAACAGGCATGGGCCCCAGGTGATCGAGTCTGTCGGACCTTGCTCAGACCCCGAGCAGGTCGACCACGAAGATCAGCGTCTCGCCGGGCTTGATCAGAGGGGTCGGGCTCTGGTTGCCGTAGGCGAGGTGGGCGGGGACGGTCAGCTGGCGGCGGCCGCCGACCTTCATGCCCTGGACGCCCTGGTCCCAGCCCTGGATGACCCGGCCGCCGCCCAGCGGGAAGCGGAACGGGGTGCCGCGGTTCCAGCTGGCGTCGAACTCCTCGCCCGTGCTGAAGGCGACACCGACGTAGTGCACGGTGACGGTCTGGCCGGCCTGCGCGACCGGGCCGTCGCCTTCCCAGATGTCCTTGATCTCGAGGTCCGCCGGGGGCTCGCCACCCGGGAAGTCGACCTCGGGCTTGTCGATGCTCACGTCTCTGGCTCCTGCTTGTCTGCGAAAAGGCGAACACGCACAGTCTTACATCCCACGCGCCTCACAGCTTCGCGAGGATGTCCACCGAAAAGACCAGCGTGGAGTCCTTCTTGATGCCGCTGCCCTGCGGCGGGTTGTCGCCGTAGCCCAGCGCGGGCGGGATGACGATGAGGACCCGGCTGCCCACCTTCTTGCCGGTCAGGCCCTGCGCCCAGCCCTTGACGACCTGCTGGAGCGAGAACGACACCAGCTGCTTGTTGGCGTACGAGGAGTCGAACTCCTTGCCGCCGTCCCACAGCACGCCCTTGTACTGCACGAGGACGCTGTCGTCGGCGGCGACCTTCTCGCCGTCACCCTCCAGGACGTACTCCGCGACGAGCTTCTTCGGAGCCGTCGCCTTGGGCACCTCGATGGAGGGCGCCTTGCCGTCGGTGTTGGTGCCGACCTTGGGCAGGTCCGCGTCGTCCTGCGGGACCTCGTTGCCCTTGGCGGAGCTGGTGGCGTTGAACGCGTCCAGCACGTCGACGACGAAGACCAGCGTGTCGGTGCCCTTGATACCCGCCTGCGGGTTGCCCTGCGAGCCGTAGCCCCAGGTGGGCGGGACGGCCATCTCGACACGGCTGCCGGCCTTCTTGCCGGCCAGCGCGTACCGCCAGCCGTCGATGATCTGGCCCTGGGCGAGCTGGATGGCCAGGCGGGTCTTGCGGTCGTAAGAGTTGTCGAAGACCTTGGCGGTGCTCCAGACCTGGCCCAGGTAGTTCGCGACGACGAAGTCGTTCTCCGCGACGGTCTTGCCGCTGCCCGCGATCAGCGTCTTCACCGCGAGCTGCTTCGACGGCTCTCCGCTGCCCTTGGCGATCGTCGGCTTCTCGTCGAACTTGGTGCCCGCGGTGATCGCCGGCAGCGGACCGTCCACGATCTTCGGCGGCGGCGCCGAGGACGGGGCCGATGCCGAGGGCGAGGGCGAAGGGCTGTCGCTGGCCTTGCTCGAATCCGACTTGTCGTCGCCGCATGCGGCGAGTGTGGCCAGTCCTGCGGGTACAGAGATGAGAAGTGAGCGTCGGCGCACTGTGGGGGCCTCGTAATCGATCGATCTCGTTGATGGCGTGCGCGCAACTCTACGGCGTGAGCAGGGCGCCGTACTTGTAACGTACGGCGCCCGTGTGGCGTTCCGGCTAATTCCCCGCCGGCGCAATTCCTCACATTCCGGCGATCAGCTTCTCCACCCGGTCGTCCACCGAACGGAACGGGTCCTTGCACAAGACGGTGCGCTGAGCCTGGTCGTTGAGCTTGAGGTGAACCCAGTCGACCGTGAAGTCACGGCGCTGTTCCTGGGCACGCCGGATGAAGTCGCCGCGCAGCCGGGCCCGAGTGGTCTGCGGCGGAACCGACTTGCCCTCGAAGATCTTCAAGTCGTTGCAGATCCGTGCTGCCTGACCCTTCTTCTCGAGCAGGTAGTACAGGCCACGACGGCGGTGGATGTCGTGGTAGGCGAGGTCTATCTGCGCGACCCGCGGGTGCGACATGGTCATGTTGTTCTTGCTGCGGTACCGCTCGATGAGCTTGTACTTCATGACCCAGTCGATCTCGGTGCCGATGCGGTCGAGGTCCTCGGCCTCGATCGCGTCCAGCGTGCGGCCCCAGAGCTCCAGGACCTGCTCGACGGTGCCGGTGCGGATGCCGCGGCGCTCGCAGAAGTCCACGGCCTTCTCGTAGTACTCGCGCTGTACCTCCAGGGCGGAGGCCTCGCGGCCGCTGGCCAGGCGCACCTTGCGCCGGCCGGTGATGTCGTGGCTGACCTCGCGGATCGCCCGGATCGGGTTCTCCAGGGTCAGGTCGCGCATCACGGTGCCCGCCTCGATCATGCGCAGCACCAGGTCGGTGGCTCCGACCTTGAGCAACATGGTCGTCTCGGACATGTTGGAGTCGCCCACGATGACGTGCAGGCGGCGGTAGCGCTCGGCGTCCGCGTGCGGCTCGTCGCGCGTGTTAATGATCGGCCGGGAGCGGGTCGTCGCCGAGGAGACGCCCTCCCAGATGTGCTCGGCACGCTGGCTGACGCAGTAGACGGCACCGCGCGGCGTCTGCAGCACCTTGCCGGCACCGCACAGCAGCTGCCTCGTCACCAGAAACGGAATGAGAATGTCCGCGAGCCGGGAGAACTCCCCGTGCCGGGCGACCAGATAGTTCTCGTGGCAGCCGTAGGAGTTGCCCGCCGAATCGGTGTTGTTCTTGAAGAGGTAGACGTCGCCCGCGATTCCCTCCTCGTGCAGGCGTCGTTCGGCGTCCACCAGGAGTCCTTCGAGAATGCGCTCGCCCGCTTTGTCGTGGGTGACCAGTTCGGTCACGTTGTCACATTCCGGTGTGGCGTATTCCGGATGTGAGCCCACGTCGAGATAGAGGCGGGCGCCGTTTCGCAGAAAGACATTGCTGCTGCGGCCCCATGACACGACACGGCGGAAGAGGTACCGCGCCACCTCGTCAGGAGACAGGCGGCGCTGTCCCCTGAACGTGCACGTGACGCCGTACTCGTTCTCCAGCCCGAAAATGCGGCGGTCCATGAGGGAACATTACGCCCGATCCCCTGAACTGAAACGGGGTTCGAGGGCACGGTTTGGATCATTTTCCGAACCGGACACAACAACCGCTCCCCCGCCGGGAACTGCGAGTACCCGTCCTGTGGCGGCCAAAACCAGCAGGGACACGCCCCCCGCGGCACCCGGCACGGCGAAGCCCCACAGCGCCCCGCCCGTCTCCACGACGGGCCCCGCGACACCCGCTCCGACCGAGTGGCCCACGGTGAACGTCGTCACCAGCCAGGAGAACGCCTCGGTGACCGTGCCGCGCGGGGCGTGACGGTCGACCAGGACGAACGCGCAGGCGATGGCGGGCGCGAGGAAGACACCGGCGAGCGCGGTCAGCGCCACCATGGGCACCGCGTCCGGCATGAGAAGCAGCGGCAGGTAACAGACCACCAGAAGGGCTACCAGCACCTGCAGTCGCCGCGCGGGCTCACCGGCCCACTGCCGGGCCCCGTAGACGGTGCCGCCGACCAGCGCCCCGAATCCCAGGGCCGCCATCAGCCAGCCGTACACGGCGTCACCGCCGTGCGCGTCGGCGTAGGGCACCGAGGCGACGGTGATGGATCCGAGCGCCATCCCGATGAACAGGAACGCCGCCAGCAGAGCCAGCAGCCCCGCCGAGCGCAGCGCGCCCAGCCAGTGCGCCTCCCGCGGCGCCGATCGCCAGGCACGCGAGGGCGGCGACACCACCACGGACAGCGCCCCCAGCACCCCGACCACGTTCAGCACCAGCAGCGCGACCTGGGCCGACCACAGGGACACGCACAGCGTCACGAGCAGCGGCCCGACGGTGAACATCACCTCCTGGGCCACGGCGTCCATGGCGTACGCCGTGTGCACCTGGTCCTCCTTCCGGAGGACCGAGGACCACAGGGCCCGCAGCCCGCCCTCCAGGGGCGGCGTGAAGAGCCCCGCGGCCGCGACGGCGGCATACGCGACCGTCAGCGACCCGATCCCGGTGAAGGCGAACACGGCCATCGCGAGCCCCGACAGAACAGCCGCCGGCAACTGCACGCGCGGCTGCCCGCGCAGATCAACGAGCCTGCCCAGCACCGGCTGCCCCACGGCGTTGGCGACGCCGTACACCCCCGCCAGCGCCCCCGCCAGGCTGTACGAACCGCCCTCCGCCCGCACGAACAGCAGGATCGCGATGGCGCCGGTGGCATTGGGCAGCCGTCCCACGAGCGTGCCGACGAGCAGCCGGGCGGCGTGTCGCGCCCGAAGGATCTCCAGGTATCCCGTAGCCATGTCCCCGCCCTAGGTTTTACGTATAACGTCAACGGTTCATACGTACCATGTCCGCTGTTCACGAGTCCAGACGAAGGAGCGGCCCGACGGTGGCACGAGGCAGCACACGCCCCACGAGCCGGGACGTCGCCCAGGCCGCCGGCGTCTCCCAGGCGGCGGTCTCCCTGGTCCTGGGCGACAAATGGCGCGGCCGCGTCTCTGAGGCGACCGCCGAACGGGTCCGCGAGGCCGCACGCGACCTGGGTTACCGCCCGAACCTGGCCGCCCGCAACCTGCGCCTGGGCCGCACCCGCACGGTCCTCCTGGTGGTCCCGGCCCTCACCACGGAGTTCTTCGCGGGCGTCTACACGGGCGCCGCCCGCGTCGCCGCCGAGCACGGGTTCGGCGTCGTCCTCTACCCCTCCCCCGAGGGCGTCGGCCCCGCCCGCGACCCCTTCGCTTCCGCCCAGGCCGCCCTGGACGGCGTGATCGCCTCCTCCATGGCCGCCGACGCGCTCACCGCGATCCGCGGGGACCAGCTGCCCCTGGTGATGCTGGACAGCGATCCGGAGGGGAGCCTGGGTGCGGCGACCGTGAACCTGGACATCGCCGACGGTGTCCGCCAGGTCGCGGAACACCTGCTGTCCCTGGGCCACCGCCGCTTCCTGCATCTGGCGGCGGACGTACCGTCCTGGACCTTCGAAGTACGGGCCCGGGAGCTGGCGAGCCGGCTGAGGGATGTGCCCGGTACGTCGGTACGCACGACCCGGGCGCCGATCTCCATCGAGGGCGCCGTGACAGCCACGGAGGCCGCCCTCTCGCTGCCCGGGCCGCGCCCCACGGCCCTGGTGTGCGACGACGACAAGCTGGCCGCCGGTGCGTACAAGGCGGTTCGCCGCCTCGGCCTACGCGTCCCGGACGACGTCTCGGTCACCGGCCTGGACGATCTGGCCCTGGCCACGGCCATCGACCCGGAACTGACGACGGTCCGCCTGGACGCGGAGCTCTTCGGGGAACGGGGCATGCGGGCCCTGCTGGCCGTCATGGAGGGCCGCGCGCCCGAGGGCGGGGACATCCCGGTGCAACTGGTCGTACGGGGCTCCACAGCGCCGCCGGGCCTGCCGTAGCCGCCCGGCGACGGTTGCTGGGGCCGGGTGGGTCCACAGCCCGGCGGAACAGGGGTGCCTCCCCCACTCTCGGCTCCGCTCGAGCGGGGGGGGACCCCCACCGCCCACCCGTGCCGCCCTGGGGACACCTCCCAGGCCCTCAAGGCACCGGGGGAGGCACGCAAGCCCGCAGCCAGGACAGCCACGACGCGCCCGCAGCCGCGTACGCACGGAAGGGGACGTGTCGGGGGGTGTCCGCCCGCAGCGGTTGGCGCGTCAACGAACAGCGAGTCGGTATCCAACCCCATCGCGCCGTTCCGAGGACGGACACCCCCCGACGCGGCCCCGACCCACCACGAAGCCGCAGGCGCAGACGCGCGCCCCGGCCACAACAGCGGCCAAGGCGCGCGACGTGAACGATCGAGCCGAGCTACTCGGTGTCCTCGGAGGTCTCGGAGGCCGTCTCGTCGGCGCCCCCGTCTCCCTCCGCTCCCAGCAGCCTGGACAGCTGACGCCCACCGATCCGCTTGAACTTGCGCTTCTGCGGCCGCGTACGGTCCAGCACCGCCACCTCCAGCCGCTCAGCGGGAATCTCCCGCTCGCTGCCGTTGGTGTCGCGCGACAGCGCCTGCACCGCCAGCTTCAGGGCCTCGGCCAGCGTCATACCGTCCCGGTGGCGCTGGTCCAGGTAGCTGCTGATCTGCTCCGCGTTGCCTCCCACCGCGACCGAGCCGTGCTCGTCCACGATCGAGCCGTCGTGCGGGAGACGGTAGAGCTGGTCGCCCTCCCGGGTCTCCCCCACCTCGGCGACCACCAGCTCCACCTCGTACGGCTTCTCGGCCGCGGAGGAGAAGATCGTGCCCAAGGTCTGCGCGTAGACGTTGGCCAGGCCACGGGCCGTCACGTCATCGCGGTCGTAGGTGTAACCCCGCAGGTCGGCGTACCGCACCCCACCGATCCGCAGGTTCTCGTACTCGTTGTACTTGCCGGCGGCCGCGAAACCGATCCGGTCGTAGATCTCGCTGAACTTGTGCAGCGCACGGGACGGGTTCTCGCCGACGAACACGATGCCGTCGGCGAACTGCAGCACGACCAGGCTGCGGCCACGGGCGATGCCCTTGCGGGCGTACTCCGCCCGGTCGGCCATCTGCTGCTGAGGTGAAACATAGAACGGCGTCGACACCGGTTATCCGTCCCTTTCTGTGGAAGTCACTGGATCACCTTGACAAGAAACGGCCGCTGTCTAGAGCAGCGCGGCCCGCGGGCCGTCCGGCTGCTCGAGGCGCCGCGCCAGGATCGAGCGGGCGATCTCGGAGGATTCCTCCTCGGTGAGCCGGCGGAAGCCGTCCTCGGTGATCACGGTGACGATCGGGTAGATCCGGCGGGCGACGTCGGGACCGCCTGTCGCCGAGTCGTCGTCGGCCGCGTCGTACAGGGCCTGGACCACCAGGGTGGTGGCCTCTTCCTCGCTCAGGTCGTCACGGAAGAGCTTCTTCATGGCGCCACGCGCGAAGATCGAGCCCGAGCCGGTGGCCGCGAAGTTCGTCTCCTCGGAGCGGCCGCCCGTCACGTCGTACGAGAAGATCCGGCCCCGGTCGCGGCCCACGTCGTACCCCGCGAACAGCGGCACCACGGCCAGGCCCTGCATGGCCATGCCGAGGTTGGAGCGGATCATCGTCGACAGCCGGTTCGCCTTGCCCTCCAGGGACAGCTGCGCGCCCTCGACCTTCTCGAAGTGCTCCAGCTCCAGCTGGAACAGCTTCACCATCTCCACGGCCAGACCCGCCGTACCGGCGATGCCCACCGCGGAGTACTCGTCGGCCGGGAAGACCTTCTCGATGTCCCGCTGCGCGATGACGTTGCCCATCGTCGCCCGGCGGTCACCGGCCAGCACGACGCCCCCGGGGAACGTCACGGCGACGATCGTGGTCCCGTGCGGCGCCTCGATCACGCCCTGGGTGGGAGGCAGTTGCCGGTTGCCGGGCAGGATCTCCGGCTGGTGCTCGGACAGGAAGTCCATGAAGGAGGAGGACCCTGGCGTCAGGAAGGCAGCTGGTAGACGCCCGGTGCTACGAGTGTTGGCTTCCACGCGATTCCTTCCACGTATGCGACAGCCCGCCCTGTGACGTCGGGCCGATCCCTTGGAACAACCCCGGTCCGGTTGCGACCGGGGGCACGACATGCCTCGGACCCTACCCGTCCTTCGGCGGTGATCCACATGTCCGGCGGGACCAACTCCACCGGATCGACGCCGCACTTGCCGGACGCCGGCGACGCCCGGAGCGCCGCACACGAAGGCATCACGTCACTCACTGCCCCGCGCACAGCGCTCCGCGCCCCACCCGTCCGTCACCCAGACCCGCTCACCTTCGGAATGAAGGCAAAGGCGCCTTACTGGCCACCCTTTTGAACGAAGGAGCGCACGAAGTCCTCGGCGTTCTCCTCGAGGACGTCGTCGATCTCGTCCAGGACCGAGTCCACGTCGTCGCTCAGTTTCTCCTGACGCTCCTTGAGGTCCTCGGAAGCCTGCGTCTCCGCCGCCTGCTCCTCGACCTCCTCGGTGGACCGGGTGGCCTTCTGCTGTCCGCCGCCGGTGTCCTTGGTCGCCATATCCCTCACCCCGCTCGGTTCGCCCGACACAGTTGCTCGGTCAAGATCAGACCCTACTCGCCGGGTCTGACAATGGCCCCGCAGTTGCTCCAACGTACGGGGACCACCTCGATGATTCCCGGACCCGGGATTTTCCACCCTGTCCGGCCGCCTCCTCCCGGGTACCCACGGAACGCGATCATCCGCCGGACAGGACCCTGACCAGGTCTTCCGCCGTGCGGCAGCGGTCCAGGAGCTCCTTGACGTGATTACGCGTTCCGCGAAGCGGTTCCAGGGTTGGAACGCGCTGCAGGGAGTCGCGGCCCGGCAGGTCGAAGATCACCGAGTCCCAGGAGGCCGCCGCGACGTCGTCGGCGTACTGCTCCAGGCAGCGACCGCGGAAGTACGCGCGAGTGTCCTCAGGCGGCGCCGTACGGGCCCGCTCGATGTCCGCCTCGGTCAGCAGCCGCTTCATGCGCCCACGGGCCACCAGACGGTTGTACAGGCCCTTCTCGGGCCGCACGTCGGCGTACTGGAGGTCCACCAGGTGCAGGCGCGCCGCGTCCCAGTCGAGGCTGTCCCGGCGCCGGTAGCCCTCCATGAGCTCCCGCTTGGCGACCCAGTCCAGCTCGCCGGCCAGACTCATCGGGTCGTGCTCCAGTCGGGTGAGGGTGTCCTCCCACCGCGACAGGACGTCCTTGGTCTGGTCGTCGGCGTCGGCCCCGAACCGCTCCTCCACGTACTTGCGCGCGAGCTCGTAGTACTCCATCTGCAGCTGGACCGCGGTGAGCGTTCGGCCGCTACGGAGCGTGACCAGGCGCTTGAGCGACGGGTCGTGCGAGACCTGGTGCAGCGTACGGACAGGCTGGTCGACGGCGAGGTCCACCGCGATGAAGCCGTCCTCGATCATCGACAGGACGAGAGCCGTCGTACCCAGCTTCAGATACGTCGAGATCTCCGACAGGTTCGCGTCGCCGATGATCACATGCAGGCGGCGGTACTTCTCGGCGTCCGCGTGCGGCTCGTCGCGGGTGTTGATGATCGGGCGCTTGAGCGTCGTCTCGAGGCCGACCTCCACCTCGAAGTAGTCGGCCCGCTGACTGAGCTGGAAGCCGTGCTCGTGCCCGTCCTGGCCGATGCCGACGCGGCCCGCCCCGGTGAAGACCTGACGGGAGACGAAGAACGGCGTCAGATGGCGCACGATGTCCGAGAAGGGGGTCTCCCGCTTCATCAGGTAGTTCTCGTGCGTGCCGTAGGACGCGCCCTTGTTGTCGGTGTTGTTCTTGTACAGGTGGATCGGCTGGGCACCGGGCAGCTGTGCGGCCCGCTCCGCGGCCTCGGCCATGATCCGCTCGCCGGCCTTGTCCCAGAGGACGGCGTCCCGGGGGTTGGTCACCTCGGGGGCGCTGTACTCGGGGTGCGCGTGGTCGACGTAGAGCCGCGCACCGTTGGTGAGGATCACGTTGGCCAGGCCGATGTCCTCGTCGGTGAGCTGGCTGGAGTCGGCGGCCTCGCGGGCGAGGTCGAAGCCTCGCGCGTCCCGCAGCGGGTTCTCCTCCTCGAAGTCCCAGCGAGCCCGGCGGGCCCGGTGCATCGCAGCCGCGTAGGCGTTCACGATCTGGGACGAGGTGAGCATGGCATTGGCGTTGGGGTGGCCGGGGACGGAGATCCCGTACTCCGTCTCGATGCCCATTACTCGCCGTACGGTCATGCGGCCCTCCTTGCCCGGCGGCACCCTCGGTCGTGGGCGCCACTCAGATACCGCTGGCGCTCGGTTGCGTGTGCGGTGCCCGTCCCCGCACTGCGCGACTCGGCGGTACGGAAGAGCCTAGAACGCCTTTGCGCTGGTGGGGAGATCATTTGCGTCATTGCGTTGCTCCAGCCGTGGCCTGAAAAACAGTCGGCTGCGGGTACCCGCCGAGGGCACCCGCAGCCGCCCTGCCTTTTACAGGTACTGACCGGTGTTCGCCACCGTGTCGATGGAGCGTCCGGTGTCCGCGCCCTGCTTTCCGGTGATGAGCGTACGGATGTACACGATCCGCTCGCCCTTCTTTCCGGAGATCCGGGCCCAGTCGTCCGGGTTGGTGGTGTTGGGCAGGTCCTCGTTCTCCTTGAACTCGTCCACGCAGGCCTGGAGGAGGTGGGAGACGCGGAGACCCTTCTGGTTCTTCTCGAGGAAGTCCTTGATCGCCATCTTCTTGGCACGGCCCACGATGTTCTCGATCATGGCGCCGGAATTGAAGTCCTTGAAGTAGAGGACTTCCTTGTCACCATTGGCGTAGGTGACCTCCAGGAAGCGGTTCTCCTCGGACTCGGCGTACATCTGTTCCACGGCCGTCTGGATCATGCTCTGGACCGTGGACGCCTTGGAGTCTCCGTGCTCGGCGAGGTCGTCGCCGTGCAGCGGGAGGCGCTCGGTGAGGTACTTGCCGAAGATGTCCTTGGCCGCCTCGGCGTCCGGACGCTCGATCTTGATCTTCACGTCGAGCCGGCCGGGCCGCAGGATGGCGGGGTCGATCATGTCCTCACGGTTGGAGGCGCCGATCACGACCACGTTCTGCAGGCCCTCCACGCCGTCGATCTCGGCGAGCAGCTGCGGGACGATGGTGTTCTCCACGTCCGAGCTGACACCGGAGCCACGGGTACGGAAGAGGGACTCCATCTCGTCGAAGAAGACGATGACGGGGGTGCCCTCGCTGGCCTTCTCACGGGCCCGCTGGAAGACGAGGCGGATCTGCCGCTCCGTCTCACCGACGTACTTGTTCAGGAGCTCGGGGCCCTTGATGTTGAGGAAGAAGCTCTTGCCCTGGGCCTGGCCGGTCACCTCGGCGACCTTCTTGGCCAGTGAGTTGGCCACGGCCTTGGCGATCAGGGTCTTTCCGCAGCCGGGGGGCCCGTACAGCAGGACGCCCTTCGGCGGCCGCAGTTCGTGCTCCTTGAACAGGTCCGGGTAGAGATACGGGAGCTCGACCGCGTCGCGGATGGCCTCGATCTGGCCGCCGAGACCGCCGATCTGCTCGTAGCCGATGTCGGGGACCTCTTCGAGGACGAGCTCCTCGACCTCGCTCTTCGGCACGACCTCGTAGACGTAGCCGGAGCGCGGTTCGAGCAGGAGGGCGTCGCCGGGGCGGATGGTGACGTCCAGCAGCGGCTCGGCGAGCCGCACCACCCGCTCCTCGTCGGTGTGCCCGAGCACCAGGGCCCGCTCGCCGTCCTCGAGGATCTCCTTGAGGGTGACGATGTCTCCGACGCTCTCGTACTCCATGGCCTCGACCACGTTGAGCGCTTCGTTGAGCATCAATTCCTGGCCGCGCCGGAGCTCGTCGAGCTCGACGCTGGGGCTGACGTTCACCCTGAGCTTGCGGCCACCGGTGAAGATGTCGGCGGTGCCGTCCTCGTTCGCCTGCAGAAAGACCCCGAAGCCGGCCGGCGGCTGCGCGAGCCGGTCGACCTCCTCTTTGAGGGCCACAATCTGGTCACGGGCCTCACGGAGCGTGTTGGCGAGCCGCTCGTTCTGCGCGGACACGCCGGCCAGATTGGTCTGCAGCTCGACGATCCGCTCTTCGAGAATCCTCGTGTGCCGCGGAGAGTCGGCGAGCTTGCGTCGCAGGACGGCGATCTCCTGCTCAAGGTAAGCGATCTGCCCGGCCGGGTCGTCGGACCCGCGTCCCGGGCGGATGCCGCGGTTCATGTCGTCGTCGTGGGCTGCCACGGTCCTCACCTCCTCCAAGGGGAGCTGGACGCTTCCAGACCCTACCTGGGCGGGTGTCGATTGAAACCCCTAGATCACAAAGACGGTCGGGGTGTGTCCGATCTTCACCCTTGCGCTCTCCCTCACGCCAGGGGAATACCCACCGAACATGAATGGAACCCAGCCGGAGGTAGGGTCGAAGCGTTCAACACCCGTCAGAGCTGGCCGGATTCCCGATACGGCTCGACGCATGAAACGGCAGGAGACATGAGCGTGCAGCAGGAGGCCGGTGTCGACGGCGAGGCTCTGGAGGTCTGGATCGACCAGGACCTGTGTACCGGCGACGGCATCTGCGCCCAGTACGCGCCCGAGGTGTTCGAGCTGGACATCGACGGTCTGGCCTATGTCAAGAGCGCCGACGACGAGCTGCTCCAGGACAAGGGCGCCACAACGCCCGTACCGCTGCCGCTTCTCACGGACGTGGTCGACTCCGCGAAGGAGTGCCCGGGCGAGTGCATCCACGTACGTCGAGTTTCGGACAGGGCCGAGGTCTACGGTCCGGACGCGGAGTGACTCCTTCCGTACACTCCGTCACTCCTGTCTGATATCTCACACGCGGGGGCGCGGGCGCCTCACACGCTGCGGGCGCCGGACGGTGTCGAGCGGACGAACGCGCCGTTCTGCCAACGCCATTTCACGTCGCTCTTCACGTCGGGGCAGCAACGCGGCACGTCGGCCGACGAGTAGCCGAAGAGCGTGGCCGTGACGGCGCCCTGACGTACGGCGAAGTCACTGACGGTGTTGCCGTCCTTGGGGTCGAGCAGGGTCGCCACCACGCGCGGCTTGCCGCCGTCGCCGTCCCGGGTGAGGACGTAGACGCCGTCCGGCGGGGTGCCCATCGGGGAGTCGCAGTGGACCACGGCCACCGTCTCGGGGAAGCCGTCGCCGTCGAGGTCTCCGGAAGCCCGCTTCTTCACCACGGCCTTCACCGGGCCGCACTCGATCGGGAACGTCACCGCGGCCGGGTCGGGCGGGGCGACGGCCGCCGGAGCGCTTCTGGTCTCGGGGGCGGCCGCCTGGGCCGCCGTCGCCGCACCCGGCTGCAGGAACGAGGAGAGGGCCACGACGCCGGCGACGGCCGTGGCCGTGGCGAGCCAGTGGATGGGGCGGGTGTGGGTGTGGGCGAGCTCCGGGACGGCGGAAGGCTGCACTAGGAGTGTCTCCTGAGGGCTGTGCCGGTGGGTTGGCCAAGGGGGGATGGCCAAGATGGTGCCACACGTCACACCACCTGGGAACGGCGGGGTGTGCACGTCCTGTGCCGGGGAAGTCAGGAGAGTTACGGTTCCTGCCGCTGTGTCAGCGGGCCCGCCCGCGGCACGGGCCGCTGCCGCCGCGCATCGCGTCGGCGGGGCCGGCCGCGATAGTGATCTGTCAGGTCAACCGATGAGCATCATGGTTCACCCGCGACGGCGCCGTCAGGGGCAACGGAAAGGCGCCGTGGCGGAGTTCCCGGAGTGGATCAGGGAACTCCGCCACGGCGCCTGTGCGTTGTGTGCGGCGGCGCGTCGCCTCAGCGGCCGCTGCCGCCGTCGGCGTTGGGTCCGGCGTAGTCCTCGCCGTAGGCGCCCTTTGCGGGGCGGCGGCGGCGCATGGGCGGCTCGACGCCGTCGGCGAGGCGGCGGGCGGTGAGCAGGAAGCCGGTGTGGCCGATCATCCGGTGGTCCGGGCGGACGGCCAGGCCCTCGATGTGCCAGTTGCGGATCATCGACTCCCAGGCGCTCGGCTCGTTGAAGCAGCCGATCTCGCGGATGGACTCGACGGTCCGGGCGAGCTGGGTGGTGGTCGCCACGTAGCAGCACAGGATGCCGCCGGGGACGAGCGCCTTGGAGACGGCCTCCAGGCACTCCCAGGGGGCGAGCATGTCGAGGATGACGCGGTCCACGTCGGCGTCGGACAGGTTGTCCTGGAGGTCACCCACGGTGAGCTGCCAGGCGGGGTGCGGGCCGCCGAAGTAGCGCTCGACGTTCGCCTGGGCGATCTCGGCGAAGTCCGCACGGCGCTCGTAGCTGTGCAGCATGCCCTGGTCGCCGATGGCGCGCAGCAGGAAGCTGCTGAGCGAGCCGGAGCCCACGCCGGCCTCGACGACGCGCGCGCCGGGGAAGATGTCGGCGAAGGCGAGGATCTGCCCCGCGTCCTTCGGGTAGACGACGGCTGCCCCGCGGGGCATGGACAGGACGTAGTCGGGGAGCAGGGGGCGCAGCGCGAGGTAGGCGACGTTCCCGGTGGTGCGGACAACGCTGCCCTCGGGAGCGCCGATCAGTTCGTCGTGGGGGAAGGAACCCTTGTGGGTGTGGAAGTTCTTCCCGGCCTCGAGCGTGAACGTGTAGTGGCGGCCCTTGGGGTCGGTCAGCTGTACCTGGTCCCCGACCTTGAAGGGCCCGCGCCTGCGGGCGGCACCGGTCGGTTCGGACATGTGAACAGCCTACCGGTCCCCGGAGGGGGCTCCGACCACTTCAGCTCGGCCTTGCCATGGCCTTCACGAAGGCCCGCTCCACGTCGGCCGCCGACAGGACACCGTAGATCTCGCCGGTCTCCTCGACGACGAGGTACTCGGTGGCGGGCGTCGCCCTGAGGGCGTCGAGCAGTTCCTCCCCCGACAGTTCCGCCGAGACGCGCATGCCGTCGGTGAGGTCCTGGGCGAGGCCGCTGACCGCGACCCAGGGGCGGCGGTGTTCGGGTACGCCGACGATCGCGGCCTCGCGGACCAGCGAGAGGGGTTTGCCGTCGGCGTCGACGACGACCAGGGCGCGGGCGCCGGCGGTGTTGGCGCGGCGCAGGGCCTCCGAGAGCGGGGTGTGGGTCTCGACGGGGACCGCGCGGCGGGTGAGCGCACGGGCGCGCAGCTCGGGGAGGTGCTCGCGCAGCCGGGCCATGCGCAGGCTGTTGCCGGCGCCGGTCCAGATGATCGCGGCGAGGATGGCGGCGAGCAGGGCGTCCAGGACGGTGTCCAGGCCGACGTTGTCGACGGCGTCGGAGCCGAGGGCGCCGGAATGGGTCAGCAGCGGCAGGCCGATGAGGACCGAGACGGCGAGGACGCGGCCGACCCAGGCGGCGGCGACGGTGCCGGCCATCGGCTTGCCGGTGATCTTCCAGACGACGGCGCGGAGCATACGGCCGCCGTCGAGGGGCAGGCCGGGCAGGAGGTTGAACGCGGCCACGATGAGGTTGGAGATCATCAGGCCGGCCAGCAGGACGCCCGGGACGGTGCCGGGGTCCACGGTCTGCATGGCGAGGTAGAAGACGCCCGAGAGCAGGAGGGAGAGCAGGGGCCCGACGAAGGCGAGCACGAACTCGCGGCCGGGGGTCTCGGCCTCCTTCTCGATCTCGGAGACGCCGCCGAAGAACTGGAGCTGGATGCGGCGGACCGGGAGCTTGAAGCGGAGGGCGGCGACGGTGTGGGCCAGTTCGTGGACGAGCACGGAGGCATAGAAGGCGACCGCGAAGAACAGGGAGACCAGGTACCGGGCGGCGCCGAGCTCGGGCAGGACGCGCTCCAGCTGCCCGCCGAACACCCAGGTGATCAGCGCCGCGACGAGGAACCAGCTGGGCGCGACGTACACGGGCACCCCGAAGGGCCGTCCCATGAGCAGACCGCCCCGGGGCTCCGGAGGCCGCTGGGGAGCGGGGCCCTTGCCGTCGGCGGAGTGGGCGAAGGGGCGGTCGCCGGGGCCGGGCGCGGCGGGCTCGGTGCGGCTGTTCGGGTCAGGGGTGGAGGGCTGCTGCCGGTGGTCCGGGGCGCCGGGGTCCGGGGCCGGGGCCTCACCGGGGTTCTGGCCGGTCGCGGAGTCTCCCGTCGGGCCGGGCTTGCGCAACGACGGACGGTCTCCTTCGGCCGCGCCGGAGTCCTGGTCCGCTGTGGAGTCGTCCTCGGGCCGGGCCGGCCCGGCCGGCGGTGTCGCCGCGGGTCCTGCCTCCGGGGCGTCGTCGTGCTGCTCGGAGGGGAAACGCCGTCCGTCCGTGGGCTGTTCGTCGGCGGCGGTCGGGTCGGTGGCCCGGGCCGGAGCCCCTGCGTGGCGCTCGGCCGACTCGTCGTTGCCGGACCGCGGCTGCCCGCGCCCGCCGCTCTCGTCCACCGGTGTCCCCTCGTTCGAAGCGTCTCCCGCACCTGCCGGCCGGGAGGGTCTCGAGTCGATGGTATGCGTCCGTCGGGGCGCGTTCCGCCCCGGCACCCCTGTGTTTCCCGTCCGTCCCGTCCCTTCCCGGCTCCCGGCGTCGTACACGGCGCGACCGCGGGCGGGTCACTGTCAGTGGCGGGCCGTATGGTCTGGGGCATGGAGACGAGCACCGAGGGCGCGCCACAGCCCGACAGCAGCCCTGCCGCGGCGGTGGATCCGCCGGTCCCGGCAGGGTCCGTGGAGGCGGTCATCGAGACGGCGGTGGAGACGGCGACCGTGACGGCGCCCACCGCCATACCGCCCTCGACGCTCTCCCCCTCGCGTGCGAGCGACTTCATGCAGTGCCCGCTGCTCTACCGCTTCCGGGTCATCGACAGGCTGCCGGAGAAGCCCAGCGAGGCGGCGACCAGGGGCACGCTGGTGCACGCGGTCCTGGAGCGGCTCTTCGACGCCCCGGCGGCCGAGCGCACCGCGCCGCGGGCGAAGTCGCTGATCCCCGGCCAGTGGGACCGGCTGCGCGAGTCGCGGCCGGAGGTCGTGGAACTGTTCGCCGACGATCCGCAGGGCGAGCGGCTGGCGCGCTGGCTGGGCGAGGCGGAGCGGCTCGTGGAGCGCTGGTTCTCCCTGGAGGACCCCAGCCGGCTGGAGCCGGCCGAGCGGGAGCTGTTCGTCGAGACCGAGCTGGACTCGGGGCTGCGGCTGCGCGGGATCATCGACCGGGTCGACGTGGCCCCCACGGGTGAGGTCCGGATCGTCGACTACAAGACGGGGAAGGCTCCCAGGCCCGAGTACTCCGAGGGCGCCCTGTTCCAGATGAAGTTCTACGCCCTCGTGGTCTGGCGGCTGAAGAACGTGGTGCCGCGGCGGCTCCAGCTGGTGTATCTGGGCAGCGGTCAGGTGGTGACGTACGACCCGGTCCTCGCCGACCTGGAGCGGGTCGAGCGCAAGCTGCTGGCGTTGTGGGAGGCGATCCGGCTGGCGACGGAGACGGGTGACTGGCGGCCGCGCCCCACGAAGCTGTGCGGCTGGTGCGACCACCAGGCCCACTGCCCGGAGTTCGGCGGTACTCCCCCGCCCTATCCGTTGCCGGTGAGGGCGGCGGAGTCCGGCGGGCCCGCGCAGGGCAGAATGGGGCCGGACTAGCTAAGGAGACTTACGTGGCCATCCGTGTCCTACTGGTCGACGACCAGCCGCTGCTCCGCACGGGCTTCCGGATGATTCTGGAGGCCGAGCAGGACATCGCGGTCGTCGGCGAGGCCGGAGACGGCCTCCAGGCGCTCGACCAGGTGCGGGCCCTGCAGCCCGACGTGGTCCTGATGGACATCCGCATGCCGCGGATGGACGGTGTGGAGGCGACCCGGCAGATCACGGGCCCCGAGCGGGACGGCCCGGCGAAGGTGCTGGTACTGACCACTTTCGACCTCGACGAGTACGTGGTGGAGGCGCTGCGGGCCGGTGCCAGCGGCTTCCTGCTGAAGGACGCCCCGGCCAACGAGCTGGTGCAGGCGATCCGGGTCGTGGCCGCGGGCGAGGCGATGCTCGCGCCGAGCATCACGCGCCGGCTGCTCGACAAGTACGCCACGCATCTGCCCTCCGGTGAGGAGCCGGTGCCGGACACGCTGCACACGCTCACCGACCGCGAGGTCGAGGTGCTGAAGCTGGTGGCGCGCGGACTGTCCAACGCCGAGATCGCCGCCGACCTGTTCGTCAGCGAGACCACCGTCAAGACGCACGTCGGGCACGTGCTGACCAAGCTGGGCCTGCGCGACCGTGTGCAGGCGGCGGTGTACGCGTACGAGAGCGGGCTGGTGCGCCCCGGCGCGCAGTGACGCCGGCAACGTGAAGGGCGCCCCCTGCCGAGGCAGAGGGCGCCCTTTCACACGTGTGCGTCACGCGTCCTTGCTCAGCTCCCAGAAGCGGAACACGGTCGACGCGTCGAGGCAGTACTCCAGGCCGTAGACACCTTCGCGCGCGACCGCGTACTGCTTGGCCTGCCACACGGGCAGGACGGGGAGCTCGTCGGCGACGATGTCCTGCAGCTCCCCGAACTCCTTGTCGGTGGCGGCGCGGTTGGTCAGGGCGGCGGTGCTCGGGATGAGCGTGCCGGTGATGGTGTCGTTGTCGTAGTTGTTGCCCAGCACGTTGCCCTTGCCGAAGAAGGGGGCGGTGAAGTTGTCGGCGTCCGGGTAGTCGGGCACCCAGCCCTTCACGTAGACGCCGTACTTGCCGGCCGCGATGTCCTTCTCGTACTGGGCGAAGGAGACCGACTTGACGTCCGCGTCGAACAGGCCGCTGGCGTTGAGCTGGCCGGCGATGGCCGTCAACTCCTGGTCGGTGGCGGGGCCGTAGCGGGACGGGGTCGACCAGAGGGTCAGCTTCACCTTGCCGGTGATGCCGTCGGCACGCAGCGCGTCGGCCGCCTTGGACCGGGAGGGGCGGGCGCCGTAGGTGTCGAAGAAGGCCGTGTTGTGGCCGGCGACACCGGCCGGGATGATCGAGTACAGCGGGGTCGCCGTGCCCTGGTAGACGTCCCTGATGAGGGCTTCGCGGTCGAGCAGGTGGGCGATGGCCTTGCGTACGCCGAGCTTTCCGGCGACGGGGTCGTCCATGTTGAACACCAGGTGCTGGACCTCGGCGCTGCTGCCCTCGACGACCTCGGTGCCGGTGCCGTCGTCGGCCTTCTCCATGTCGGCGATGTCGCCCGCGGTGAGGCCGCGGTAGGCGATGTCGACTTCTTCGTTCCCGATGGCCTGCTTCAGGGCGGTCTGGTCGCCGTCGAAGAACTTCAGGGTCACGCCGGTGTTGCTCACCTTGGCGGTGCCCTTGTAGTTCTCGTTGACGGAGAAGACGGCCTGGCCGTCGTCGAACGAGTCGAGCTTGTAGGGGCCGGAGCCGACGGCCTCGCCGTCCTTGCGCAGCTTGCCCGCGTCGTACTCGTTGTGGTCGACGATGGAGCCGGCGCCGGAGGCGATCTTGCTGGGGAAGGTGGCGTCGGACGTGTTGAGGTGGAAGACGACCGTGGCCTCGTCCGGGGTCTCCACCTCGTCCAGCGTGGGGAACATGATCGCGGGCCCGTCGGGGTCGTTGATCTTCAGCATCCGCTCGAAGGAGAACTTGACGTCCTCCGAGGTGAGGGCGTCGCCGTTGCTGAACTTGAGGCCGTCCTTCAGCGTGCACCGGTAGACCGAGCTCTGCGTGTCGGTGAAGGCGCAGCTCTCGGCGGCCTCGGGCTGCGGTTCCGTGGCGCCCTTGGGGAAGCTGAGCAGCGACTGGAAGACGTTGTTGAACAACAGCCAGGAGCCGGGGTCGTAGCCGGAGGCCGGGTCGGTGGCCAGGACGTCGTCAGACATCCCCACCACCACGTTGGAGCCCTCACCCGCGGAGTCCCCGCTCTCCGTGCCGCAGCCGGTCAGCAGGCCGGAGGCGAGCCCCGCCACGATCGGCAGGACCGGCCACTGGTTGCGTATGTTCACGTGTGTGCCTTGTCGTCGGTTCTCGAGAACACCCGGAGCATGTCCCTGGCTCCGGGGCACGGCTCCCCGGGGGCCGCGGTCACAGGCCCCGGGGTTCCAGCGGGTACGTCAGCCGCTCACGCCCCGGCCGAGCTCCCACAACTGGAGCGTCGACGCGGAGTTGAGCGCGTAGGCGGTACCCGTGATGTCGTCGCGCGCGGCGACGTACTGCTTGCCCTGCCACAGCGGCAGCACCGGCACGTCGGAGGCGACGATATCCTGAATGTCCGTCAGGCTGGTGGAGGCGGACAACCGGTCCGCCTCGCGGCGGGACTCCGGGATCAGGGTGTTGCGGATCTGGCTGTTGTCGTACGGCGAGCCAAGGGTGTTGTCCCTGTCGAGGAACGGCGCGAGGAAGTTGTCGGCGTCCGGGAAGTCGGGGAACCAGCCCATACCGTAGACGTCGTACTCACCCTTCTTCTCGGCCGGGCGGAACGTGTCCCACGGCGTTCCCTTGATACCTACGTCGAACAGGCCGCTGGAGTTCAGCTGGTCGCGCAGGACCTCGAACTCCTTCTTGGTGGCCGGGCCGTAGTGGTCGGTCGTGTAGTGCAGCGTCAGCTTCACCGGCGTGGTGATGTTCGCCTGGTTGAGCAGGGAGCGGGCCTTGGTGACGTTGGCGTCGCCGTACTTGTTGAAGAACGAGTTGGAGTGGCCCGTGACGCTGGCCGGGACCAGCGAGTACAGCGGCTCGGCCTGGGAGCCGTAGACCTTGGAGACCAGCGCGCTGCGGTTGACGACCTGGGCCATCGCCTGGCGCACGGCCTTGGACTCGACGGTCGGGGCGTCCGTGTTGAAGCCCAGGTAGCGGATCTCCAGGCCGGGCATCTCGACGAGGTCGATGCCGGTGTCCGCGTCGCCCGAGAGCTTGCGGATCTGGTCCGGCGACATGGTGCGGGTCATCAGGTCGATGTCGCCCTTGTCGATCGCCTCGCCCATGGCGTCGGTGTCCTTGAAGGAGACCATGTCGATCTTGTCGTTGTTCACCTTCAGGCTCCCCTTGTAGTCGGGGTTCCGGGTGAACTCGGCCCGGACCAGCTCGTCGTTCTCGACGTCGGCCTTGAGGGTGTACGGGCCGGAGCCTTCGAGGTCGAAGCCGTCGCGCAGCCCGTTCTTCGGGTAGTCGTCGGGGTCGACGATGCCGGCGACCGGGGTCGACAGCTTGTACGGGAAGGTGGCGTCGGCGTTCTTCAGGTGGAAGACGACGTCGCGGTCGCCCTGCGTCTCGACGGTGTCGATGGTGGACAGCAGCGCGAACACGCCGCTGTCGGCCTTGAGGGAGCGGGCGCGGTCGATGGAGTACTTCACGTCGGACGCGGTGACGGGGTCGCCGTTCGCGAACTTCAGGCCGTCGCGCAGGGTGCAGGCGTAGCGCTCGTTGCCGGTGTCGGTGAAGCCGCACCTCTCGGCCGCCTCCGGCACCGGGTCGCCCTCGCCGCGCGGCTGGATCATCAGGGTCTGCACGGTCTGGCGCAGGATGTTCCAGGTGCCGACGTCGTAGGCGTACGCCGGGTCGAGGGGTGCGGGGGCGTCCTTCGAGGCGGTGAACCGGTCCGTGGTGCCGACGACGATCGCGCCGCCGTCGTCGCTCCCGCTGTCGGACCCGCCGCAAGCGGCGAGCACCGGCGCGAGCAGGCCGATCACGGCCGGCAGCACCAAAGTCTTGCGGTTCATGCTCGAGTTTCTCCAGAGCTGTCGACTCCGTGTACCCGGCATGCAGGGGTGGCGCAGCGGATCACGGGGGGTGGGGCGATGTTCTCGCAACGAGATTAGTCCGGGCTGGCAGGAAGGTTCGCAGCGACCGGAGTTGAGCCCTCATCACGCTGCGGAACCGGGCGTGGACACACCGAAAACCCGATGGCGGAAGCTTTGGTACAGCGTTCCACCAATCGGGACACAAGGGCACGTCAACAGCCCCCCAGGGCACATGCCGAATCCGCTGTCGACCCCTGACCGCGTGGGGAACGTCACACCGCAAACGGGTTCCGGAGTACGGTAATTCGACCGTCCGGAGATCGCCCGGAGAGGGTCGAATTCATCTGCGAAATTACCGCCTTAACTCCGCCGCACGCTGGGTGAACGGCTAGCGCATTTCCGTCATCAGCCCGTGCAGAAATGTCAGGTCGACCTCTTCGAGGGAGGTGACGACCGTACGGCGGAGGGCCGGGGTGATGGGGGCCACGGAGGGCACCGCCACGACGTGGCAGCCCGCGGCCTCGGCGGCGGCGACCCCGGTCGCGGTGTCCTCGATGACGGCGCACCGGGCCGGATCCGCGCCGAGTCCGGCGGCGGCCGCCAGGTACGGGTCGGGGTGGGGCTTGGTGCGCGGCACCTCGTCACCGGCCACCGTCAGACGGAAGTGGTGCGCGCCCAGCGAGGTCAGCACCCGGTCGATGATGCGCCGGTGCGAGGCGGAGACCAGGGCCGTCGGGATCTCGTACTCGTACAGCTCGGCCAGCAGCCGGCCGGCGCCGGGCATCAGCGGCAGGGCGCGGTCGATGCGGTCCTCGAAGCCGTCGTTGAGCAGCACGGTGAGCTCGTCGAGGGTGATGTCTGCGCCGGTGGCCTCGATCAGGAAGCCCGCGCTGCGGGTCATGGGGCCGCCGACCACGACATGGCGCCAGGACTCGTCGAGCGTGTGGCCGAGGGAGGCGAAGACCTCCGCCTCGACGTCCCACCAGAAGCCCTCCGTGTCCACCAGAGTGCCGTCCATGTCGAGGAGCACCGCCTGCAGGGCGGAGCCCTCGGCCGTGCGGGTTCCGAGCGCGGGGACCGTACTGGTCATCCACGTACCTCCTTGAGGGACGTTCAGGCCGGTTCCCACGAGGGGAACCGGCCTGCGGTGGACCGACCAGTCTACGTCGTGCGCGGACGAAGCGCCTCTTTTGGCCCGTGTGCCCGGTGGGGCGGCTCAGCGGGCGTTGAAGTACTTCGCTTCCGGGTGGTGGATCACGATGGCGTCCGTGGACTGCTCGGGGTGCAGCTGGAACTCCTCGGACAGGTGGACGCCGATGCGCTCCGGCTGGAGCAGGTCGGCGATCTTGGCGCGGTCCTCCAGATTGGGGCAGGCGCCGTAGCCGAGGGAGAAGCGGGCGCCCCGGTACTTCAGCTCGAACATGCCCTGCATCTCGTCCGGGTCCTCGCCGGCGTAGCCGAGTTCGGAACGCACGCGCGCGTGCCAGTACTCGGCGAGCGCCTCGGCCAACTGCACGGACAGCCCGTGCAGTTCGAGGTAGTCGCGATAGGCGTTGGCCTCGAACATCCGGGCGGTCTCCTCGCCGATGCGCGAGCCGACGGTGACGACCTGGAGGCCCACGACGTCCGTCTCGCCGGACTCCTCCGGGCGGAAGAAGTCGGCCAGGCACAGGCGACGGCCCCGGCGCTGGCGCGGGAAGGTGAAGCGGGTGCGCTCGTTGCCCCGCTCGTCCAGAAGGATCAGGTCGTCGTCCTTGGAGACGCACGGGAAGTAGCCGTAGACGACGGCCGCCTCCAGCAGGTTCTCCGTCTGGAGCCGGTCCAGCAGGCCGCGCAGCCGGGGCCGGCCCTCGGTCTCGACGAGCTCCTCGTACGACGGGCCGTCTCCGGCGCGGTTCTGCTTCAGGCCCCACTGGCCCTTGAACAGGGCGCCCTCGTCGAGCCAGCTCGCGTACTCCTTGAGCTGGATGCCCTTGATCACGCGCGTGCCCTGGAAGGGCGGCTCGGGGACGGGGTTGTCGGTGGCGACGTCGGAGCGGACGTGCCCCTCCTCAAGGCGCTCCTCGACCACGGCCTGGGCGGTGGCCCGGACGCGGCGCTGCTTCAGCTCGGGCAGCTTCGCTCCCGGCACGCCCCGCTTGACGCCGATCAGGGCGTCCATCAGGCGCAGGCCCTCGAAGGCGTCGCGGGCGTAGCGGACCTCGCCCTCGTAGATCTCGTGCAGATCCTGCTCGACGTAGGCCCGGGTGAGGGCGGCGCCGCCGAGGATGACCGGGAAGTTCGCCGCCAGTCCGCGCTGGTTCAGCTCCTCCAGGTTCTCCTTCATGATCACGGTGGACTTGACCAGGAGTCCGGACATGCCGATGACATCGGCCCTGTGCTCCTCGGCGGCGTCCAGGATCGCGGAGACCGGCTGCTTGATGCCGAGGTTGACGACGTTGTAGCCGTTGTTGGACAGGATGATGTCGACGAGGTTCTTGCCGATGTCGTGCACGTCGCCGCGGACGGTGGCCAGGACGATGGTGCCCTTGCCGGCCTCGTCGGTCTTCTCCATGTGCGGTTCGAGGTGGGCGACGGCCGTCTTCATCACCTCTGCGGACTGGAGGACGAACGGCAGCTGCATCTGGCCGGAGCCGAAAAGCTCACCGACGACCTTCATGCCGTCCAGCAGGGTCGCGTTGACGATGTCGAGGGCGGAGCGCTCCTGGAGGGCGTCGTCCAGGTCGGCCTCCAGGCCGTTGCGCTCGCCGTCGATGATGCGCCGCTTCAGGCGCTCGTCCAGCGGCAGGGCGGCCAGTTCCTCGGCCTTGCCGGCCTTGAGGGACTTGGCGGTGGCGCCCTCGAACAGCTGCATGAGCTTCTGGAGCGGGTCGTAGCCCTCGGCGCGGCGGTCGTAGATCAGGTCGAGGGCCGTTCCGACCTCTTCCTCGCTGAAGCGGGCGATCGGGAGGATCTTGCTGGCGTGCACGATCGCCGAGTCCAGGCCCGCCTTGACGCACTCCTCGAGGAAGACGGAGTTGAGCAGGATGCGGGCGGCCGGGTTGAGGCCGAAGGAGATGTTGGACAGGCCGAGCGTGGTCTGCACCTTCGGGTGGCGCCGCTTCAGCTCGCGGATGCCCTCGATGGTGGCGATGCCGTCCTTGCGGGACTCCTCCTGGCCGGTGCAGATGGTGAAGGTCAGGCAGTCGACGAGGATGTCCTCCTCGTGGATGCCCCAGTTCCCGGTCAGGTCGTCGATGAGCCGTTCGGCGATCTCGACCTTCTTCTCGGCGGTGCGGGCCTGGCCCTCCTCGTCGATGGTCAGCGCGATGAGGGCGGCGCCGTGCTCCTTGGCGAGCTGGGTGACCTTGGCGAAGCGGGACTCGGGGCCGTCGCCGTCCTCGTAGTTCACCGAGTTGATCACCGCGCGGCCGCCGAGCTTCTCCAGGCCGGCCTGGATGACGTCGATCTCGGTGGAGTCCAGCACGATCGGCAGGGTGGAGGCGGTGGCGAAGCGGCCGGCCAGTTCCTCCATGTCGGCGGCGCCGTCCCGGCCGACGTAGTCGACGCACAGGTCGAGCATGTGCGCGCCTTCGCGGATCTGCTCCCTGGCGATCTCCACGCAGTCGTCCCAGCGGGCGTCCAGCATGGCCTCGCGGAACTTCTTCGAGCCGTTGGCGTTGGTGCGCTCGCCGATGGCCAGGTAGGAGGTGTCCTGCCGGAACGGCACGCTCTGGTAGAGGGAGGCGGCACCCGGCTCGGGCTGCGGGCTGCGCTCGCTCGGGGTGACGTCCCGGACGCGCTCCACCAGCTGGCGCAGGTGCTCGGGGGTGGTGCCGCAGCAGCCGCCGACCAGGGACAGGCCGTAGTCCTGGACGAAGTTCTGCTGGGCGTCGGCCAGGCCCTCGGCGTCGAGCGGGAAGTGGGCGCCGTCCTTGGTCAGGATCGGCAGGCCGGCGTTCGGCATGCACAGCAGCGGGATGCGCGAGTGGCGCGTCAGATAGCGCAGGTGCTCGCTCATCTCGGCGGGGCCGGTGGAGCAGTTCAGGCCGATCATGTCGATGCCGAGGGGCTCCAGCGCGGTCAGCGCCGCGCCGATCTCGGAGCCGAGCAGCATGGTGCCGGTGGTCTCGAAGGCCATCGAGCAGAGCAGGGGCACGTCGACGCCGGTGGCCTCCATGGCCCGGCGGGCGCCCAGGATGGACGCCTTCGTCTGGAGCAGGTCCTGCGTGGTCTCCACGAGCAGCGCGTCCGCGCCGCCGGCGAGCATGCCCTCGGCGTTGGCCTGGTAGCCGTCGCGGATGGTGGCGTACGCGACGTGGCCGAGCGTGGGCAGCTTGGTGCCGGGGCCGACGGAGCCGAGCACCCAGCGCGGCCGGCCGTCCCGGGCGGCGTACTCGTCGGCCACCTCGCGGGCGATCCGGGCACCCGCCTCGGACAGCTCGTGCACGCGGTCGGAGATCTCGTACTCCGCCGCGGCCGTGTGGTTGGCGCCGAAGGTGTTGGTCTCGACGCAGTCCACGCCCACCGCGAAGTACGCGTCGTGGACCGAACGGACGATGTCCGGCCGCGTCAGGTTCAGGATCTCGTTGCAGCCTTCGAGATTCTCGAAGTCCTCGAGCGTGGGGTCCTGCGCCTGGAGCATGGTGCCCATGGCTCCGTCGGCCACCACCACACGGGTGGCCAAGGCCTCTCGGAGCGCGGACACACGGGTCCGGCTGTCTGCGGAAGGGGTCAGCGGCAACGAGGCCATGTAAAGGGCTCCCTCGGATGCGACGGCTGTCGGCTTTGCGGCTTCCCGGACATCCGGAGGGCATCCGGGGAACGGCGCACCGCGCCAGCGTAACCGGGAGTCGGCTTGGATGGGCAGCGCGTCCACGACGCGGACGCCGATGGCGGCGGGGCGGCCGTCGGGCGTCCGATGAACCCTCTGTGACGCAACAAATGGCGTCCGGGCATTAGCGAGAGGTCGGCAACGACCGGTAGTGTTCGACATTGCCGAACGAGGGCTGCGGCGGCGCTTGTCGGCGGTCGAAGGGGACGGAGGCAGTACGGCGATGGCACGGAACATCCAGTCGCTCGAACGGGCGGCCGCGATGCTGCGGCTGCTCGGGGGCGGCGAGCGACGGCTCGGCCTGTCGGACATCGCCTCGTCGCTGGGCCTGGCCAAAGGCACCGCCCACGGCATCCTGCGCACCCTCCAGCAGGAGGGTTTCGTGGAGCAGGACGACGCCTCCGGGCGCTATCAGCTGGGCGCGGAGCTGCTGCGCCTGGGCACCACCTACCTCGATGTGCACGAACTGCGGGCGCGCGCCCTGGTGTGGGCCGACGACCTGGCCCGCTCCAGCGGCGAGAGCGTCTATCTGGGCGTCCTGCACCAGCAGGGCGTACTGATCGTGCACCACGTCTTCCGGCCCGACGACAGCCGGCAGGTCCTGGAGATCGGGGCCATGCAGCCGCTGCACTCCACGGCCCTGGGCAAGGTGCTGTCCGCCTACGACCCGGTGGCGCACAGCGAGGCCCTGGAGAACGACCGCAAGGCGTTCACCGACCGGACCGTGTGCGAGCCGGAGGACTTCGAGCACATCCTCGACCTCACGCGCGCGCGTGGCTACGCGGCGGACGTCGAGGAGACCTGGGAGGGAGTCGCCTCCCTCGCCGCGCCCATCCACGACCGGCGGCGCATGCCCGTCGGCTCGGTCGGCATCACCGGCGCCGTGGAGCGGCTGTGCCGGTCCGACGAGGAGGGCGCGGTGCGGCCGGAGCTGATCGCGGCCGTGCGGGACTGCGCCCGCGCGGTGTCGCGGGACCTGGGCGCCGGGCGGTTCTGACGGTACACAGCGGGACCGGGGCGTCGTACGGCGTTCCGGTCCTCGGCATGTCCGCGGCCCTGGGCATCGGAGATCCACGGGATGGGCAGCGATCAGTAACGATCGTGTTTTCGACAACAGAGCTCTTGACGTGCTCGTAACCCCGAAGCAAGACTCCCGTCCATCGGTCGACATTGTCGAACAGCTACCGGCAATACGCGCTAGAGTGGGACAACGCCAGGCCGGTATCGAACTTCCCCCTGGACGAAGGACAAAGGAGTCGCGGGTGTCCAGCTCCGACATCTTCATCGGCGAGACCATCGGTACCGCCATACTCATCCTCCTCGGCGGCGGAGTCTGCGCCGCCGTCACACTGAAGGCCTCCAAGGCCCGTAACGCCGGCTGGCTCGCCATCACCTTCGGGTGGGGCTTCGCGGTGCTCACGGCGGTCTACACCACGGCGCCGCTGTCCGGCGCCCATCTCAACCCGGCCGTGACGCTCGCGCTCGCCATCAAGGACGGCGACTGGAAGAACGTCCCGGTCTACTGGGCCGGACAGATCCTCGGCGCCATGATCGGCGCGGGCCTGGTCTGGATCGCCTACTACGGTCAGTTCCACGCCCACCTCACCGACCGCGAGATCGTCGGCGGTCCGGGTGCGCAGGACACCGCCGCCAAGGCCGTCGAGGCCCAGGAGCAGGGCGCCGGCCCCGTGCTGGGCGTCTTCTCCACCGGGCCCGAGGTCCGGGTGGCCTGGCAGAACCTTGCCACGGAGATCATCGGCACGGTCGTGCTGGTGCTCGCCATCCTCACGCAGGGCCTGAACGACAAGGGCAACGGCCTGGGCACCCTGGGTGCCCTGATCACCGCGCTCGTGGTGGTCTCGATCGGTCTGTCTCTCGGCGGCCCGACGGGGTATGCGATCAACCCGGCCCGTGACCTCGGTCCGCGTATCGTGCACGCCCTGCTGCCGCTGCCCAACAAGGGCGGCTCCGACTGGGGCTACGCCTGGATCCCGGTGGCCGGTCCGCTCATCGGCGGGGCCATCGCCGCAGGCATCTACAACGTCGCATTCGCTTAGGAGCGGTCTTTCTCGCGCAGGAGCGGCAGTCTTTCCCGCGCCTCGCGAAACTCTCAGCACGCGCCGTACGTAAAGCCCCACACACACGGAACTTCCAGGAGCACACAGTGACCGACGCGCACACCGCCGGCCCCTTCATCGCCGCCATCGACCAGGGCACGACCTCCTCCCGCTGCATCGTCTTCGACCGCGACGGCCGGATCGTCTCCGTCGACCAGAAGGAGCACGAGCAGATCTTCCCGAAGCCGGGCTGGGTCGAGCACAACGCCACCGAGATCTGGACCAACGTCCAGGAGGTCGTCGCCGGGGCCGTCGCGAAGGCCGGCATCACCCGCGACGACATCAAGGCCATCGGCATCACCAACCAGCGCGAGACCACTCTGCTCTGGGACAAGAACACCGGTGAGCCCGTCCACAACGCCATCGTCTGGCAGGACACCCGCACCGACGCCCTCTGCAAGGAGCTCGGCCGCAACGTCGGCCAGGACCGCTTCCGCCGCGAGACCGGCCTTCCGCTGGCCTCGTACTTCGCCGGCCCCAAGGCCCGCTGGCTGCTCGACAACGTCGAGGGCCTGCGCGAGCGCGCCGAGGCGGGCGACATCCTCTTCGGCACCATGGACAGCTGGGTCATCTGGAACCTGACCGGCGGTGTCAACGGCGGCAAGCACGTCACCGACGTGACCAACGCGTCCCGCACCATGCTGATGAACCTGCACACCATGCAGTGGGACGAGAAGATCGCCGAGTCCATCGGCGTCCCGCTGGCCATGCTGCCCGAGATCCGCTCCTCCGCCGAGGTCTACGGCGCGATCACCGGCGGCAAGCTCGGTGACCTGCTCGGCGGCATCCCGGTCGCCTCCGCGCTCGGCGACCAGCAGGCGGCCCTGTTCGGCCAGACCTGTTTCGCCGAGGGCGAGGCCAAGTCGACGTACGGCACCGGCACCTTCCTGCTGATGAACACCGGTGAGAAGCCGGTCAACTCGTACAACGGGCTGCTGACCACGGTCGGCTACCGGATCGGCGACGAGAAGGCGGTCTACGCCCTGGAGGGCTCGATCGCCGTCACCGGTTCGCTGGTGCAGTGGATGCGCGACCAGATGGGCCTGATCTCCACCGCCGCCGAGATCGAGACGCTCGCGCTCTCGGTCGAGGACAACGGCGGCGCCTACTTCGTGCCGGCCTTCTCCGGTCTGTTCGCCCCGTACTGGCGCTCCGACGCCCGCGGTGTGATCGCCGGCCTCACCCGGTATGTCACCAAGGCGCACCTCGCACGCGCCGTCCTGGAGGCCACGGCCTGGCAGACCCGTGAGATCACCGACGCCATGACGAAGGACTCCGGCGTCGAGCTCGCGGCGATCAAGGTCGACGGCGGCATGACCTCCAACAACCTGCTGATGCAGACGCTCTCGGACTTCGCGGACGCCCCCGTGGTGCGCCCGATGGTCGCCGAGACCACCTGCCTCGGCGCCGCCTACGCCGCCGGCCTCGCCGTCGGCTTCTGGAACAGCACCGACGACCTGCGCGCCAACTGGCGCCGGGCCGCCGAGTGGACCCCCCGCATGGACGCGGAGCACCGCGACCGTGAGTACAAGAGCTGGCTCAAGGCCGTCGAGCGGACCATGGGCTGGCTCGAGGACGAGGAGTAAGAAACAGCATGACCACTCAGTCCACCCTGCAGTCCGTACCTGCCCTGGGGACGCACCCGGCCTCCGGCTCGAACCCGAGCCGAGCCGAGACCAGGGAGCAGCTCGCCAAGGCGTCGTACGACCTTCTCGTGATCGGCGGCGGCATCCTGGGCATCTCCACCGCCTGGCACGCCGCGCAGTCCGGCCTCAGGGTGGCTCTGGTCGACGCCGGCGACTTCGCCGGTGCCACGTCGTCCGCCTCCTCCAAGCTGCTCCACGGCGGTCTGCGCTACCTGCAGACCGGCGCGGTGAAGCTGGTGGCGGAGAACCACTTCGAGCGCCGTGCGGTCTCCCGCCAGGTGGCCCCCCACCTGGCGAACCCGCTCACGTTCTACCTGCCCGTGTACAAGGGCGGGCCGCACGGCGCGGCGAAGCTCGGAGCGGGCGTCTTCGCCTACTCCGCGCTCTCCGCCTTCGGTGACGGCGTCGGACATCTGCTCTCCCCGGCCAAGGCCGCGCAGGACGTACCGGAGCTGCGCACCGAGAACCTCAAGGCCGTGGCCGTGTACGGCGACGACCAGATGAACGACGCGCGCATGGCGCTGATGACGGTCCGCGGCGCCGTGGAGGCGGGCGCGGTCGTCCTCAACCACGCCGAGGTGACGGGCCTGCGCTTCACCCAGGGCCGCGTCACGGGCGCCGAGCTGAAGGACCGCCTGTCCGGCGACGAGTTCGGCGTCAGCGCCCGGCTGGTGCTGAACGCGACCGGCCCGTGGGTCGACCACCTGCGCCGCATGGAGGACGCGAACGCCGCGCCGTCCATCCGGCTGTCGAAGGGCGCGCACCTGGTCCTGAAGCGCACCTCTCCCTGGAAGGCCGCGCTCGCCACCCCGATCGACAAGTACCGCATCACCTTCGCCCTCCCCTGGGAGGACATGCTGCTGCTCGGCACCACCGACGAGGAGTTCGAGGGCGACCCGGCGGATGTCTCGGTCACCGAGAAGGACATATCCCAGATCCTCGACGAGGCCGCCTTCTCCGTCCGCGACCAGCAGCTGAGCCGCGACCTCATCACCTACTCCTTCGCGGGCCTGCGGGTGCTGCCGGGCGGCCCCGGCGACACCTCCAAGGCCAAGCGGGAGACGGTCGTCACCGAGGGCCGGGGCGGCATGCTGTCCGTCGCGGGCGGCAAGTGGACCACCTTCCGGCACATCGGCCGCACGATCATGAAGAAGCTGGAGTCGCTGCCGGGCCACCCGCTGGGCGACGACTTCGAGCCGATCAGCTCGCTGCCGAAGAAGCTGCCGCTGCCCGGCATCGCCAATCCGCGCGCGGTCGCCCACCGGCTGCTCACCGACCGCCCGGCGCCCGGCCCGCGCATGGGAGCCGACACCGCCAAGCACCTGGCCACGCACTACGGCTCGCTGGCGTTCGACATCGCCCGCATCGCCAACGAAAGCCCGGAGCTCGCCGAGCGCGTGCACCCGGACGCCCCGGAGATCTGGGCGCAGGTCGCCTGGGCCCGGGACCACGAGTGGGCCGAGACGCAGGACGACGTGCTGCGCCGCCGGACGACGCTCACGATCCGCGGCCTGGCCACGGACGAGGTCCGCGCCAAGGTCCAGGATCTGCTCGACAAGAAGTAGGCCGAATTCTCGACCCGTACCCGAGGGGGCGGCTCCACGCCGACGGAGCCGCCCCCTCCGCGTGTCCGTCCCCGCATAATGACGTGATACGTCGGAGGTCTTAAGCGACAGGAGGCCGGCCATGGCAGTCACCGACGAGGCGATCGAGAAGATCAAGGGAATGATCGTCTCCGGCGCGCTGCGCCCGGGCGACCGGCTGCCCAAGGAGAGCGAACTCGCCGCCGACCTCGGCCTGTCCCGCAACTCCCTGCGGGAGGCCGTCCGCGCGCTGTCCCTCATCCGCATCCTGGACGTCCGGCAGGGCGACGGCACCTACGTGACGAGCCTCGACCCGCAACTCCTCCTGGAGGCGATGAGCTTCGTCGTGGACTTCCACCGCGACGACACGGTCCTGGAGTTCCTGGCCGTACGCCGCATCCTGGAGCCGGCCGCGACGGCCATGGCGGCGCTGCGGATCAGCGAGCAGCAGCTGGACGCGCTCACGGCCCAGCTGGACAAGCTCGGCGAAGCCCCGTCCGTGGAGGACCTCGTCGCCTGCGACCTGGAGTTCCACCGGGGCATCGTGCACAGCTCGGGCAACTCCGTGCTCTGCTCACTGCTCGACGGGCTGTCGGGCCCCACCACCCGGGCGCGGATCTGGCGCGGCCTCACCCAGGAGGACGCCGTCGGCCGCACCCTGCGCGAGCACCGGGCGATCCTCGCGGCCCTGCGCGACCGGGACGCCGAGGCGGCACGCTCGTGGGCGACCGTGCACATCGCGAGCGTGGAGCAGTGGCTGCGCTCCACGCTGTGACCGGAGCCTCACGGACAGCTCGGATGAATCCGGGGTGTTCAGGGGCGGATCACGGGGCAGTGATGGGGTCACTCCCCCTGCGAGGGGGCTGCGGGCGCCCCCTTGGCACGCCGTAAGGTTGGGGCGTTCGCGAGGGTACGTCGGAAGGAGGCACTGGGTGATCGAGCTCGAGGGGGTTCCCGAGCTGGTCGACCCGGTCATGGTGGCCGCGTTCGAGGGCTGGAACGATGCCGGCGACGCCGCCTCCACCGCGGTCGCTCATCTCGACAGGGAATGGAAGGGCGAGGTGTTCGCGGCGCTGGACGCCGAGGACTACTACGACTTCCAGGTGAACCGTCCCACGGTGTTCATGGAAGCGGGCGTCCGCAAGATCACCTGGCCGACGACACGGCTGTCGGTGGTCCGGGTCGGCGGGGACAAGCCCCGCGATCTCGTCCTCGTCCGGGGCATCGAACCGTCCATGCGGTGGCGCTCGTTCTGCAACGAACTGCTGGGCTTCGCGCACGAACTGGGCGTGGAACTGGTGGTCGTCCTGGGCGCCCTGCTCGGGGACACCCCGCACACCCGTCCGGTTCCGATCAGCGGGACGACGTCCGACGCGGACCTGGCCCGCCGGATGGACCTGGAGGAGACCAAGTACGAGGGCCCCACGGGCATCGTGGGCGTCCTCCAGGAGGCGTGCACACACGCGGGCGTGCCGGCCGTCTCGCTGTGGGCGGCGGTGCCGCACTACGTCTCGCAGCCGCCGAACCCGAAGGCCACGCTGGCTCTCCTGAACCGCCTGGAGGACCTGATCGACGTGCGCATCCCGCTGGGCGAGCTGCCCGAGGACGCGCGCGCCTGGCAGGTGGGCGTGGACCAGCTGGCCGCCGAGGACAGCGAGGTCGCCGAGTACGTCCAGTCGCTGGAGGAGGCCCGGGACACCGCCGAGCTGCCGGAGGCCTCGGGCGAGGCCATCGCGCGCGAGTTCGAGCGCTATCTGAGACGCCGGGACGGCGGCGGACCGACCGCCTCCGGCGGACACGCGACGGCGGACGGCAGCGACAGCACGTCGTATCTGCGGGACAGCCCCAGCGGCCGTACGCGACCGCCGAAGCCGCCCAAGCCGGGCACGGACGACGAGGAGTCGTCGGCCCAGCCCAAGCCGGGCACGGACGACGAGGAGTCGTCGGAGGACTGAGGCACGTAGTCACAGCAGAAGGGGCGCTTCCCGGCCGGGAAGCGCCCCTTCTGTCGGTTCTCGGCTAGAGCGCGACGCCGAGCAGCGCGTCCACCGCGCGGGAGACTACACCAGGCGCGCCGATGTCCGTGCCGCCGCTCTCCTCCTGGAGGGCGGCCCAGCGGTCGACCGCTGCGAGCGCGGCCGGGGCGTCCAGGTCGTTCGCGAGGGCCTCGCGGATCTCCTCCACGAGCGCCTCCGCGGGCGGGCCGTCGGGCCGGGACACGGCGGCGCGCCAGCGGCCGAGCCGGGCGACGGCGTCCTGGAGGACCTGGTCGGTCCACTCCCAGTCGGCGCGGTAGTGGTGGGCGAGCAGCGCGAGCCGGATGGCGGCCGGGTCGACGCCGTCGTGCCGGAGCTTGGAGACGAAGACCAGATTGCCCTTGGACTTGGACATCTTCTCGCCGTCGAGGGCGACCATGCCGGCGTGCACATACGCCTTGGCCATGGGGAACTCGCCGGTGAGGGCCTGGGCGTGCGAGGCGCCCATCTCGTGGTGCGGGAAGGCGAGGTCGGAGCCGCCGCCCTGGATGTCGAAGCCCATGCCGAGGTGGTCGAGGGCGATGGCCACGCACTCGATGTGCCAGCCGGGCCGTCCGCGCCCGAGCGATCCGCCGTCCCAGCTGGGCTCGCCCTCGCGGGCCGCCATCCAGAGCATCGGGTCGAGCGGGTTCTTCTTGCCCGGCCGGTCCGGGTCGCCGCCGCGCTCGGCGGACAGCAGCCGCATCGCCTCGGCGTCCAGACCCGAGACCTTGCCGAAGTGCGGGTCGGACTCGACGGAGAAGTAGACGTCCCCTTCGAGTTCGTACGCCGCGCCCGCGTCCCGCAGCCGCTCGACGAGCGGGACGATCCCCGGTATGGCCTCGACGGCGCCTATGTACTGCCGCGGCGGCAGCATCCGCAGGGCCGTCATGTCCTCGCGGAAGAGGACCGTCTCCTTCTCGGCGAGCGCGGCCCAGTCGATACCGTCGCGCTGCGCCCGCTCCAGGAGCGGGTCGTCGACGTCGGTGACGTTCTGGACGTAGTGAACCTGCCGCTTGGTGTCGAGCCACACGCGCTGCACGAGGTCGAACGCGTTGTACGTCGCCGCGTGCCCTATGTGGGTGGCGTCGTACGGGGTGATGCCGCAGACGTAGATACGGGCGACGGGACCGGGGTCGAGGGTGACCGAACCGCCGGTCGCGGTGTCGTGGATCCTCAGGTCGCGGCCCTGACCAGGCAGGGCGGGGACCTCGGAAGCGGGCCAGGCATGCATGTCATGAGCGTAACCGGACTGAAGTTCCATATACGAATGGGAGCGGTCCGGACGGCCGAGAAGGCGTTCTTGCGCGAGCTCCGCGTCTGTGCTGCTACACGGGTGGCCAGGGAATCGCCGGCCACTCCCCGCTCGGCTCCGGATGCGTCCCCGAGGCGAGCAGCGCACCGACACGCGCGCGTGCGGCGTCGATCTCGGCGCCGGTGATCAGCGGTTCGAGCCGTGCGGTGAGGGCCCCGCCTTCGGCCAGATCCTTTCTGAGGCCCTCGAGGACGTCGGCGGCCTCGCGCGTGAAGGGCTCCCCCGCCCAGCCCCACAGCAGGGTCCGCAGCTTGTTCTCGGCGTTGAAGGTGACCCCGTGGTCGATCCCGTACAACCGCCCGTCGCCGGTGGGCAGCAGGTGCCCGCCCTTGCGGTCGGCGTTGTTGATCACGGCGTCCAGCACCGCGAGCCGCCGCAGCCGCTCGTCGTCGGCGTGCACGAGCAGCGCGGTACGTCCCTCGCCGACCTCGGCGAACCCGATCGCCTTCCAGCCCGGTCCGGGTTCCTCCCCGTCGACCAGCGCGAGCAGCTCCGCGTCCGGGGCCGCCTCGATCCACAGCTGGCACATGCCCTCGCCGTAGGGGCCGTCGCGCAGCACGGTGGGCGGTACGAGGCCCCAGCCGGTCGCCTCGGAGACCTCGTACGCGGCGACCTCGCGCTGGGCGAGCGTCCCGTCGGGGAAGTCCCACAGGGGCCTCTCCCCGGCGACCGGCTTGTAGACGCAGGCCGCTTCCCGGCCGTCGTACGACACCGTGCAGTACAGGGCGGCGTTGGAGGCGTCACGGATGCGTCCGCGTACGGTGAGTTCGCCCCGGGCGAGCAGCTCGGCGGGGTCGTCAGGAGGTGTCACGCTCCGCGGCGGTATCCGTTCTGGCGCGGACATACGTGTCCTTCCGGGTCGAGCGGGAGGCTGCACAGCGGGCACGGCGGCCGCCCGGCGTTGACGACGTCGAGGGCGCGCTTGGCGAAGGCCCTCGCCTGCGCGCCGGTGAGCCGGACCCGCAGCATCGGCGGCCCGTTCTCCTCGTCCTGGAGGAGCCGCTCCTCGGCCTCGGCGAGGTCCTCCTCGGAGTCGGCGTCGAGCTCGACGAGCGCCTGCGCCTCGACGATCATGAGCTGCTCGTCACCGTCCCAGGCGAGCGCCATGGTGCCGACCCGGAACTCCTCCTCGACGGGGGTGTCCAGCGGGGCGCTGTCGTTGATCTCCGTCGGTGCGACGGCGGGGACGGAGGCGCTTCCTCCGCTACGGCGTACGACCTCGTCGAGCAGTTCGTCCATGCGCTCGGCGAGCGCGGCGACCTGGGTCTTCTCCAGGGCCACGCTGGTCACCCGGGTGCCGGCTGAAGCCTGGAGGAAGAACGAACGGCGCCCGGGCAGCCCGACCGTACCGGCCACGAAACGCTCCGGATGGTCGTAGAGGAACACCTGACGGGACACGTCCTGTCTCCATTGGAATCGTGGGGGCCGTGTGACAACGGCACTGCTGCGACCGCTTCACCCTACTGCGGCCGACGATCACGGTGCGCCCGCACCACCCCCGACTTGGGCGTCGTCCCCCGGCGGTTCCTCGCGCGGCACCAGGGACGTGAAGTCGCCGGTGTCGCCGAGGCGGACGAGAAACGGTCGCAGTCGTGTGTAACGGATCGCGGTGATGGAACACGGTTCAACGGAAATCCGCTGGAAGAGGTCCAGATGAAGTCCGAGTGCGTCGGCGACGAGGGACTTGATGATGTCGCCGTGCGAGCACATGAGGTAGACGGCGTCGGCGCCGTGGTCGCGCTCCACGCGCGCGTTCCACTCGCGCACGGCCTCGGCGGCACGCGTCTGCATGGCCCGCATCGACTCGCCGCCGGGGAAGGCCGCCGCGGACGGGTGCGCCTGCACCACCTCCATCAGGGGCTCGTCCTTGAGCTCTGCGAGCTTGCGCCCCGACCAGTCGCCGTAGTGGCACTCGCCGATGCGCTCGTCGGTGTGCGGCTTCAGTTCCGGCCGGGCCTCAAGAAGGGGCCCGATCGTCTCCTGGCAGCGCTGGAGCGGGCTGGCGACGATCTCGGCGAGGGGCAGCTCGGCGAGCCGTCCGGGCAGCGCGGCGGCCTGCGCGGCACCGCGTTCGTCGAGGGCGACACCGGGCGTCCAGCCGGCGAGCAGTCCCTCGGTGTTGGCGGTGGAGCGTCCGTGCCTGACGAGGATCAACGTGGGCATGCGATCCAGCGTAGGCGCACGCGCGCGTACGGTGTCGTTCGAGTGACGGGAGACTCGCTTCGTGATCGTCGACTGTGCCATCTACCGCGACGGGCACCGCACGGAAGGGCCGGAGGACTTCTCCGACGCCCTGGGTGAGGCCCGTACGGCGGGCGGTTTCGTGTGGATCGGGCTGCACGAGCCGACGGAGCGCGAATTCGACCATGTCACCCGGGAGTTCGGCCTGCACCCGCTGGCCGTCGAGGACGCCCTCAAGGCCCATCAGCGGCCCAAGCTGGAGGTGTACGACGACTCGCTCTTCGTGGTCCTGAAGCCGGTGGTGTACGAGCCGCGGAGCGACACCGTCTCCTCCGGCGAGATCATGATCTTCCTGGGCGACTCGTTCGCGGTCACCGTCCGGCACGGCGAGGGCGCCCCGCTCAAGGCCGTACGGCACCGGCTGGAGCGGGAGCCGGAGCTGCTGGGCAACGGCCCCACGTCCGTGCTGTACGCGATCGCCGACGCCACGGTCGACCACTATCTGGACGTCGCGATCGAGTTGCAGGCCGACCTGGAGGGGCTGGAGGCGGAGGTGTTCTCGCCGGAAGTCGGCGGCTCACGGAACACCGCGTCCCGGATCTACGACTTCAAGCGCCAGATCCTGGAGTTCCGCCGGGCGACCGGGCCGCTGGCCCTGCCGATGAGCCGGCTGGCGGGCACGGCGCAGTCCGGCGTGACGGTGCCGTTCGTGGACGACCGGGCCCGGCCCTTCTTCCGGGACGTCAGCGACCACCTCACACGCGTGAACGAGTCCGTGGAGAACCTGGACCGGCTGGTGTCGGACATCCTCTCGGCGCATCTGGCCCAGATGAGCGTCCGGCAGAACGACGACATGCGGAAGATCTCCGCGTGGGCGGCCATGGCCGCGATCCCCACCATGGTCGCGGGGATCTACGGCATGAACTTCGAGCACATGCCCGAGCTGCGCTGGGAGTGGTCCTACCCGGCCCTCGTCGTGCTGATGGTCGTTCTGGAGGTGCTGGTCTTCCGCCTGTTCAAGCGCCGGGGCTGGTTGTAGACCGGGGGGCCTCAGGCGAACTCGGGTGCAGCGGAGGCCGGACCGCCGAGGGCGTCACGGCGCTCGGGCATCTCCAGGGAGACCATCCGGCGCCAGCCGCCCAGCCGTTCGTACGCGTACATCGCGTGGATGCCCGCCGCCAGCACCGCCGACTTGGCCTTCGACCAGCCCAGGATGCGGCCCATGTTCGCCATGACCGCGAGGCTGACGTCCCGGTAGACCCGGATCTCGGCGAGCGCGCACTCGCGAAGGGTCCGCTGGATGGCCCGGCCGTGGCCCGCGTAGGCGAAGCGCAGCAGTTCCTCGTGGCAGTAGGCGAGGTGGTTGTCCTCGTCGCCCGAGATCTGCTTGACCGCGCGGCCGATGTCCGGGTCGTCCGCGAAGTGCTTGCGGAGCAGGTCCATCTGCTCGGAGGCGCGCTGTTCGGTGACCCTGCTGTGCGAGAGGTACGTGACGATGTCCTGGACCGCGAGCCGCTCGTCGCGCCCCAGACGCTCGTGCGCGAGGCCGATGCCGTTCTTCTCCAGGAGCATCGTGTAGTCGGTCTCCGGCGGGACCGGGACGGGGTCGAGGCCGCGCTTCTTCATCAGGGCGTTGAAGATCCGCCCGTGCTTGTCCTCGTCGGCACCGTGGCGGGTGATCTTGGGAGCGAGTTCCCGCTCGCTCTCCGGGACGAGCGCGGCGATCCGGGCGTTCTCCCAGCCGCCCTGTGACTCGCCGCTCGCGGCGATGGAGCAGAACAGGGCGAAGGACTCGTCGTTGGCGAGGATCTCCTGGAACAGACTCTTGGCCGAAAGCATCGTGGGCACCTCTCCCGCGCGCGTGCGCGTGCTGCAGGATTCCGCAGTTTCCGCAAAGAACGAGTCAAGTGCGGGGTGCGCGGTGCTGCAACAGGTACGACGGACAACTCCGCCAAATGGAGGACGTAACCCTCGGCTGCTCCTCGCGTTGTTCTGCGTGACGGCCGTGGCGGGGAAGACCCCCGAGCCCCCACCACGGCCGCAGAAATCTCCGTCGGGCTCAGCCGCGTCAGGCGAGCCCGGCGCGCTCCAGGGCCTCCGTGCCGGCGCGGAGGGACGCGATCCGCTCGTCGAGCGTGAAGCCGGCCGGGGCCAGGGTGAGGGTCGTGACACCGGCCTCCGCGTAGGCCTTCATCCGGTCCGCGATGCGCTCCACGGAACCGAGCAGGGTCGTCTTGTCGATCAGGTCGTGCGGTACGGCGGCCGCGGCGCCCTGCTTGTCGCCGGACAGGTACTTGTCCTGGATCTCGGCGGCTTCCTTCTCGTAGCCCATGCGCTGGGCGAGCTGGTTGTAGAAGTTCTGCTTGCGGCTGCCCATGCCGCCGACGTACAGCGCGGTGTAGGGGCGGAAGGTGTCGGCGAGCGTGGTCACGTCCTTGTCCTCGCCGAGGGCCAGGGGCAGGGTCGGGCAGATGTCGAAGCCGTCGAGGGTCTTGCCCGCCTTCTCACGGCCGGCCCGCAGGTACTGGATCGCCGTGTCCTCGAGGTGGTCGGCGGAGGGGAAGATCAGCAGGGCGCCGTCGGCGATCTCGCCGGTCTGCTCGAGGTTCTTCGGGCCGATCGCGGCGATGTAGAGCGGGATGTGCTCGCGCTGCGGGTGCACGGTCAGCTTGAGGGGCTTGCCCGGGCCGCCGGGCAGCGGCAGCGTCCAGTGCCGCCCCTCGTACGACAGGCGCTCGCGCGTCATGGCCTTGCGGATGATCTCGACGTACTCACGCGTGCGTGCCAGCGGCTTGTCGAACTTGACGCCGTACCAGCCCTCGGAGACCTGCGGGCCGGAGACGCCGAGGCCGAGCCGGAAGCGGCCGCCGGAGAGCGAGTCGAGGGTGGCGGCCGTCATGGCGGTCATCGCGGGCTGGCGGGCCGGGATCTGGAAGATGGCGGAGCCGACGTCGATCCGTTCGGTCTGGGCGGCGACCCAGGTCAGTACGGTGGCGGCGTCGGATCCATAGGCCTCGGCGGCCCAACAGACGGCGTATCCGAGCCGGTCGGCCTCCTGGGCGACGGCCAGATTGTCGGCGTCCATGCCGGCACCCCAGTAGCCGAGGTTGATACCGAGCTGCATCCCGATTCCCCTTACCGATCAGTAACGTGCCTTGTCCGCAGACCATAGCGCGCGGAAATCCGTCGTCCACAGCCCCCCACACCGTAGGTTCTGGCCAGTAATCTCGGCGTTCATGGAGCAGAGGCATCTCGGCCGCACCGGCCTTCGTGTGTCGCGGATCGGGCTCGGCACCCTGACCTGGGGGCGGGACACCGCCGAGCACGACGCCGCGGACCTGATGAAGACGTTCTGGGAAGCGGGCGGGACCCTCGTCGACACCGCGGACGTGTACGGCGACGGAGAGGCCGAGTACCTGCTCGGCAGGCTCATAGACGGCTTGGTGCCCCGCCGGGACCTGGTCATCTCGACCAAGGCCGGCAGCGTGCCGGACCCCGACCGCCGCTTCGACGGCTCCCGCGGCCATCTGCTCTCCGCGCTGGACGCCTCGCTCTCCCGGCTCGGAACCGACTACGTCGACCTGTGGCACGTGCACGCCTTCGACCCGGACACCCCGCTGGAGGAGACCCTCCAGGCCCTGGACCTCGCGGTCGCCAGCGGCCGCGCCCGCTACGCCGCCGTCTCCAACTTCTGCGGCTGGCAACTGGCCAAGGCCGGCACCTGGCAGCTCGCCTCCCCCGGCACCCGGACCCGGCTGGCGGGTACGCAACTGGAGTACTCGCTGCTCCAGCGCGGCATCGAGCGCGAGGTGCTGCCGGCCGCGCTGGACCTGGGCATCGGGCTGCTGCCGTCCTCCCCGCTGGGGCGTGGGGTGCTGACGGGCAAGTACCGGGGCGACACCACTCCGTCGGACTCGCGCGGCGCCTCGGAGCACCTCGCCCCGTTCGTCGCGCCGTACCTCGACGACACGGCGAGCCGCATCGTGGACGCCGTGGCGACCGCCGCCGACGGCCTCGCGGTGACGCCGCTCCAGGTGGCCCTGGCGTGGGTCCGTGACCGGCCGGGGGTGGCCGCTCCCGTCGTCGGCGCGCGCAACGCGCAGCAGCTCACGGCCGCGTTGTCAGTGGAGGCCCTTAGTCTTCCTGACGAGATCTGCCGGGCGCTCGACGATGTGTCGGCGCCCGTGCACCGCTATCCCGATCACGACTGGAGCACGCTGTGAGCACGGAGCCGGAGACCACGGAGGACGACGAGCCGGGGACGCCGACCGGTGGTGCGGAGACCGAGGAGGCCCAGGGGGACGCGGCCGATGCCGGTCAGGTGTCCGAGGCCGAGGCCGAGCTGCGGGCCCAGCAGGCCGAGCGGGAGCGCATCGAGCAGCGGAAGGCCGAGAAGAAGGCGCCGATCGACAGCGGCACCAAGCTGAGCGGCAAGGCCGCCGATCTGCTCGCCGCCGTACGGGCCGTGGAGGGCGGTGAGAAGCCGGCGGCCACGGTGTTCGAGGAGCCCGCGCCGGCCCCCCGGCGCTCCGCCCCGGAGCCGGTACGGCGACCGCAGCCGGTGCCGGCCGAGACCGTCACCGCGTCGCAGGCTCCCGCGCCGGAGGCGGTGCAGGCCGTGCGGCGGGTGCTCGGCGAGGGCGGTGCCCCGGAGACGCTCGCGCCGCAGGTGACCGAGGCACTCGGCGAGGGTGCGGACGAGCGGCTGCGGGCGGACCCCTGGCAGTTGCTGCGGGTCGCCGGTGTGCGGCCCGAGCAGGCCGACGGGTTCGCGCGGGCGCTGCTCGGCGCCGAGTGCGGCCCGGACGACGAGCGACGGGGCCGGGCCGTCACCGTCTGGCTCCTGGAGCAGGCCGCGCTGGCCGGGCACACCGCCCTGGAGATGCCGGCGCTCCTCGCGGCCCTGGCCCAGCGGGGCGTGCCGGAGCCCGACAGCGCGGTGCAGGACACGATCGCGGAGGGCGACGCGCTGGTCTTCCAGGACGCCCTGGAGGAGCCCGGTGCGCCGGCCCGGGCGAAGCAGGACGACTCGGAGGACGACTCCGAGGAGGACGAGGAGCGCCCGGTCCGTGTCCTGGTCGGGCTCGAGCGGTACGCGCTCGCGGAGGAGAGCCTGGCCGACGGTCTGGCCCGGCTGGTCAACTCGGCGCCCAAGCAGGACGGTTCGGCCGAGGAGTGGGAGCGGGTCGCCGCCGAGGCCCAGGGGTCGGCGGCGGAGCTGCTGCGCGCGGTCGCCGGTCACGGCCTGGTCCTGCACACCGGTGGGGAGGCCTCTTCGGCCGAACCGGCCGCGCTGCTGAGCGCCGCGCACTCCCTCGGGCTGCGCGCCTGGGCCGCCACACACGGCCCGATCGGCCGCACCCGCTTCGCCGCCCTGCTGGGCTCCGGTCCGGACGACGCAGCGGATCAGGACCGCTCCTCCGTCACCACCGTCTCCGGGCTGCTCGCCGGCCTCGAAGGACCCGGCCGGGACGCCGACGGGGCCCTGGATCTCGATCTGCTCATCGTGCTCGACGCGCCGCAGCTGGACGTCGAGACGGCGGCGCTGCTGACGGAGTCGCTGCCCGACGGGGCACGGCTGGTGCTGGCCGGGGACCCGGCGGTGCTGTGGTCCGTGGGGCCGGGGCGGGTGTTCGCGGATCTGCTCGCGGCGCGGATCTGCCCGCAGGTCGCCTCGCGGCGGCCGGATCCCGGGCCGCTGGGCGAGCTGATCTCGGGGATCGGCATCGGCGAGCTGAACCAGGTCGAGGCACCCGGCAAGGAGATCGTGATCGTGCCGGTGCGGGACGCGGGCGAGGCGGTGCACCGGGCGGTGCAGCTCGTCGTCGACTCGGTGCCGCGGGTGATCGGCGTACCGGCCGAGGAGACCCAGGTGATCACACCGGGGCACGGCGGCGCCGTCGGCACCCGCGCGCTCAACACGGCGTTGAAGGAGCGGCTCAATCCGGGCCCGGGCCGCTTCGGCGGCTTCGACCCCGGTGACCGCATCGTCCACTCCCCCGTGCCGGGCCGTGCGCTGCCGGGCCGGGTGGTGAAGGCGGACGCCGAGGGGCTCCACCTGTCGTGCGAGGGCGAGGCCGTCGTCGTACCCAAGGAGCGGGTGGAGCAGTCTGTACGGCACGGCTGGGCGCTGACCGCGCACCAGGCGGTGGGAAGCCGGTGGCCCGCGGCGGTCGTGGTGCTGCCCGGCGATGCCGCGCAGGCGCTCAGCCGGCCCTGGGTGTACACGGCGTTCGGGCGGGCCGAGCGCCATCTGTCCGTGGTGCACGGCGTGGAACAGGCGCTGCCCAGGGCCGTGGCCGAGGTGACGGCGAAGCCCCGGACGACCCGGCTTCCGGTGCTGCTGGCTCCGCAGGTCGACGGCGGCTGACAACGGCGGTGGTCACGGGGCCGTCCCCGTGACCACCGCCGCCGGGTGCGCTCAGCGGCGGTCCGCGTCCAGGCGCTCCAGGTCCTCGTCCTCGTCCAGGTCGGTGTCGAGGACGTCCCCGTCGTCATCGTCGACATCGTCGTCCTCGACATCGTCGAAGACGGCGCTGACGTCGAAGCGGCAGACCACCTGCTGCGGATCGACCTGCTCGAACGGGGCCTCCAGCCACTCTCCGGGGTCGGCCGGTTCGTCCGCCGCCATCACCCAGAGCGTGGAGTCGCCCTCCTCGAGCCCGAACTCCTTGTGCCGGGAGGCGATCTCGTCGGGCTCGAACTCGCCGAACAGCAGGCCGAGCGCGCCATGGGTCGTCCCGGAGGCGGCCGGGCCGTCCTCGCCTTCCGCGGCCTCGATCCGCTGCGCCTGCGCCAGGAGACGCTGTGGCTCCGCCACCGCGTAGTCGCGGCGGATCAGTACGCTCAGCGCGTTCGGTTCCTCGGGGCCCGCGTACGGGGGCAGCGTGTCCTCCGCGCCGGGGATCTCGAAGGGGGTGACCTCGTCGTATCGGTCGTAGAGCAGTTCGTCGTACACCTCTGCGGCCGCGGCCAGCTGGTTGAACGCCTCGTAGACGGCCGGGTCGTCCTCTCCCGACCTGCCCTCGACCGCGGCCAGGTGGCGGTCGAGCGCGGTCTTGACCGCCTCGGCGGCGGCGCGTACCTCGGCAGCGGTGGGCTGCGCAGCATCAGACATAGTGCAGACGCTATCCGTACCAGGCCCCAGCCCGCACAATAGATGCGATGCCGGAATACGAATTTGTCGACGTGTACGTACCGCGCGGGGTCTCCCGCAAGGAAACGGCACGTCTGCTGACGGACCACGCCGAGTACGGACACTGGGAGTTGCACCGTCTGAGCCTGCTGCGCGACGGCAGCCGCAAGGTGCGGTTGCGCCGGCGGATCATCCGCCAGGTGCGGGCCACGTGGTGAGCTGAGACGGCGCACCGGGAGAAGGCGTACACGGGAGCGGGCCCCGCATCGGCGGGGCCCGCTCCGTTTGCCGTGGGGGTCAGGCCGAGGCCCGCGCCTTGCGGTAGAGGATCACGCCCGCCAGCAGCGCGCCCGCGCCGGCCGGCAGGGCGAGGCCGAGCGGCAGTTCGCTGCCGGTCTCGGCGAGCTGGGCGTCGCCCTTGGGCTGGGTGACGAACTGGCCGCCCGGCTTGTTGCCGGGGTTCTCGGGGTTGCCCGGGTTCTCAGGGTTCCCAGGGTTGCCCGGGTTGCCGGGGGTACCGGGCTCCCCCGGGTTACCGGGGTTGCCGGGGGTACCGGGCTCCCCCGGGTTACCGGGCTCACCAGGTTCACCAGGGTTCCCCGGCTCACCAGGGTTGCCGGGCTCACCAGGGTTGCCGGGGTTCCCGGGCTCGCCCGGGTTACCGGGGGGCGTCTCGTATCCGCCGCCGGGCGGGTCGGTGTGATGCCCGCCGGAGCCGTTCGCGCAGTCGTTGCCCGTGGTGGGGTTGCCGACGCCGATGACGTCGACACTGTTGCCGCAGGCGTTCACCGGCACGTGGATCGGCACCTGGACGTGGTTGCCCGAGCCGACGCCCGGCGAGTCACTGGCGTGGCCGCCCGCGTGCGAGCCGCCGTGGCCGCCCGACGGCGATCCACCGCCCTTGTTGGCACACGAGTTGCCCACCGACGGGTTGAGGACACCGATGACGTTGACCGTGTTCCCGCAGACGTTGACCGGCGCGTGCACCGGCGCCTGCACCGTGTTCCCGGAGAGCACGCCGGGCGAGCCCGAACTGGAGCCGTGCGCGCCCGAGTCGGCGTAAGCGGAGCCGCCCGCGGCGGCGATCACGCCGGTCGCGGCCGCCACGGTCATCAGACCCTTGCGGGTGACCTGTCGCATTGCTGAATACCTACCTTCGACCCTGTCTCGAATTCTTCTCGAATTACTCGAAAGAAGCGTTCGGTCCCGGAGCGCATGGCACGCGCTCCGGGACCGATGGCTTTTGAGCTCCCCTCAGAAAGGGGGAAGCGTCACTTGTTGACGCAGGTGTTGCCGAAGGCGGGGTTCAGCAGACCGATCACGGAGACCGTGTTGCCGCAGACGTTCACCGGGACGTGAACGGGCACCTGAACAACGTTGCCGGACAGGACACCCGGGGAGTGCACGGCAGCACCCTGGGCACCCGAGTCGGCGACGGCCAGGCCCGCGCCCGCGAGAACCAGCCCACCGGTGGCAGCCGCAGCAGCGACGACCTTCTTGATCATTATTCCTCCTAGTTGGCAAAGCGACCCATCTTGCGATCGCATTACCTGTAACGAGGAGGGAGTAATGAGGCTACGAGCTTATCGTCGCATTCACTCTTCCCAGTCTGTTCCGCACGAGCGAGCGAATACTTTCGTATCGCAGGTCCGATTCAGGACGCGTCGATGAACCGGTCAAGGACCCGCACGCCGAACTTCAGGCCATCCACCGGCACCCGCTCGTCGACGCCGTGGAACATGCCCGCGAAGTCCAGCTCCGGGGGCAGCTTCAGCGGTACGAAGCCGAAGCCCCGGATGCCCAGGTCGTCGAAGGACTTCGCGTCGGTGCCGCCGGAGAGCATGTAGGGGACGGCCTTGGCGGTCGGGTCCTCGGCCAGCAGCGAGGACTGCATGGCCTCGACGAGCGCCCCGTCGAAGGTGGTCTCGACGGCCTTGTCGGCATGGACGTCCTCGCGCCGCACCTTCGGGCCGAGGATCCCGTCGAGGTCGGCGAGGAACTCCTCCTCGAACCCGGGCAGGAACCGTCCGTCGACGTGGGCGGTCGCCTCGCCCGGGATGACGTTGACCTTGTAGCCGGCACCGAGCTGCGTGGGGTTGGCCGTGTTGCTCAGGGTGGCGCCGATGAGCTTGGCGATGCCGCCGAGCTTGGCGAGGGTCGACTCCATGTCCTCCGGGTCGAGCTCGGTGCCGAACGCGTCACCGAGCTCGTCGAGGAAGGCGCGGGTGGTCTTGGTGACCCGCACCGGGAACTTGTGCCGCCCCAGCCGCGCGACGGCCTCCGACAGCTCGGTGATCGCGTTGTCCCGGTGGATCATCGACCCGTGCCCGGCCGTGCCGGCCACGGTGAGCTTCATCCAGTGCATGCCCTTCTCGGCCGTCTGGATCAGGTACAGCCGCCGCTGCTCGCTCACGGTGAACGAGAATCCGCCCACCTCGCTGATCGCCTCGGTGACACCCTCGAACAGGCCGGGGTGGTTGCGGACCAGGTGCTTGGCGCCGTACGTGCCGCCCGCCTCCTCGTCCGCGAGGAACGCGAGGACGATGTCGCGCGGGGGCTTGCGCCCGCTGCGCAGCCGGTCGCGGACGACCGCGAGGGTCATCGCGTCCATGTCCTTCATGTCGACGGCCCCGCGTCCCCACACACAACCGTCGGCGACCTCGCCGGAGAAGGGGTGGTGGGTCCAGTCGTCCGCGTTGGCCGGTACGACGTCGGTGTGGCCGTGGATGAGGAGCGCGGGCCGGGACGGGTCCTCGCCCTCGATCCGGGCCACCGTGGAGGCGCGGCCCGGGTGCGACTCGAAGATCTGCGGTTCGAGCCCGACCTCCGCGAGCTTCTCGGCGACGTACTCGGCCGCCTTGCGCTCGCCCGGACCCGAGTGGTCGCCGTAGTTGCTGGTGTCGATCTGGATCAGCTCGCGGCAGAGGTCCACGACCTCGTCCTCGCCGGTGACGCTCCTGGCCGTGTCCGTCTCGCTCACGTGCTTCCTCCCGCTGTCACTGCTGGTGGGTCCCTCTCATCCTCTCTCTCCGCGGCCCGCTCCCCAAGAGCGCTCGCGGCCCGTCACGCGCCGTTCACACCCCGCCGGGGCTCGGGCGGGGGGTGATCGGCCACCCCCGAAAGCCTGGTAATGTTTACGTCGTCGCCGCGGGGAGAACCCACGCGACAGACACCTTGTCCGGGTGGCGGAATGGCAGACGCGCTAGCTTGAGGTGCTAGTGCCCTTTATCGGGCGTGGGGGTTCAAGTCCCCCCTCGGACACAGATCGAAAAGCCCCTCTCGTCGAGGGGCTTTTCGTCGTTTCCGCCTGGGACCGGAGGAGTGTGGGCGACATCTCGCCCTGCCGGGAGAATCCCAGGTCGGAGGGGGTGGCGTCGCACCGACGCGGTGTCTCGCGTTTCCCTCCGAGTGGCGGACATGACAGGACGAAGTCACCCGACCATTAGAGTATTGGGCTTGTTCGCGCCGGAACGGAACATCCCCAGGCAGACCTGCGGGCCCGTCGGCGCCCCGGAAGGTCCGGGTTCGAGACGCGAGGATCCGATGGCCGCCCTGCACGAAAGCCCCGACCTCACTCTGCTGGACCGGGAGCTGAGCACAGGACTCCGCGACCTGGCCCACTTCTCCGCAGGTCCCGCGGCCTCGCCCCGCACCCTGGTCGACATCTTCGAGGCGTCCGTACGGTCGTATCCCGACGAGCCCGCGCTCGACGACGGCCACCGGCTGCTCACCTACCGCGCGCTGGCCGTCGAGGTGGAGAACCTGCGGCGGAGACTGGCCGCCGCCGAGGTCGGGCTCGGGGACCGCGTCGGTGTCCGGGTCCCGTCGGGCACCAACGACCTGTACGTGGCGATCCTCGCCGTGCTGGCCTCCGGTGCCGCGTACGTGCCCGTGGACGCCGAGGACCCCGACGAGCGGGCCGCGCTGGTCTTCGGCGAGGCCGGGGTGCGGGCGGTCATCGGGGCCGGTCACGAGCTGACCGTCGGCGATGCCGCCGGTCACACCGCCGCCCGGCCCGGTGCCGGGCAGGACGCGTGGATCATCTTCACCTCCGGCTCCACCGGGAAGCCCAAGGGCGTGGCCGTCGGCCACCGCAGCGCCGCCGCCTTCGTGGACGCGGAGGCCGCGCTGTTCCTGGCCGACGAGCCGATCGGGCCCGGTGACCGGGTCATGGCGGGGCTGTCCGTCGCCTTCGACGCGTCCTGTGAGGAGATGTGGCTGGCGTGGCGGCACGGGGCCTGTCTGGTGCCGGTGCCGCGTTCGCAGGTCAGGAGCGGTGCCGATCTCGGTCCCTGGCTGGTCGAGCAGGAGATCACCGTCGTGTCCACCGTGCCGACGCTGGCAGCGCTGTGGGAGCCGGAGACGCTCAACGACGTACGCCTGCTGATCTTCGGCGGCGAGGCGTGCCCGCCCGAGCTGGCGCAGCGTCTGGTGACCGAGGGGCGCGAGGTGTGGAACACCTACGGGCCGACCGAGGCGACCGTCGTGGCGTGCGCTTCGCTGATGAGCGGCGAGGAGCCGATCCGGATCGGGCTGCCGCTGGACGGCTGGGAGCTGGCCGTCGTGGACGAGGCCGGGGAGCCGGTGCCGATGGGCGGCAGCGGTGAGCTGGTGATCGGCGGGGTCGGACTCGCCCGGTATCTCGACGCCGAGAAGGACGCGGAGAAGTACGCGCCGCTTCAGTCGCTGGGCTGGGAGCGGGCGTACCGCAGCGGTGACCTGGTGCGGGCCGAGCCGGAGGGGCTGGTCTTCCTCGGGCGGGCCGATGAGCAGATCAAGCTCGGTGGGCGCCGTATCGAGCTCGGTGAGGTGGACGCGGCGCTTCAGGCGCTGCCCGGGGTGGCCGGCGCCGCGGCCGCGGTGCGCACGGCCCGCAGCGGCAATCAGCTCCTCGTGGGCTACGTCGTCATCCAGGACGGCTGGGACCACGCGGCCGCCGTCGAGCGGCTGCGCGCCGGGCTGCCGGCCGCTCTGGTGCCGTTGCTCGCGCCGGTCGACGAGCTGCCGACGCGTACGTCGGGCAAGGTCGACCGGAACGCGCTGCCCTGGCCGCTGGAGGGGCTGGAGACGGGCGGCCCGGCCGAGCCGCTGTACGGCACCGAGGCCTGGCTCGCCGAGCAGTGGACGGACGTCCTCGGCATTCCGGTGACGTCGGCCTCCGACGACTTCTTCGCGATAGGCGGGGGCAGTCTGGCCGCCGCCCAGCTGACGACGAGGCTGCGCACGCGCTACCCGAGCGCCGCCGTCTTCGACATCTACCAGCGGCCGGTCCTGCGGAAGCTGGCCCGGCATCTGGAGGAGTCGGCACAGGACGACAACGCCCGGCGGGTCGTGGCACCGGTGCCGAGGCGTGCCCAGCTCGTCCAGCTTCTGCTGCTGGTTCCGCTGTTCACGCTGCTCGGGCTGCGCTGGAGCGTGGTGCTCGCCGCGCTCGGGAACGTGCTGCCCGCCTACTCCTGGCTGCCGACCGCGCCCTGGTGGCTCGTCGCGGCCGGTGCCGTGCTGCTCTTCAGCCCGCCCGGGCGCCTGGCGCTCGCCGCGGGCGGGGCGCGGCTGCTGTTGCGGGGGGTGCGGCCGGGCCGGTACCCGCGCGGCGGGAGCGTCCACCTGCGGCTGTGGACGGCCGAGCGGCTGGCCGAGTTCAGCGGGGCGACCTCGCTGACCGGATCCTGGCTGGAACGGTACGCGCGAGCGCTGGGCGCCAAGGTCGGGCAGGACGTGGACCTGCACTCGCTGCCGCCGGTCACCGGCATGCTCAAGCTGGGCCGGGGCGCGGCCGTCGAGTCCGAGGTGGACCTGTCCGGGTACTGGCTGGACGGTGACCGGCTGGAGGTCGGGCCGGTGAAGGTGGGCGCGCACGCCGTCGTCGGCACGCGCAGCCTGCTCTTCCCGGGCGCGCGAGTGGGCAAGCGGGCCGAGGTGGCGCCCGGTTCGGCGGTCACCGGACAGGTTCCGACCGGTCAGCGGTGGGCGGGCGCGCCCGCGGTCAAGCTGGGCCGGGCCAAGCGCAACTGGCCGAAGGACCGGCCCGGGCGGGGCGCGTTCTGGCGGGTGATGTACGGCGTGACGGGTTTCGCGCTGACCGCGCTGCCGGTGGTCTCGGCGGCTGCCGCGCTGCTGGTGGCGGCGCTGTTCGTCGGTCCGGACGCCGGGCTCGGCGCGACGCTGCGGGGTGCCGTGCTCGCGTTGGTGCCGGCGACGCTCGCGTTCGGGCTGGCGTACGCGCTGCTGATCGTGGTCGCCGTACGGCTGCTGAGCGTGGGGCTGCGGGAGGGCACGCACGCCACGCACAGCCGGGTGGGCTGGCAGGCCTGGACCGTGACCCAGCTGATGGACCGGTCGCGGGACACGCTGTTCCCGCTGTACGCGGGGCTGGTCACGCCGGTGTGGCTGCGGCTGCTCGGGATGCGGATCGGGCGGCGGGCCGAGGTGTCCACCGTGCTGGCCCTGCCCAGTCTGACCACGGTCGGCGAGGGCGCGTTCCTCGCGGACGACACCCTGACCGCACCGTACGAGCTCGGCGGCGGCTGGCTGCGGATCGGGCGCGCGGAGATCGGCCGGCGGGCCTTTCTCGGCAACTCGGGGATGACCGCGCCGGGGCGCAGCGTGCCGGACGGTGGCCTGGTGGGTGTGCTGTCGGCGACGCCGAAGAAGGCCAAGAAGGGCAGCTCGTATCTGGGGCTGCCGCCGATGAAGCTGCCGCGGGCCGCGTCCGACGGCGACCAGAGCCGGACGTACGACCCGCCTACGCGGCTGCTGTGGGCGCGCGGTCTTGTGGAGCTCTGCCGGATCGTGCCGGTGTTCTGCTCTGCGGCGCTGGCGGTGGCCACGGGGGCGGCGCTGTGCGTGCTCGGGGTGTGGGCTCCCCTGCTGTCCGGTCTTGTGCTGCTCGGGGCGGGCTGCACGGCGGGGCTCGTCTCGATCGCGGCGAAGTGGCTGCTCGTGGGACGGCATCGCCGGGCCGAGCACCCCTTGTGGAGCTCCTTCGTGTGGCGCAACGAGCTGGCGGACACCTTCGTCGAGGTGCTGGCCGTGCCGTGGCTGGTCGGCGCTGTGCCGGGTACGCCGCTGCTGTCGGCGTGGCTGCGCGGACTCGGCGCGCACATCGGCAGGGGGGTGTGGGTGGAGAGCTACTGGCTGCCGGAGACGGATCTGGTGACGCTCGAGGACGCGGCGACCGTGAACCGGGGCTGTGTACTCCAGACCCACCTCTTCCACGACCGGATCTTGCGGACGGATACTGTGGTCCTCCGTGAGGGCGCCACTCTGGGCCCGGGCGGAATCATCCTGCCCGGCAGCGCCGTCGGGGCCCGCGCCACGCTGGGTCCGGCGTCCCTGGTGATGGCCGCGGAGTCCGTGCCCGACGACACGCGCTGGCTGGGCAACCCGATCGAGGCATGGCGTCGCTAGGCGGAACCCCCCGGGGCCGGTGGACGTCGTACGAGCGCAGTGCAGGGAGCAGACGCAACAGTGGCGGTTCAGCAGTCAGTGGGTCAGGACCCGTATTTCCCGGGCAACGGTGACCTCAGGTACCGGGTGCACCGGTACGAGCTCACGCTGGACTACCGCCCCGCGCCGAACCGGCTGGCCGGAACCGCGCGGATCAACGCCATCGCGGGCCGTGGCCAGCTCACCGAGTTCCAGCTGAACCTCGCGGACTTCCGGGTGGGCCGGGTGAAGGTCGACGGCCGTACGCCGCACTACACGCACCGGGGCGGCAAGCTGCGGGTCCGCCCCGCGAAGCCGGTGCGCGCCGGTGCCGCCTTCACCGTCGAGGTGCACTGGTCGGGCAACCCCCGGCCGGTGAACAGCCCCTGGGGCGGCCTCGGCTGGGAGGAGCTGGAGGACGGGGCGCTGGTGGCGAGCCAGCCGGTCGGGGCGCCGTCGTGGTACCCGTGCAACGACCGGCCCGCCGACAAGGCCTCGTACCAGATCTCGGTCACGACGCCGTCGGCCTACGCGGTGGTGGCCGGTGGACGGCTGCTCACCCGCACGACGAAGGCCTCCACGACCACCTGGGTGTACGAGCAGGCGGCGCCGACCTCCAGTTACCTGGTGGGGCTGTCGATCGGGAAGTACCAGACGGTGCTGCTGGGTGACCCGGGCCCGGGCGGGGTTCCGCAGCACGGGCACATTCCGGCGCATCTGCTCCCCCGCTTCGCCCGGGACTTCGCACGGCAGCCCGCGATGATGGAGCTGTTCCAGGAGCTGTTCGGGCCGTACCCGTTCGACGAGTACGCGGTCGTGGTGACCGAGGAGGAGCTCGACGTCCCCGTCGAGGCGCAGGGGTTGTCGCTGTTCGGGTCCAACCACGTGGACGGGGAGCGCGGTTCGGAACGGCTGGTCGCGCACGAGCTGGCGCACCAGTGGTTCGGCAACAGCGTCTCCATCGCCGACTGGCGGCAGATCTGGCTGAACGAGGGGTTCGCGAAGTACGCCGAGTGGCTGTGGTCGGAGCGCTCGGGAGGGCGCGGCGCCCAGCAACTGGCCGCCGGCGCACACCGGTTGCTGTTCTCGCTGCCTCAGGACCTCCGGCTGGCCGATCCGGGGCGGAAGTCGATGTTCGACGACCGTCTCTACCAGCGGGGCGGGCTCGTCCTGCACGCGGTGCGGTGCGCCCTGGGCGACGACGCGTTCTTCCGCATGCTGCGCGGGTGGGCGGGCCTGCACCGGGGCGGGGCGGTGACGACGGCGAACTTCACCGCGCACGTGGGGCGGTTCACGGACGAGCCGCTGGACGCGCTGTTCGACATGTGGCTGTACGGGACGACGCTGCCGCCGCTGCCCCGTCCAGGAGAATGACCGGCATGACGACGCGTTCCTGCCCGTGCGGGCTGCCCGACTCCTACCAGGCGTGTTGCGGGCGCTACCACTCCGGGGCCTCCGCCGCACCGACCGCCGAGGCGTTGATGCGCTCGCGGTACAGCGCCTTCGTGAAGGGGGACGCCGGGTATCTGCTGCGGACCTGGCATCCTCGGACGCGCCCCGGCACATTGGAGCTGGATGCGGGGACGCGGTGGACCGGGCTGGAGATCCTGGAGACCAGTGAGGGGTCCGCGTTCCATACGAGTGGGACCGTGACGTTCCGGGCCTCGTACCGGGGCGGATCGCTGCACGAGCGGAGCCGGTTCGCGCGGGTGGACGGGGCCTGGGTGTACGTCGACGGGGAGTTTCTGCGGTAGCGGCCGTCACGGCGCCAGGATGTCGAGTTCCTGGAGGGCGCCGACCGTGATCTCGCGGGTCAGTTCCTCCGCGCGGACCGCGTCGCCCGCGCGGACCGCCTCGGCCACCTGGACGTGCAGGGTGACGGCGGCCGGGTCGGGGTCCTCGAACATCACGTCGTGGTGGGTGCGGCCGGCCAGGACCTCGGCGACGACGTCACCGAGGCGTGCGAACATCTCGTTGCCGGAGGCGGCCAGGACGGCGCGGTGGAAGGCGACGTCGTGGACGAGGTACTCCTCCAGCTTGTGACCGCGTGAGTTGGCGACCATGCCGAGGGCGCACTCGGTGAGTTCGGCGCACTGCTCGGCGGTGGCATGGCGGGCGGCGAGGCCCGCGGCGACCGGTTCGATCGCCGAGCGCAGCACGGTGAGGGACCGCAGCTGCCCGGCTCGGTCGGCGCCGGCCAGGCGCCAGCGGATGACCTCGGGGTCGTAGACGTTCCACTCGGACTTGGGGCGGACCGTCACGCCGACGCGGCGGCGGGACTCGACCAGGTGCATGGACTCCAGGACGCGGACCGCCTCGCGCATCACGGAGCGCGACACATCGAAACGCTGGGCCAGCTCGTCCGTGCGCAGCACGCTGCCCGGCGGGTACTCGCCCGCCGTGATCTCGGGGCCGAGGGTGTCCAGTACATGGCCGTGAAGCCCTCGACCCGGTGTGCTCATGCACTCAGCGTACGGGGTAGATCACGGAGACAAAAAGTCAGACTTATTTGTCACTGCCTCTTGAATTAGTCGTACCTAATGGGTTTCAGTTGCGTCGACATCACGTGTCGACGAAGACAGCAGACAGTGAGGCAGCGATGAACACCCCCCACGTCGTCGTGGTCATGGGCGTCGCGGGCACCGGAAAGACCACCATCGGTCCCCTGCTCGCAGCCCGGCTCGGCGTTCCGTACGCCGAGGGCGACGACTTCCACCCGCAGGCCAACATCGCCAAGATGTCGGCCGGTACGCCACTCACCGACGAGGACCGCTGGCCCTGGCTGGACGCCATCGGCGCGTGGGGGCACGGGCGGGCCGGACTCGGCGGGGTGGTCAGCTGCTCGGCACTGAAGCGGTCGTACCGCGACCGGCTGCGGGCCGCCGCACCCGGCGTGGTCTTCGTGCACCTCGCGGGCGACCGCGCGCTGATCGAGGACCGGATGTCGCACCGGCAGGGGCACTTCATGCCCACGGCGCTGCTCGACTCCCAGTTCGCCACGCTCCAGCCGCTGGAGAGCGACGAGGCGGGGGTCCGCGTGGACGTCCTGGGCAGCCCGGAGGAGATCACCGAACGAGCGGCGAGCGCGCTCGAGGATCTCCCCGAGCCCGTCCAGTAGCCCCTCGCTCCCTTCCTACGACTCCCCTCACCCCAAGGACACCTCCCCCGTGACCAGACTCAGCGTCGAGATGCTGGCAGCGGACGCACCCGAGCCGATCACCACGGCCGGGCACGCTCAGCTGGGCATCGCCGTGCTGGCGGGCATCGCCGTCATCGTCCTGCTCATCACCAAGTTCAAGTTGCACGCGTTCCTGGCGCTGACCATCGGGTCGCTGGCGCTCGGCGCGATCGCCGGGGCGCCGCTGGACAAGGTCCTCACCAGCTTCAGCGCCGGCCTCGGCACCACGGTCGCCGGCGTCGGCGTGCTGATAGCCCTCGGCGCGATCCTCGGCAAGATGCTCGCCGACTCCGGAGGCGCCGACCAGATCGTCGACACCATCCTCGAGAAGGCCGGCGGGCGTTCGATGCCGTGGGCGATGGTGCTGATCGCCTCCGTGATCGGACTGCCGCTCTTCTTCGAGGTCGGCATCGTGCTGCTGATCCCGGTGGTGCTGATGGTCGCCAAGCGCGGCAACTACTCGCTGATGCGCATCGGAATCCCCGCGCTCGCGGGCCTCTCCGTGATGCACGGCCTGGTGCCGCCGCACCCCGGTCCGCTGGTCGCGATCGACGCGGTCGGGGCCGACCTCGGCGTGACGCTGGCGCTCGGTGTCCTCGTCGCCGTCCCCACGGTGATCATCGCCGGTCCGGTGTTCTCGAAGTACGCGGCCCGCTGGGTGGACGTGCCCGCCCCCGACAACATGATTCCGCAGCGCGCCTCCGAGGACCTGGAGAAGCGCCCCGGCTTCGGCGCCACGCTGTTCACGGTCCTGCTGCCGGTGATCCTCATGCTCGCCAAGGCGCTGGTCGACATCGTCGTGGACGACCCGGAGAACCCGGTCCAGCGCGTCTTCGACGTCGTCGGCGCCCCGATGATCGCGCTGCTCGCCTCGGTGCTGGTCGGCATCTTCACACTGCTGCGGCCCGCCGGGTTCTCCAAGGAGCGCGTCTCGCCGCTCGTCGAGAAGAGCCTCATGCCGATCGCGGGCATCCTGCTGATCGTCGGCGCGGGCGGCGGCTTCAAGCAGACGCTGATCGACACCGGCGTGGGCCAGATGGTCCTGGAGATCTCCGAGAACTGGTCGATCCCCGCACTGCTGCTGGCCTGGCTGATCGCGGTGGCGATCCGGCTGGCGACCGGTTCGGCGACGGTGGCGACGGTCTCGGCGGCCGGCCTGGTCGCCCCGCTCGCGGCCGACATGTCGACGACGCACACCGCCCTCCTCGTCCTGGCCATCGGCGCCGGCTCGCTCTTCTTCAGCCATGTGAACGACGCCGGGTTCTGGATGGTGAAGGAGTACTTCGGGCTGACCGTCGGCCAGAACATCAAGACCTGGTCCGTCATGGAGACGATCATCTCGGTGGTCGCCGGCGGCATCGTCCTGCTGTTGTCCTTGGTGATCTAGGAGAGGTACGGCCATGACTGCTCACCCCCTGTTCGACATCGGCGGCCGTACGGCCCTGGTGACCGGCTCCAGCCGGGGCATCGGACTCGCCCTCGCCCGTGGTCTGGCGGAAGCCGGCTGCACGGTCGTCCTGAACGGACGCGACAAGGACCGCCTCGCCGAGGCCGCCGCCGGGCTGCCCGGCGACAAGGTGCACACGGCCGCGTTCGACGTGACCGACGGATCGTCCGTGGCGGACGGGATCGCGGACGTCGAGGAGCGGGTGGGCCCGCTCGACATCCTGGTCAACAACGCGGGCATGCAACTGCGCGCCCCGCTGCTGGAGTTCACCGACTCCGACTGGCACCGGATCCTGGACACCAACCTGACCAGTGCCTTCCTGGTCGGCCGTGAGGCGGCGCGCCGGATGACGGAACGCGGCCACGGCAAGATCATCAACATCTGCTCGCTGCAGAGCGAGGTCGTACGGCCCGGGATCGCGCCGTACGCCGCCACCAAGGGCGCGCTGAAGATGCTCACCAAGGGCATGTGCGCGGACTGGGGCCCGAGCGGAGTGCAGGTCAACGGGCTCGGCCCGGGCTACATCGAGACCGAGCTGACCAAGCCTCTCGTCGACGACGAGGAGTTCAGCGCCTGGGTGCGGCGCCGTACCCCGGCCGGGCGCTGGGGCCGTACGCAGGACCTGGTGGGCGGGGTGCTGTTCCTCGCCTCCCCGGCCGCCGACTTCATCAGCGGGCAGGTGCTGTACGTCGACGGCGGCATGACGAGCGTGCTGTGACATCGCTGAGACCATTGCTGTGACGATTCAGGAGGTTTCGATGCTGGGTTGTGTGATTCACGGTCAGGACGACCTCCGGGTCGCGCAGTTGCCCGTGCCGGAGGCCGGGCCGGGGCAGGCGCTGGTCGCCGTCCGGTACGGCGGGGTGTGCGGGTCCGATCTGCACTACTGGCGGCACGGCGGCGTCGGTGACTTCCGGCTCCGCGAGCCGATGGTGCTCGGGCACGAGGTCGTCGGGACGGTCCTCGGGTACGGGGACGGCGCCTCGGGTCCGGCTCCGGGTACGGCCGTGGCCGTGCACCCGGCGACCCCGTGCGGGGTGTGCCCGGAGTGCTCGGCCGGGCGGCGGAACGTGTGCCGGGACACCAGCTATCTGGGCAGTGCGGCGCGTTTCCCGCATGTGCAGGGCGGGTTCGCGGCGCAGGTGGTCGTGCCCAGTGAGCAGTTGCGGGCGTTGCCGGACGGTCTGGAACTGCGCCGGGCCGCGCTCGCCGAGCCGCTGTCCGTCGCACTGCACGCGGTGCGGCGGGCCGGGGACGTGGCCGGGCGGCATGTTCTGGTGACCGGTGCCGGGCCCATCGGGTGTCTGGTGGTCGCGGCGGCGAAGGCTGCGGGGGCGGCGCATGTCACTGTGACGGACCTGCTGCCCGAGGCGTTGGAGTATGCCCGGGCCGCCGGTGCGAGCACCGTTGTTCGGGCCGACGATCCCGACGATGCCGGGTGGCCCGATGAGGTCGATGTGGCGATCGAGGCGTCCGGGGTGGCTGCGGGGCTCGACGCGTGTCTGCGGCGGGTGCGGCGTGGTGGGGTTGTCGTGCAGTTGGGGATGTTGCCGCCGGGGCAGAGTCCGTTTGCGGGGAACCTTGTGGTGAGCCGGGAGATCGAGCTGCGGGGGGCGTTCCGGTTCGACACGGAGTTTGATGCGGCGTTGGAGTTGCTGGCGGTGGAGTCGGCGTTCGACGGGCTGGTCAGTGCGGTGGTTCCCGTGGGGGAGGCCGAGTCGGCCTTTGCGCTGGCCGCTGATCGGAGTCGGTCTTGCAAGGTGCTGTTGGATTTTGACGTCGCGCCGTAGGGGGTGATGTCGGCGAGCGGCTGCGGGTGCGTTGTGGTTGTTCGCGCAGTTCCCCGCGCCCCTGAAGGCAAAGAGCTATCGGCGCCATAGGGGGTGCTGCCGGGTCGCCCAGTCTCTGCTCACCTTGCCCGTTCGCATGCCTCTGCGGGACTCCGGATCGGCCACCGCCATGCCGATGTGGCCGGCCAGGACGATGCCGATGGTGAGGGCCAGCCAGTCGTGGACGAAGGTCGCGCTGGTGCGCCAGAGCAGGGGGGTGAGGTGGGTGAACCACATCATCAGGCCGGTGGCGAGCATGACGAGGGTGGCTCCGGCGATCCAGGCGGCGTAGATCTTCTGGCCGGCGTTGAACTTGGCGGCCGGGCGGGAGACGGGGCGCTTGTCGCGGTGCAGGGCGGCGCGCAGCCAGGTGCGGTCGTGCGGGCCGAAGCGGTTGAGCCGGCCGAGGTCGGCTCGGAAGGCGCGGGAGGCGAGGCCTGCCAGGACCGGGAGGGGCAGGGCCAGGCCTGACCACTGGTGCAGGGTGACGACCAGGGCGCGGCGGCCTACGAGTTCGGCGAGCTGGGGGACGTAGAGGAAGGCCGCCGTCAGGACGCAGACGCCCATCAGGGCGGCCGTCGTGCGGTGGATCCAGCGCTGGGTCGGGGTGAAGCGGCTGACCTCGGCCGCGGTGTCAGCTCGTGGGTGCATCGTCGCGTCCGTTCGAGCGGCCCACCCAGGCGTCGACGTCGTAGCCGCGCTCCTCCCAGTAGCCCGGCTCGACGTCGTCGGTGAGGGTGATGCCGGAGAGCCACTTGGCGGACTTGTAGAAGTACATGGGCGCCACGTAGAGGCGGACCGGGCCGCCGTGGGAGTGGCCGAGGTCCTTGTCCTGCATGCGCAGCGCGACCAGGACGTCCGCGCGGCGGGCCTGGTCGAGGGTGAGGCTCTCGGTGTACGTGCCGTCGAAGCAGGTGAAGCGGATCGCCTTCGCGGTGGGGCGTACGCCGGCCACGTCGAGGAGCCGGGAGAGGCGCACGCCTTCGAACGGTGTGTCCGGGACCCGCCAGCCGGTGACGCACTGGACGTCGCGGACCATGCGGGTCTGCGGCAGGGCTTTCAACGCGTCCAGCGTGTAGGCCGTGGGGCGGTCGACCAGGCCGTCGATCTTGAGGCGGTAGGTGCCGGCGTTCTTGCGCGGGACGGACGAGGCGACCGAGTAGTAGCGGAAGCCGCCGCCGTTCGGGAGCAGTCCGGTCAGGCCGGTGGGGTCCTTGTCGGCGGCGCCGCCGAGGAAGCCCTCCAGGCCGCGCTGCAGCTTGGGCGCGGCGACGACGCCCAGGGCGCCCACGGCGAGGGTGCCGAGGAAGACGCGGCGGCCGACCGGGGTGCCCCGTTCCTCGGGGTGTCCGTCGTTCACGCCGTCTTGTACGTCCTCGTGCACTCCCTTATTCACGTCCTCGTCCACGTTCTCATTCGAACACCCGCGACCCCCGGCAGGACAGGGATCGCGGGTGCTCGTCAGACTTCCGTAACCACTTCTTACGTGGGCACCCTCAGGACGAGGCCGCCTTGTCCAGCTGGAACGCCTCGTTGCCGAGCCCGATCCGGGCGTGCTTCTCGGGGGCGCGGGCACGCAGTACCAGGCCCAGGACCAGGCCGGCGACGAGAGCGAGGCCGATGACGCCGGGCAGGACCCAGCTCAGCGAGGAGTCCGGGCCGGCGCCGACCAGGACCTCGAAGTCCTTCACCGTGTAGCCGGCGATCACGAGCAGGGCGAGGCCCGACAGCGCGGAGGTGACCAGCCGCCAGGCCTGGGCGCCGGCGGCGCCGCGGCGGACGAAGAAGACGACGACCGACAGGGAGGCCGCCGCCATCAGCAGGATCACGCCGAGGGCGCCGATGTTGCCGAGCCAGGTGAACAACTGCAGGACGGGCGCTGTCGGGTCGCCGGCCGGCTTGTCGTCGGCGATCGCGAAGGCGGCCACGACCACCACGGCCACGACGGTCTGCAGCAGTGAGCCGGTGCCGGGAGCTCCGCTGGTGCCGCTGGTGCGGCCGAAGGCGGCGGGCAGCAGGCCCTCGCGGCCCATGGCGAAGGCGTACCGGGCGACGACGTTGTGGAAGCTGAGCAAGGCGGCGAACATGCCGGTGACGAACAGGACGTGGAGAACGTCCGTGAAGGTGCCGCCGAGGCGGGACTCGGTGAGGAAGAACAGCAGTCCGGCGCTCTGCTTCTGGGACGTGCCGACGATCGCCGAGGGGCCGGTGGCGACGGTGAGGGCCCAGCTGCTCAGCGCGAAGAAGACGGCGACCCCGCCGACGGCGAAGAACATCACGCGCGGCACCAGGACGTGCGGGCGGCTGGTCTCCTCGGCGTAGACGGGGGCCTGCTCGAAGCCGAGGAACGCGGCGATGCAGAAGCACAGCGCGGTGCCGACACCCGCGCCGGTGAGCGTGTCGGGGTTGAAGGCGTGCAGCGACAGGCCTTCCTTGCCGGGGTCGGCGAGCGCGGCCACGTCGAAGATCACGACGAGGAGCACCTCGATGCCCAGCAGCACTCCGAGCACGCGCGCGTTGACGTCGATCTTCAGCCAGCCGAGCAGTCCGACGGCGAGGGCGGCCACCAGGGCCGGTATCCACCAGGCGATCTCCACCTCGGCGTACGTGGCGAGGAGCCCGGAGACCTCGAAGCCGAAGATGCCGTAGATGCCGATCTGGAGCGCGTTGTAGGCGACGAGGGCGACCAGGGCGGCGCCCGCGCCGGCGGTGCCGCCGAGGCCGCGGGAGATGTACGCGTAGAAGGCGCCCGCGTTGTGGACGTGGCGGCTCATCTCGGCGTAGCCCACGCTGAACAGGATCAGGACGACCCCGAGAACCACGAAGAGCAACGGCTGACCGACGATGCCCATCACCGCGAATGTGGTGGGCATGACACCCGCGACCACCATGAGCGGGGCGGTCGCCGCGAGGACGGAGAGCAGCAGTCCCCCGGTGCCGAGGCGGTCGGCGCGCAGGGCGCGCTCCTGCCCCTTGAACGTACTGATGCCGCCGCCTGCGGCGGACGTGCTCGTGCTCGAACTGTCCGTGGTCATCGGGAGAGCGTCCTCACTTCTGGGATGCGGGGGTCAGGCGGTGCCGAGCGCGCCGGCGCGGGCGGCGGCGAACGCGGTGTGCGGGTCACGGTCCGGGTACGACCAGGGTGCCGGGGTGGCGTACCGGCCGATCCGGTGGAACAGGGCGGCGGCCTCGGCGCCCCGCCCCTCGCAGAACTTGGCGTGGGCGAGGAAGTTCAGGTCAACCAGCCGGCGCGGGTGGCCCTCCAGCTCCCACTCCAGCCACCAGTCGAAGGCGGCCTTCATCACCTGCCGGGCGCGGCGGCCCGCCCAGTGGCCCGAGGCGGCCGGATCGGCGGGCTCGTACCCGGCGGCCGCCAGCACGCGGTAGCGCTCGGCGTGTGCGATGACGGGCAGGATCGCGAGCGGGGAGTCGGCCGGTGCCTGTTCGGCGGCCCAGTTGGCGAAGTCGTAGACCTCGTGCAGCGGGTCCGGGCCGGCGTCGGTGCGGCGTCCGGCGAGCCGGGCGACCATCAGGTGGTGGGCGTGGTGGTGGTCGGCGTACCGGCCGCGGACCGCCTCGAAGTGCCGGACCACGTCCATGTCGGTGCCGGTCGCGCACTCCAGCATGAGCAGGCCGAGCCAGGGGGTGGGGTCGGCCGGGGCGCGGGCGACCGCGGTCTGGCAGGCCTCGCGGGCGCGGGCCGGCTTGCCCTTGCCGCGCAGCACTCGCCGGACCTCGGCGAGTGCGAGCAGGACGGAGGCGTCGGCGGACTCGGGTTCGGCGAGCAGCCACTCACGGGCCCAGGCGGCGCTGTAGGACTCTCCCGCGAGGACCGTGATCCGGTGGCCGCGGCGGTCCCAGTCCTCTCCGGTCCGGACCAGCAGGGAACGGACGTGCTGCCAGCGGCCCTGCGCCAGCGCGGCGCGCGCGGCCACGAGGTCGGCGTCGTCGAGGGCCTCGTCGAAGGCTTGTGCCGCACGTCTGCGGCCACGGCCGAGGGGAGGCGGGGGTGGGGACACCGCGGGACTTCCTCACGCGCTCTTCTGGTGTTTCGGCTCACGGCGGTCGATGGGGCGCGGGTGTGCGCAATGCCATGAACTGATCACGCACAGCCAACCCCCCGCCAATGGTTGACGTCAAGGGCCGTCGTCGCGTTACACGCGTCAACTGGTGTTACTTGTGAGGGCTTTGTGATCAACGGGGAGCGGGGGGAGCATGAGACCGACATCCGATTTTTCCGTTTCGCCCTTTGTGACGTACGTCATAGCGTTGGCCGGTTTCGACCCGGACCATGGCAGGACGTACGGGCGCGCCGGGCGGAGCCGGCCGGTACAGTCGGCCCCTACGCAACCGTGAACCCGACCTGATGATCGAGGTACACCGCGTGTCGGTTCTAGTTCTCGTGCTCGCCCTGAGTGCCGCCTGCTGTCTTGGCTTCGGCTTCGTCCTGCAGCAGAACGCGGCCCAGCGGGCACCGCTGAGCGACTTCCTCTCCTTCCGCCTGCTCATCGACCTGGTGAAGGTGCCGCGCTGGCTCGGCGGCATCGCGCTGATGGTGGTCGGCATGGCGCTGGGCGCCGCCGCCCTGGGGCAGGGCGAGCTGTCACTGGTGGAGCCGCTGCTGGCGACGAACCTGCTGTTCGCGCTGGCGCTGTCCCGCAGGCAGACCAGGCAGCCACTGGGCCGCCAGGGCTGGGCGGGCCTGCTGCTGCTGGCGGGCGGAGTGACCGCGTTCATCGTGGCGGGCCAGCCACAGGGCGGAGCCGCGACGGCCGATCCGGTGCGGCAGTGGCTGATCATCGGGGCCATGGTGGGGCTCGCCCTGCTGCTCACGACCCACGCCAAGCGTTCACGGCTGAACTCCGGACCGGTGCTGCTGGCCCTGGCCGCCGGGCTGCTCTACGGCGTGCAGGACGCGCTGACCCGGGTGAGCGGGCAGAAGTTCTCCGACGGCGGCTTCGCCGAACTGCTGACCGGCTGGCAGCCGTACGCGGTCCTCGCGCTGGGCGTCACGGGGCTGGTCCTCGTGCAGAGCGCCTTCGAGACCGCCTCCCTGCGCAAGTCGCTGCCCGCCCTGACCGCGGCCCAGCCGCTCGCCGGGATCATCTGCGGCGTCGGCTTCCTGGGCGACCGGCTGCGGACCGACGCGGTGGCCCTGAGCTGGGAGGCGGGCGGCCTGCTGGCCGTGGTCGCCGGGATCGTGCTGCTCGGGCTGCATCCGGCGATGCCGCACGGATTGGCGGAGCGGGCCCGCGTGGGGAAGCTGCAGGCACAGCCGCAGCAGGTGTGAACCCGGCGCCGCGCCGCTCGGACGCGGCCCCTGCTTGGATGAGGGCATGAGCGCTGCTGACGAGATCCTCGACATCGTCGACGAGAACGACCAGGTCACCGGGCAGTTGCCCCGGGGCGAGGTCTACGCCGAGGGCCTGCGGCACCGCTGCGTGTTCATCCAGGCCCGGGACGCCGGGGGACGGATCTTCGTGCACCGGCGGACCCCGACCAAGCTGGTCTTCCCTTCCCTCTACGACATGTTCGTCGGCGGAGTGGTCGGCGCGGGCGAGGCCTACGACACGGCGGCCCTGCGCGAGGCCGAGGAGGAGCTGGGCGTGACCGGCCTGCCGGAACCGCGGTACCTCTTCAAGTTCCTCTATGACAACGGCGCCGGCCAGAGCTGGTGGTCGGCGGTGTACGAGGTCCGCTGCGAGCTTCCCGTACGGCCGCAGGTCGAGGAGGTGGCCTGGCACGACTTCCTGCCCGAGGAAGAGGTGGAGCGGCACCTCGGGGACTGGGAGTGGGTGCCGGACGGGCTGGCGGCGTACGAACGCCTCAAGGCGTTTCGGTCGAGGCCGTAGCGGGCGACACCCACAGCGCCGGCGAGCAGCTCCCGGGTAGGGTCGCGCAGATGATCGAGTTCGTACGGAACGTCCGTTTGTGGTTCGCGCCCGCGGAGGTCCGGCAGGACGGCGAGACGCCCGACTACCGGTTCTCCCTGGCGAACGAACGCACCTTCCTGGCCTGGCTGCGCACCGCTCTCGCGCTGATCGGCGGCGGCTTCGCCGTGGACCAGTTCCTGCCGGACCTGCGCTGGGGCTGGCGGGTCGGCCTGGCCCTCGCGCTGCTCGCCGCGGGGGTGCTGTGCTCGCTGCGGGCGGTCAACCACTGGGTGCGCTGCGAGCGGGCCATGCGCCGGGGCGAGGATCTGCCGGTGTCCCGGTTCCCGGCGTTGCTGAGCCTCGTCGTCGCGGTCGTCGCCGTCGCGATGGTGCTTGTGGTGCTCGTGGGGTGGGAGGGGTGAGCGCCGCTCACAGCGCGCCTCGGCCCCCCGACCGCGACCCCGGGCTCCAGCCCGAACGGACCCGGCTCGCGTGGCGGCGTACGACGCTCTCGGGCACGGTCGCCGCCGTGCTCGCCGTGAAGACCGCGCTGCACGGCGCCGCGTCGGTGGCCGGGGTCGTCGGATGCGCCCTGTGCTGTGTCCTGTGGCTGGGCTTCCTCGGTGTCGCCCACCGCCGCATCCGCACGCTCTCCGCCCCCGGCAGCCCCGCGGCGTTCGCACCCCGGCACGCCACGGCCGCCGTGCTGTGCACGGTGGCGATGGCGGTGTGCGGGGCCGCCCTCGTTCTCTAGGCCGCGTCCGCGGGCCGGCGGACGGGACGGGCTACGCGCCCTCCGCCTCCCAGTCCACCGTCACGACGATCTTGCCTCGGGTCCGGCCCTCCTGGTTCAGCAGGTGCGCGTCCGCCGCCCGCTCCAGCGGGAACGTCTCGGAGACGTGCACGCTCACCACGCCCTGTTCCGCCAGGTCGGTCAGCCGCTGGAGGTCCTCGGCGTCGGGGCGTACGAAGTAGTAGCGGCCGCCGTAGTTCACGACGTCGCCGTCGGCGATCGACACCAGGCGTCCCTCGGGGGCCAGCAGGTTCGCCGAGGCCTTCAGCGCGTCACCGCCGACCGTGTCGAACACCGCGTCCACCCCCTCGGGCGCCAGCCCGCGCACCCGCTCGCCCAGGCCCTCGCCGTACGTCACCGGCTCGCCGCCGAGGCCCCGCACGAAGTCGTGGTTGGGCTCGCTCGCCGTGCCGATCACCCGGGCGCCGAGGTGGGTGCCGAGCTGGACGGCGATCGAGCCGACGCCGCCGGCCGCCGCGTGCACCAGGACGGTCTCGCCCCGCTTCACCTGGAGCACCTTGAGCAGCACCTGGTAGGCGGTGAGCCCGACCAGCGGCAGCCCGGCCGCCTCTTCGAAGGAGAGGTTGCGCGGCTTGCGGGCGAGGGTGCGCAGGGGCGCGGCCACGTACTCGGCGAAGGTGCCCCGGGAGAGGAAGTCCTCGCGGACGTACCCGATGACCTCGTCCCCGACGTCGAACTCCGAGACGGCCACGCCGGGTCGTACGACGACGCCCGAGACGTCCCAGCCGGGCACCACGGGGAAGACGGGTTCGAGGACGGCGTCGAGGTAGCCCTCGCGGGCCTTCCAGTCGACGGGGTTCACGGACGCCGCCCGCACCTTCACCAGCACCGCGTCCGGGCCGACCTTGGGATCGCGGACCTCCCCGAACGCCAGCGCCTCGGGTCCGCCGTACCGTGAGTAGCTGATGGCCTTCATGGCTTTGACCTTCCGGGCTCCCCGCGCGGCACGCAAGCCGGATTGGCCTGAACGAAGAAGGTCCCTGTGCCTCCCCGGCGTCTCGCGCGAGGAGCCGTCGGCCTATCGTGGCTCCGATCACGTTTCGGCCCCCCTCTGGACGACATACCGACCGGTCGGCATCATGAGTCGGGAACCGTCCATCTCCCCGTAGGAGCGACGCATGAGCCCCGACCACCCGCCCGGACTCGATCTCGACCGGCTGCGCGGCCTGCTCGACCGGGAGCGGCCCGGCCTGGTGAACGGCCCGCTGTCCGGCCGGCTGATCGAGGGCGGCCGGTCGAACCTCACGTACGCCGTGTCCGACGGCACCGCGCGCTGGGTCGTACGGCGGCCGCCGCTCGGCCATGTGCTGGCCACCGCGCACGACATGAAGCGCGAGCACCGGGTGATCAGCGGGCTGTATCCGACCGCCGTGCCGGTTCCGCGGCCGGTGCTGCTGTGCGAGGACGAGGAGGTGCTCGGGTCGCCCTTCTACGTCATGGAGTTCGTCGAGGGCACCCCCTACCGCACCGCCGACCAGCTCGTGCCGCTCGGTCCGGAGCGGACCCGGGGCGCGGTGCTGAACCTGGTGGACACGCTGGTGGAGCTGCACGCGGTGGACCCGGGCGAGGCGGGTCTCGCGGACTTCGGCCGGCCCGAGGGCTTCCTGGACCGGCAGCTGCGGCGCTGGGGCAAGCAGCTGGACGCCTCCCGCAACCGCGACCTGGACGGCATCGACGAACTGCACGCCGCCCTCGGCCGGGACCTGCCCCGCTCCCCCGCCCCGGCCGTCGTGCACGGCGACTACCGGCTCGACAACGTGCTGATCGGCGAGGACGACACCATCCGGGCGATCCTCGACTGGGAGATGTCGACGCTGGGCGACCCGCTCACCGACCTCGGCCTGCTGGTCATGTACAGCATGCCGCTGGGCATGCCCGACTCCCCCGTCTCCACGACCGCCGAGGCCCCCGGGCATCCGGCACCGTCCGAACTCATCGAGCGGTACGCCGCGCGCTCGGGGCGCGACGTCTCCGCGGTCTCCTGGTACACGGCGTTCGCCTGGTTCAAGCTCGCCGTGATCCTCGAGGGCATCCACTACCGCTACACGCTCGGCCAGACGGTCGGGCGCGGGTTCGACCGTATCGGCGACCTCGTGCCCGTCTTCGTCCGGCACGGGCTGACCACGCTTCACGAGGGCCTTCAGGAGGGCTGATCCGTATGGACTTCGCGTTCGACGCACGCACCGAGGAGCTGCGCGCCAAGCTGCTCACCTTCATGGACGAGTACGTCTATCCGGCCGAGGCGGTGGCGGAGGAGCAGCGCGCCAAGCTCGCCTCGCCGTGGGAGACGCCGGCGGTGGTGGAGGAGCTGAAGGCCGAGGCGCGCAGGCAGGGCCTGTGGAACCTCTTCCTGCCGGACTCCGAGTACGGGGCCGGGCTCACCAACCTGCAGTACGCGCCGCTCGCCGAGATCATGGGCCGGTCCCCGCAGCTGGCGCCTACGGCGACGAACTGCGCGGCGCCCGACACCGGGAACATGGAGGTGCTGACCCAGTTCGGTGACGAGCAGCAGCGCAAGCAGTGGCTGGAGCCGCTGCTGGCGGGCGAGATCCGCTCGGCGTTCGCGATGACCGAGCCGGAGGTGGCCTCCTCGGACGCCACCAACATCACCACGCACATCCGGCGGGACGAGGGGGGCACCTCCCGCTCGAGCGGAGCCGAGAGTGGGGGAGATTACGTCATCACCGGCCGCAAGTGGTACATCTCCGGGGCGATGAACCCGGACTGCAAGATCTTCATCGTGATGGGCAAGACGGACCCGGACGGGGACGACATCCGCCGTCAGCAGTCCATGGTGCTGGTCCCCCGCGACACGCCGGGCGTGACCGTCAAGCGCGCGATGCGGGTGTTCGGCTACGAGGACCACTCCCACGGCGGCCACGCCGAGGTGATCTTCGACGACGCGCGCGTGCCCGCGTCGAACCTGATCGGCGAGGAGGGCGGTGGCTTCGCCATCGCGCAGGCCCGGCTCGGTCCCGGCCGGATCCACCACTGCATGCGGCTGATCGGCATGGCGGAGCGGGCGATCGAGCTGATGTGCCGGCGGGCCGTGTCCCGTACGGCCTTCGGCAAGGCGCTGGCGCAGCAGGGTGTGGTGCACAACTGGATCGCGGACGCGCGGGTGACGGTCGAGCAGTTGCGGCTGCTGGTGCTGAAGACGGCGTGGCTGATGGACACGGTGGGGAACAAGGGGGCGCACACCGAGATCCAGTCGATCAAGATCGCTACGCCTCGTGCGGTGGTGGACATTCTCGACCGGGCGATCCAGTTGCACGGTGCGGGGGGTGTCAGTCAGGACTTCCCGCTGGCGGAGCTGTACGCGGGGGCGCGGACGCTGATGATCGCGGACGGGCCTGACGAGGTGCATCAGCGGTCGCTGGCCCGGCGGGAGTTGAAGAAGTACCTGTAGGCGGGGCGGGCGGTGGGGGTTTCCTCGCCCCCGCCGCCCCTGCCCGTCCCATCTCCGGGGGCGCTTGCCCCTTCGACCCCGCCAGGGGGCTGCGCCCCCTGGACCCCCGATCGGCCTGAACGGCCTCGTCCTCAAACGCCGGACGGGCTGGGTTGGGCGGCTATGGGCGCAGTGCCCGCATCAGCAGGTCCGCCAAGTGGTCGGCCACCTGTTGGGGGCTCATGGGACCCTCCGGCCGGTACCACGTCGACAGGTGGTGGACCGAGCCGAAGTGGTAGTCGACCACCAGGTCCGCCGGGGTCGCCTTGGAGAAGATGCCCGACTCCTGGCCCTCCTCGACCAGCGCCCGGAAGCGCTCGTGGTAGCGGCGGCGCTCGGAGCGGACCTGCTTGTTCTTCTCGGGGCTGAGATGGTGCATCGACCGCCAGAAGATCATCGCGTCGTCGAGGTTGTCGATGGTCGTCACCACGACGTCCGCGGCCGCGGACCGCAGCCGCTTCTCCACCGGCTCGTCCGCGTCCGCGACGGCGTCCAGCCGCTCCTGCTGGATGCGCAGCACGCGCGCGTACACCTCGTGCAGAAGGTCGTCCTTGGAGCCGAAGTAGTGGTACAGCGCCCCCTTGGTGACGCCTGCCGCCTCGACGATCTCCTGCACCGAGGTGCGGTCGTAGCCCCGCTCGGCGAAGAGCCGGGTGGCGGCGGCCAGGAGCCGCTGAGGCACGGGGGTGCCGTCCGAGTCCGTAGTCCTGGGCACTGCCGCCACCTGCCTTTCCGTACTGCTGTCAGTTGCCTTGCGTACGGGAACGAAGTTCCCGACGGAGGATCTTCCCACTGGCCGTCTTCGGCAAGTCGGGCAGGATCTCCACCTGGCGCGGGTATTTGTAGGCGGCCAGTCTCTCCTTGCAGTAGGCGGCCAGCGCATCCGGGTCCGTCTCGGCGTCCGGACGCAGGCTGATGTACGCCTTGACGGTCTCCCCGCGATAGCCGTCGGGCACCCCCACGACGGCGGCCTCGCGCACCGCCGGGTGCGTGTACAGCACGTCCTCGACCTCGCGCGGCCACACCTTGAAGCCGGACGCGTTGATCATGTCCTTCTTGCGGTCGACGACGTACAGCCAGCCCTGCTCGTCCATGAAGCCGATGTCGCCGGTGCGCAGTTCGGCGCCGGGGAAGGTCTCGGCGGTGGCGTCGGCGCGCCGCCAGTAGCCGGGCACGACCTGCGGGCCGCGTACGGCGATCTCGCCCTGCTCGCCGAAGGGCACCTCGTCGCCGTTGTCGTCGACGATCCGTACGACCGTGTCGGGGCCGGGCAGGCCCACGGCGAGCGTCCCGGAGGCCGGGTCGACGGGCGCCTCCAGACCGGGCGGCACGGAGGCGCAGGGCGCGGTGCACTCGGTCAGCCCGTAACCGTTGCGGATGTACGGCCCGAAGCCCGCCCGGAACTTCTCCACCAGCGCGGGCGGCAGCGGGGCGCCGCCGGAGGAGATCACCCGGAAGGAGGAGAAGTGGTCACGGGTGACGGAGGGGTGGGCGGCCAGCGCCATGAAGGCCGTGGACGGGCCGACCGTGTAGTGCGGCGCGTGCTCGGCGAACGCGTCCAGCACCGTGCCCGCCTCGAAGCGGTAGGCCAGCACGAGCGTGCCCCCGCTGTTCAGACAGGCGCCGAACTGGCAGACCATGCCCGTGATGTGGAACAGCGGCGCCATCGCGAAGTACACGGGCCGCTCGGGCAGCCCCAGGCCGGTCCGCTGCCGCTCGGCGTTGTACATGATGTTGCCGTGCGTGTTGGTGGCGCCCTTGGGCGTGCCGCTCGTGCCGGAGGTGTAGCTGATCAGCGCGATGTCGGAGGGACCGGGCGTACGGTCCGCCGGTGCCTTGTTCCCGGCTCGCGCCACCGTCACCAGATCATCGGCGTCCGGAGCCTGCGGCAGCCGCTCGAAGCTGAGCACGCGCGCGTCGTCACGCGTCTGGAAGTCCAGCTCGCACCCGGTGAGCGCGATCCGCACGGGCGAGTCGGCGGCCGTCTCGCGCAGATACGACTCCCACGCCCGGTCCGAGCAGATCAGCGCGGCGACCTCGCCGTCCCGCAGGACGTGGGCCACCTCGCCCGACTTGTACATCGGGTTGACCGGCACGACCACCGCGCCCGCCTTCCAGGCGCCGAGCACGGCGAGCACGAAGTGCGGAGAGTTCTGGAGCAGCACCGCGACCCGGTCGCCGCGCTCCAGGCCGCGTGCCGCGAGGTACCCGGCGACGGAGTCGCTGAGCTCGTCGACCTCCCGGTAGGTCAGCCGGCCGTCGAAGTAGGCCAGGAAGTCGCTGTCCGGCGTCTCGGCCACCACCCGTCGCAGGGCGTGCACGAGGGAGCCGGCGGGGCTTATCGGGCCCTTCTGGGCCTCGCTGAGCAGGGCGAGCCAGGGTTTGGCCGCGTAGCGGGACTCGGTCACCGGGTCTCCTCCCACTGCTGCTGGATGCGGTTCATGCCGGTCAGCCACCGGTCGGGGTCACCGGCCCGGGCCTGATAGTAGGCGGCGACCTCCGGGTGCGGCAGGATCAGGAACCGGTCCTCCTCGATGCCCTTGAGCAGGGCGTCCGCGACGGCCTCCGGCTCGATCGCGGTCGGCTGCAGCACCAGGTCGCCCGCGCTGCCGGTGGCGGCGAGCATGTCGGTGCGGACGCCCTGCGGGCAGATGGCGTGGACCTTCACGCCCCGGTGCCGGTACGTCAGCGACAGCCACTCGGCGAAGGCGAGGGCGCCGTGCTTGGTGACGGCGTAGGGCGCGGCTCCGATCATGGTCAGGAGCCCGGCGGCGGACACGGTGGACACGAACCGGCCGCTGCCGCGCTCCAGCCAGGCCGGCAGCAGCTCCTCGGCGGCCCGGACATGCGCCATGACGTTCACGTCCCAGGACGTCGCCCAGGCCTTCTCGTCCACCGCCCGACCGGAATCGACGCCGTCGAAGGCGACCCCGGCGTTGGCGCAGTACACATCGACGGTCCCGCCGAGCGCGTCCCGGGCGTCCCCGACGACCGCCGAGGCATCACCGGGCACGGCGATCCCCCCGACCTCGTCCGCGACGTGCTTGGCCCGCTCGGCGTCCAGGTCATTGACCACGACCCGGGCCCCCTCGGCGGCGAAGCGCCGGGCAAGCGCGGCCCCGATCCCGCCACCGGCCCCCGTGACAACGACTCCAGCCCCTTGAAAGGCTCCCACCATCGGTCTCCTTAGACGCGGCTCAGCAATGGCGCCAGACTAACCGGTCGGTATGTACCACGGAAGGGGTGTCGACAACGCCCTTGAGGGGCGGGGCTGCACCCATATGCGGCTCCGCCGCGTGGGCGCGACAAGCCACAGGCGGGCCGCGGCCTCCCCACGGCACGCGGAAGCGCATACCGTGCCCATGCCGACCGTCCCCGCTCAAGGAGGTCACCGCATGCGCCCTTCCAGACGAGCCGTACTCACCACCGCCACGGCGGCAGCCGTATCAGCCACCTCCACCGCGGCCGCCGCCCAGCGCCACAAGAAACTACGCACCGGCTTCGAACGACTCGCCCAAGACGGCTACGCCCTGCTCGACGGCCAAAGGGTCGGCATCGTCACCAACCCCACCGGCATCACCCGCGACGCCCGCCACATCGTCGACGTCATGCACGGGGACGACCGCGTCGACCTCGCCGCCGTCTTCGGCCCCGAGCACGGCTTCCGGGGCACGGCCCAGGCCGGCGGCTCCGAGGGCCGCTACGACGACCCGGCGACCGGCCTGCCCGTCTACGACACGTACCTCAAGAGCGGCCGCCCCCTCGCCGACATCTTCACCGCGTCCGGCGTGGACACGGTCGTCTTCGACATCCAGGACGTCGGCGCGCGCTTCTACACGTACATCTGGACGCTGTACGACTGCATGGAGGCCGCACAGCTCGCCGGCAAGCGGTTCGTGGTGCTTGACCGGCCCAACCCGGTGACGGGGCGGGCGGCGCTGGGACCCGTGCTGCACAAGGAGTTCGCCACGTTCGTCGGGCGGCAGCCCATCTCCCAGGCCCACGGGATGACCGTCGCGGAGCTGGCGCGGCTGTTCAACGGCGAGTTCCTGACCGACCCCGTGCCGCTGGAGACCGTGACGATGTCGGGCTGGAAGCGCTCGGATTTCTACGACTCCTCCGGTCTGCCCTGGGTGCCGCCGAGCCCGAACATGCCGACGCCGGAGACGGCCCTGGTGTACTCGGGGACGTGTCTGTTCGAGGGCACGAACCTGTCGGAGGGGCGTGGCACGACCCGGCCGTTCGAGCTGCTGGGCGCGGAGGGCGTCGACCGGCGCTGGGCGGGCAGGGCGAACGAACTCGGGCTGCCCGGCGTGCGGTTCAGGGAGGCGTACTTCGCGCCCACCTTCTCGAAGTTCCAGGGCAGGACGATCGGCGGCGTACAGGTCCATGTGCACGACCGGGCCGCGTTCGACCCCGTGCGCACGGGAATCGCCCTGCTCGTGACCGCCAAGCAGGTCTGGAGCGGCTTCGCCTGGCGACCCGACCACTGGATCGACAAGCTCACCGGCTCCACGCGCGTGCGCACGATGATCGACGCGGGCGCGGACACCGACGAGGTCGTGGCGGGGTGGCAGAGCGAACTTGCGGTGTTCCGGCGGATGCGGCGGGAGTACCTCGTCTACCGCTGAGCGAGGCATACCGCTCCCCAATGCGCCCGTGACGTATGGCCAAGCCGCCCCGTTGGCAGGACGATGCGCCCAGATCGTGGCGTCACCCGGGGGCTGGGCCGTGTCCGCAAAGTCCCGCCTGCCCCGCGGCCGGACGCCGGGACCTTGCGGACACGACCTAGGGGGCCTGTCATGGCGGATCCGGCGATGAGTGTGACTCCCTACTGGGAGCTGACCTTCGACGCGGACGGGGACCCGGCGGGCCGCCAGCGGGACCGGTTGCTCGCCGGGGTGGCGGAACGGAAGGTGCGCGACCTGATCGTCTTCGCGCACGGCTGGAACAACGACCGCTCGGGCGCGACCCGGCTCTACGACCGTTTCCTCGCGCCCGTCCCGCGGCTGGTCCCGGCGGCCCGGGTCGGGTACGTCGGGGTGCTGTGGCCGGCGATGCGGTTCTCCGACGAACCGATCCCGGACCTGCCACGGGCCGTGGCGGCCGAGGCCCCCAGGCGGCCCGTGCTCGACAAGGACACGCGGCACGCGCTGCTGGAGACCTTCCCGGGCCGGGCGATCCTCGTCGACCAGATCGCGCGGCTGCTGGAGCAACAGCCGGCGGAGGAGGCCGAGCTGGAGGAGTTCGGGCGGCTGGTGCGGCTGCTGGTGGAGGTGGTGGCGCCCGGACCGCAGGAGCTGTTCACGGCGGACACGGTGGCGGAGGGGGTGCCGCAGAGCGAGCCGGAGATGTTCACCGGATCCTCGGCGGCGGCCTGCGAGGAGTACGCGCAGGCGCTCGCGGAACTCGAAGCGTCCGGCGCGCGGCGGGACTTCAGGCTCCCGAACCCCTGGGACGGCGCGCACGAACTGCTGCGGCAGGCGACGTACTACGCGATGAAGCGGCGCGCCGGAACCGTCGGTGAGCGCGGTCTCGGCAGGGTCGTCGGGCAGCTCGCGGCGGTGGCGCCGGGCGTGCGCGTGCACCTCGTGGGGCACAGCTTCGGCGCGCGGCTGGTGTCGTTCGCACTGCGCGGACTGCCCGAGGGCGTGCGCACGGTGAAGTCCGTGACGCTGCTCCAAGGGGCGTTCTCGCACTACGCGTTCGCGGCCCGGCTGCCGCACGACGCCCGCGCCGGAGGGGTGCTTCAAGGGCAGCAGAACCGCGTCGACGGTCCTGTGGTGTGCTGCCACTCCCGGCACGACTCGGCCCTCGGCACGATCTATCCGCTGGCGTCACGGATGGCGGGCGACAGCCACTCGGTCGCGGGCCTCGACCTGAGCCGGGCCCTGGGCGAGAAATGGGGCGCGATGGGCTGCGGCGGGGTGCGGGCGGTGCCGGGCACGCGCGCGTACACCCTCGCCAAGGCCCTGACGGCGAAACTGCCCGCCTCGGGGTGCGTGAACGTCGACGTGGCGGCGGTGGTCAGACGCGGCGGGCCGCCGGCCGGCGCGCACAGCGACATCCTGCACGAGGAGCTGGCGAGGCTGGTGCTGGCGGCGGGCCGCGTGCGCTGACCCGCCGCCTGTTCTCAGGGCCGCCGGGTCACCGGTGCGAGGTGAACTCCACGACCTGCTGGTAGGTCGGCCGGTTCTGCCAGCTGATCTTCCCGTGCTTGATGCCGCCGAGGGTGCGGTGGATGACCGAGTCGGCGCACCACTGGTCGCCCGCTGAGCACTGGTCGTCACCTGGGTAGACCTGGGCGGCGGTCTTGCCGGCCGCCTCCTTCAGGGTGCTGACGAGGGTGTCACGGCAGGCGCCGAGGCTGCCGTCGCCGCAGTACGTCCTGGCGAGCGGGCCCCGCACCTGCTCGCCGAGCACGGCCCGGATGTCCTTGTCGACATAGCTCCACCAGCCGTACTGGAAGGAGCTTCCGGCGTGCGCGCCGGTCGGTCCGTGGGCGGCCGACGGGGACTCGTCCACGGGCAGGTTGGCGGTCATGGCCTCGTACAGCTCGCTGCCGAGGCCCGGTTCGAACTCGGCCTCGACCAGGAGTGGCCACCAGGCGTCCAGGATGCGGACCGCGTCGGCGTCGGCGTACTTCTTGGAGCCGGCCGAGGTCTCCGTGCGCTTGCCGCCGGCCGCGACCCAGGCCTGGAGCTTGCCGACGGCGGCGGCGGTGGCGGGGTCGGTGACCGGCGAACTGGTGACGACCTTCAGCAGCTTGGGCAGGACGTCCTCCGCCCGCAGATCGGCCGTTCCCGCGTCGGCCATGGCCTTCACCAGCGAGGCCCGGGTCACCCCGCCCTGCTGGACCAGCTTCTTCACCCGGTCCTCCAGGAGGTTGCCGCGGTGCACGGACCCGTTGCCCCAGGACGCGGTCGTGTAGTCCTTGGCCTGCTTGTTGTTCCAGGAGATGTAGTAGTCCTGGTCGATCGAGTTCGGGTGGGCGGAGGGCGGGGTGTAGTCGGCCGTGTTGGCCGCCGGGTCCCAGCCCCGCCACTCGTACGCCGGCCGCGCCCACACCGGGAACTCGGCGTCGACGCCGTTCGCGCGCACCGGGTTGTCGCCGCTGTTGTAGTACGCGGTGCGCTCGGAGTCGGCGTAGAACCAGTTGAAGGTGTAGTTGATGTGCCGCACCGCCTTCTGGAAGGACTCCGGGCCCTTGACGTAGCCGGGGTCGTTCAGCATCTGGAAGCCGATGATGGAGTCGGCCTCGTGCATGAAGGACGAGCGCAGGGTGGTGTAGGCGACCTTCTTGCCGCCGACCGTCGCGCGGTACTCGACGGGGCCGTACTTCGTGCGCCAGACGCGCATCGTGTACGAGCCGGCCGCGGTGCCGTCGGCGGTGGTCGGCTTCCAGGCGTTCTTCTGCTCTATCTTCTCCATCGGCGTGCAGGTGCCGCGGTACAGGTAGTGGTAGTCGTCCTGGCACAGTTCGACGGCGTAGGTGTCGATGATGTCCTGGCCGGAGGTCGTGGCGCTCCACGCGTAGTCCTGGCCGCGGCCGAGTTCTACGTACATGCTCAGGCCCGCGAAGGAGGCGCCCCGGGCGCTGATGCCCGGGCCCTGGATCTCCTGGAGCAGCAGCAGCTGGGGGGCGAAGTAGCCGGTCTGGGGGCCGAACACGGCGACGGGGTGGCCGCTGGCGGTGTGCTCGCCGCCGACCACGAGAGCGTTGGACATGCCGCGCTTGGCGGACGACAGGGCCGTCTTGGCCGCCTCGCCGGACGCGCCGGTGGAACCGGCCGTCGCGGCGCTGCCGGTGCGGTCGTAAACGAGCGGCTCCGGCTCCACGGAACCGGCGTCGGGCAGGGCCGTGCCCTGCGGGTCGTCGGGCTTGGTCGCGTACGGGAAGCTGCCGTCGTGGACGGTGAGGACGGCCTCCGGGTCGTTGCGCTCGCGGAAGGACTCCCAGACCTTGGCGCCCTCCACCACGCCGTACTTCTCCTGGGCGGCCAGCAGCGACAGCGCGTTGTTGACCTCGCCGCCCCCGCCGGAACCGAACAGCGCGCCGATGACCGAGCCCAGCGCGACCAGGTCGGTGATCTTGAAGCGCTCGATCGTCCCGGCGTTGGTGACGGAGTCCTTGTGGCCGGTGAGGACGTACTCGCCGGGGAAGTAGCGGCCGCTGTCGGAGGCGTCGATGTAGGAGTTGATGCCGTCGAGATAGGCCGTGGCGTCGGCGAGGGCCTGCTTGCCGCGCTCGCCGTTGGTGGCGACGGCGTTGTCGATCTGCGCCTGCAGATCGGCCTCGGTGTACGGGGCGTGCCGCCAGAACTGCTGTTCCAGGCCCTGGTTGGAGGGCGCGCCGCCGGCGAAGGAGGTCAGCTGCCCGCGACCGACGTGCCGGAAGACGTCCATGAGCCACAGCCGGTCCTGGGCGGCCGCGTAGCCGGCCCCGAACTCGGTGCCGTACCGCGTGGTGCCGGTGATGTGCGGCACGCCCGTCTTCTTGTCACGGACGATCGTCACGTCGCCGCGCCCGGCGGGCTTGACGGTGGAGGCGACCTGATCCGCCGGGACTCCGAAGGACGCGTCGTTGAAGAAGTTGTTGATCTTGTCGTTGGTGAGGCCGGTGTAGCCCTTGGCGAGGTTCGCGTAGGGCCCGAGCTGGTCCTCGGCGTGCTCGGGCTGGGTGCCGAAGGCCTGGTTGAGGAGGATCTGGGCGAGGGTGGCGTTGCCGTTCTGGCCGGGCGGGAGGATGTCCGAACACTGGTTGCCGCAGTGGTCGTTCGCCACGGCCGCGGCCTGCGCGGTCGGCGTTTCCGCGGCGGCCGCCGGGGCAAGCGGCGACAAAAGTCCTGCGATCAGGGCGCATACCGAAGCGGTCTTCAGGAACCCGGGGATTCCCCGGGGAGTTCTCATTCCGTCGAGAACGGTGCGTGGGGTACGCCGTGACATGTGGGGGGCTCCTCCCGAGGGGGTGGCCGGATGTTACCGCCGGTATCCCCGGGTTTGAAGATGAACAAGCGTCACTTCTTGGAGTCAGCACAACAGGCACACGGACCACGGCAGTCGACTCGCGGGCCTCTTAGGACGGCTTATGGAGGGCATTTGAAATCGGATGGAGCCGATTCGCTTGTCGATACGTCTATTCGGCGACGTCCGTACGACGACGCCGAAGTGACCGGATTACAGGTGCAGGTGTGACGGAGGTGCAGGACGATGGCCGGTTTCCGGAGTCTGGCGAGACAGGTCCGCGATCCGCGGTGCGATCTGGCATTGCGGCGCTATTCGCTGCGCAAGTGCCTTGAGAGGTTCGCCCCTTACGGGCACAGGGCGACCTGGGACCATTTGTGCTCCCGGGCAGGGTTCGGTCCCGAGGACCGGTCCCCCGATCCAGTGCGGCTCGTGGCCGCACTGGACGAACTGGAGGAGGCGCGGGCGGTCTGGCTGGCCTACGAGGTCGAGTTCGCCGAGCGCCGCAAGAAGGAGAAGCACGACGGACTGCGCCGGCCGGGCAGCGTGGACGACTGGCACCGGCTGACCTGGGGCGGATTCGGCGTGGCGTGGTGCGACGATCCGGCGGTCCATCCCCGTGAACCGCTGGCCGAGGTGCTGCGCCGGCTGATCGCCGCGCTGGAGCGCGAACCGGGCTCGGCGTGCCCGGTGTGCGGCGGGGAGCAACTCGCCTGGAAGTACGACCTGGACCACGAACCATCGGCGGGTCCGGTCTGCACGGACTGCGGAATCCTGGTACCGCGTCCCGTGCTCACGCCCGAGTCCCTGGCGTACGCCAGGCGGGCGAGGCCACTGTTGATGTCGGCTTGACGAACGCGGGTGCGCGGGGGGTGCGCCGGGGATGCCGCACCCCCACTGGCGTCGCGGGGGCCGGCTGTCAGTGGTGACTGGCACCATCGGGACATGGTGCAGGTGTGTCTGAACGGGGCGCGGGGAGCCGCCGACGGTGCGGCGGTGCCACTGTCGCCCGAGGCGATGGCCGAGTCGGCGGCGGAGGCCGTCGCGGCCGGGGCCACGGATGTCCATGTCCATCCCAAGACGCCGTGCGGGCGGGACACGGTGTCGCCGCGGGTGCTCGCGGTGACGCTGGAGGCGATTCGGGCGCGGGTGTCGGTGCCGGTCGGGGTGACGACGGGGGCGTGGGCGGAGCCGGACCCTGCCGTCAGGCTGGAGCGCGTCCGCGGCTGGACCGTGCTGCCCGACCATGCGTCGGTCAACTGGCATGAGCCGGGGGCGGAGGAGGTGGCCGCCGCACTCCTCGATCTCGGGGTGGGGGTGGAGGCGGGTATCTGGTCGGGGACGGACGGGGCGGAGCGGTTCGCCGCGTCCTCGCTGGGGCCGAGGGTTTTGCGGGTGCTGGCCGAGGTGACGGACACGGATACGGAGAGTGCCGTTGCCTCTGCGCGGGCGTTGCTGTCCGAGATCGGTTCCGCCCATGGCCGTCCTGTGCTGCTGCACGGAGAGGACGGGGGTGCTTGGCCTGTGCTGCGGCTCGCGGGACGGTTGGGGGTGGCTACGCGGGTCGGGTTGGAGGATGTACTGGTGCTGCCGGACGGGAGGCGGGCCGGGTCCAATGCGGAGTTGGTGGTGGCGGGGTTGGGTGAGTACGGGGCGGGTTGATGGGCAAGCACTCGGGGTTGGTGCTTGGGCCGGGGGGGGGTGCGCAGCCCGGCGGTGCGGGGTGCCGCTGCGCCCACCCGTGCCGCCCCTAGCGGCACGCATGCCCGCAGCTGGGGGGACTACGCAAGGGGACGTGTCGGGGGGTGTCCGCCCGCAGCGGTTGGCGCGTCAACGAACAGTCAGTCGGCGCGAGACCCCATCGCGCCGTTCCGAGGACGGACACCCCCCGACACGTCCCCGACCCACCACCACCGCGCAGACGACTACGCGCGCCCCTTGTCCACCATCAGGCGGGAGCCCGTGCGGCGTTCACCGAAGGCGTCGTCCGGATTGGAGAGGACGCACCCTTCGAGGGAGAGGCAGCCGCAGCCGATGCAGTCGGTGAGGTGGTCGCGCAGGCGGTTCAGTTGCGCGATGCGTTCGTCCAGTTCGGAGCGCCAGGCCTCCGAGAGGTGCGCCCAGTCCTCCTTCGTCGGCGTCCGCTCCTCGGGGAGTTCCGCCAGCGCCTCGCGGATCGTCGCCAGCGGGATGCCGACCCGTTGGGCGGCCCTGATGAAGGCGACCCGGCGGAGCGTGTCGCGTGAGTAGCGGCGCTGGTTGCCCGAGGTCCGGCGACTGCCGATCAGGCCCTTGGACTCGTAGAAGTGCAGCGCGGAGACGGCCGCGCCGCTCCGCGCCGCGAGCTGGCCGACCGTGAGCTCATGGATCTGCTCTGGAATCTGGGGCACCCATCGAACCCTACCCAGTCCGTTGACACGACCCCCCGCGGCCGACCATGCTAAGCAGTCGCTTAGAGAAACAGCTTCCCTGACATGCGAGAGGCCGGGACATGGCAGAGCCGAGGATCTTCACGTCCGTCGACGACCTGAAGTCGGCGGTGGGCGAGCAGCTGGGGTACACCGACTGGCTCGACATCGACCAGAAGCGGATCGACCTCTTCGCGGAGGCCACCGGTGACCACCAGTGGATCCACGTCGACCCCGAGAAGGCCGCCGCCGGCCCCTTCGGCACGACCATCGCGCACGGCTATCTGACCCTGTCGCTGCTCCCCCTCTTCGGGCCGCAGCTGATCGCCGTCGAGGGCGTGAAGATGGGCGTCAACTACGGGACGAACAAGGTGCGTTTCCCCGCGCCGGTACCGGTCGGTTCCCGGCTGCGCGCGACCGCCACGATCACCGGCGTCGAGGACGTGACCGGCGGTGTCCAGGTCACCGTCGCCTTCACCCTGGAACGCGAGGGCGGCGACAAGCCCGTCTGCGTCGCCGAGTCCGTGGCGCGCTACTACTTCTGAGCCGGCGCCGGCTCCCCGGCTCCGACCATCCGCAGCACGAGGTCGGCGTACAGCGCGCCGACCTCGTCCGGCGTCCACGGCCCGTCGACGTTGAACCAGCGGGCCACGTCGATGCAGAGGGAGAGCACCGCGAGGGTGGTCCCCTTGACGTCGAGCACGTCGAACTCGCCCGACGCCACGCCGTCCACGATGATCCCGTGCACCTCGTCGTCGCACTGCCGACGCAGCGCGAGGATCTCGGCCCGGGCGTCCGGTCCGAGCGAGTCCAGCTCGTACTGGACGACTCGGGCCGTGGTGCGCCCGCCGGCGTGCCATCGGACGAAGGAGCTGACCGCGTCGGCCAGGCGCTCGCGGGCGCCGCCCTCGCGCCGGGACGCCGTCCGCAGGATCTCCAGGGCCTTCGTGTGCCCGATCCTGCTGATGCGGTGCAGCAGCTCTTCCTTGGTCTTGTAGTGGATGTAGAGCGCCGCCGGGCTCATCCCGGCGCGACCCGCGATGTCACGGGTCGTCGTGGCGTGGTACCCGCGCTCGGCGAAGGCCTCCACCGCGGCGATCAGCAGCCGCCGCGCCGCGTCGGGCGTGACCTCGCCCCACGCCTGCGCCTCGCCGCCGGCCGTCTCCTCCGCCGTACCCATCACGTGCCCCTCTCCACTGGCAGGTGCACCACCATACCGCCGAAGGTGAGCGGTCGCTTAGTGCGGCCGCTCAGCGCTTCTCGAAGGGGGTGTACGCGGGCGCGGGCGCCGCCGCCCCGTCCTGCCGGTCCCGGATCACCTTGGCCAGCGTGAAGGCGGAGGTGACCAGGTACAGGACGGCGACGGCGAGGAAGCCCCGGACCCAGGCGTCGGCGCTCAGCTGGTAGATGCCGATGGCGGTGGCCGCCATGGCGACGGCGAAGGAGGCGACGGCCTGGCCGTAGAAGGCGGCCGTGTTCTGCTGCTTGCCCGGTGTGTCACTCATGGGGGCAAGCTTCGGCCGAAGTGGCCCGTGCCACATCCGCCGACGTACTCAGAAGGTACTCAGAATGCCGAAACCCCCGTCAGCGCACGCCCGATGACCAGCTTCTGGATCTGGCTGGTGCCCTCGTAGAGGGTCATCACCCGGGCGTCCCGCAGCAGCTTGCCCGCCGGGTACTCGTCGATGTAGCCGTACCCGCCGAAGACCTGGAGCGCGTTGTTCGCGGCGCGGACGGCCGCCTCCGAGGCGAACAGCTTGGCCTTGGACGACTCGACGGCGAACGGCTGCCCACGGTCGATCAGATCGGCGACCCGCCACGTCAGCAGCCGGGCGGCGTCGACGTCCACGGCGATGTCGCTGATCAGCTCCTGGACCAACTGGTGCTGGGCGATGGGCTTCCCGAACTGCTCGCGCTCGCCCGCGTAGCGCACCGCCGCGTCCAGCGCGGCCTGGGCTATGCCGACACAGCCCGCGGCGACCGACATCCGGCCCTTGGCGAGGGCGGACATGGCGATGGAGAAGCCCTTGCCCTCCTCCCCCAGCAGCGCCGAGGCGGGCACCCGCACGTCCTCCAGCACCAGCTCGGCCGTGGCCTGGCCGCGCAGCCCCAGCTTCCCGTGGATCGTGCGGCGCGTCAGGCCGGGAGTGTCGGTGGGGACGAGGAAGGCGGAGACGCCCTTGTGGCCCGGGGCGTCCGTGGAGCGTGCGAAGAGCAGGACGACGTCGGCCCAGGTGCCGTTGGTGATGAACATCTTGGTGCCGCTGATGACGTAGTCGTCGCCGTCCCGTACGGCCCGGGTCGCGAGGCTGCCCGCGTCCGAGCCCGTGCCCGGCTCGGTCAGTCCGAAGCAGCCGACCGCCTCGCCGGACGTGAGCCCCGGCAGCCAGCGGCGCTTCTGCGCCTCGCTCCCCCAGGCGGCGACGGTCTTGGCGACGAGCCCCAGCGAGACGGAGACGATGCCGCGCACGGACGAGTCGCCCCGGCCCAACTCCTCTGTGACCAGGCAGTACGCGAGGTGGTCGCCGCCGGAGCCGCCGTGCTCCTCGTCGATGGTCAGGCCCAGGAAGCCGAGCTCGCCGAGCTTCTTGACGATCGCGCGGTCGACTTCCTCGGCGCGGTCCCAGGCGATGACGTTCGGGGTGATCTCCCGTTCCACGAAGTCCCGCGCGAGCTGCCGGACCGCGGTCTGTTCCTCGCCGAGTTCCAGGTTCACCACACGTCACCCCAGGGAAAGCCGTACGTCGTTGAAAGCCGCACCTTTAAATTAGCAGTGCTAGTTTCTGGGCGCAGCCCTACTATGTGCGCCATGGCCCGACCGCGCAAGCCCTTGCTCTCCACCGACCGGATCGTCGAGACGGCCCGCGCGCTCGTGGACGCGGAGGGCCTGGCGGCCGTCTCCACCCGTCGGCTGGCCGCCGAACTCGGGGTCAGCGGGCCCTCGCTCTACAACCACTTCCGCACCAAGGACGAGATCCTGGAGGCGGTCGCCGACTCGGTGAGCGGCCAGGTGGACCTGACGATGTTCGAGGACGGCCGCGACTGGCGGACAGCGCTGCACGACTGGGCCGTCTCCTACCGGGCCGCGCTGCGCGACCACCCGAACATCGTCCCGGTGCTGGCCCGCGGCCCGGGCCGCCGCCCGGCGGGGCTGCGCCTCGCGGACGCCGTCTACGGCGCGATGGTCGCCGCGGGCTGGCCGCCGGCGCAGGCCACGTCCATCGGCGCGCTGATGCGGTACTTCGTGATGGGCTCCGCGCTCGGCTCCTTCGCCGGGGGCTTCGTGGACGACGCGAGCGCCTACGACCCCGCCGACTACCCCCATCTCCAGCAGGCCCATCTCCTCGCCGAGCAGCAGGAGAAGATCGACGAGCGGGCCTTCGAGACGGGGCTGACGGCCCTGCTGGACGGGCTGGCGCGGCAGTACGAGCAGGTGCGGCGGACCGCGTAGGCACACTTCGGCGGCGGCCGAACGGTTCGTGTCCCATGCTGGGGCCATGACGACGAGGGATCCGCGGGCCACGGGCCTGGCACGGCTCGCCGGGCTGTTCGCGGACGAGACCCGGGCCGCGTGTCTGCTGGCGCTGCTCGACGGGCGGGCCTGGACCGCGAGTGAGCTGGCGCGGCACGCGGGTGTCGCCGCGTCGACACTGAGCGAGCATCTGAGCAGGCTCGTCGCGGGCGGGCTGCTCACCGAGGAGCGGCAGGGCCGGCACCGGTACGTCCGGCTCGCCGACGCGCGGGTCGCGCAGTTGCTGGAGGACCTGGCCGCGCAGGTCGCGCCGGGCACGGCCGTACGGCCGCGGAGCCTGCGGGAGTCGAGCGCCGGTTCGGCGATGGCCCGGGGGCGCACCTGCTACGACCATCTCGCCGGGCGGCTCGGCATCGCGGTCACCGACGCGTTGACGGCGCGCGGGCTGCTGGAACAGGAGACCGGGTTCGCGCTCACCGATACGGGGCTGGCGTGGTTCGCGTCGGCCGGTATCGGCCTCGAACGGCGGGGCCGTCGGCCGTTGGCCCGGGCCTGTCTCGACTGGACCGAACGCCGGCCGCATCTCGCGGGCGTCGCGGGCGCGGCCCTGTGCCGGCACGCCCTGGACACGGGCTGGTGCGTGCGCATCGGCTCCGAGCGGGCCGTGAAGGTGACGGCGGCCGGTGAACAGGCCCTCTCCGAGTTGCTGGGCGTGGAGGCGGCGGCGCTGGGCTGAGCCCTGACCGGGCCCGCGACGGCTTCGGCCGGGGCGCGGCGGCCGGTCCCGACGACGCACGTGTCCACCGCGACGCCCGAGGCGCAGCACCCTGGTCGGGGCGCGGGAGGCATGGCAAGACACACCACCCACCCCACCACCCCAGACGCAGCATCCTGGTCGGGTCGCAGCGCCTTCGGCGGGGGGCGCGCCTGCCGACGCGCTCCCCGCCCACCGCACACGCGACGAGGCGCAGTGCCTTGGCCGGGCCGCGCCCGCATGGCCACACGCCACCGGCCACCGCACCACCCGAGCCCCGCCCTCGGCCCTCAACCCCCGACCCGCACCACCAGCCTCGGCCCCCGGCCCGAACCGGCTGCCCCCTCCCGCCCCAACCCCTCGTCCGAAATCCGCGAGCGTCCGTGCCGGTCCCGTACCTAGCCTCAGGAGCATGATGAACACCTCCCCCACCCACCCCGCCCGCCGGGAGGGGCTGCTGGCCGCCGTGGCGGCCGCGGTCACCGTCGTGTTGTGGGCGTCCGCCTTTGTCTCGATCCGCAGCGCGGGTGACGCGTACTCGCCGGGTGCGCTGGCGCTCGGGCGGCTGCTGGCCGGAGCGCTGACGCTGGGGGTGATCTGCCTGCTGCGGCGGGAGGGATGGCCGCCGCGCCCGGCCTGGCGCGGGATCGCGATATCGGGGCTGCTGTGGTTCGGCTTCTACATGGTCGCCCTCAACTGGGGCGAGCAGCAGGTCGACGCGGGCACGGCCGCCCTGGTGGTGAACACCGGGCCGATCCTGATCGCGCTGCTCGGTGCCCGGCTGCTCGGGGACCCGATGCCGCCGCGGCTGCTGGCGGGGATGGCGGTGTCGTTCGCCGGTGCGGTGACGGTGGGTCTCTCGATGTCGGGCGAGGGCGGATCCTCGGTGCTCGGGGTGGTGCTGTGCCTGCTGGCGGCGGTCGCGTACGCCGGTGGTGTCGTGGCGCAGAAGCCGGCGCTGAGCTCGGCGAGTCCCTTGCAGGTCACGACGTTCGGTTGCCTGGTCGGCGCGGTGCTGTGTCTGCCGTTCGCCGGGCAGCTCGTCCAGGAGGCCGCCGACGCGCCGGCCTCCGCGACGCTCAACATGGTGTACCTGGGCATCTTCCCGACCGCCCTCGCCTTCACGACGTGGGCGTACGCCCTGTCCCGGACGACCGCGAGCAGGATGGGCGCGACGACGTACGCGGCGCCCGCGCTGGTCGTGCTGATGTCCTGGCTGTTCCTCGGCGAGGTGCCGGGGCTGCTCACCCTGGTCGGCGGTGTGCTGTGCCTGGCGGGTGTCGCGGTGTCCCGGTCGCGGTCGCGGGCGGCGGCTCGGGGCGGGGCTCCGGGAGCGGCTCCGGAGCCCCGGCCCGAGGAGGCCGCGGACTCAGCCCGCTGACTCGGCCTCCTCCGCCGGCTCGGCAGCCGGCTCGGCCGCCGGTTCCGCCGCACGCGCCCGGTCCGCGAGGACCTTGATCGAGACCAGCGCGATCACCGAGAGCACGATGATGTAGCCGGACACGGCCATCGAGGTGCCCGTCGCCTCCAGCAGCAGCACCATGACGAAGGGCGCGAGCCCGCCGCCGGCGACGGCCGCGATCTGGTAGCCGAGGGAGGCGCCGGTGTAGCGCATCTCGGGCGTGAACAGCTCGGCGAACAGGGCGGCCTGAGGGCCGTACATGATGCTCAGGAAACAGCTGGCGACGAACGTGCCGACCGCGAGCCACAGCAGCGAGCCGGTGTCGATCAGCAGGAAGAGCGGTACGGCCCACAGCGCGATGCCGACCGCGCCGAGGGCGTAGATCCGGATGCGGCCGACACGGTCGGAGAGCGCGGCGGCGGCCGGGATCAGCACGAGCTGGGTGAGGCTGACGCAGAGCGAGACGGTGAGCACCGCGCTCTTCTTCATGTCCAGCTCGCGGGTCGTGTAGTCGAGGACGCCGGTGATCAGGATGTAGAAGGTCGCGGTGTTGACGGCGAAGGAACCGCCGGCGAGGAGCACCGTGCCGAGGTGACCGCGCAGGATCGTGCGCAGCGGCGAGCTCTGCTCCGTCTTCTCCTTCTCCGCGAGGGCGCGTTCGGCCTCCCGGAACGCGGGGGTCTCCTCGACGCGGGTGTGGATGTACCAGGCGAGTCCGAGGACCAGCAGACCGACCAGGAACGGCACACGCCAGCCCCAGGCGGCGAACGCCGAGTCGGTGGTGAGGGCGCCGGCCACCAGGAAGACCGTGTTGGCGGTCACCACGCCGATGGGGACGCCGAGCTGGACGACGCTGCCGTAGACGCCGCGCTTGCCCTCCGGGGCGTACTCGGTGGCCAGGAGCATCGCGCCGCCCCACTGGGCGCCGACGGCGACGCCCTGGGCGACGCGGAGCAGGACCAGCAGGATCGGGGCCGCGACGCCGATCGTGTCGTACGTCGGCAGCAGGCCGATGCCGGTGGTGGCCACGCCCATCAGCGTGAGGGCGAGGACCAGCATCGGCTTGCGGCCGCGCTTGTCGCCGAGGTGGCCGGCGACGATGCCGCCGATGGGGCGGGCGAGGAAGCCGACGGCGAAGGTGGCGAACGAGGCCAGGACGCCGGCGGTGGGGCTGCCCGCGGGGAAGTAGAGATCGCCGAGGACGAGCGCGGCGGCGATGCCGAAGACGAAGTAGTCGTACCACTCGACGGCCGAGGCGAGCGCTGCCGCGGTGGCTACCCGGCGGCGGTTGCCGGCGGCCGGGGTGGTGGTGGCGGGCTGAGCGGAAGGTGCCGTGTCCATGCGGTGCACGCTCCGGTGAGTGCGGGGACGGAACGGGGGGTGGCTCGGGTCCCGGGAACGTACTGACCGGACGGTATGGACGTCAACGGGTCGCGCACCAGGACTTTTACCTGTACTTGGCACCGACCGCGCGGGCGGGCATGCCTGAGGCCCCGGCCTCGCGTGGAGGCCGGGGTGGCGGGAGAGCCGGGCTAGAAGACGACCAGGGCCCGGCCGCCCTTGCCCGCCAGCATGTTCTCGAACGCGGCCGGGATGCCCTCCAGGGAGATCCGCTCCGTCACCAGCGCGCTCAGGTCGAGGCGGCCCGCCCGGACGTGTTCGGCGAGCACCGGGAGGTCCTCGGCCGGGTCGGAGTTGCCGTAGACGCAGCCGGAGAGAGTGCGGCCCCAGTGGAAGATCTCCAGGGCGTTGAAGGTGACCTGCTGGTCCTTGCCGCCGATGCCGACGACCGTGGTACGGCCGCCGCGGCGGGTGGAGTCCCAGGCCGTGCGGATGGTGACCGCGCGGCCGGCGCACTCCACGGCCACGTCCACGCCCTGTTTTCCGGTGAGGGCGCGGATCTCGCGTGCGGTGTTCTCGGAGGCGATGACGTAGTCGGTGGCGCCGGCCGCCCGGGCCAGTTCCTCCTTCTCGGCGGACACGTCGACCGCGACGATCTTCGAGGCGCCCGCGATCCGGGCAGCCTGGAGGGCGGAGAGGCCCACTCCCCCGACGCCGAACACCGCGACCGTCTCGCCCGGCCGCACCTGGGCCGAGTGGTGGACGGCGCCGTAGCCGGTGAGGACGGCGCAGCCGAGGAGGGCGGCGTCGGTGAGCGGGACGCCCTCGGGCACGGGCAGGACGCAGGCGGCGGACACGAGCGTCTCCTCGGCGAACGCGGCGACGTTCAGGCCGGGGTGGAGGTCGGTGCCCTCGGTGGTGCGGGCGTAGACGTCGCCGGCGCCCTTCAGGGCGTTGGCGCACAGCCAGACCTCGCCGAGCGAGCAGGCGTGGCAGGCGCCGCAGGACGGAGCCCAGTTGAGGACGACCCCGTCGCCGGGCGCGACGTGGGTGACGCCCTCGCCGACGGCGACGACCGTGCCGGCGCCCTCGTGGCCGAGGACGGCGGGGACGGGGACGCGCATGGTCCCGTCGGACAGGGACAGGTCGGAGTGGCAGACCCCGGCGGCGGCGAGCCGGACGCGGACCTGTCCGGGTCCGGGGTCCGGCAGGTCGATGCCGGTGATCTCCAGCGGGGATCCGACGGCGGGCAGAACGGCGGCGCGGACAGCCATGACGGAAGGGACTCCCCTGGTTCTAGAACTGGAGGGACTTGGTCTGGAGGTACTCGGCCAGGCCGTGCGCGCCGAGCTCGCGGCCCACGCCCGACTGCTTGTAACCGCCGAAGGGCGCGAGGGGGTTGAACCGGCCGCCGTTGATGTCGACCTGACCGGTCTCCATCCGGCGCGCGAAGGCCACCGCCTCGGCCTCGTCACCGGCCCAGACGGCGCCGGCCAGGCCGTAGACCGTGCCGTTGGCGATGCGCAGGGCGTCCTCTTCGTCGTCGTAGGGGAGGATCGACAGGACCGGGCCGAAGATCTCCTCCTGGGCGATGGTCATGTCCTCGGTGACGTCGGCGAAGACGGTGGGGCTGACGAAGTAGCCCGTCTCGCGCGGGGATTCGGGGCCGCCGGCGACCAGGCGGGCGCCTTCCGCGACGCCCTTCTCGATGTAGCCGCGCACCCGGGCCTGCTGCTTGGCGTTGACGACCGGGCCGATGCGGTCGCCGTACTTGGCGGCGGCCGTCGCGGCGAGTTCCACCGCCTCGTCGTACCGGTCGCGGTGGACGAGCATGCGTGTCCAGGCGCTGCACGTCTGCCCGGAGTTGGACATGACGTTGGCGACGCCGACGTTGACCGCCTTGGCCAGGTCGGCGGTGGGGAGGATGACGTTGGCGGACTTTCCGCCGAGTTCGAGGGCGACCTTCTTGATCTGCCCGGCGGCGATCGCGGCGATGTGCCGGCCGACGGCGGTGGAGCCGGTGAAGGAGACCAGGTCGACGCCGGGGTGTTCGGCGAGGGCCTGGCCGGCGACCGGGCCGAGGCCGGTGACCAGGTTGAAGACGCCCGCCGGGAGGCCGGCCTCGTGCACCGCTTCGGCGAAGAGGCGGGCGACCAGCGGGGTGTCCTCGGCGGGCTTCACGACGACCGTGCAGCCCGCCGCGAGGGCCGGGGCGACCTTGGCGACGATCTGGTGCAGGGGGTAGTTCCAGGGCGTGATCGCGGCCACGACACCGACGGGCTCGTGGTGCACGACCGAGTTGCCGGTCTTCTCCTCGAAGGAGTACGTGGCCGCCAGTTCGGCGTAGGAGCCCGCGACCGCGATCGGCACGCCCGCGTGGACGGCCTGGGAGAACTTCAGGGGCGAGCCGAGTTCGGCCGTGACGGTCTCGGCGATCTCGTCGGCGCGGGCCACGAGCACGTCCCGGAGGGCGGCCAGGCGGGCCGCACGCTCGGCGGGCGGGGTCGCGGCCCAGTCCGCGAGGGCGGCGCGGGCGGCCCGTACGGCGGTGTCGACGTCCTCGGCGGTGCCCGCGGGGACCGTGCCGATGACCTGCTCGTCGACCGGGTTCACGACCTCGATCACGTCCTGGCCGGCGGCCGGGCGCCAGGCGCCCCCGATGTACATGCCGTCGTGTGCCTTCATCGCGCTTCCTCCGGGGCGGGGCGTCGTCGTCCGGCACATAAACTAGCGACGATAGTTTTCTGACGCCAGACGTCCCGGCGGCGGGTACCCGGTCATGGGTGTGCGGCTGCTCACCTTTCCAGGTCGGGCAGGCGCGCCGGGTGCGGGCAGATGCGGTCGCCGTTCTGGTCGAAGACGAAGAGGTGGGCGAGGTCGACGAGGAGCGGCACCTGCATGCCGTGGCGGAGGGCCAGGTCCGGGGTGGTGCGGACGATGAGGTCCCCGGGCAGGCGGGGTTCGGCGGGGGCGGGGGCGGCGGCCTCGGGGTGGTCCAGGGCGACCACGGGTCCGGCCCGCCCGGCTCCGGACCGCTCCCGCAGCCGGGTGAGCACCGAGCCCTCGCGGCGGCGCCGCCGGGCGGGGCGGCCGGGGCGGGGACGCGGGGCCTCCAGGTCGGGGACGACGGCGGGGCTGGAGCCGGTGTTGAAGTGGACGAGGATCTCGTGCCCCTGGAACTCCACGTGCTCGACCAGGCCGGTGATCGGCACCTCGCCGGGCCGGGCCGAGGAGTGCTTGGCGATCCGGACGGCTTCCGAGCGCAGGCCCACGATGACCTCGCGGCCCTGCTGGACCCGCAGCAACTGGTGGTCCAGGGAGAGCGGTTCGGGCAGGCGCAGGAACTGCTTGCCCAGGCTGATGGTCATCGCGCCGTCCAGCGGGGCGCGCACCAGGCCGCGCAGGAGGTTGATGCGCGGGGTGCCGATGAACGCGGCGACGAAGACGTTGCTGGGCAGCGCGTACACCACACGCGGGCTGTCGGCCTGCTGGAGCACGCCGCCGCGCAGCACGGCGACCCGGTCGCCGAGCGACATGGCCTCGGCCTGGTCGTGGGTGACGTAGACCGTGGTGACGCCCAGCTCCCCGGTGAGCTGGGATATCTCGGCGCGCAGGTGGGTGCGGAGCTTGGCGTCGAGGTTGGACAGCGGCTCGTCCATCAGGAACGCGGAGGGGTGACGGGCGATGGCCCGGCCCATCGCGACCCGCTGGCGTTCGCCGCCGGAGAGCTGGGCGGGCAGGCGGTCGAGGAGGTCCTCGATGCCCAGCATGCGGGCGGTGGCGTCCACACGGGGGCGGGGGTCCGTGCCCGGGTCCTCGATGCGCAGCGGGAAGCCGATGTTGGCCCGGCCGGTCATGTTCGGGTAGAGGGCGAAGTTCTGGAAGACCATCGCCATGTCCCGGCCGGACGGCGGCAGGTCGTTGGCGTACTCGCCGTCGAGCAGCAGCTCGCCTTCGTCGATCTCCTCCAGCCCGGCGATCATCCTGAGCACGGTGGACTTGCCGCAGCCGGACGGGCCGAGCAGCACGAGGAACTCGCCCGGGGCGATGTCCAGAGACAGCCGGTCCACCACGCGGGAGCCGCGCGTGTAGGCCTTGCTCACGTCGTGCAGGGAGATGGCGCGTGTCATGCGTGCCCCCGAGGGGTCTACAGGGCGCTGGTGCTCCGCGGGTCGGAAGCCCCGTGCGGGTCGTACGGGGCTGTGGGTCACGGAAGTTAACGGAATGTGTGCGGCCGGGGGAAGACACCGGGCGGGATCGGGGGCTCCGGTCCATCTGGTGAGAAGGCGGACGGCCCGATTCGGCCAGGGCGTCAGCGGACGGCGGTGAGATGGGCGAAGACCACGACGTTCCCGGAGTAGCCCTTCCTGCGGTCGTACGCACCGCCGCAGGTGATCAGGCGCAACTCGGGGCGGCCCCGGGAGCCGTACACCTCCTGGCTCGGGAATCGCGCCTTCTCGTACGACTTGATCGCGTCGACCGTGTAGACGGCGATCCGCCCGTCGGCGCGGCGGGCCTTGACGACCCGGCCGCGCTCCAGCTCCGTCAGCCCCGCGAAGACGGCGGGACCGCGGTCCGTGTCGAGGTGCCCGACGGCGACGGCGGTGCCCTGCTCGCCGGGCGTGGCGCCGTGCTGGTACCAGCCGACCAGTTTCGGTTTGTCCTCCGGGGGCGCGGTGAGACGGCGTTCGCGGTCGAGGCCCAGGGGCATGATCGGGGCGTCGATGCGGAGGTAGGGGATGAGGAGGCGGGTGGCTCGGGAGGGGGGTAGGGGGCTGGGGGTCGCGGGTTGGGTGCGGGTCGGTTCGGGGGTGCCGGTCGCGGGGCGGTGGGGCGGTGCGGTTCGGCTGTCGGTAGGGGATGCGGATGCCTGAGGCGTGCCGGGGGCTCGGGAGGGGCCGGGCCGGGCGGACGGGGAGGCGGAGGAGTTGCCCGGGAGGGTGGAGGGCGCGGCGGAGCGCTTGGGCCGGGCAGTGGTGGTGCCTGCGTCGTCCGAGGGAGTAACCGGGGCGGTGCCGAAGTCGCTCGGCAGGGCGGCCGCGGCGGCTCCGGCGGAGCCGGTCGGGAGAGCCGTGACCGTTCGGCCGGGCACGTCGCCCGGGTCCCAGCAGACACCGAGCAACAGCAAGGAGAAGGCCACCGCGACCGTCCGCGTCAGCCGATAGGCACGCGTCCGGTACCAGGGCCTACGAGACCGCCGAGGCCATCCCGCAGGGCCGCCCCCGGCCCCACCCCGGCCTCCGGCCCCACCGGCCCCACGCCGAACCCTCGGCCCGGCACCGGACCCCGCCCCGCCCCTTCGCCGACCCACCGGAATGAGGGCAGCACCAGCCCCGGTCCCACGCCGGGCGGAGGTGGCGACGGATCCGGAACCAGTCCCGCGCCGAGCCCCAGGAGCGGCAACGGTTCCAGGCCCTGTCCCACGCCGAGACACCGAGGAAGCCGGAGACCCCGACCCAGCCCCACGCCGGGCGGAGGTGGCGACGGAACCAGGCCCTGCCCCACGCCGAGACACCGAAGAGGCCACAGACCCCGACCCACTCCGAGACACCGAAGAGGCCACAGACCCCGACCCAGCCCCACGCCGCCCCACCGGACCATCACCGGAACCGGACCGTCGAACCCCCGGCTCAGCCGGCCCCGTTCCAGCCCCACGCCGTCGCCCCGCCGAGCCCGCGCCATCGCTCGCCCCGGCCCCACGCCACCCCACCGGAGCACCGTCAGAACGGGAACCAGCCCCACGCCGAACCCCCGGCTCAGCCACAGACCCCGACCCAGCCCCGCGCGGAAGCCCTGGCTCAGCCACAGACCCCGACCCAGCCCCACGCCGAACCCCGGGGGCAGCCCCAGGCCCACCCCGCCCCACCGAACCCGCACCACCGCCCGTCCCGGACTCGCGCCGCCCCACAGGAGCGGCGCGATACGCGGAAGGTGTCCTACGCCGCGCCATCAGTGCGGCGGCGGAGGCGGAACCAGACCGCTCCGGCGACGGCGGCCAGGCCGACGGCGGCGGCGCCGGCGACCGGGGTGAAGGCCTCGGCACGGGCGATGCCACCCCCACCCGCCGGCGCACCGCCGTTCGGGGTGATGGTGGCCTTGGAGTCCGGGCAGGAGACCTGGAACACCTTGAACTTGCCCGCGCCGTGGGCCCGGTCGGTGAGCCACGTCAGCTTGTACTGCCCGTTGGGCAGGTCGATGAGCGGACTGCGGCCCGCGCCGGCCGCGTCGAGGGTGACCGAGCCGCTCTTGGCCGGTACCTCGGGCAGCGCCTGGATGGTCCAGTTGACCGTCTCGCCCGCCTCGAAGTCGAACGCGGCGAGGTAGAAGTCGCAGACCTTCGGATCGTTGCGCCGATCACCGGCGGCCGTCTCGGTGGCGTGGATCTTGACGTCCCCGTTGTCCCCCGGAGCGGCGACAGCGGGCACCCCGCTCAGGGTGGTCCCGGCGAGGGTGAGAGCGGCGAGGACGGCGGTGCGGGTGCCGGCACGGCGTGCGAGGGGTACGACGGGCATGAACATGCCTCCAAGTCAGATGATTTTCATACAAACACCTCGTCACCTGACTATCTGCCACATGTCACCCGGAAACGCCGGAGCAGCGCCCACGACGCGTCAGATGTCGCTCTTCCGGCCCAACGGCATTCCGTTCCGAGGGGGTTCGGGATCCTCCCCGCCTGCCTCATCCGGCTCCTCCGCTTCCTCCGGCTCCCGCGGCGACCGCACCGCGACCCCCGACGACACCAGCAACAGCACCCCCAGCATCACGAACGGCGCCGCCACCCCCGCGACCCCGGCGATCAGCCCGGCCGCGGCGGGCGCGGCGACCTGGCCGAGCCGGTTGCCGGTCAGACGCAGGGCCAGAGCCGTGGAACGGGCCTCGTCGGGTGCGGCCTGGACGACCGTCGTCATGGACAGCGGCTGCCCGACACCCAGGCAGAAGCCCAGCAGCACGAGCAGCAGACCGAGCGCCCACACCGGCACCGGCAGGGCGATGCCCGCGCACAGCAGGGCCGCCAATAGACACGTCACGGTGAGCAGCATGGTCCGGCCGAGCAGCCGCAGCAGGGGCGTCAGCACCAGGCGGCAGGCGATGGTGGCCGCCGCGCGCAGGCTGAGCAGGACGCCGATCACGGACGGCGCGATGCCCCGGTGCTCGCCGACCACCGGGAGGTACGCGGTGAGGATGTCGGTCGCGGACAGCACGGCGAGGCTGATGAGGATGCCGGCGGGCACGCCCCGGGTGCGCAAGATGCTCCCGACCGGGACCCGGCCGCCCTTGTCCGCGCGGGACGTGGCCGCCGTACGGCGGTGCTCGATGCGCCACAGCGAGGTGAACGCGACCGCCGCGACCCCGCCCGCCACGACCAGGGCGAGCGCGCTGGTGCCCGCCATGTCCTCGCCGCCGATCAGCGCGCCCGCCGCGACGGGGCCGACCAGCTGGCCGAGCGCGGCGCCGATGGTGAAGTGGCCGAAGTTGCGGTCCTGCTCGTGCGGCGCGGACTGGCGGGCGACCAGGGACTGGGAGCCGATGACGAAGCAGAGGTGGCCGAGGCCCATCACCCCGCTCCACAGGGCCATCGTTCCCAGGGAGTCGGCGACGCCGCTGAGGGCGCAGCCGCCGGAGATGAGGACCACGCCGAAGGGCAGCAGGGGCGCGCAGCGGCCGTGGTCGGTACGGCGGCCCAGGGGGACGGCGGCGAACAGCGGAAGCAGCGCGTACACACCGGCGATCACACCGACCGCGCGTTCGTCCGCGCCCAGCGCGAGGGCCCGGTAGGAGACGGCGGGCCGGGCCATCGACACCGCCGCCTGCGCGAAGCTGAAGGCGATGACGAGGCGGAGCAGCCAGCCGCGGTTCCCACCGGGCCTCACGATGTCCTCCAACGGGGATCGAACAACATCAATCGAGCAGCATCAATCCAGCAACATCAATCGAGCATCGTCAGATGATGCCGAACAGGATGCCCGCCCCGAGGATGACCAGGCAGGTGAGGGCGGCCCACTTCACGACGAACTTGGTGTGGTCGCCGAACTCCACCTTGGCCATGCCGACCAGGACGTAGACGGCCGGGACGAGCGGGCTCGACATGTGCAGCGGCTGGCCGACCAGCGAGGCGCGGGCCATTTCCACCGGGGAGACGCCGTGCGCGGCACCGGCCTCGGCGAGGACGGGAAGGACACCGAAGTAGAAGCCGTCGTTCGACATGAAGTAGGTCAGCGGCAGGCTCAGCACACCGGTGACGATGGCCATGTGCGGGCCCATGCCCGCGGGGATGACGTCCACCATCCACTTGGCCATGTTGTCGACCATGCCGGTGCCCTGGAGGACGCCGGTGAAGACGGCGGCGGCGAAGACCATGCCGGAGACGTTCAGGACGTTGTCGGCGTGGGCGGCCAGGCGGGCCTTCTGGTCGGGGATGTGCGGGAAGTTCACGGTGAGGACCAGCGCGGCACCGAGCAGGAACAGCACCGGGATCGGCAGCCACTCCATGATCATGGCGGTGAGCAGGACAACCGTGAGCAGCGCGTTGAACCAGTAGAGCTTGGGGCGCAGGGTGGCCCGGTTGGGGTCGAGACCCTGGAAGCCGTCGTCCTCGGTGTCGTCCTCGGCGTCGGCGCCACTGCCGGAGCCCGCGCCCGCGTCGGTGCCGGCACCCGTGCCGCCGCCCTTGCGCATGTCGACCTTGCCGTCGCCCGAGCCGCCGGCTCCGACGAGGACCGTCTCGGTCTCCTTCTCCTCCTCCAGCACCTCGTCCAGCGTCAGCACGCCCAGCCGCCGGCGCTCACGCACACCGAGCACGTAGGAGAGGCCGAAGACGAAGAGCAGACCCACCAGGAGCGCCGGGATCATCGGGACGAAGATCTCGCTGGCGTCGAGCTTGAGCGCGGTCGCGGCGCGGGCGGTCGGGCCGCCCCAGGGGAGGGTGTTCATCACGCCATTGGCCATCGCGGCGACACCGGTCATCACGACGAGGCTCATCTTCAGGCGCTTGTACAGCGGGTACATCGCCGAGACGGTGATCATGAAGGTGGTGGAGCCGTCGCCGTCCAGCGAGACGATCGCCGCGAGCAGGGCGGTGCCCACGACGATCCGCATCGGGTCCGCTTTACAGAATTTGAGGATTCCGCGGACGATCGGGTCGAAGAGACCGACGTCGATCATCACACCGAAGTAGACGATCGCGAACATGAGCATCGCCGCGGTGGGGGCGAGGTCGGTCACGCCGTCGAGGACGTAGTCGCCGAGCTTGGCTCCCTTGCCGACGAACACGCAGAAGAGAGCGGGAATCAGCACGAGCGCCGCGATCGGCGACATCTTCTTCATCATGATCAGGACCAGGAAGGTCGCGATCATGGCGAAGCCGAGGATTGTCAGCATGAGTGGGTACCTAACGTTCGCCCTTGAACATTCCACCAGGGCCGGCGGTTCCCGAGACGTTAGGGCCCGTCAAGCAGCGTTAACAAGACGTTGACGTGCGAGCAATAAGCGCAGAACTGCTGGTCACAGCTTTGCTCAGGTCAGAGGCATGAGCTTTTCGGCCGCCGGGGCACATTCGACGGGCACTCCGTTGAGGACCGCGTTGCCCGACAGCGGGTCGAGCAGACGGCCGTCGAGAAGCTGGTTGACGTTGACGCCGGGGTCGGTCGAGGCATGCCCGAGGCGGGTGCCGGGCCGGTCATGGCCCCAGCCGTGCGGGAGGCTCACCACACCCCTGCGGACGGCGTCCGTGACCTCGGCGGGTGCGGTCACCTCTCCCCCGGCGCCCTTCACCCGTACCGGCGCCCCGTCCGCGACGCCCAGCCGTTCGGCGTCCTCGGGGTGGATGTGCAGGGTGCAGCGGTTGGAGCCGCCGGTGAGGGCGGGCACGTTGTGCATCCAGCTGTTGTTGGAGCGCAGATGACGGCGGCCGACCAGGACGAGCCCCTCGGGGCGTTCGGCCAGGGCCGCGCGCAGACGGGGCAGGTCCTGCGCGATCGGCCCCGGCAGCAGCTCCACCAGGCCGCTGCGGGTCTTCAGCGGCTGCGGGAGCCGGGACCGCAGCGGGCCTAGGTCGATGCCGTGCGGATGCGCGAGCAGCCGCTCCAGGGTGAGCCCGTCCGGCCGTACGCCGAAGCCGTCGCCGTAGGGGCCGAGGCGCAGCATCATGTCCAGCCGTCGTTCGGGGCCGGTGTCGCCGGTGAGCTGCGCGGCGAGGTCGCGGGGGTCGCGGCCGTATACGGGCGAGTGGGGTTCCGTGACCGCCTTGCCCAGGGTCTGGTCGATGACCATCCGGTCCACGGCGGCGGGGTCGGCCCCGTGCATGCCCGTCGCGGCGAGGATCAGCCGGGCCAGGATCTCCGTCTCCGCCATGCGGCCGGATTCCAGCGGGACCGCGGGGCGGGTGTAGCGGACCTGGTTGCGGACGGCGAGGGTGTTGAAGGCGAAGTCGTGGTGCGGGCTCTGGGAGGGCGGGGGCGGGGGCAGCACGACATGGGCGTGGCGTGAGGTCTCGTTGAGGTAGGGGTCGACGCTGACCATGAAGTCGAGCGACTCGAGCGCCTTGTCGAGCCGGTCGCCGTCGGGGGCGGACAGTACGGGGTTGGCGGCGACGGCGACGAGCGCGCGGACCGGCTCGCCTTCCTCGGTGGAGGTATCGATCTCCTCGGCGAGCGCCGACAGGGGCAGTTCCCCCTTCGCTTCGGGGTGCCGGCTCACCCGGGAGTGCCAGCGCCCCAGGGCGAAGCCGCGGCCGGGGCCGGCGGGGCGCGGGGTCTTGTCGGTGGCGGCCTGCGGGAAGAGCGCGCCGCCCGGCCGGTCGAGGTTGCCGGTGAGGACGTTCAGGACGTCGACGAGCCAGCTGGCCAGGGTGCCGTGCGGGACGGTGCAGCTGCCGATGCGGCCGTACACGGCGGCGGTGGGGGCGGCGGCCAGTTCACGGGCGAGAGCGCGTATGGCACCGGCGTCGACGTCACAGGCCGGGGCCACGGCCTCGGGGGTGAACTCCCTTAGGGCGTCGGCCAGTTCCTCGACGCCCTGGACGTGCGGGGTCGGCTCGACGAGGCCCTCGGCGTAGAGCACCTGCGCCATCGCCGCCAGCAGCAGCGCGTCGGTGCCGGGCCGCACGGCGATGTGCCGGTCGGCGAGCTTGGCGGTCCGGGTGCGCCGCGGGTCGATCACGACGAGGGTGCCGCCACGGGCCTTGAGCGCCTTGAGCTTGCCCGGGAAGTCGGGGGCGGTGCACAGACTGCCGTTGGACTCCAGCGGGTTGGCGCCGATCAGGAGCAGATGGTCGGTGTGGTCGAGGTCGGGCACGGGGATGGCGTTCGCGTCGCCGTAGAGCAGTCCGCTGGAGACGTGCTTGGGCATCTGGTCGACCGTGGAGGCGGTGAAGACGCTGCGGGTGCCGAGTCCGGCGAGCAGCAGCGTCGGGTAGAGGGCGCCGGCCATGGTGTGCACGTTGGGATTGCCGAGGACGACGCCGACGGAGTTCGGGCCGTGGCGCTCGACGACCGGGCGGATACCGGCGGCGACGGCGTCGAAGGCCTCCTCCCAGGTGGCCTCGCGCAGCTCGCCGTCCCTGCGCACCAGCGGGGTGCGCAGCCGGTCGGGGTCGGAGTCGACGGCTCCGAAGGAGGCACCCTTGGGGCAGACGAACCCCCCGCTGAAGACGTCGTCGCGGTCACCTCGGGCGTGGGTGACGCGCGTCCCCTCGATGGTGAGGGTCAGGCCGCAGGTGGCCTCGCACAGGGGACAGATACGCAGGGCGGTGCGGGACACGGGTCCTCCCGGGGACGGCGGCTACGGTGACGCGCGAACGCGCCCGAGCATACCGACCGGTATGCACGGAGGGGAGCCCCTGACGGCACCGGATCACCCGACGGCATCGGGACGGTCGACGGCACCGGGACCCTCGACTGCACCGGGACGGTCGACGGCACCGGATCAGTCGAGCACCCGGGACAGATACGCCCGCAGCATCTCCCGCATCTCCTCGATGATCTTCGGGTCCCCTTCCGGCGCGACCCGGAACGCCAGATGCACGAGCGTGTCGGCGGTCTCCACGGCGATGAGGAACACCCGGCTCAGTTCCTCGTCGGGCTCGCGGTCGAGGTAGCCGGAGAGGAGTTCGGTGAGGCGGTCGGCGACACGGTGGTTGGGTTCGCTGTGGCGGGCGCCGACCGGGATCTGGTTGCCGAAGTCGACGAGGGAGAAGCCGGGCGCGGTGCGCTTCATCTCCAGGTACTCGTCGAGCACGGCGTCCATGGCCACGCGCCAGTCCCCGCCGCCCGTCTCCCGCAGACGCTCGGTGACGCGGGCGGAGTACCGCTCGAGGTTGCGCTGGGCCAGCGCGTCGGCCATCTGGCGTTTGTTGCCGAAGAAGCGGTAGACCGAGCCGATGGGGACACCGGCCCGCTGGGCGACGGCGCGGGTACTCAGGTCGTCGTAGCCGACCTCGTCGAGGAGGTCGGCGCAGGCGTCGAGGATCCTGGTCAGGCGTTCGGCACTGCGCCGCTGCACGGGCGCACGACGGAGCGATGTCGCGTGGGGCACGGGCTTCATGATGCCTTTCCGGCGCCGTCGGGTGAACCTCGCCCCCTGATCCGGGACCGGGCGTCCGTCGCATGCGTCCGCGCTTCCCCCGGGGCGCTCGCACCCGGCGTCGCGCCCGGGCCGGGCTCCGACGCGGTGATGTCGGCCGTGCTCTCCACGGGCCTGCCGTCCACCGCCCAGGCGGTGCCGTCGTCGGCGTAGAGGCGGGCCGTGACGTGGTGTGTGCCGCGCGGCACGAGGTGGGCGGCCAGCCGGTACTCAAAGGTGCGGAGCCGGGCGACGAGGCGGCCGTCCACATAGAGGTGCGCGAGGCCGTGCCCGGCCACCGCCGCACCGGTCGCACCCGCCCGTGAGAAGCGGAACTTGCTGACGGTCAGACGGACGTCCCAGCCCCCGGCCGCGTCCGGCTGCACCTCGATGCCGACGTCAGGGGCGTCCCGCCGGGCCACCTGACGGTAGGGCCGCCCCTCCGTGTCCCGGTCCTCCAGGAGCGTGCCCGACGGCGTGGGCGAGACCCCGCTCCCCCGCTCCCGCGCTTCATCGGAGCCGCAGCCCGCGGCTCCGGCCAGCAGGACGCAGACCGCGAGCAGGGTGAGAGGTCCACGTGTCCACGACATGTCCGCGAGCGTAGAACGCGCGTACGGCCCGGCGGATCGTTCTCAAGTCGGGTTCAGGTCATCCGTCAAGAGGAGGGCGCGTGTCCCTCTTGCGTCGCGGAAAACGCAATCCTACGGTGTTACATAGGAATCGGACGCCAAGGGCGGCAAGGGAGCAGCGATCATGGGCGATGGGGGTACCTCCCGCGCGAGCGGGTTCGAGCGTGGGGGAGCGCGGAAGACCGCCGAGGGGCTGACCTATCTCTCCGGCTTCGGCAACGAGCACAGCTCCGAGGCCGTCCCGGGCGCGCTGCCCGAGGGCCGCAACTCGCCCCAGCGGGCTCCGCTCGGGCTGTACGCGGAGCAGCTGAGCGGTACGGCCTTCACCGAGCCGCGGTCCCACAACCGCCGCTCCTGGCTGTACCGGATCCGCCCGTCGGCCGCGCACCCGGCGTTCACCCGGACCCACAACGGCTCGGTCCGTACCGCTCCCTTCACCCAGACCGTGCCCGATCCGAACCGCCTGCGCTGGAACCCCCTTCCCGACCCGGCTCCCGAGACCGACTTCCTGGCCGGACTGTGGACGCTGGGCGGCAACGGCGACGCCGCCCAGCGCACCGGCGTCGCCGTGCACCTCTATGCCGCAAACGCCTCGATGGAGCGGGTGTTCAGCGACGCCGACGGCGAGCTGCTGATCGTCCCGGAGCGCGGCGGGCTGCTGCTGCGCACCGAGTTCGGTCTACTCCATGTGGAGCCCGGCCATATCGCGCTCGTCCCGCGTGGGGTCCGCTTCCGTGTGGAGCTGCTGGATGGATCCGCCCGCGGATATGTGTGCGAGAACTACGGCGCGCCCTTCCGCCTCCCCGACCTGGGCCCGATCGGCGCGAACGGGCTCGCCCATCCCCGGGACTTCCGCGCCCCGGTCGCCGCGTACGAGGACGTCGAGGGCCCGGTGGAGGTGGTGAACAAGTTCTGCGGCAACCTCTGGACGGCCACCTACGACCACTCCCCGCTCGATGTGGTCGCCTGGCACGGCAACCATGTGCCGTACGCCTACGACCTGCACCGTTTCAACGCGCTCGGCACCATCACCTACGACCACCCGGACCCGTCGATCTTCACGGTGCTGACGTCCCCGTCGGACACCCCGGGCCTGGCCGGTGTCGACTTCGTGGTGTTCGCGCCGCGCTGGCTGGTGGGCGAGGACACCTTCCGGCCGCCGTACTTCCACCGGAACGTGATGAGCGAGTACATGGGCCTGATCGAGGGCGCCTACGACGCGAAAGCGGAAGGCTTCGTGCCGGGCGGCGGTTCGCTGCACAACATGATGTCGGCGCACGGCCCGGACCGGGAGACCTTCGACCGGGCGAGCGCCGCCGAGCTGCGGCCGCAGAAGATCGACGACGGACTGGCGTTCATGTTCGAGACGCGCTGGCCGCTGACCCTCACGCCGCACGCGGCCCGGGCGGAACACCTCCAAAAGCGATACGACGACGTCTGGCAGGGCCTGGAGCGGCACTTCCGTCCCTTGCACTGAACCCCCCTGACCGGTACGGATGGCCCGTGACCTCCTTCGCTCCGGACTCGATCGTCCTGAACCGCAAGCTGCCGCTCTGGTATCAGGTGTCGCAGTCGCTGCGCGCCTCGATCCTCGGCCGCTCGCCCCAGGACCCGCTGCGCCTGCCCACCGAGGAGCAGCTGGCCGGGCATTACGGCGTGAGCGTGCTGACCATGCGACAGGCGCTGAAGGAACTGGAGGACGAGGGGCTGATCACGCGCCACCGCCGGCGGGGCACCTTCATCGAGCCGCACGCGCGCAGGGGTTCCCCGGTCCGCCTGCTCGGCTCGGTGGACGCGATCGTGGCCCAGCAGTCCGGCATGACGACCGAACTGCTCGACCACGGCACGACCCCCGTGCCGGGCGAACTCGCCGAGTTCTTCGGGGAGGTGCGGGAGGTCTCGACGTATCACCGGCTGCGGAGCGACGAGAAGACGGGTGAGCCGACGAATCACGCCCGGAACTACGTGCGTCCCGAACTGGCCGCGCGGATCGACCTGGACGACCTCGTCCGGTGGCCCATGACCAAGGTGCTGCGGGATGTCGTCGGGGTGGACATCAGCCGCATCACGGACACGGTGGAGGCTCGGCTGGCCGACCCTGAGACCGCGAAGCTGCTCCAAGTGCCGCTGCTCAGCCCGATCCTGCACTACACGGGCATCACGTACGGCACCGACGGCCGGCCGCTGGACGTGGCCGTCATCCAGTACCGGGGCGACCGGTTCTCCTTCACGGTGACCCTTGACGCGTAGCGGTCGCCCCGCGGGCCGGTGGGGGCCGGTCGCGCCCGCGCGGCGGAGCCGCACATGACACAGCCCCGCGCCCCTTGGGGGCGTCGTACGATGCCTGCGTGACGCACGACGACGCTCCGCCGCTGGCGGACCTCATGCCGTGGTCCGTCGCACCGCCGCGGCTCGGCCGGGGGTGGCCGGCGGCCCCCGACGCGGCGTCCCTGAAGGCCCGCTGGGACGCCTTGGTGAAGGCCGGGGGACCCGACCGCGAGACCCTGTTCGAGCCGACCCGCTCGCGCACGCTGCACACGGCGGTCGGCCAGTTGCCCGGCCGGACGGGCGGCACGGAGAAGCTGCTCCGCGCCTCGGGCCCGTGCCCGGAGCCGGTGCGCGTGCTGCAGGCGCCCTTCGACGAGCAGTGGCTGATCCCCGACCAGCGGCTGATCGACGCGGCCCGCCCGGAGCTGTGGCGGGTGACGGACGAACGGCAGGTCTTCGTGGTGGAGACGCCCGCGGCCCTCACACCTCCCCTCCTCGTCACCTCACTGCTGCCGCTGCTCCGCCCCGGGCGCGTCCGCCCGCTGTTCCGCCGGCCTGGCGGGCGGGAACCCAACCTGCCCCCCGGCCTGCTGGAGCACCTGGGCGCCCGCCTGGGCGACACCCCCGCGCCACTGGACGTGCTGGCCTGGATCACGGCGAGGGCGCGCCCGGGCCTCACCGTCCCGCTCACCGGTGACGCCGACACGTGGACGCGGGGCGTGGAGCTGGGCCACCGCCTGCTGTGGCTGATGCGCCGTGACGGCGCACGCCCGAAGCTCCCCGGCGGCCGCCGCCCCTACGTCCGCGCCCCGCTGCCCTCGCGGCCCATGACCCTGGACTACGACAGGGACGAGGAGGCCCTGCTGCTGGACGAGGGCCGCATCTCTCCGGTGCCGCCGGAAGCCTGGGACTTCGAGGCGGGCGGGGTCCGCGTCCTGGAGCAGTGGTTCGCGGCGCGCGTCACCGAGGCCGAGCCGGGCACCCTCGCGGCGATCCGCCCCGCGACCTGGACGCAGACCTGGACGTCAGAGCTGCTCGAACTGATCACGGTCCTCGCCCTGCTGGCCGAAGTGCGCCCCTTGGACGAGCCGGCGGACGAGCCGGCGCTCCCCGACCCCATCACGACGGCCGAACTCCGCGAGGCGGGCCTCCTCCCGGTGCCGGCCGCGGTCCGCCGGCCGGCCTCGGTGCTGGACGGCCCCGAGGAGGGCCCGGAGGGCCAGCTCGCGCTGCTCTAGCTAGCGCAGATCGGGATCGTAGGCGTCCAGTACGCGCTCCAGCGCGCGCTTGAACACCGCCTCCAGATCGACCGGCCCGCTCTGCTCCATGAAGGCCGCGGCCAGTCGCGGATACGCGCCGGTGGCCACCTGGCTGCCCAGATAGGCCATACGCACCGCGTTCTCCTCCTCCTCGGACCACGGCATGGAGCGGGTGCGCTCGACGGTCGCGATGTCGTTCGCGGTGTAGGTCGTCACGATGCCGTTGAGCAGCGCGATCAGCTCCGTCTTCGTCCCGGCCGGAGCGTCGAGCGGTTCGAGGCAGGCCAGGCAGTGCTCCAGATACCGCAGGGTGTTGGGGCTGAAGCCGTAGACGCCCGACATCAGGCGCGGCACCCAGGTGTGGCGGTACATGATGGCCCGCGTCTCCTCCGCGTTGCGGAGCATGTCGGCGCGCCAGTCGCCCGTGGGCTCGAACATCTCGTGTTCGGCACCGACGGCGTCCACCATCAGCTCGTACAGGTCCTCCTTTCGGGGGACGTAGTTGTACAGCGACATCGTGCCGCAGCCCAACTCCGCGGCGACACGCCGCATCGACACCCCGTCAAGCCCCTCCGCGTCGGCGATCCGCACCGCCGCCGCCGCGATGCCGGCGCGGGTGAACGCCGGTTTCGGCCCACGGCCGGTGCGCTCGGGGCGCGCCCAGATCACTTCGGGTACGGCCGCTCGGCCCGCCATCGATCATCACCTCGGCCACCATCCTAGTTACGTACGGCGTACGTAGTGCGCTATGGTCGAGCCATGACTTCTACGTACGCTGTACTTAGTGAGGGTCTCGAGAAGCGATTCAGGGAGGTCCACGCCGTGCGCGGACTGGACCTCGCGGTGGCCGAGGGCACCGTGTGCGGGGTCCTCGGGCCGAACGGGGCGGGCAAGACCACGGCCGTGCGGCTGCTGACCACGCTGCTGCGGCCGGACGCGGGCTCCGCGCGGGTCGCCGGGCACGACCTCGTCCGCGAGGCCGCCGCCGTACGGAGCCGGATCGGTGTCACGGGGCAGGACACCTCGATCGACGGGGACCTGACCGGACGCCAGAACCTCCAGCTGTTCGGCCGGCTGCACCGGGTGCGCGGACCGGCCGGCCGGACCGCGGAACTCCTCGACCGCTTCGGCCTGGCGGAGGCCGCCGACCGGCCCGCGTCCACCTACTCCGGCGGCATGCGCCGCCGCCTGGACCTGGCGGCGAGCCTGATCCGCCGCCCCGACGTGCTGTTCCTGGACGAGCCGACCACCGGCCTCGACCCGGCCAGCCGCAACCTCATCTGGGACGCGGTGCGCGATCTGACCGCCGAGGGCACGACCGTGCTCCTCACCACCCAGTACCTGGAGGAGGCCGACCAGCTCGCCGACGACATCGCCCTGGTGGACCGGGGCCGGGTCGCGCACACCGGGTCGCCGGCACAGCTCAAGGCGCTCGTCGGGGCACACGCCGAGGTCGTCGTGACGGACGCGGACGTGCTCGTGAGGGCGGCGGGCGTGCTCGACCGGCTCACAGGGGCGCAGCCGTCGTTCGACCACGAGCGCAACGCCGTCGGCGCGGTCAGCAAGGACCCGACACTCACCCTCCCGCTGCTGGTGCGCGCCCTGGACACGGCGGGCGTGCCCCTGCTCGACGTGAGCCTGCGACCACCGACGCTGGACGACGTGTTCCTGCGCCTGACCGAGACCACCAGCGAGGAAAGGCAGGCGGCCGCATGAGCATGCTGGCGTACGACGGGACCGCGATGCTGGGCCGCCAGCTGCTCCGGATGCGGAACAACCCGGGACTGCTGATCCTCACCCAGACGATGCCGATCAGCATGCTGCTGTTCTTCGGCTACGTCTTCGGCAGCGCGCTGGCGATGCCGGGCGAGGCGTACCGGTCCTTCCTCGTGCCGGGCCTGCTGGTGGCGACCGCCGCGGGCGGCATCATGACCGGCATGTTCCAGGCGGCCCAGGACACGCACCGGGGCGTGACGAACCGCTTCCGTACGCTGCCGATGAGCCGGGCGGCCGTACCGCTCGGACAGGCCGCGGCGGACGTGGTGGTCACGGCCGTCGGAACGGTGCCGTTCCTGCTGGTGGGACTCGCGGTGGGCTGGCGGATCGAAGGCGGCCCACTCGAAGCGGCGGGGGCCGTCGGACTGTTGATGCTGTTCCGCTTCGCGTGCACCTGGGCCGGGATCTACCTCGGCCTGCTCACCCGGAACGAGGAGGCGGCCGGTCAGCTGGGCGGCGCGACTTTCCTGCTGCCGCTGCTGTCCAGCGCGTACATCCCGACGACGGGACTGCCCGGGTGGCTGCGGACGGTCGCGGAGTGGAATCCGATCAGCGCGGTGGCTACGGCCCTGCGGGACCTGTTCGGCAACGCGCCCGTGCCCGACGAAGCGGCCTGGCCGGTGGCCCACCCCGTCGCGGGGTCGCTCATGTGGTGCGCGGTGCTGCTCGGGATCTTCGTGCCGCTGGCCGTGCGTCAGTACGCGCACGGGGAGAGGTGAACGGGGGGACGTACCGCGCTCGGGAACACACCTGGCGTTGCTGCGTGCCGTGGGGATGACGGACGACGAGTGCGCAGCGTGACGCCGGGGGCGGTGTGACCGCCCGAGCGCGGGCCCCTACCTGCCGCCGAACAGCGAGCGGCGCAGTCGGCGCAGCGGTGCGAAGAGCGAGACGCGGCGCACGCGTGCCCCCCTGCCACTGCGGTCGTGCGGCTGACGCGCGGTCAGTTCACGCATCAGCGAGGTCGCCTCGACCGTCTCCCGCTGCGGGACGGCAGGACCGCCCAGCACCGACAGATGGCGGTCGAGGCGCGAACTGGTCGCGCTGCTCCCGCAGGTGATCGCAGGGACCCTCGCCCTGCTGCGCACTGTTATCTGTTCCATGTCACTCCCCACCCGTACGAGTCCACCCGGCCCGGGCAGGTTAACCCTATCGCCCCGCCCGGGCACTCGTGTATCGCGGTCACAGGATTCACCTTCCCCATAAGGGGGTTGACGATGTATCTCCGATTACTCTCCGAATCCAACAGATTTCAGGGCGAGTTGGACGATGGGCTGGGTGGTGGGCTGCGGTGAGCCGCCGGCGGGCTCGACGGTCACGGCCAGTGACGTCGCGGAGGAGCCGAGACTGGTCGCGACCAGGGGCGTGTCGCCTTCGAGGAGCCCCAGGGAGCGTGGTTGCGCGCCCGGGCGCATGAGCCACAACTGGTGCACTCGGCCGCCCGGCGGGGTGCTGTATCCGCCGAGGGTGACCACCGCGCTCCCCTCCGTCGCGGAAGCGATCACTCCGATGGTGCGGCCCCGCGCGTCCCGGCCGCTGCTCGCACGGGCGTCCGGAGCCGCCAGAACGTGGGCGATCTCACGTGACCGGTCCCGCTCGGCGGTCAGTTCGTCCTGGGTCCGGTTCGCCTGGACGGCGAACAGCGAGGCGACGACGAGGGCCGCGGCGGCGGTGGCAGTGGCGAAGGGCACGAACAACGGGATCCGGCGCCGCCCCCGCTGGCGCGGCGGAGGCTGGTTGCCCCACACGTGCGGCGGCAGCTGCGTCGCCCGCGCGCGGGCCGGCTCGCGCGCCGCCTCCTGGGGCACCGGGTCCTGCGGAGTCGTCCGTACGGCGGCCATGACGCGGTCGCGCATCGCGGCCGGGGCCGGGGCGGCCGTCGACCAGGCGAGCCGAACGGCGTCCTCGGACAGGTCACGCACCTCGGCGGCGCAGCGGTCGCAGTCCTTCATATGCCTCTCGAAGCGGACCCGCTCCGGGGGTTCCAGGGCGTCGAGCGCGTAGGGCGCGGCGAGCGAGTGCGGGTCCTCGCGGCGGAAGAGGCTCATGCCACGCCTCCCAGGCACTCGCGCATCCGGGTCAGCCCGTCGCGCATCCGCGTCTTGACGGTGCCCAGCGGCAGGGAGAGCCGCTCGGCCACTTCACGGTAGGTGTAGCCCTCGTAGTAGGCGAGGGTGACGGACTGGCGCTGGAGGTCGGTGAGGCGGTCCAGGCAGCGGCGTACCCACTCGCGTTCGAGTCCCGCCTCGACCTCCTCGGTGACCTGGTCGAAGGCCGGGAAGTGGGCGCGCCAGGCCTCGCGCTGCTCGCGCTCCCCCGCCGCGCGGGCGCTGCGTACCCGGTCGACGGCACGGCGGTGGGCGAGGGTGAGGATCCAGGACAGCGCGCTCCCCCGGTCCGGGTCGAACTTCGCGGCGGACCGCCACAGTTCGAGCAGCACCTCCTGAGCCACCTCCTCCGACTGGGCCAGGTCGCGCACCACACGTCGTACCAGACCGAACACCGGGCCGGACACCAGTCCGTACAGTTCCTCGAAGGCCTGGTGGTTCCCGCCCGCCACGAGCAGCAGCAGCTCGTCCGCCTCCACTCGTTCCCCCTCTCCGAGGCCGCATCGGGCCTGTCCCCTCACTCGAGGTATTCGCAACGCACACACCTCCGGATGGGGTTACGGATCAACTCGCCGAAAACGCGGGTCCCTGGCGATGAAACAACTTTTCAGTCGCGCCGTAAGAACGTTTGAGATTCGACCAATCCGCTCTGCCGACCACTCCGAATGGCGTGTGTCAGGCAAGTTGGCACCGAGGACGGACGGCATGACACCTAGCTTCAGGACCGGCGCGGGGCGCCGGAGCATCGCGACTGTGATCTGTGGTGCGCTGGCCACCGGCGGGCTCACCGCCGCCGGTGTGACCGCGCTGGCACCTGAGGAGGCCTCCGCCTCCAGTCACCGCGAGGCCCCGCTGATCTCGGGGACCCCGCAGTACGACAACACCGACGTGTACGCGTTCGTCAGCCCGGACAAGCCGGACACGACGACCATCGTCGCAAACTGGATCCCGATGGAGGAACCGGCGGGCGGGCCCAACTTCTTCACGTTCGCCGAGGACGCCGAGTACGACCTGCGCATCGACAGCAACGGCGACGCGCAGGAAGACCTGCTGTTCCGGTACACGTTCAAGACGCACACGAAGAACGACAAGACGTTCCTGTACAACACGGGTCCGGTCGAGAGCCTCGACGACCCCGACCTCAACATCACGCAGACCTACGACCTCGAGCTGATCAAGCTGAAGAACCTGAAGGCGGTGTCGAAGACCAAGGTCGCCGACGACGTGCCGGTGGCGCCGTCGAACGTCGGCAAGGCGTCGATGCCGGACTACAACACCCTGCGCAAGCAGGCGATCCACAAGCTCGCCGGGGGCGCCCAGACGTTCGCCGGGCAGGCCGACGACCCGTTCTTCCTGGACCTGAGGGTCTTCGACCTGCTGTACGGCGGGAACCTCTCCGAGGTCGGCAACGACACGCTCAAGGGCTACAACGTCAACTCGATCGCCCTGCAGGTCCCCAACAGCTTCATCGCCGAGTCGCACGAGCAGCCGATCGTCGGTATCTGGTCGACGACACAGCGCAAGAACGCCAAGGGCTACTACTCCCAGGTCTCGCGCCTCGGCATGCCGCTGGTGAACGAGGTCGTCAACCCGCTCAAGGACAAGGACAAGTTCAACGCGTCCGCGCCGCGGGACGACGCCCAGTTCCTGGAGAACGTCACCAACCCGGAGCTGCCCAAGCTCATCGAGGCGATCTACAAGATCCCGGCGCCCGACGAGCCGCGCAACGACCTGGTCGACGTGTTCCTCAAGGGCGTCAAGGACCTCAACCAGCCGCCGCATGTGACGCCGTCGGAGCAGCTGCGGCTCAACACGTCCGTCAAGCCCGCCGCCAAGCCCAAGCGGCTGGGTGTCCTGGACGGTGACAACGCGGGCTTCCCGAACGGGCGCCGGCTCACCGACGACGTGATCGACGCGTCGCTCCAGGTCGTCGAGGGTGAGCTGCTCGGGGCCAAGAACGACCTCGGCGACGCGGTGAACGAGAACGACAAGAAGTTCGGCAAGTCCTTCCCGTACCTGGCCAACCCCACCGAGGGTTCGCGCGGCCCGCTCGCCAAGGGCGTGGACGGCGGCAACGACGTCCGCAGCCAGCTCGGCGACGCGCTGCAGCCGGCCGGTGCCGAGGGCTCGGACGACATGCGCCTGATCGCCGCGTCCGCCGGGGCCGGCGCGGGCGGCATCGTCCTGATCGGCGCGGCCCTGATGTGGTGGCGCCGTATGCGGAACCGGGCGTACTGACCCGTTCCGCTCCCCCTGCTGGCGCGGCCCGTTCCCACCCATCCCCCACGGCACGGGCCGCGCCTTCCACCTCCCCACACCTGCAATCGCACCCGCACAGCCGACTGAGGAGACCCATGCCTCCGCGTACGACGGACAGCGCACCGGAGAGGCGCGACGACGACCGCCCACGCCCGGACCACGAGCCGGCCGCGGAGGCAGGGCACGAGCACGCCGCCGACCCGGGCGTCCAGCCGGAGGCTGAAGCCGCCGCCGGGCGTGACGCGGAGGCCGGCGAAGCACGGGCCGATGAGCAGGACACCCGGCCGGACAGCGACAGCGACAGCGACAGCGACAGCGACAGCACATCCTCCGCCGGCGAGGACGTCGACCGGCGCGTAGCCGCGATGCGGCGGACCGCTGACGGCGCGCGGCGCTGGCGGGCGGCTCAACTGGCCGGGTGCGCCGCGCTGCTGGCTGTCGCGCTGACCGGTGGGGCCATCGCCTTCGGGGGCGCGGGAAACGGCCGGGCAGGCGGCGACGTCGCCGCCGTGTCCGCGGCCGGGGCGTTGTCGCCGGGCGCGCTGGCCCGGGGGGATCTCGACGCGGGGATCGCCTCCCTGCAGAAGCATCTCCGCGCCCAGCCGAGGGACTACGGCAGTTGGGCCACCCTCGGTGTCGCCTACGTCGAACAGGCCCGGACGAAGGGCGACCCCTCGCGCTATCCGCAGGCCGAGCGCGCGCTGAAGCGGTCCCTCGGACTGGAGCCCGGCAACGACCCGGCCCTGGCCGGGCAGGCCGCCCTCGCAGCGGCCCGGCACGACTTCCCCGGCGCCCTGAAGTACGCCGACCGGGCCCTGAAGCAGAACCCCTACAACGAACGTGCCCTGTGCACCCGGATCGACGCCCTCGTCGAACTCGGCCGGTACGACGAAGCCGAGAAGGCCGCCGACACCGCCGACACCAAGCGTCCCGGCGTGCCCGTCTTCACGCGGTACGCGTACGTGCGGGAGCTGCGCGGCGACGTCCGCACGGCGCGTGAGGTGCTGGAACGCGCCCTGGACGCCGCCGACTCGCCCGCCGACATCGCGTACGTCGCCACCGCCCTCGGGCAACTCGCCTGGAACCAGGGCGACTACAAGGCGGCCCTCGACCACTACGCCCGCGCGCTCGCCGCCGACGACTCCTACCTGCCCGCCCTGGAGGGCCGCGCCCGCGCCCAGGCCGCTGACAGTGACCGTGCGGCCGCCGTGAAGGGACTGGAGCAGGTCGTCGCCCGCTTCCCGCTGCCCGGCCCGCTCGTCGCCCTCGGCGAGCTGTACGAGGACCGCGGCGCCGACGGCGACCGGGCGAAGGCCGGCGACCAGTACGCCCTGGTCGACGCCTGGACGGCACTGGCCCGCGCCGGCGGTGTCAACGCCGACCTCGACTCGGCCATGGCCGCCGCCGACCACGGCGACAAGAGGGAGGCCCTGCGCGCCGCCCGCGCCGAGTGGGACCGCCGCCACAGCGTGCACACCGCCGACGCCCTCGCCTGGGCCCTGCACGTCAACGGCCGCGACGAGGAGGCCCTGCCGTACGCCCGCCGGGCCACCGCCACCGGCTACCGCAACGCCTCCTTCCTCTTCCACCGCGGGATCATCGAACGCGCCACCGGCGACGAGCGCCATGCCCGCGACCACCTGAAGGCCGCGCTCGACCTGAACCCCGGCTTCTCGCCCCTCGGCGCCCGCGAGGCCCGTTCCGCGCTCAAGGACCTGGAGAAGAACCGGTGACCCTGCGCCGACTGTTCGCGTCCGGCGCCGCCGTCCTCACGGCCGCCTGCGCGCTCACTCTGCTGCCCGCCGCCACGGCGAGCGCCCACCCGCTGGGCAACTTCACCGTCAACCGCTACGACGGTCTCGTCGCCGCCCCCGGCGAACTCCGGGTCCGGCACGTCGAGGACCTCGCCGAGATCCCGGCGACCCAGGCGAAGCCGGACGTCGAGCGGCTGGGCATCGCCCTGTGGGCCCGCGAGCGGTGCGCCACGGCCGCCGCGGACAGCAGGGTGACCGTCGACGGCCGTACCGCCGCCCTCACCGCCGAGCGCAGCCGCGCCCGCGTGCGGCCCGGGCAGGCGGGGCTCGACACCCTCCGCGTGGAGTGCGAGCTGACCGCTCCCCTCCCGTCGGACAAGGAGAGTGTGTCCCTCGGCTTCCGCGGCGCGGGCGCCTCCTCCGGCCCGGGCTGGCGGGAGGTCACGGCCCGTGGCGACCGTATGACCCTCACCGCGTCGGACGTACCCGAGAAGTCGATATCGGCCGAACTGACCAAGTACCCCGAGGAGTTGCTCTCCTCTCCGGCCGACACCGCGTCCGCCGCCCTGCGGGTGCGCCCCGGCGGGGCGGCTCTGGCCGAGGAGGAGTCGGACGCCCCCGCCGCCTCCGTGCTGCCGCGCGGCGCCGACCGGTGGACGCGTGCCCTGGACGACCTGGTCGCCCGGCACGACCTCACCGCGGGCTTCGCCGCGCTGGCTCTCGGCATCGCCGTCGTCCTCGGCGCGATGCACGCGATCGCCCCGGGCCACGGCAAGACCATCATGGCCGCGACGGCGGCGGCCCGGGGCGGCCAGGCCAGGATGAAGGACGTCCTGCCGATGGCCGCCTCGGTGACGGTCACCCACACCCTGGGCGTGGTCGCCCTGGGCCTCCTGGTCACGGCCGGGTCGGCGGCGGCCCCTTCGGTGATCGCCTGGCTCGGCGTCGCCAGCGGCCTGCTGGTGACACTGGCCGGCGCGAGCCTGGTCCGCCGCGCGCTGCGCAGCCGCGCGCCCCACCCTCACCCCCACAAGCACGACCACGACCACGACCACCCGCACGACCACGCCCACCCCCACTCCCATCCGCACACGGTCGTGCACACCCACGGCGGCTTCACCCACTCGCACCCCGTCGCCCCCACCCTCCGCGGCACGATCCTCATGGGCTTCGCGGGCGGACTCGTGCCCAGCCCGTCCGCCGTGGTGGTGCTCGTCGGGGCCGCGGCCCTCGGGCAGGCCTGGTTCGGTCTGCTGCTCGTCGTCGCGTACGGCGTCGGGCTGGCGCTCACCCTGACGGCCTGCGGGTACGCCGTCGTCAAGGCGGGCAGCGGGATGACGCGGCTCCTGGACCGGCGCCCCCGCTGGACGGCCGGCCCGATGGCGGCCCTGATACGCCGCACCGCGCCGCTCGGTTCGGCCTTCGCCGTGGTGGTACTCGGCGCCGGACTGGTGTTCAAGGGGGCGGCATCCGCACTCGGCTGAGTTACGTTCGTGAGAAAACAGGCGTCAAAGGGAAAGCGGACGTCGTGAGGAAAACCGACCTCGTGGGGAAAACAGACCTCGTGGAGATTTCGCCCGGCTGCGAATGGGGGCTCCGTGTCCGAAGAACCGGGCCATGAGCGTGTGATCGCGGGCCGCTACCGGCTCCTGGCGCCGCTGGGCGAGGGCGGCATGGGGACGGTGTGGCGCGCCCGCGACGAGGTGCTGCACCGCGAGGTCGCCGTCAAGGAGGTGCGCGCCCCGGCCGGGCTGGCCGGCGACGATGTGCAGCGGATGTACGCCCGGCTGGAGCGGGAGGCGTGGGCGGCTGCCCGGGTCGCGAGCGGGAACGTGGTGACGGTGTACGACGTGGCGACGGACGGCGGCCGGCCGTGGATCGTCATGGAGCTGGTCCGCGGGCTCTCGCTGGCGGAGGTGCTGGACGCCGAGGGTCCGATGCCGCCGCAGCGGGCCGCGCACATCGGCGCCGAGGTGCTGGCCGCGCTGCGGGTCGCGCACGAGGCCGGGGTGCTGCACCGGGACGTGAAGCCGGCCAACGTGCTGATCTCGAACGACGGCCGGATCGTGCTCACCGACTTCGGGATCGCCATGGTCGAGGGCAGTTCCGCGCTGACCATGACAGGGGAGGTCATCGGCTCGCCCGAGTTCCTCTCCCCGGAGCGGGCGCTCGGCCGCACGCCGGGGCCGGAGTCCGATCTGTGGTCGCTCGGGGTGCTGCTGTACGCGGCGGTCGAGGGCCACTCCCCCTTCCGTCACGACACGCCGCTGAGCACCCTGCGCGCGATCGTCGACGAGGAGCTGCCGCCGCCGTACCGGGCCGGGCCGCTCGCCCCGGTCATCGAGGGACTGCTGCGCAAGGATCCCGAGCAGCGGCTGCCGGCCGAGCGGGCCGAGCAGGACCTGCGGGTCATCGCCGCGGGCGGCACGGCGGGCGCGGACACCACACGGGCGGTCCCGTACCCGCCGATGGCCGCGGCCCGCGCCGAGCCCGCCGCCACGCCCCCGATGCCCTTCCCGGGGCAGCCGACGCCCTCCGGCTCGGGCGGGACGACGACGGCCACCCGTCAGGATCGCGACCGCCGGAGCGGCCGGGTTCTGGTCGCGGGCGTGGTCGCCCTGGCCCTCGCGGTGGGCGGGCTGACGTACGCGCTGCTGAACGGTGTCGGCGGCGACGGCTCCGGGGACAACGACCGGGGTGCCGGGGCGAGTACTCCGGCCGAGACCGGCCCGAAGGAGAACACCGGGAGCGGGAAGTCGAGCCCCTCCCCGACGCCGAGCGAGAGCGAGAGCGAGACCGAGAAGAGCAGTCCGCCGCCGCAGTCGGTGCGGGTGGCTCTGGAGGGCAGGCGTACGGACTACTCGGGCCCGTGCCCGCCGCAGAACGCCCAGGCGCCGCAGTTCACGGCGACGTTCACGGTGGGCCGGCTGCCGGCCGAGGTGCGCTACCGCTGGCTGACGCAGGACGGCTCCGAGCTCGACGGGGGCTGGAAGACGCTGTCGTTCCCGGAGGGCGGCGGGCGCACGAAGCAGGACGCGGTGACCGTGACGACGGACGCGAAGAGCGGGGCGTTCGAGAACGAGATCAGCGTCGAGGTGCGGGAGCCGGTGCGGACGACGTCCGAGGGGGTGCCGTTCTCGGTGACGTGCGAGACGGAGACCCCGACGGACGGGGCCTCCCCTTCTCCTTCGGGCACGGACACGGGCTCGGAGGACTCTGACTCCGGATGACCGGTCAGTCGTTGGCGTTGAGCACCGGCAGATAGCCACCCGACTGGCCGGGGGCCTTCGGGTGGTAGGACTCGCCGATGTTGAGCCAGCTGACGCTGTGCAGCCAGGAGTCGCCGGAGCAGATCTCGTGGCCGGTGAAGGTGGTGCGTACGTCGCCGAAGGTGAAGCCGTGGTCGGCGGCGCGCTTGGCGATGGCGGTGTCGAGGTGGTCGGCGGCGTCGTTGATGGCCTTCCGCTTGGCTTCGGAGAGGCCGAGACAGGTCGTGCCGAGCTTGTAGAAGCGGGGGTAGCCGAGGACGACGACCCGTGCGTTGGGTGCCTTGGAGCGGATCGCCGAGTACACGCCGTCGAGCTTGCCGGGCAGCGTGGAGTCGACGTACGCCCGCGCGGTGTTGATGCGGGAGACACAGGAACTGTCGGACTGGGTCACACAGGTCGTCATGACGTCGGCGAAACCGGCGTCGTTGCCGCCGACGCTGAGGGAGACGAGGGCGGTGGCACTGCTGAGCGGGCCGAGCTGACCGGACAGGACATCACCCGTTCGGGCGCCCGAGCAGGCCGTGAAGTCGAACGTCGAGGGTGAGTGGGCGGCTGCCCAGAGGTAGGGGAATGCCTTCGTGCTGCGCTTGCAGTCGCCACTGGAGCTGATGTAGCTGCCGGCGCCCACTCCGGAGGAGTAGGAGTCACCGAGCGCCACATAGCCGCCAGTTGCCGCGAGTGAGGACGCCTGCGCCGTCGCGGCCCCGGTGAGGGCGGTGCCGACGGCGAGGAGGAGCGAGCTCACGAGGACGACAAGTCGGGAACGTCTCATGGAACCTCCCTTTAGCAGGATCTCTGCCATAACCGTCGTAGCAGCTACGCGTGTTGACAGGAAGTGTCCATGCCAACTCTGTTGATTTATTTCGTGCTCATGACAGATTTGTTGACTAGTGCTCAACTCTCTTGTTCTACGCCGGTAGATGGTCGACGCTTTACTCCGGCAGCGAGCGGAACGCGACGCTCCTGGCCGTGTGCGCGAGCCCGCGCACCACCCCCACATGACGCGCGCCCCACCCAGGCGCGCGCCGCCTAGAGGAGGACTCCCTCGTAATGGCACAACTGCGTAGCAAGAGACTCGGACTCGCCGCGATCACCTCTCTGGCGACCGCCGCCCTCGTGGGCGGGTTCACCGCCCTGCCCGCCCAGGCCGCTCCCGCCGAGGGCCGGGTGCTCTCGGCGGACTCCCCGACCGCGATCAAGGACAGCTACATCGTCACGCTCAAGAAGAGCGCGGGGCTGAAGGCGTCCTCGGCGGCGGGCAAGGGCCTGGTGAAGGAGTACGGCGGCACGGTCGAGAAGACCTTCGGCAAGGCGCTGAACGGCTACTCCGCCGCCCTCTCCGCCACCGAGGCCAAGCGGCTCGCCGCCGACCCGGCCGTGGCCGCCGTCGAGCAGAACCAGCGCGTCCAGGCCGACGCCACCCAGACCAGCGCTCCCTGGGGCCTGGACCGTATCGACCAGACCTCGCTCCCGCTCTCCGGCACCTACACCTACCCGGACAGCGCGGGCAGCGGAGTGACGGTCTATGTGATCGACACCGGTGTGCGCGTCACCCACCAGCAGATCAGCGGCCGTGCCGCGCACGGTTACGACGCCGTCGACGGCGACAACGACGCCTCCGACGGCAACGGCCACGGCACCCATGTGGCCACCACGATCGCGGGCACGACCTACGGTGTCGCCAAGAAGGCGAAGATCGTGGGCGTGCGGGTGCTGAACAACAGCGGCTCCGGCACCACGGCCGGCGTGATCGCGGGCATCGACTGGGTGACACAGAACCACTCCGGCCCCTCGGTCGCCAACATGTCGCTCGGCGGCGGCGCCTCGGCCTCGCTGGACACGGCGGTCCGCAACTCCATAGCCAGCGGCGTCACGTACGCCGTCGCCGCGGGCAACAGCAGCACCACCGCCTCCTCGTCCTCCCCGGCCCGGGTCGCCGAGGCCATCACGGTCGGCGCCACGACCAACACCGACGCCAAGGCGAGCTACTCCAACTACGGCTCGGTCCTGGACATCTTCGCGCCCGGCTCGTCCATCACGGCCGGCTGGCACACCAGCGACACCGCGACCAACACCATCTCCGGCACCTCGATGGCGACCCCGCACGTCGCGGGCGCGGCGGCGGTCTACCTGGCGGGCCACACCTCCTCCACCCCGGCCCAGGTCGCCTCGGCCCTGGTCGCCGGCGCCACCACCGGCAAGGTCACCAGCGCGGGTACGGGTTCGCCGAACCGGCTGCTGAAGCTCGTGCAGTAACCGGCACAAACGCCGGCACCTGAAGGACCGTTCCCCGGAGGCTCGACCGAGCCTCCGGGGAACGGCTGTTTCCGTGACCGGAACCGTTCAACTTACGACTCATAAAACACATTACGTAACGACCAAACCAACAAAAACGTGAGGGGCCGTTTCAGGTCTTGCCATACGGGTTCAATCGTCAATACCGTCATACATCTCACCCGCATCGGTCCGTCAGTACGCGGCTCTAGGGGAGGGCTCAAGGACCGCGACGTACCGGCGCGGGGCGCGGTAGGGGGGTGCCGTGCTCGGTGACCGCACTTGGTGGCCGGGCCGTGCCGCGCGGTCGGCTGCCGTTTTCGCGGCCGGCCAGCTTTGCCAGCTCACCCGGCGTGCCCGAAGCTCCATCTCGGTGTGCCACGGGTGAGAACCCCCCTTTCGAACCGGACTGGATCCGGACTGCCCTGGGGGGGCGGTCCACCGGACGAGAGGGACCAGACTCATGAGCTCAGTTCTGCAGCCGGCCGCCGCGGAGCAGCATCCGCCGACCGCCTCCAAGTACCGACCCGTCTCCTCTCACCTGGCCATCGCGCCGCCGGTGAGCGTGGTCATCCCGGCCATGAACGAGGCGGAGAACCTTCCGTACGTCTTCAAGACCCTGCCCGACTGGATACACGAAGTGGTCTTGGTCGACGGGAACTCCACCGACGACACCGTCCAGGTGGCCCGCGAGCTGTGGCCCGAGGTCAAGGTCGTCGAGCAGCGCGGCAAGGGCAAGGGCGACGCCCTGATCACCGGCTTCCAGGCCTGCACCGGCGACATCATCGTGATGGTCGACGCGGACGGCTCGGCCGACGGGGGCGAGATCCTGTCGTACGTCTCCGCCCTGGTCTCCGGCGCGGACTTCGCCAAGGGCTCCCGCTTCGCCAACGGCGGCGGCACCGACGACATGACCTTCATCCGCAAGCTCGGCAACTGGGCACTGTGCACGGCCGTCAACCGCAAGTTCGGCGCCCGCTACACCGACCTGTGCTACGGATACAACGCGTTCTGGCGGCACTGCCTCGACAAGATCGACCTCGACTGCACCGGCTTCGAGGTCGAGACCCTGATGAACATCCGGGTCGTCAAGGCCGGGCTCAAGGTGCAGGAGATCCCGAGCCACGAGTACCTGCGCATCCACGGCACCAGCAATCTGCGGGCCGTGCGGGACGGGCTGCGCGTGCTGCGGGTGATCCTCCAGGAGCGCTCCAACCGCCGTGCGCTGCGACGCCGTTCGCCCCAGTCGCCGATGGTGGACGCCATGCGGGGAGAGGTGTCTTGAGCGGTCCCGGCATCTCCGTCGTGATCTGCGCGTACACCGAGGACCGCTGGGAGGACATCCTCGCGGCGGTCTCCTCGGTGCGGGCGCAGTCACGGCCGGCCCTGGAGACACTGCTGGTCGTCGACCACAACGACACACTCCGGGAGCGGCTGGCCAAGGAGTACAAGGAGCCCTCCGAGGGTGCTGTGGTGCGGGTGCTCGCCAACGCGGGGCCCCGCGGCCTGTCCGCGGGCCGCAACACCGGGATCGCGGCGGCGCGCGGTGAGATCGTCGCCTTCCTCGACGACGACGCCGTGGCCGAGCGCGACTGGCTGCGGCACTTCGCCGAGGCGTACACCGACCCGCTGGTGATGGCGGTCGGCGGACGCACGGTGCCGGTCTGGGCGTCGGGGCGGCGGCCGGACTGGTTCCCGGAGGAGTTCGACTGGGTGGTCGGCTGCACCTACCGGGGTCTGCCGCGCGGCCGGGTCCGGGTGCGCAATGTGCTCGGCGGCAACGCCTCGTTCCGCCGCAGCGCCTTCGACGCGGCGGGCGGCTTCGCCACCGGCATCGGCAGGGACGGCGACAAACGCCCGCTGGGCTGCGAGGAGACGGAACTGTGCATCCGGCTCAGCCGCGCCCGGCCCGAGGCGGTGCTGCTGATCGACGACCGGGCGGTGATCCACCACCGGGTGCCCGAGGTCCGCGAGCACTTCCGCTACTTCCGTACGCGCACCTACGCCGAGGGCCTGTCCAAGGCCCTGGTGGCCCGAAGTGTCGGCGCCGAGAAGGGACTCGAGTCGGAGCGCCGGTATACGACCCGGGTGCTGCCGGCCGGGGTGGCGCGGGGCCTGCGGGACGCCCTGCTGGCCCGGCCGGGCGGCGTGGGGCGGGCGGGCGCGATCGTCGCCGGGGTGCTCACGGCGGCGGGCGGATACGTGGTGGGGAGCGTGCGGGCCCGCCGGGGCGGGGCGACGTTCTCGGTGCCCGCAGTGGAGGAGGCGGTTCGTGAGTGACGCAGCCGTACCGATCCTCATGTACCACGCGGTCGCGACCGATCCGAACGACGCGACCCGCGCCCTGTCCGTGACCCCGGAGGCGTTCACCGAGCAGATGGCGGTGCTCGCGGACCGGGGTCTGACACCGCTCACCACGGCCGGACTCGCCGCGTGCTGGCGCTCCGGCCGCCCGCTGCCCGCACGGCCGGTCCTCATCACGTTCGACGACGGCTACGAGGGCGTGCACCGGCACGTGCTGCCCGCGCTCGCCAAGCACGGCTTCCCGGCCACGCTGTTCGTCTCGACCGGGTGGCTGAAGGGGCCGTACGACACCGGCGGCGGCCTGGACACCATGCTGGACTGGGACCAGGTCCGCGAACTCGCCGCGGCGGGCGTCGAGATCGGCGGGCACAGCCACAGCCACCCCCAGCTCGACCAGGTCTCCGATGCCACACTGCGGTTCGAGCTGATCCACTGCAAGGAGATCGTCGCGGACCAACTGGGCACCGTTCCGGCCTCGTTCGCCTACCCCTACGGCTACTCCAGCCGCCGGGTCCGGCAGGCGGTGCGCGAGACGGGGTACGCCCAGGCACTCGCCGTGGGCAACGGCCTCGCGCGCCGCGCGCAGGGGCCGTACGCCCTGCGGCGCGTGACGGTGCGCCGCGGCACGGGCATCGACGAGTTCGAGCGGCTGATCGAGGGCCGCGCGATCGCCCGTACGTTCGCCGGGGACCGTGCCCTGACCAAGGGGTACGCCCTGGTCCGCAGGACCCGGCAGGCACGCCGGCTGGTGTCCCGCTCCGGGGTCTGACCTGCGCGGGCTTCAGGGCCTGACCCGCGCGCGGGGAACCCGCCGCGTGCACCGGGAAACCGGGTGCACGCGGCGTCCCCGTGCCGGATCATGGCGGCATGTCTGGAAACCCGCACGAGGCGCTGCCGATCCGGCTCAACGTCGACGACTCCGACTCCCCGTCCGATGTCGTCGACGCGCTGTTCCTCGGCCGCTTCGCGACGGGCGAGCAGCCGTACTCCCACGCGGCGAACATCGACCGCGTACGGTCCGGGGCGACGCTGATGCCGTCCGGCGCCCGGGTACTGCGCGTCGCCCGGGACGACGACCGCAGCGCCACGCTGGCGGAGGGCGACGGCTGGACGCTGCTGGTCTCCCGCTGGAACCGGGGCGCCGACGTCACGGTCACGGCGACCAGCGCGGAGCTGGCGCAGAAGGTCCTCGACCAGGCCACGGACGGCGCTGCGGACGAACCCGAACCGCAGCCGGAGAACGTCACGATGGGCTTCTGGTACGTCTCCCCGCGCCGCGGCCCGCACCGTACGACCCGCCAGATCGCGGCGGGCACCTGGGACGAGGTGCGGTCCAACTACACAGCGCCGGTGGCGGACGCCATGGACCGGCTGATGAAGACGACCCCAGAGGACATCGCGGGCCGGCTGCTCCTGCTGCACGGCCCGCCGGGCACCGGCAAGACGTCCGCACTGCGCACCCTGGCCCGTTCCTGGCGGGACTGGTGCCAGGTGGACTGCGTCCTGGACCCCGAGCGGCTCTTCTCCGACGTCGGCTATCTCATGGACATCGCGATCGGCGAGGAGGACTCCACGGGCAAGGGCCGCTGGCGGCTGCTCCTGCTGGAGGACTGCGACGAGCTGATCCGCGGCGAGGCCAAGCACACGGCGGGCCAGGCGCTGTCGAGGCTGCTGAACCTGACGGACGGACTGCTCGGCCAGGGCCGCAACGTCCTGGTCGGTGTCACGACCAACGAGGACCTGGAGCGCCTGCACCCCGCCGTCGTCCGCCCCGGCCGCTGCCTCGCCCGGATCGAGGTGGGTCCGCTGACCCGCCCGGAGGCTGTGGGCTGGCTGGGCCACGAGGACGGCATCGGCCGCGAGGGCGCGACCCTGGCCGAGCTGTACGCGCTGCGCCGGGGCACGTCACCGACGGCCCTCCCGGAGCCGCGCGGGGACGCCGACGCGGGGCTGTATCTGTAGGAGGTCCCCGCCGGCCGGTGTTTTGATGGAGGTATGACCCTGTTCGTCGGCACGTCCGGGTGGCAGTACAAGGACTGGCGGGACGTCCTGTACCCGTCCGGGCTGCCGATGCGGCTCTGGCTGGAGGAGTACGCCGGGCACTTCGCGACCGTCGAGATCAACAACGCCTTCTACCGGCTGCCGGCGCGGGAGACCTTCGAGGACTGGCGGGGGCGGGTGCCCGGGGACTTCGTCGTCGCGGTCAAGGCGAGCCGCTATCTGACCCACATCAAGCGGCTCAAGGACCCCGAGGAGCCGGTGCACCGCCTGATGAGCCACGCGGCGGGTCTGGGGAGCCGTCTCGGCCCGGTCCTCCTCCAGCTGCCGCCCAACCTGCGCGCCGACCCGGGCCTGCTGGACGCCTGCCTCGCCTGCTTCCCCGCCTCGACCCGGGTGGCGGTGGAGCCCCGCCATGACTCCTGGTGGACACCGGAGGTCCGCGCGGTCCTGCGGTCCCGGGGCGCCGCCCTGTGCTGGGCCGACGTCCTGGCCCGTCCCGCGACACCGCTGTGGCGCACCACCGACTGGGGCTACGTCCGCTTCCACCAGGGCCGCGCCCGCCCCTGGCCCCGCTACGGCCGGCGCTCCCTCGCCACCTGGCTCGACCGCATCGCCACGACCTGGCCCGCCGGCGAGGACGTCTACGCGTATTTCAACAACGACCCGGGCGGCGCGGCGGTGGAGGACGCGAGGACGTTCGCGCGGGTGGGGAGGTCGGCGGGCCTGGAGATCACACGGACGCCCGAGCGTCTGGCGCGGGCCGGCTGAACCGGACCTTCTTCTCCGCTGCGGCAGGCGCGCGCCACGACGGTGTGCGGCGGAAGGCCGTATGTCGGCTGCGGCACCGTTGTGGCCGGTCGGGGGGGGGGGGGGGGGGGGGGGGGGGGGGGGGGGAGGGGGGGGGGGGGGGGGGGGGGGGGGGGGGGAGGGGGGAAAACAGAGAAAAGA
>NZ_JBVIWP010000011.1:0-72141 GCF_055594445.1 Streptomyces sp. NPDC040589 | reverse complement strand
GACTGGCACAAGGGGGGTGTGGGGGAAAAGCGTGTGTGGTGGTTGGGCCGCTGTTGGGCCGGGTGTAGGGTCCCCCTGCCCCGTGGGGGCAACCCAAAAGGGGGGCGCGGGGAACTGCGCGACCAACCCCCACCGGCCCGCACCCGGACGACAGCCGTACGCTCCCGCACAAGCGCGATCCGGCGGTGCCGATCCCTGCCCGGCCGACAGCCCAACCCGACCAGCAGCCCGGCGCCCTACTCCCCGTAAGCCGCCCGCAGCGCATCCCGTACCGCCGCCAGCGCGTCGGCCTCCGTGAGCCCGAGCCGCCGGGCCCGCTCCACGTAGACCTGCGCCGCGGTCGCCAGTTCCCGGTCGGCCGCCGAGCCGGCGGCGGCCACGAACGTGCCGTTGCGCCCCCGCGTCTCGATCACGCCGTCCGCCTCCAGCGCCCGGTACGCCTTGGCGACCGTGTTCGCGGCGAGCCTCAGCGACTCGGCCAGCCCCCGCACGGTCGGCAGCCGGTACCCCACCGGCAGCGCCCCCGACCGGGCCTGCTCGGAGATCCGCGCCCGCACCTGCTCGTACGGCGGAGCACTGTCATCGATGTCGATCTTCAACGTCACAGGCCGATTGTCCCGTACCCGGCGGAAAATAAGAGGCAGCCGGGGTGTACCTCCACGTAACGTCCGCCTCCATGACTGTGATCGTGCGCGACCTGCGTCCCGACGTCCGAGCCGATGCCGAGGGGTTCTCCGACACCCGCCGCCTCGCCCTTCCCTACATGCTGTCCACCCCCGAGTCGGTGGTGCACACCCTGACGCACATCCATCCGGACGCCCACTTCGGACAGCTCATCGCCGAGGAGGACGGCGAGATCATCGGCACGGCCCAGATCAGCGTCGCCCACGACAGCCCGGAACCCGGCCAGGGTTCCGCCAACATCTACGTGCGCCCCGACCGCAAACACCGCGGTGCTGGTTCGCTGCTGCTGCGCACCGCCGAGGAACGCCTGGCCGCACTGGGCGTCAGGAAGCTGTTCGCCTGGGTGCTGGACGAGCCGGAGAACCTCGCCTTCGCCGAGCGGAACGGCTTCCGGGCCAGCCGCTCCGCCTACTTCCTGCGCCTGGACCTGACCCGCGAGCTGCCGCCCCGCCAGGACCCGCCGACGGGCGTCGAGCTGCGCACGGCCGACGACTTCGCGGACGACCCGCGCCCGGTGTTCGAACTGGACGCGGCGGCGTCGTCCGACGAACCGAGCGACATCGAGACCGAGTTCACGGACTACGAGGCCTGGATCGAGGAGCACTGGAAGCACCCGCTCCTCGATCGCGAGCTGACCACGATCGCGATGGTCGACGGCAGCCCCGCGGCGTTCAGCGTGGCGTACACCGACGGCGGCACCCGCTACGCCACCGCCATGACCGGCACCGCCCGCGCCTTCCGCGGCCGGGGCCTGGCCAAGCTCGCCAAGAACGACTCCCTGCACCGGGCCCGCGCCGCCGGGTGCACGGAGGCCTTCACCGGCAACGACACCGGCAACGACCCGATGATCGCCATCAACAAGTGGTTCGGCTACGAGATCTGCGCGAAGGAGGTGCGTCATGTCCGTGAACTCGGCTGACGGGCCCGAGCAGGTGGACGTCGTGCTCGTCAAGGCGGGCCGTACGAAGATCCGTTACACCGGCGAGCTGCTGGCGGACGACGGCACCCGCGTCGCGGTCCGCGCCCCGTGGGCGGGCAGCGGCGTACGCGACTTCGGGTTCGTCCGCTTCGAGCCCGGGGACGTCTTCACGGAGTACTACTGGCGTGACCGCTGGTACGCGGTGAAGGAGGTCCGCACCGCCACGGGCACGCTGAAGGGCTGGTACTGCGACATCACCCGTCCCGCCGTTCGGTCCGGCCAGGAGCTGGTCGTCGAGGATCTCGACCTGGACCTGTGGCGCTCCGCCGACGGCGCGGACGTACGACGTCTGGACGAGGACGAGTTCGCCGACAGCGGCCTCGCCGGGACGGACCCGGAGGCCGCCGACGCCGCCCTGTCCGCACTCGACGAACTGGAGACCCTGGCCCGCGGCGGGGACTTCGCCGCGCTCCTGGCCTGATCCCCCGCCTTCCCCCGCTTCAGCCCGTCAGCGCGACCACCGCGTACCGCTCGTCCGTCACCTCCCCGCCCCACAGCAGCGGATCGTCCGACAGCCGCTCCACGCGCACCTGCCCGGCGACCGGGGCGAGGAGCGCGGTGAGCCGGTCCGCCGGTATACCGACCGGATCGAGCGTCCCCCACACGCCCTCGACCAGCACGAGCCGCCCTCCCGGCCGCAGCAGCCCGGCCCAGTGCCGCAGGGCGCGGCCGGGGTCGGACAGGGCCCACAGGACATGCCGTACGAGAACGACGTCGAAGCGCTGCTCCCCGATGGGCGGGGCCGTGGCATCACCGACGAGGAACACCGCGTCGCGCCCGGCCAGTTTCTCCCGGGCGAGCGTCACCATCGCCGGCGAGAGGTCCACTCCCGTCACCCGGTGTCCCTGCTCGGACGCGAGGAGCGACAGGCTGCCGGTGCCGCAGCCGAGATCGAGGAGGTCGCCCGCGCGCCCGGGCAGCCAGCCGCGCAGCCGCCCGGCCCAGGCGCGGCGCACCTCGGGGTCGCGCAGCCCGTGGTCCGGCTCCGCGTCGAAGGAAGCGGCCCGCGCGTCCCAGTCCACGCCCGGGGAGGGGGTGTTCGCCGAGGTCACGGGTTCACCGTCGTTCGTCATGTGCCCAAGAGTGACACCCGCCACTGACAGTCGAATGGTGACAGCCGCCACAGACAGACCGGGAGCGATGAGGAACTCTCCCCCGAAAGGTCTACCTCCGTGAGAACGCGGAACCCGGTAGCCCCCAAGGAGGCAGCCATGCGCCGTGTGACCGTGCAGAAGCCCCTGAAGAAGTCGGACGTCCGCAGCAGGCTCCGCGAGGAGGCCGACGAGTGCCCCGGCGGGCGCCCGGAGGTCCGCAAGGACATCGCACGCACGTGGTGGCCGGACAGCTGACCGGACGGTGCCGATCATGAGACCCGTTCAGAGCAGCCGCTTGCGGTAGTGGACCCGGTCGTAGGGCCCGTCCACACGGCGCTCCACGAACTCGTAGCCGTACCTCGGGTAGATCTTCTGGTTCTCCCACATCATCGCGTTCGTGTAGAGCCTGGTCTCGGGCACGCCCAGCGCACGCGCGCGTGCGTCGACGAACCGAAGCAGCCGTCGCCCCACTCCCCTGCCGTGCGCGGTGGGGTGGACGGCGATGATGTCGAGGAAGAGATGGTCCTCGAAGGCCTCGACCACGACGAGGCCGATCACGGGCTCGCCCGTCACGAACACCTTCCCCGCGGCCACGTTCGCCGCGTGGTCCTCCTCCATGGGCTGCGGCACCCGGCCGATGCGCTCGATGTAGGGGCGGAAGGCCGCGTCGATCACGCTCTCGACCACCGGTACGTCGGCGGCTCCGGCCGGCCGGATCTCCTCGTCTGCCATGCCGCGACGGTACCTACCTGATGCCAGTCTGAGCACTCCCTTAACGCGGCCATAAGGATCTCCTCCACCCGTCCTCAGCAGGCGATTTCACGGTTCTCCGGGGCTAGCTTCGGATCACCCCACGGGATCCGGCCCACTAGGGCCCGGACCTGTCCCTGAACCGTTTCGAGGAGTTCCCGCATGCCCGCACGCCGCATGCCCGCACGCCGCGCCGCAGCCACCGTCGCCGCCCTCGGCGGCCTTCCGCTCGCCCTGACGGCGCTGACCGCCACACCGGCGGCCGCGCACGGCTCCATGGGCGACCCGGTCAGCCGGGTCGCGCAGTGCTACGCCGAGGGCCCCGAGAGCCCGAAGTCGGCCGCGTGCAAGGCGGCGGTCGCGGCGGGCGGCACGCAGGCCCTCTACGACTGGAACGGCATCCGCATCGGCGACGCGGGCGGACGGCACCAGCGGCTCATCCCGGACGGCAAGCTGTGCAGCGCGAACAACGCGCAGTTCAAGGGGCTCGACCTGGCCCGCGCCGACTGGCCCGCGACCGGTGTGCGCAGCGGCTCGCACACCTTCAAGTACCGCGTGACGGCGCCCCACAAGGGCACCTTCAAGGTGTACCTCACCAAGTCCGGCTACGACCCGGCCAAGCCACTGGCCTGGAGCGACCTGGATCTGAAGAACCCGGTGGCGACGTCCACCGACCCGGCCGCCACGGGCGGTTTCTACACCTTCTCCGGCACCCTGCCCAAGCGTTCGGGCAGACATCTGCTGTACGCGGTGTGGCAGCGGTCGGACAGCCCGGAGGCGTTCTACTCCTGCTCGGACGTCTCGTTCGGGGGCGGCGGCGGTGACACCGCGAAGGGCGGCACAGCCCCGGCCCCGACCGCCTCGGCTCCCACCAAGAAACAGATCGAGGACGGCACCGACAAGTCGACCGTCGAGAACCACGGCCACGGCGACCTCCCCCACTCGCGAACAGACTCGAGCGGGGGGACCCCCATCGCCAAGACGTCGGCGAAGCCGGCCGCGGCCCCGAACCGGCCCAAGGCGGCTGGCGCCGCCGAGAACCTCGCCGAGACCGGCGGCGACACCAGCACGACGTACCTCGCGACCGGCGGTGCGGCAGCACTGGCGCTCGGCTCGTCGGCCCTGTTCCTCACCGCCCGGCGCCGGGCGGTGAGCGGCGGCCGCCACGGCCGCTGACCAGCACCCGCCCCCCCCTGACTCGGGGCCTGTCCGGCGGCTCAGGCCGGACAGGCCCCGAAACGTTTCCCCTACACGTGTCAGCAGACACGGGTCAGTGCTACACGTGTCAGTCGAACGCCGACGCACAAGTGGTGGGCCGAGCCCGCCCCGGATCCAGCGCGTTGGCCACCTCATGGAAGGCGATCCGGTCGAACAGCCCGATGGCCACATGCTCGGACAGATCCACCGGGCACAGATCCTGGAGCAGGACGTTGCGCACGTCCGGCCCGCTCAGGTACTGGCCGCGCCACGGCGTGACCACCTCGTCGTACTTGGTGGCGATGACGGTGTAGCGCACGCCGGGCACGGTGTCGCCGCCCGCGTTGAGCCGCTTGAGGAAGTCGGAGCCGGCGACCTGGTCGGCGAGAGCGGGAGTGTTCTTCGCCAACAGGTCCGCGGCGCCCGGGAAGTAGGGCAGCAGGTTGGTGAAGCCGCTCAGGGTGGTGCCGTGGTTGGAGGGTGCGATGCCGACCAGGGCGTTCACCTTGGCCGCTCCGCCGAGGAACCGCAGGTACCAGCGGGGCATCATGCCGCCCTGCGAGTGTCCGACGACGTCGGTCTCGGCGGCGCCGGTCGCGGCGAGCACCTTGTCGACGAACTCCTTCAGCTGTCCGGCGGACTTCTCGACGGGGCCGAGGCCGTGGAAGAAGGGGACACCCTCGAGCCGGCCGTAGTCGAGGGAGAAGACGCAGTAGCCGCGGACCTTCAGATAGGGGGCGAGGCCCAGCCAGTTGTCGACGGAGTTCCCGAGGGTGCCGTGGACCAGGACGACGGGGCGGGGATGGGCGGCGGACGGCTTGCAGGAGTAGTCGTTCCAGCCGGCGCTGGGGGCGGCGGCGGCCTGGGCTGTGGTGGCGGGGACGGTGACGGCCGCGGCGGTCAGCAGCAGCGCGGCCAGGGGTCTGAGCGCTCGTTTCCAGGGCAGCATCGAGTGATCTCCTTGCGGCTCAAGGGAGGTGCGACGGCACGACGCCCTGTGATCCGGATCACGAGGATGCTGTTCACTCGTCAAGTTACGAGCGAGTAGCCAACCTGGGAAGTTACGCGTCAGTAAAAACTTCCGGCGGTAACCGGCGCCGACCACCCCACCCCTGCCACCGCCCTCACCAGGCGGGTCGCACAGGACCCTGCGGCGCGATCCGCAGCAACTGCTCCCGCAGCACCCGCACCTCCCCCTCCCCCAGTACCGCGCCCCACTCCCGCACCGCCTCCGCGGCCGCCTCCTCGGCCGCCCGTGTGCAGGCCCACCCCCGCTCGGTGAGCACGACCAGCCGGGCCCGCGCGTCCTCGGGATGCGCCCGCCGCTCGGCGTACCCCTTGCGCACCATCTCGTCGACGAGCTGACTGGCGGCCTGCTTGGTCACCCCGAGATGGACGGCGAGGTCGGTGGCCGTCGCGCCGTCCGGAGCGAGCCGGGCGAAGGCGAAGCCGTGCGCGGGCCGCAACCCCTCGAAGCCGCGCGCGACCACGCCCTCGTGGATGCGGTGCGTGAGCCCGCCGGCGGCGGCGAGCAGGGCGGCGGACAGGGCCATGGCCTCGGAGTTCTGCACGCATGCATTGAAACACCCTTGACACAACGGTCAAGCAGCTTGACCATATAGTCAAGTTACTTGACCATATTGCCCGACCAGTCGACCGGAGGCAGCCATGCCCGTCATCCGCTCCTCGGAAGCCGTCACGCACGAGATCCACGGCGCCCGTTTCGTCTCGTACGCCACACCGCTGAGCGGGAGCGAGGAGTTGTGCGCCTGGCGCGGTGAGATTCCCGCCGGCCTCAAGGCTCCCGCGCACACGGTCAGCCGGGAGGAGATCTTCCATCTGCTCGACGGCGAGCTGCTGATCACCCTCGACGGCCGCACCGACCGGATCACGGCGGGCGACACGGTGATCGTCAGCCCCGGCGCCACCCTGACCGTCGAGAACCCGACCGGCCGGACCGCGTACTCCTGGGTCACCACCTCCATCGGCCTGGAGGCACAGCTGACCGACGGCACCCGCATCGCGCCGCCGTGGGCCAACTGACGTCACGCGGAGGGACCTACGCCGCCAGCCCCCCGGGCATCACCGCCCGCGGCCCGAACTTGGCTCGCGCACGGTCCGCGACCTCCTCGATACGGCGGACCCGCTCGTCCACGGGGTCGAAGGTCAGCTGGTAGGAGGCCTGGTCGGCGGGGTCGAGTCCCTCGGCGCGCAGGACGATCGCGCGCACCCGGGCGCGCTGCAGACCGAGCGCCTCGTACATGCCGTACGCGGTCCTGGTCAGCGCCGGTGAGTGCGCGGTCGGTTCGGTCAGTGTGCGGCTGCGGGTGGTGGCCGACCGGTCGGCGTAGCGCACGGTGAGCGTGAGCGTGCGGCAGACCTTGTCCAGGGCGCGCAGCCGGGCGCCGATCTCCTCGGCGGCGGACAGCAGCGCCCGGCGGTGCCGGTCCGGGTCCAGTTCGTCGCGCTCGAAGGGGCGTTCCGTCGCGAGCGATCGGGAGACGGCGTTCGGGACGACCCGGCCGCGGTCGACGCCGTTCGCCTTCTCGCGCAGCTCACGGCCGGCCTTCGCGCCGACCAGCCGCTGGAGCGTGGACAGCGGCGCGGCGGCGACCAGGCCGAGGGTGTCGAGGCCGTAGTCGCCCAGCGTACGAGCGGTCGCGGTGCCGACGCCGGGCAGCGCGGCGACGGGCTTCTCCGCGAGGAACTCCGCGATGGCGTCCCGCCCCTCGGGCACCGCGGACGTCACCCCGGGCACGGCGTCGCCCAGCGCGACACGGGCCAGCATCGGCCCGGGCCCGGCGCCGATCACGCAGTCGACGCCGTACAGCGCGAGCGACCGCACCCGGATCACCGAGGCCAGTTCGACGGCGTCCCGCCCGAAGTACCGCTCGGCGCCCCGCAGGTCGGCCAGCGCCCCGTCCGGCGGCAGGGCCTGGACGACAGGCGTGAACTCCTCGAGCATCCCGAGCAGTCGGGGCAGATCGGCCTCGCGTGTCGGAGGCAGCTGGAAACGTACGCAGAGGATGGTCATCCCGCACTCCCCGGACTCTGGTGCCACAACTTCCGTCCCACCGCGGGTCCTTCGCCCGCGGGACGCAGATCGGCCCAGGGGTGCATCTCGTACCCCGTGGGCATGCGGATCTTCCGCTGGTCCGTCGGCTCCTGGTCGGCGGAGCCGGCCGGTTCGGGCGCTCCCTCACCGTCGTCACCGAAGACGCCGGCGCCGGCCAGCCGGGCGGCGACCCCCTCCAGCCCCTCTTCCCGGCGCACCTCCAGCAGTTCCGCGAGGTTCCAGGCGGCGGCGCCCACCACGCTGAGGCTGCGCGGGCCGCGCCGCTGCACCACCCCGCGCACCAGCAGCAGCCAGGAGTGGAAGACGGTGTGGGCGCAGGCATCGTGTGAGTCGTCGAAGAAGGCGAGGTCGACCAGGCCCGTGCCGTCGTCCAGAGTGGAGAAGATGACCCGCTTGCCGGACCGGATCGGCGGCGTCTGGGTGGCCGCCTTGGCGCCCGCGACCAGCACCGTCTCCCCGTGCCGGGCCTCGCGCAGCCGCCGCGCCGAGACCACGCCCAGCTCGTCGAGGAACTTCCGGTGGTCGTCCATCAGATGGCGCGATGCGTCCATGGACAGCACGCCCAGTTCGGCGCTGAGCCGCTCCGCCGAGGAGAGGTCGGGCAGCCCTGCCGGGGCGGTCTTCCGCCCTCCGGCCATCGGGAGCTGGCCGCCGCCCGCGCCCCGTGCGCCCCGGTGCAGCTCGGTCAGATGCAGTTGCAGATCACGGCGGTTGGCGCCGAACGCGTCCAGCGCCCCCACCTGCGCGAGCCGCTGGGCCAGCGGACGACTGGGCCGGCCACGCTCCCAGAAGTCGACCAGTGAGGCGTACGGCTGCCCCTCGGCGATCCGCGCCGCCTCGGCCTCGCTGATGCCGTGCACATCGGAGAGAGCCAGCCGCAGCCCCCAGCTACCGGACACCAGTTCGATACGGTGTGCGACCCCCGACGTGTTCACATCCAACGGCAGCACCGGCACGCCCCGCCGCCGCGCGTCCGCCAGCAGCAGCCGCTTGGGATACATCCCGGGGTCGTGCGTCAGCAGCCCGGCATAGAAGGCGGCAGGATGATGCGCTTTCAGCCACGCCGATTGATACGTCGGCACGGCGAAGGCGACCGCGTGCGCCTTGCAGAAGCCGTACGACCCGAAGGCCTCGACGATCTCCCAGGTCCGCTGAATCGTTTCCGCGTCATAACCCCGGGCCGCCGCGTGCTGCGCGAACCACACCTTGATCCGCCCCTGCGACTCCGGATCCGACAACCCCCGCCGCACCCGGTCCGCTTCACCACGCCCGCACCTGGTCATGATGTCGACGATGTCGATGATCTGCTCATGGAAGACGACGACCCCGTACGTCTCCTTCAGCGGCCCTTCCAGATCCGGATGCGGATAACGGATCGGCGCCCGCCCGTGCCGCGCCTCGATGAACGGCCGCACCATGTCGGCGGCGACCGGCCCGGGCCGGAACAGTGAGATGTCGACGACGAGATCGTGGAAAGTGGCCGGCTGGAGCCGCCCGACCAGGTCCCGCTGACCCGGCGACTCGATCTGGAAGCACCCGAGCGTCTCGGCGGACCGCACCAGCCGGTACGTCTCCGGATCCCCCTGCGGCAGGGCGCCCAGATCGACCCGGACACCCGATGCCCGCTCCACTTCCGCCACCGCGTGCGCCATCGCCGACTGCATCCGCACACCCAGCACGTCCAGCTTCAGCAGCCCGAGGTCCTCGACGTCGTCCTTGTCGAACTGCGACATCGGAAAACCCTCGCCGCTGGTCGGCATGACCGGCGTACGCGCGAGCAGCGAGGCATCCGACAGCAGCACCCCGCACGGATGCATGGCCACCCCGCGCGGCAGGGCGTCCAGCCCCTCGACCAGCTCCCACAGCCTCCCGTACTTCCCCTTCTCCCCCGCCAGCGCGCGCAGCTCGGGCAGCTCCTCCAGGGCCGCACGGGCGTCCCGCGCCCGGATATGGGGAAAGGACTTGGCGACCCGGTCGATCTCGGCCGGGTCCATGGACAGGGCGGCCCCCACATCCCGGATGGCGTGCCGCACGCGATACGTCTCCGGCATCGCGACCGTCGCGACCCGCTCGGTGCCGAACCGGCCGATGATCGCGCGGTAGACCTCCAGCCGGCGCGCGGACTCCACGTCGATGTCGATGTCGGGCAGCACGACCCGCTCCTTCGACAGGAACCGCTCCATCAGCAGCCGGTGCTCGATCGGATCGGCGTGCGCGATCCCGAGCAGATGATTGACGAGCGACCCCGCCCCGGACCCCCGGGCGGCGACCCGGATCCCCATCCCCCGCACATCGTCGACCACTTGGGCGACGGTCAAGAAATAGGAAGCGAAGCCATGGTGGGCGATGATGTCCAGCTCATGGTGCATCCGCTCCCAGTACTCCCGCCGCCGGTCGTACCCGCGCAGCACCATCCCCGCCACCGCCCGCGAGGCCAGCGTCCGCTGGGCGGTACGACGCCCGGCGCCGACCAGATGCGGCTCGGGGAAGTGGACGGTACCGATGCCGAGATCGTCCTCGGGGTCGACCAGACACTCGGCGGCCGCGGCCTCGGTCTGCTCCACCAGCCGGTGAGCGGTGTCCCGCCGGAACCCCGCGGCCTCCACGATCCGCTCCGCCGCCCCGAACATGGCACCCGCCCCTTTGAGCCAGGCCTCGCCGGAGTCCAGCTCCTTGGTCGGGTCGATGGGGACCAGCCGCCGGGCGGCGTCCAGGACGTCGGCGACCGGCCCCAGCCCCGAGTCGGCGTACCGTACGGCGTTGCTGAGCACGGGCCGGATCCGCTGCTCGGCGGCGAACCCGACGGTACGGGCGGCCAGCCGCAGGGACCCCGGACCCGTACCTTTTCGGCCATGCCAGACGGCCTCCAGCCGTAGGTCGTCGCCGTAGACCTCCCGCCAGGGCACGAGCAGCCGCGCCGCACGATCGGGACGCCCCGCGGCCAGGGCACGCCCGACATCCGACTCGGGCCCGAGCAGCACGGTCAGCCCCTCGGCCTGACGGTGCTCCCAGGGCAGCAGAGGCGTAGGCCCCTCCCCCGCATGCGCCGCCGAGACGAGCCGGCACAGCTCGGCCCATCCCCGGGCACCGTCCCGGGCGAGAAAGATCACGCGGGGGGCCGACTCGTCGACGAAGGCACCGCCCCGCACCGGAGTCCGACGCCGCCCCCGCCGGTCGTCGCCCTGGGAAGCCTGGGCGCCCGCCACCGCCAGATCCGCCCCGAACACCGGACGGACCCCCGCCGTCGCACAGGCCTTCGCGAACCGGACGGCACCGGCGAGCGTGTCGCGATCGGTGAGAGCCAGGGCATCCATGCCCCGCTCGGAGGCACGCTCGGCCAGCCGCTCCGGATGCGAGGCTCCATATCGCGACGAGAATCCGGAGACGGTGTGCAGATGCGTGAACCCCGGCACACGCACCTCCCGCACTCGTGAGCCACACCAGCTCTCGAACATCTGTTCCCAGCTACCTCACCCCCACCATAGACCAATTTTCGAATGCGTGTGCGACATCCGTTCGGCCCCACCCCACCTGCGGAAACACCCGAACGCCCCCGACCGTGGAGGCATGCCGCACAGCTCGTTCCTCAGCGAGGTGAAAGACGCCGTCACCCCCCGGGCCACCCTGCTCATCCTCGGCGTGATCGCCCTCCAGCTGCTGTTCATCGCCTCCTACGTGGGGGCACTGCACGACCCGAAACCCAAGGACGTGCCCTTCGCGGTGGTCGCCCCACAGGCCGCCTCCGCACAAGCGGTGACCCGACTGGAACGACTGCCCGGCTCCCCACTGGACCCCCGCGCACTGCCCGACGCGGCCACGGCCCGGAACCAGATCACGAACCGGGACATCGACGCCGCCCTGATCATCGACCCGGCGGGCACCGACACCCTGCTCGTGGCCTCCGGCGGCGGCAGGGTCCTCGCCAACACCCTGACGGCCCTCGTCACCACCCTGGAGAGGCCGGAGAAGCGCACCTTCCGCACCGTCGACGTCATCCCCTCCGCCGACCACGACCCCAACGGGCTCTCGTCCTTCTACCTGGTGGTCGGCTGGTGCGTGGGCGGCTACCTGGGCGCCGCGGCCCTGGCCATCAGCGCGGGTGCGAAACCGTCCAACCCCGAGCGCGCCGCGATCCGCCTGGCGGTCATGGCCCTGGTCGCGATCATCGGCGGCCTGGGCGGAGCCCTCATCACCGGCCCGATCCTGGACGCCCTCCCCGGCAGCACAGCGGCCCTCTGGGGCCTGGGCACCCTGATCATCTTCGCCGTGGGAGCGGCCACCCTCGCCCTCCAGGGCGTCTTCGGCACGATCGGTATCGGCCTGGTGATCCTCCTGGTGGTGATCCTCGGCAACCCGAGCGCCGGCGGCGCCCTCCCCCCACCCCTGCTCCCGCCCTTCTGGAAGGCGATCGGCCCGGCACTCCCCCCAGGGGCCGGCACCTGGGCCACCCGCTCGATCGCCTACTTCGAGAACAACGCCATGACCACATCACTCCTGGTACTGACGGCCTGGGCGGTGACGGGAGCGGCCATCACCCTGGTGGCCGCCGCACTGCGCAAGCGAGCGGACACCACACCCCCGGCGCACACACCGTAGGACGCACGCACCCGCACCCGCGTGCGCACGGAAGGGGACGTGTGGGGGGTGTCCGCCCGCAGCGCCCGCACCGGCGCACGCACGGAAGGGGACGTGTCGGGGGGTGTCCGCCCGCAGCTGGTTGGCGCGTCAACGCCAGTCAGTCGGTCTCTCACCCCATCGCGCCGTTCCGAGGACGGACACCCCCCGACACGGCCCCGACCCACCACCACCGGCACACGACAAACAGCGCGCAACACACGCAAAAGCCCCGCCCCTCACACAAGGGGCGGGACTTCACAAAGCTACGAGTCAGCCGATCTCGGTACCGGTCGCCGACAGCGCCTCGGTCACCGGCTGGAAGAACGTCTCCCCACCGGAGGTGCAGTCACCGCTGCCACCGGACGTGAGCCCGACCGCCTTGTCGCCCGAGAAGAGCGAGCCGCCGCTGTCACCGGGCTCGGCGCAGACGTCGGTCTGGATCAGACCGTTCACGATGTCGCCGTTGCCGTAGTTCACGGTGGCGTCCAGCCCCGTGACCTTGCCGTCGTGCACCTGGGTCGTCGACCCGCTCCGCGTGACCTCCATGCCGACGGTCGCCTCGGCGGCACCCGAGATCTTCTGGGTCGAGCCGTTGTAGAGGTTCACCTCGCTCGGGTGAGCCACCTCGGCGGTGTACTTGACCAGCCCGTAGTCGTTGTCCGGGAAGCTGGAGTCCGCGTTGGTGCCGATCTCCTTGCCGCTGGAGTCCGACCAGGTGGAGATGCCCTCGGTGCAGTGCCCGGCGGTCAGGAAGAACGGCTCGCCGCCCTTGACCACGTTGAAGCCGAGCGAGCAGCGGCCGCTGCCACCGGTGATCGCGTCGCCACCGGCGATGAAGGGCTTGTACTCCCCCTTCGACCTCTTCAGCTCCGCCTTCGCGCCGAGCCCGTCGACGACCTTCGTCAGCGTCGTCCACTCGGCCTTGGAGACCGTGCGGTCGGCGGTCACGACGACCTTGTTCGTCGTCGGGTCGGTCACCCAGGCGGTGCCGGGGATCGTCGCGTCCGCCTTCAGCGTGCTGCGGGCGCTCTTCAGCTCGGCGAGGGAGTTCGCCACGACTCTCGCCTTGGCGCCGGCCTTCTCGACGGCCTTGGCCGCGGCCTCGTCGAGCACGTTCACCACGAGGTTCTTGCTCTTCGTGTCGTAGTACGTACCCGCCGAGTCGGCGCCCAGGTCCTTGGCCAGCGTCGAGGCGAGCTTTCCGGCCGCGGAGACCGACAGGGTCTCGGGCGCGGAGGCCTTCGCAGGCTCACTGGCGTTCGCAGACTGGAAGGTCACTCCCGCGGCGACCAGTGCGGCGACACCCGCGCCTGCCAGGGCTGCACGCCGCTTGGGTATGCGTCGGTGCTTCAACTCACGTCCTCCTGTGGGGGGTCGACCCGGGAGGTTGTGGGGACCTCGCGGGCCGGAAGGCCTTGTTGACGAGCGCCCACTATTCCGAGGACAACGGGCAGCACACAAGGTCGAGTTCAGGACGCGCGTAGATTGCCGACCCCACGCCCCCGCATTTTGACCGCGCACGGTCAAATCGGACCCAACTCGCACACGCTTCACGCGCGTTCACACTGCAAACATTACGCGTGAGTAATGTGTGCACACTCTGCGAGGTCTGGCCATGGCTGAAAATCGCCCAACCGACCGGCCCCAATCGGCATCCGAGGGGCGGATATTGACACACCTTTCCTTGCACTCTCCCTAAACAATGACAAGCAGCCACAAACTGCCCCACCCCACAAAGGAAAGCCCCCGCACGCAGTGCGTGCGGGGGCACAGAACGCTGCCTACTGCTGCCCGGTAGGGCCTAGTACACGCTGACCCCGTAGGCGCTCAGGGCCTCCGTGACGGGCTGGAAGAACGTCGTACCACCGGAGGAGCAGTTGCCGCTGCCGCCGGAGGTCAGACCGTACGCGGTGCCGTTGCTGCCGTAGAGCGAGCCGCCGGAGTCGCCGGGCTCGGCGCAGACGGTGGTCTGGATCAGGCCGGAGACGATGTCGCCGCCGCCGTAGTTGACGGTGGCGTTGAGGGCGGTGACCCGGCCGCTGTGCGTACCGGTCGTGGAGCCGTCGCGGATGACGGTGGTGCCCACGCTCGGGGTGGCCGCGCGCGTGATGTCCACGCCGTTCGCCGTGCCGGGCCTGGCGACGGACCCGCTGTAGCGCACCAGGCCGTAGTCGTTGCCCGGGAAGCTGGAGCCGGCGGTGGAGCCGATGACCGTGGTGCGGCCGGAGTTGGAGTACCAGGTGCCCGCGCCGTCGGTGCAGTGACCGGCGGTCAGGAAGAACTGCTGGCCGCTGCTGTTCTGGACGTTGAAGCCGAGGGAGCAGCGCCAGCTACTCGCATAGATGGCGTCGCCGCCCTGGATGAGCTTGTTGAACTTGCCGGGGGTGCGCTTGATCGTGAGCGCGTCGGCGTTGGCGCCGGCCTGCTGCTTGATCTTCGCGATCTCGGCCTGGGTGACCGTGCTGTCGACGGTCACGAGCAGCTGGTTGTTCTTGCTGTCGACGGCCCAGGCGGTGCCCGGGATGTCGGCCTTCAGTATCGAGCCGCTCGCGCTCTTGAGCTCGGCGGCGCTGAAGGTGGTGGGGGTGTCGGAGGCGTTCGCGCTGGGGATCGCGATCGCTGCGGCGGCGACGAGGCCGGTGGAAACGGCGATCAGCCGGGTCCGTCTCGAGATGCCGCTGCGGGGGGTGGTGCGCTTGATCCTCACTTTTCGTTCCTCCACAGGGGAAGTAGGGGGCCCTCGTGGGGTCTCGGGCCCGTGAGGCGCAGCCTGGGACCGCGCGTCCGGTTCCCGAACACGCCGTGCCCCTGACAAGCGCTGTGGGGGGAGTATTCGGCCGAACGGCCGGTAGGCGCAAGGGGGCCTTTCGGCCGCCAACCTTTCCTGACGGTGCCTCAGCAGTTACAGCCGCAGTCGCAGCCGTCGCAGCCGCAGTTGTCACAGCAGTTGCCGCAGCAGTCGCAGCAGCTGCAGCAGTCCCCGCATCCGCTGCAGTCGCAGTTGCCGCACTGTCCTTCCTTGCGCTCGCCCGTCCACGGGTCCTGGTACGTGCCGCAGCACATCTGACACGTACAGGCGAGCCCGAGCCACACCGCGCATCCGGCCAGCAGCCCGCGCCGGTTGCCGCGCGGCGGCTCCGGCGGCAGCGGGGCGCCGGGGCCGCCCGGAGCGCCGGTACCGGGCGGCGCATGGGGGCCGGCCGCCTCGGGAGCGGCGGTGTGAGCACAGGAGGCCGTGCCGAAGGCGCGGTCGACGGAGGTGCGCAGCTCGTGCACGAGGAGCCGGTGCACCAGCCGCCCGTCGGTGAACTCCGCCTCCCGCAGCGCCAGCCGGATGCCGTGCACCGCGTCGTCGGCGAGCCGCCGGGCCTCCTGGAGAGAGGTGCCGGTCGCGGTGATCGGGTTCCAGGCGCCTGACGCGGCGTCAGTATGCCGGTCCTCCACGGCGTCCAGCAGATGGGCGAGGCGCCCGAAGAGGCGTCCGGCCTCGGCGAGCGGCCCGGCGTTGTACGGCCGGCCGGCGAGGACCGCCGTGTGCGCGAAGGCGGCGGCGGTCGCGGTCTCGGTCGGTTCGGTCACCGTCAGGATCGGCGTCCCGGGCCCCGCGAGCGCCTCGATGCCGCCCTGCCGGTCCACGGCATCGACGAGGACGGCCGTGTCGAACCCGACGGCGGAGCCGGTCCGCGCCCCGGCCCGGTCCCAGCCCTTCGCGACCCGGCGCGCGGCGCGCGCCACCGGCGCCCGGGCCAGCAGCCCGTCGCCGTCGGCGACATGGTCGCGCACCTTGGCGGAGGCGAGCACCAGCGACACCGCCGCCGCGAGCCGCGCTCCCTCACCGTGCGCGACGGACGCGGTGCGCATCCCGCGCAGTGGACAGGGACCCGCCGTACGCCGTCCCACACCACTCGACGCGCCGGTCGCGAGGCCCGTCTGAGCCTCCGTCAATACAGAGACGAGAAGCCCGTCATAGTTCGTGACGATCCGCGCGAGCTGCCCGTGGTCCCCGCGCAACGCGAGACACAGCCCACACAAATGCGCCATCCACTGGGCGGTGAGACTCTCACCGAGCCGATGCCGACAGGGCCTGACCATTCCGAACACGACGTCCCCCGCGCTCCGTACGACGTTTGAGCGCCGCATAGTATCGGCCAACCCGTTCACCCGTACGCACTGTCCATCACCCAAACGCCGTGAAGAATCATATTTCACTCACAGTCAGCAGTCGTTTACGACAAGGCCCTTGGGAAACACGGACTCTCGACGGAATCGCTGTGCACCAGTACCGTCACAAACCCCCCGTGCGGCGTCTATCCACTTGGCGCGCCATCCGCATCATGGACGACCATAGGGATGCGGAAAGCAGAAAGACCGCTGTGAGAGGAGGCGTCCATGGGATCGGTACGCAAGGCAAGTGCCTGGCTTGGCCTCGTCGACGACAACGAAGACGAGCGTTACTACGACGACGACTACTCCGACGGGACCGAGTCCGGGGAGGCCTGGGTCACCGATCCGCGTGTCAAGGTGGCCTCGGACGTCGCCGAGGAGAGAGGACGCCGCATCGGCACGGTGACCCCGGACAGCTTCCGGGACGCCCGCGCCATCGGCGAGCTGTTCCGCGAGGGCGTGCCGGTCATCATGAACCTCACGGCCATGGACGCCGCCGACGCCAAGCGCGTGGTCGACTTCGCGGCCGGGCTGATCTTCGGCCTGCGGGGTTCGATCGAGCGGGTGTCGACGCGCGTGTTCCTGCTGACCCCCGCCAACACGGAGATCGTGAACGGCGACCCGGCCGGGCACCGCACGGACGGCTTCTTCAACCAGAGCTGAGGCAGGGCCGCTCACCGGCCCTGCCCCCGCGCAGGGTTCACCGGACGGCGTCTACCGGAAGGCGTCGAGTCCGGTGAGGGCCTTGCCCAGCACGAGCTGGTGCATCTCGACGGTGCCCTCGTAGGTGAGCACCGATTCGAGGTTGGTCGCGTGCCGCATCACGGGGTATTCGAGCGAGATCCCGTTGGCGCCGAGAATGGTGCGGGCCGTGCGGCAGATCTCGATCGCTTCCCGAACGTTGTTGAGCTTGCCGAAGCTGACCTGTTCGGGACGCAGGCGGCCGGCATCCATACGCCGCCCCAGATGATGGGCGAGCAGAATCCCCTTGTGCAGTTCGACCGCCATGTCGGCGAGTTTGGCCTGGGTGAGCTGGAAGCCGCCGATGGGCCGCCCGAACTGCTCCCGCGACTTCGCGTAGTCGACCGCGGCCTCGAAAGAACTGCGGGCCGCGCCCATGGCGCCCCAGACGATTCCGTACCGGGCGTGGGACAGACAGCTGAGCGGTCCGCGCAGGCCGGTGACCTCCGGCAGTACGGCGTCGGCGGGCAGTCGTACGTCGTCGAGGACGAGTTCGCTGGTCACCGAGGCGCGCAGGGACCACTTGTGCTTGATCTCCGGCGCGGAGAACCCACTGCTGCCGGCCGGCACGACGAACCCTCGGATCCCGTCCTCGGTCTGCGCCCACACGACGGCGACACCGGCGACCGAGCCGTTGGTGATCCACATCTTGCGCCCGTTGAGCACCCAGTCGGAGCCGTCGCGCTTGGCGTACGTCCGCATGGAGGCGGGGTCGGAGCCGTGGTCGGGCTCGGTGAGTCCGAAACAGCCGATGACCTCGCCGGAGGCCATCTTCGGCAGCCACTCCTGCTTCTGTGCCTCACTGCCGAACCGGTGGATGGCGTACATGGCGAGGGAGCCCTGCACGGAGACGAGGGAACGGATGCCGGAGTCGGCGGCCTCCAGCTCCAGGCAGGCGAGCCCGTACTGCACGGCGGAGGCACCGGCGCACCCGTACCCGCTCAGCGACATCCCGAGCGCACCGAGCCCGCCGAGCTCCCTTGCCAGCTCCCGGATCTCGGGCAGCTCCCCCTTCTCGTACCAGTCGGCCACATACGGCAGCACCCGGTCCGCGGCCCAGGCCCTGACGGTGTCCCTGATGCCGAGGTCCTCCGGATCCAGCAGGTCGTCGAGGCCGAGGGGATCGGCGGGGTCGAAGGGAGGAATCCTGGACGACTCGGACATGCTGGCACCCTCCGAAGCTCTTTAACTAGCACCGCTAACCAAGACGCTACGACGCCTGCCCACCCACGCACCACCCGTAGCTCCCAACCGAGGGCTCAAGGTCGCCGGCGGGGGCCAAGCACCATCGGCGCCTGCGGGCCCGATTCCCGCGATCCGCCAACGCCAACGCCGGATCCCCAGCGAGCCCCCAGCTCAGGCATTCCCCCCGGGCACAGCCCGGGACCATCCCCTCCGCACCACCGGGCCCCTACGCCCCCGGGCCGCCAGGCCGCCTCACCACCGGACTGCAGGGCCACCAGGCCGCCTCACCACCGCACCACCGCACCATCGGGCCACCGACTGCGGGGCCACCGGGCCGTCGGGCCGCCAGGCCGTCGGGCCACCAGGCCGCCTCACCACCGCACCACCGCACCATCGGGCCACCGACTGCGGGGCCACCGGGCCGTCGGGCCGCCAGGCCGTCGGGCCGCCTCACCACCGGACTGCAGGGCCACCAGGCCGCCTCACCACCCCACCACCGCACCACCGGGCCACCGACTGCGGGGCCACCGGGCCGTCGGGCCGCCAGGCCGCCTCACCACCGGACTGCGGGGCCACCAGGCCGCCTCACCACCGGACTGAGGGGCCACCAGGCCGCCTCACCACCGCACCATCGGGCCACCGACTGCGGGGCCACCGGGCAGCCGGGCCGTCGGGCCGCCGACTGCGGGGCCACCGGGCCGCCGCGCCACCGGGCCATCGGGCCGCCTCACCACCGGACTGCGGGGCCACCAGGCCGCCTCACCACCGCACCACCGCACCACCGGGCCACCGGGCCACCGGGCCACCGCACCACCCGGCCACCGCAGAGCGGCAGGCCCTCCGGCCCCAGCCCTCGATGCCCCGCCCAGACCGCCCTCAAGCCGCCGACGGCGCCCCGCCCCCACGGGCGACCCTGACCTCTCGGTCGGCAGTTACGGGCGGTGCGTGGGTGGGCGGGTCACACCGAGACGCGGGACTCCGTCGCGTCCCTCTGCGCGGGTACCTCCACCGCACCCGCCTCCTCCTCGCACTGCATGGTCCGCGGCAACCGCAACGCCATCACCGCGCCGAGCAGCAACAACCCCGCACTCACCAGCAACGTCACATGCAGCCCGTGCACGAACGCGTCCCGGGCGGCATGCCGCAGAGCGGCCCCGGCAGACCCGCCCAGCTGCGCGGCGACCTCGTAGGCCTCCCCCAGCGAATGCCCCGCCGAGGAGGACGCCGACTCCGGCACCCCCGACACACCCGACAGTCCAGGCGCGTACGCCGCGTTCATCACGCTGCCGAGCAGCGCGATCCCGATCCCGGCCCCGAGCTGGTACGACGTCTCGCCGATCGCCGCCGCCCCACCCGCCTGCTCCTGCGGCGCCTCACTCAGCATCGACTCGTACGCCCCGAAAAGCGTCGTCTCCAGCCCGAAACCCAGCAGCACGAACGCGGCCAGCATCAGCGGCCAGTCGTCCGTCCGGCCGAGCGCCGTCAGCAGCACCACCGCGAACGCCGTGAGGCAGAACCCGACGCTCACCATCCGCCGCGGCCCGAACCGCCGCAGCATCCGCGCACCGGCCAGCCCGGCCGCCATCGCGGCGAACGTCAGCGGCAGCAGCCGCAGCCCCGTCTCCAGCGGCGACAGCCCGAGCACCAGCTGGAGGTACTGCGCCGCGATCAGCTCGAGACCGACCAGCGCGAGCATCGCCAGCACGATGCAGCCGACGGACGTACTGAACGCCGGCCGCGCGAACATCTTGAGGTCCACCAGCGGGTGCGCCCGCCGCCGCTGCCGTCGCACGAACGCCACCAGCAGCGCCGCGCCCGCCACCAACGGCAGCACGGTGAGCAGGCTCTCCACCGGCTCCCCGCCGCCGAGTCTCTTGACGCCCAGCACCATGCCGAACAGCCCGGCCGCCGCCATCAGGGCGCCGACGACGTCCCAGGGACCCGTGCCGTCGCCCTTCGACTCGGGCAGCAGCAGCCGCCCCACCGGAAGACTGACCAGCATCAACGGAATGTTGACGAGAAAGACCGATCCCCACCAGAAATGCTCCAGCAGGAAGCCGCCCAGCAGCGGCCCGACCGCCGCGCCCACCGCGGCCACGGCGCTCCAGATGCCGATCGCGAGCGCCCGCTCGCGCCGGTCCGGGAAGACCTGGCGCAGGATCGACAGGGTCGCGGGCATGATCATCGCGCCGCCCACACCGAGCAGCGCCCGCGCGACGATCAGTATCGGTGCGTTGTCCGCCAGGGCCGCCATCCCGGAGGCCACGCCGAACAGCGCGTACCCGAGGAGCAGGACCCTTCGGCGGCCGACGCGGTCGCCCAGGGTGCCGAACAGAATCAGCAGCGAGGCGCAGACCAGCGGGTAGACGTCGACGATCCAGAGCAGCTCGATGCCGCCGGGCCTCAGATCCTCGGTGACGGCGGGGACGGCCACGTGGAGCACGGTGGCGTCCACGGCGACCAGCAGCAGGCTGACGCAGAGGACGACGAGAACCACCCAGCGGTTGGCACCGGCCCCGGCCGCCCGACGGCGCAGCGCAGCGGCAGCCGTGGTCGTCCCGGACATGTACGTACCTCCCAGATGTTCCCTCGCGATCGGCGGGCTCACGGGGTGGGGGACGCCCCCGCGACTCGGCCGGAGAGGAGCGGTGGTCTCCGGCCCGCGCAAACGAAAAGCGAGTGACACGTCAGCGTACGCGAGTCCCCGCCGGAGCCTAGTGGCGGACCTCTCACAGTTCCGGCGGAAAGATGTGGCGTACGCCACTCCCCCGCCACTCCCCTCTGTCCCGACCACGCCCCGGCCGGCCGCCCGGTTCCGCCCCGGGTCGATAATCGGGCCCGTGACCGATCTCGAGACGCGCGTGACCCCGTCGTCCCGCGCCGGGGCGCTGCGCCGGGCGGCCCCGGCGTTGCTGGGGTACGCGGCCGTGCGCGCCCTGGGCCTCGTCGCCCTGGCCGTGTGGAGCGCGGCCCGGGACAAGAGCGCGTACACGCTGCTGACCGCTCGCTGGGACGCGCTCTGGTACACCAGGGTCGCCGAGCTCGGCTACGGCTACGAGGTGCGCCTGGCGAACGGGGACGTGCACTCCAATCTCGCGTTCTTCCCGCTGCTGCCCTGGCTGGAGCGGCTGGTGGCGGCGGTGTCCCCGCTGTCGTACGCGGACGGGGGTTTCCTCGTCGGTCTGTTCGCCTCTCTCGCCGCGGCCTGGGGGATCTTCGCGGTGGCCGACCATGTGTACGGCCGCCGTGCCGGGGTGTGCGCGGTGCTGCTGTGGGCCGTTCTCCCGGTCGGGATCGTGCAGTCGATGGCGTACAGCGAGTCCCTGTTCACGGCGCTCGCCGCGTGGGCGCTGTACGCGGTCCTGACCGGCCGCTGGCCGGCGGCGGGCACGCTGGCCCTGCTGGCGGGGCTGACCCGTCCGGTGGGGATGGCGGTGGTGGCGGCGGTGTGGGTGACGGCCCTTGCCTCTTTCGTGCGGGACCGACGCGCGGGTGAGCCGGACGGCGCACGGATCACGCCAAGCGCCCCCGCTTCGGCCCCCACCCCCCTCAACGCCTCCGCCGATGCCTCTCGCGTCCTCGGCATGCTGCTGGCCCCCCTCGGCACCGCCGGCTACGTGCTGTGGGTCGGCCACCACACCGGCAAGGGGCCGCTCGGTTATCTCGACGTGCAGGCCGGGTGGCGCAACGGCTTCGACGGCGGTTACGCCTTCGCCCGGTTCGTCGCCGAAAAGTTCACGTCGTTCCCCTCGGCCCTGGCCGGCGTCGGGCTGATCGTCGGGGTCGCGTCAGTCATCTGGCTGTATGTGGTCGGGGTACGTCAGCGCCAGCCGCTGCCGCTGCTGGTCTACACCGGGGTCGTCACCGCGCTCGCGCTCTGCGCGTCGAGCTACTTCGGCTCGAAACCGCGCCTGCTGGTGCCCGCCTTCCCCCTGCTGCTGCCCCTTGCACTGACCCTGGCCCGGCTGCGTACGCGCAGGTCAGCGCTGGTGCTGGGGTCCGTCGCGGTGACTTCCGCGGTGTACGGGGCGTTCTGGCTGAACGGCTCCGGTCCGCCCTGACCCGCTGTGAGCGCCGGGGGAATTCCGCACCATGCTCCGGTGAACGAATTCAAAAGCGCAATAAAACCCCCATCCGGAATGATCAAAGGAATTGAAGGCCACAGCGGCCGACGATTGCGGATTCGGTGGAAATAAACCTCCTCCTGAGAGGAATCCCACATCACATCGTCATCACAAAGCCGTTGATTCGCCCGGGATCAGAGCTCACTCGCTGTAACGTCGATTGGGTGCGTACCGAACCGAAGCTCACCCGTCTGGACCGGGTGTTCGCCCGGCTGGATCGTGAGCCGGAACGACCCGCCCACATCGATGTGCCGAAGATGAGCAGGCACCGCATCGTGCTCATCGCCGCCACCGCGGCGTTCTACGGCGCGATCGTGTGGGCTGTGGTGATCACGTCCTGGCTGGTCCGGCTCGACTGGCAGGTCATGTTCTTCCGGCCGTACCAGCAGTGGTCGGAGATCCACTGGTTCGTCGACTACTACGTGGTGCTCGGCCAGCGCGGCCCGACCGCGGTGATGGTGGCGTCCTGGCTGGGCTGGCGCTCCTGGCGGCAGCACACCCTGCGTCCGCTGCTCGCCCTCGGGGTCTCGCTGCTGCTGCTGAACATCACGGTCGGCGCCGCCAAGTACGGCATGGGCCGCCTGGGGCCGCACTACGCGACCATCATCGGCTCGAACGAGATGGGCCTCGGCGGCGATATATTTCCGAGCGGTCACACCGCCAACGCCGTGGTGACCTGGGGAATCCTGGCCTATCTCGCCTCCACCCCCAGAGCGCGCCGCTGGCTGTCCGCCGTGTCCGCCGTGACCTCGCTCGGCGTCGGGCTGGCCACCGTCTACCTCGGTACGCACTGGCTGAGCGATGTGCTCCTCGGCTGGGTCGCGGGCCTGCTGATCATGCTCGCCCTGCCGTGGTTCGAGCCGCTGATCGCCCGTGCCGAGGCCAGGATCTTCGACCTGCGCGACCGCTGGCGGTCCCGCCTGAGCGGTACGGCTTCCGCCCCGGTCAGCGCGCCGCCCGTGGTGGTCACGCCGCTGCCCGCCGACCGGGAGGACATCGCGGCCCGTTCGCCCCGGACCCCGGCCTACCTGGCCCCGGGTCCGCACACGGCCCGCTCGGAGCGCACCCCGGTCACCCCGGCCGGCAGCCGACGCCCGCCGCACCCGGAGCGGCACCCGCGCGGCTCGGCCTCCTCGGCCCACCCCTGACGGACACACGAAGGCCCCGGTTCCGGAGCGGAACCGGGGCCTTCGCCGTGTCTCGGTCTCAGCCCTTCCAGGCCCGCGCCACCCGGCCGCCCTTCACCTCGAAGTTCAGCCGTCCCACGCGGTACTCCATCGTGATGATCGCCCCCGGCGGCAACGAGCGCACCGTCGGCCAGCCGCGCTCACGCGCGAGGTGTTCGGCCCGGTCGGCCGGCAGGCCGACATAGGTGTCCGGGCTGTCGTCGGGTTCCGCGGAAGGTGTCGGAATCGGTGCCATGCCGCCACGCTACCCCCGGTGGCTGTCCGGCCCCGGTCACACTTCTGTCACAAGATCACGACAGCTGTTTCCGGCGATGTCCGTCACACGGACGAGCGGTTCCGTAGGCCTTCTGTAGTCCTTCCGCAGGCATTCGATCGTAATTCCCGCGTGTCACATGAGCTCATGGAAAAGCCCGGCGGAAAGTTCCGGGAGAAGTACCCCCGGAGCTCCATTCCATTCCGGCGCCGCCATCGGTCCGGCCGAGCCGGCGCCGCACAGGAAATGCGTGGATCGGGCATGGAGAGGCCGATACGCCCCTGTCGGAGCGCGCGGTGACCCGAGCATCATGACGTGAGCTCGCGGGCACGTGCGGCGCGGGCTTCGGCGGGCCCGGTGCGCGATGAGCGAAGGGCGAGCGAGCGATGGGGACGCAGACCGTACAGGCGACGGCGCGGCCCGCGCCGAGGAAGCGGCACGGGCGGGTGGTCGTCGACTGGCTGACGACGACGGACCACAAGAAGATCGGCCACCTCTACCTGATCACGTCGTTCCTCTTCTTCCTGGTCGCCGGTGTGATGGCGCTGCTGATGCGCGCCGAGCTGGCCCGCCCGGGACTCCAGATCATCGACAACACGCAGTACAACCAGGCGTTCACGCTGCACGGCACGATCATGCTGCTGCTGTTCGCGACGCCGACCTTCGCGGGCTTCGCCAACGAGCTGATGCCGCTCCAGATCGGCGCGCCCGACGTCGCCTTCCCCCGGCTGAACATGTTGTCGTACTGGCTGTTCCTGTTCGGCGGGCTGATCGTGCTCGGCTCGCTGCTGGTGCCCTCCGGGCCGACGGACTTCGGCTGGACCGCCTACGCCCCGCTCAACAGCGCGGAGCGCACGCCGGGCCTCGGAGCCGATCTGTGGATCATGGGGCTGGCCCTGTCCGGCTTCGGCACGATCCTCGGCGCGGTCAACTTCATCACCACCATCATCGGGATGCGCGCCCCCGGCATGACGATGTTCCGGATGCCGATCTTCGTCTGGAACACGCTGTTCACGTCGATCCTGATCCTGATGGCGTTCCCGGTGCTGGCGGCGGCGCTGCTGGTGCTGGAGGCGGACCGGCGGTTCGGCGCTCAGGTCTTCGACGCGACCAACGGCGGGGCGATCCTGTGGCAGCACCTGTTCTGGTTCTTCGGGCATCCCGAGGTGTACATCATCGCGCTGCCGTTCTTCGGGATCATCACGGAGATCATCCCGGTCTTCAGCCGCAAGCCGATGTTCGGCTATCTGACGCTGGTCGGCGCGACGATGGCGATCACGGGCCTCTCGGTGGTGGTGTGGGCGCACCACATGTTCGTCACGGGCGCGGTGCTGCTGCCGTTCTTCTCCTTCATGAGCTTCCTGATCGCGGTGCCGACGGGCGTGAAGTTCTTCAACTGGACCGGCACCATGCTCAAGGGCTCGCTGTCCTTCGAGACACCGATGCTGTGGGCAGCGGGCTTCCTGGTGACGTTCCTGTTCGGCGGGCTGACCGGGGTGATCCTGGCGTCGCCGCCGATGGACTTCCATGTGACGGACTCGTACTTCGTGGTCGCGCACTTCCACTACGTCGTCTTCGGCACCGTCGTCTTCGCGATCTTCGGCGGGTTCTACTTCTGGTGGCCCAAGTTCACCGGGAAGATGCTCGACGAACGGCTCGGCAAGATCCAGTTCTGGGTGCTCTTCGTCGGCTTCCACACCACGTTCCTGGTGCAGCACTGGCTGGGCGCCGAGGGCATGCCCCGCCGGTACGCGGACTACCTCGCCGCGGACGGGTTCACCGCGCTCAACACCGTCTCGACGATCGGCGCGTTCCTGCTCGGCATGTCGACGCTGCCGTTCCTCTACAACGTGTGGAAGACGGCGAAGTACGGCGAGAAGGTCGAGGTCGACGACCCCTGGGGCTACGGCCGCTCCCTGGAGTGGGCGACGTCCTGCCCGCCGCCCCGGCACAACTTCACGGCGTTGCCCCGGATCCGGTCCGAGTCGCCGGCGTTCGACCTGCACCATCCGGAGTACGCGGCGCTGACTGCGCAGCCCGAGCCAAAGCGCCATCAAGCCGGTCGCGAGTCCTCCTGATCGCCTCGATCAGCTCCACCGGCTCCAGCACCTCGAACTCGAAGCCCAGCATCACCACGTGGATGACCATCACGTCGAGGCTGCCGGCTCCGCAGCGCAGCAGGCAGCTGCCGGGGCCCTCGGCCTCCAGCACCCCGGCGGAGGGTGAGATGTGGGCGGCGGCCTCCTCCAGGGGCGCCAGGAGCCGCACGACTGCGTGGGCGGCGTACACGCGCGTGGAGACGCCCTGGGAGACATAGGCGGCCAGGTCCTCGGCGGGTGGCTCGCGCGGTACGAAGCGCGGGCCGTGCGGCGGCCTGGGCGTGATGCGGTCCACGCGGAAGGTGCGCCAGTCCTCCCGCTCCAGGTCCCAGGCGACCAGGTACCAGCGTCGCTCGGTGCACACCAGGCGGTGCGGTTCGACGCTGCGGCGGCTCAGGGTGCCGTCGTGGCCGCGGTACTCGAAGCGCAGCCGCTCGGCGTCCCGGCAGAGGTGGGCGAGCTCGGTCAGCACGACGGGGTCGACGGCGTCGGGCACGGGGCCGCGCAGCATCGGCACGGTGAAGGCGTTGAGGGCGCCCACCCGGCGGCGCAGCCGGTTCGGCAGCACCTGTTCCAGCTTGGCGAGGGCCCGTACCGAGGTCTCGCCGATGCCCTCGATGCCCTGCCCGGCGGCCGTGCGCAGCCCGACCGCCACGGCCACGGCCTCGTCGTCGTCCAGCAGCAGCGGCGGCAGTTCGGCACCGGCGCCCAGCTGGTAGCCGCCGCCCGTGCCGGGGCTGGCGTTGACCGGGTAGCCGAGCTCGCGCAGCCGGTCGACGTCGCGGCGCAGGGTGCGGGCGCTGACGCCGAGCCGCTCGGACAGGTCGGCGCCGGACCACTCGCGGTGGGCCTGGAGCAGGGACAGCAGACGCAGCAGGCGTGCCGAGGTCTCCAACATGAAAGCGAGTCTGTCAGCCCTTGCGGACAGCCACTGTCCTCAAGGCCCTGCTGTTCTCAAGGCTCATACGCCAGTTGCGGTACGTCGAAGCAGGTGCGGTTCATGTCGCCCTGGCCGACCCAGCCCTTGCCGTCCTGCCAGCGGGCCACCGACAGGCAGGTCTCGCGGGTCTTCGGGGGCTCGGCGAGCCGCCGGAACTCGACGGGCAGGAGCAGTCCGCCCGCCGTGTAGCCCTGGCTGCGGTTCATGAAGCCGTCGACGCACGCGCGCGTGATGCCGGTCTTCGCGCAGGACTTCGCCGCGTCCGTGAACCAGCGTGCGGCGGCCCATCCCTCCAGCTGCCACTGGGAGCGCGTCTCCAGGTCTTTCGTCGCCTCGCGGAACTCCCGTACGGCCGGGTGGCCGGTGTCGTCGAAGTCGCGGCTCGCGCCGGTCGCCCAGAGGGCGTTGCGGCAGCGCGGGGCGTCCTCGTAGTCGTCGGGGACGGTGGACGTCCAGTTCTGCACGTTGGTCACCTTGGCGGTGACGTCGGCGCCGACCTGGTCCATGGCCTGGCAGAGCCGGGCGTTGCCGTGGCTGTCGATGGCGTCGAAGACCAGGTCGGCGCCCTGTTCCTTCAGATCGGCCGCCACGGCGCGGAAGTTGGGCAGGGCGAAGTCGACCTGCTCGGTGACGACCTTGTAGCCCTCGGCGCGCAGGCCCCGCTCGACGAGCCGGGCGTAGGCGGCGGACGCGGACTGGTTGTAGGAGACGACGGCGGCGGTACGGGCGCCGTGCTCCCGTTTGAAGTAGCGGTAGACCTCGGTCCCCCCGTACAGCTTGCCGTCCCAGCCGGTGGTGCCGTCGCGGGGCGCGAGGCTGCCGTAGATGCCGTAGAGGTGCGGGTAGGTGTCGTAGGCGCCGCCGATGGGCTGGCCGCCGATGTCGGGCACGCGCGCGCGGGAGACACGGGAGGCGCCCGCGTAGTCCAGTGCGGTGGTGGCGACCAGGGCGACGACGTCGTCCTCCTCGACCAGCTTGTGGACGCACTCGTTGTTGCCGACGCCGCTGCCGCCGTCGTCGCACAGGCGAACCTCGACGCGGCGGCCGTCGACGCCGCCGCGCGCGTTGAGCCGGTCGAACCAGGCCTTGGCACCGTCGCGCGGGCCGGTGAAGGCGTTGCCGCCGACCGGGCTGGTGGCGCTGGTGATGATGCCGACCCGCAGGGGCGCGGAGTCCCGGGGCGCCGGGGAGCGGTCGTCACGCTCGAAGTCGCTCTCCGGGAGCCGGCTGCCGCAGGCCGCGCTCAGGGCCAGGAAAAGCACCGCGGCGAGGATCTCAGCAGCCCGGGACCGGCGACCCATTGCCGCTCATCTGCACCAGCGAGCACAGCGTCTTGACGGACACCTTCCAGGTGCCGTCCTGCTCGACGGCTGTCCCGGAGGCGTCCGGCAGGGCGGTGGCCCCCTTCAGAGTGAGCGTGTACGTCACGTCCGCCCCGGTCGCCGAGGTGAACTCGACCTTGGTGACCTGCGCCTCGACCTGCCCGCCGCGTTCGTCACCGCTGAAGGCCTGCAGCACCGGGCCCATCCGGTCGCCGTTCTCCAGGACGGCCTGTTTGTCCTCGGTCGAGGTCTGCGGGTCGAAGAACGTCTCCCAGTTCTGCTTGATCTCCTTCTCGGCCGCGGTCCGGTCCGCCGGCGCGCTCGCCGGGGCGCTCGTGGTCCGCTCCGCGGTCGGTGTGGGCGGCGTGCTCTCACTGCCGCCGCCGCTGTCGTCACTGCACGCCGCGAGGGCCGGGGCGAGGGCCAGGACCAGGGCGGCCGCGATCGCCGTACCCCGTCCCGCGGCTCGCGGGCCCTCTGTCGCTTTACCCCGCCTGAGGTCGCTGCCGAGAACCATCTGGCTCACCACCGGGTGTCGGTCCGGGCCATGTGCGCCCGGTGCTTTCAGGGTCAGCTTCCACAGGGCATAGTGCAAGCGATCGCCGGACTTGAACAGGCAGCCAGCACACAGCCGAACCGACGTGTGGGAGCCAGCGATGCGGACAAGCCGACTGCGGACCGTGCATCCCGTCCTGTGGGCCGGCTGGGCCGCGCTGGCCGCGGGCGCGGTGCTGTGCGTCGTCGGCTGGTACGGCGTCTCCGGCGAGCGCTTCGCGGAACGGCAGCTCCCCTACCTCGCCTCCTGCACGGTCCCCGGCGCGGCGCTGATCGTCTCCGGGGCGGTGCTGCTGGCCCACGGCCGGGGCTCGATCGCCGCCGCGCGCGTGGAGGAGCTGTACGGCCTGCTGGTGGCCGCCGGACCCGACGGCCCTCAGGGGCGCGCCGAGACCGGGCAGGCCTCCCTCGCGCCGCTCGCGGTCAGCGGCGAGCAGCTGATGGTGCCGGGCGGCACGCTGTGGCACCGCGCGGACTGTCCGCTGGTCGCGGGCAGGGCGGAGGCGGTCCCGGTCGACTCCAAGCTGGTGGCGAGCGGTGAACTGGGCCCCTGCCCGATCTGCGAGCCCACCGGGGAAACCGACTGAGCCCGGCCGATGTCCTCGCTGACGTACGACCTCACCCTGGCCGGCCTCTCGGTCGGCAGCGCGGCGGCGCTGACCGGGATCGGCCTGATCGTGACGTACCGCGCGACCGGCGTGCTCAACTTCGCGCACGGCGCGATCGCGATGGTGTGCGCGTATGTGCTGCGGCAGTGCGTGGTCGAGTGGGGCTGGCCGCTGTGGCTCGGGGCCACGGTGACCCTGCTGGTGCTGGCGCCGGGGCTGGGGGTCGTGCTGGAACGGTTCGTCTTCCGGCCGCTGGCCGTCCTCGGCGGTGACCCGGCGCAGACGCTGGTGGCGTCCATCGGGGTGTTCGTGCTGCTGGTGGGCGGGGCGGCGCTGCTGTGGGGGCAGGGGGCGCGGGAGGACGCGCCGGAGCTGGTGCCTGACGAGCCGTGGGGGCAGCTGGCGGTGGTGCTGGTGCTGGCCGCCGGGGTCGCGGTAGTGGTCCGCCGGACGCGGTTCGGGCGGGAGCTGCGGGCCGTGGTCGACGACCGGCAGCTCGCCGTGCTGGGCGGCATCGACGCGGACCGGGTCGCGGCCGCTGGCTGGGCGTTCGGCTCCTTCACGGCGGGCCTGACGGGCGTGCTGCTGGCGCCGTACGTGCGTCTCGACCCGTACGGGCTGCCGCTGCTCGTGATGGAGGTCGTGGCGGTCGCGGTGGCCGCGCGGATGCGGAGCCTGCCGGTCGCGGTGGTGGTGGCGCTGGCCATCGGGGTGGCGCAGAGCCAGCTGACGCGGCTGCATCCGTCGGGCTGGGGCGAGCCGCTGCTCCAGGCCGTCGGCACGAACCTGTTCGTCGTCGCGCTGCTGATCGCGGCCCTGGTGCTGCCGGGCGTGGGCACCCGGGACGCGCTGCCGCGCACCGCCACCGCCCGGGTCCCGACACCGCCCGGCGCGTGGATCGTGGCGGCCGTGCTGTTCCTGCTGCCGCTGGGCCTGGCCGGCCGTGACCTGCACACCTCGGTCCAGGTGCCGGCGCTGGCCGTGATCCTGCTGTCCCTGGTGGTGGTCACCGGCCGGGGCGGCCAGATCTCGCTGGGCCAGGCGGCGTACGCGGGTCTGGGCGCCCTGTTCACCGCGCTGCTGGCGGCCGGCCGCTTCCCGGGGCTGCCCCGCCTGCCGGAGCTGGCGGCCCTCGCGGTGGCGGTCGTCCTGGTGGCGCCGCTCGGCCTGCTCACCGGCTGGCCGGCGATCGGCCGCCGGGGCCTGGCGCTGGCGCTCGCGACCTTCGCGGTCGGCGTGGGAGTGAGCCGCTTCGTCTTCGCCCAGCCGTACGCCACGTCGGGCCTGTCGCTGGGCCGCCCGGCGGGCTTCGACGGGGACCGTGCCTACTACGTCCTGGAGCTGCTCCTGCTGGCGGTCGCGCTGCTGGCGACGCACGCCCTGCGCCGGGGGCGGACGGGCCGGGCCCTCGCGGCCATGCGGGACCACGAGCGGGGCGCGCAGGCGGCGGGCGTCCAGGTGCCGTCCCTCAAGCTGCTGGCCTTCGTCGCGGGCGCCGCGCTGGCCGCGCTGGGCGGCGGCATGCTCGGCATGGGCCTGCGCGCCTTCGACGCCGCCGCGTACGACCCGGTGCGCGGCCTGCTGTGGTTCGCGGCGGTCGTGGTGCTGGGCGCCGACAGCACCCTCGGCGCCCTCGCCGCCGCAGCCCTCCTGGTCGGCCTGGACGCGGGCACCCGGGGCGGTGTCGCCGCGGCGCTGATCGGCGTCCTGGCGATCCTCGTGGGCCGCTTCCCCGGCGGCCCCTACGAGGCCCTGCGTACGGCGGCGGAACTCCTGCGGTTGCGCCGCACCCCGGCCCTGACACCGGTGGGTGCCCGGGCCCGCGCGCTGCTGCGCCCGGCGGAGCCGCGTACGGCCCGGAGCGCGCCGGTACCGACGGGGGCGACGCGCGTGGCACGGAGGGCGGAGGGCACGGGTGCGGCCGGGCGGCGCGAGCACGGGAACGGCGAGAGCGGCTCAGGACGCGGCCCGTCGGGCCGGGCACCCCACCGCCTGCCTGGCGACGGTAGCCGCCCGCCGGCCGGCCGGCCGCGCGCGGCGGCGCCCGTCCGCGCCACCCCACCGCCTTCGGGCCCGACCGCCACGGCCCCCGCCGCTCCCCTCCTCACCGCCCGTCACCTCCACGCCCGCTACGGCGGCTTCACCGCGCTCGACGGAGTCGACCTGGCCCTCTCCCCCGGCCGGATCACCGCCGTCGTGGGCCCCAACGGGGCGGGGAAGAGCACCCTGTTCCACTGTCTGGCCGGGACGCTGCGCCCCGCGCGCGGGGCCGTGTGGCTCGGCGGGCGGGACATCACCGGGCTGCCCGCTCACGCCCGGACCCGGCTCGGTGTCGCACGGACGTTCCAGCAACTGGCCGTCTTCCCGTCGCTGACCGTGGCCGAGAACGTCCGGGTGGGCGCCGAGCAGGGCCGGGTGAGCGACCCGGGCGCGGTGGAGCGGACGCTCAGGCTGCTCGGGCTGGACGGGCCGGTGCGGGCGCTGCCCGCCGCCGGGCTGCCCACCGGGACACTGCGCCGCGTGGAGCTGGCCCGGGTCCTCGCGGGCGGCCCCCGCGTGCTGCTGCTCGACGAGCCCGCCGCCGGCCTCGACAGCGCCGAAGTGGCCGCCCTGGCCCGGGTCCTGAAGGCCCTGGCCGCAGACGGCACGGCCCTGCTCGTCGTCGAGCACGACCTGGACCTGGTCGCGGGCCTCGCCGATGTCGTGCACGTGATGACCGCGGGCCGGATCGTCGCCTCCGGTCCGCCCGAGCGCGTCCTGGACGCCCTGGGAACGGCGGCCGGCCGATGACGACGATCTCCCTGCGCCACGCGCGCGTGCGCTACGGCCCGCTGGAGGCCCTGCACGGCGTCACCCTCGCGGCGCCCGGCCCCGGCCTCACCGTCCTGCTGGGCCGCAACGGCTCCGGCCGCACGACCGTCCTGCGCGCGCTGGCCGGCACCGTGCCCCTGTCGGGCGGGGCGGTGGTGTGGGACGGCGCCGACGTGACCCGCGTACCGGCGTACGAGCGGGCCCGGCGCGGGCTGTGCCTGGTGCCGGAGCGGCAGGCCGTGTTCGGCTCGCTCAGCGTGCGCGAGAACCTCGGACTCGCCGCCCCGGACCATGCCCCGGCCCTCGACGCCTATCCGCAGCTGCGTCCCTTGCTTGAGCGGCGCGCCGGCACCCTCTCCGGCGGGGAGCAGCGCATGCTCGCGCTGTCCCGGGCCTTGCTGGCACGCGCGCGCGTGGTGCTCGTCGACGAGCCCGCCCAGGGCATGTCGCCCGCGGTCGCGGCCCGGACGTACGAGCTGCTGAGCGCGCTCGACGCGTGCGTGGTGATCGCCGAGCAGCGGCTGCCGCCCGATCTGCGGGACCGGCCCGCGATCGTCTACGAACTGCGCCGCGGGTCGGTCGTGTTCGCCGGGGAGGCGGGCGAGCTCAGGCGATGACCGACGGCCGGCGCCCGGCACGACAAGGTCCCGCCCGGTCGAGCGACCGGACGGGACCCCTTGTTCCGGCGAGGTGGAACAGCGGCTCAGATGTCGAGGCGCAGGCCGGGCACGATCATGTGGGGATCACCGCCGATGGCTGACTTGTTGGCGGCGTAGAGGCGCTGCCAGGTGGTCCCGTGCCGGGCGGCGACGCCGCTCAGGGTGTCGCCCTCGCGGACGGTGTAGTCGCCGCGGGACGTGCTGCGGTTCGGGTGTGGTGCGGAACGCTCCGGCGCCTTCCACTGCTTCTCCGGAGCGGGCCTGGAGGCGACCGGGTCGGCGGCGGAGGCCGCGGGTGCGCTTCCGCTCGCCCCGGCGCGAGCCGAGCAGGTCGGCCAGGCGCCCCAGCCCTGGGCGCGCTGGACCTTGGTGGCGACGGCGATCTGCTGGGACTTGCTCGCCTGGTCGGCGGTGGCCGCGTAGGCCGTGCCGCCGTAGGCGCTCCAGGTCGAGGGGGCGAACTGGAGTCCGCCGTAGTAGCCGTTGCCGGTGTTGATGTGCCAGTTGCCGCCGCTCTCGCACTGGGCGATGCGGTCCCACACTCCGCTGTCAGCCGCCGCGGCGTTGCCGGTCGCCGCCAGCAGTCCGAGGGGGGCGAGCAACGCCGCCCCGGCGAGGACCGCCGTCGTACGAACCGGGTTCTTCCGAGCGTTGTCGCGGGTGATATCGGCACATTCGGACATGTAGTTCCCTCTCGAAACACCCGGGGTCCCCCAAGGCGGAACGCCACTCCACGCGCCATGGGGCACGTGGATCGCGCTCGCCCCGCCCGCCGGTGGTGGTGCTGCGCGGTTCCGGAGAACCGTGCGGCCGGCTGACGTACCCGAGCGGTGCTCGCTGCACACGGCGGAGGAATCTAAGGAGTTGACGGCCTGTCATCAACCAGGGGCCCGTCACTCCAGGCCAGTTCACCGATACCTCGGGTAACGGCAATTTCCGGACACCCACTTCATTCCTGGATTTCATGATTTGTCGACCAACCGGCTGAGTGGCATGTGACCCACCTCACCACTTCAACGCCCTTTACAATCAAGGGACTTGACCGTGAGTGCGCGATTCCGTGCCGAACGTGACCCTGCGCGCCGGTTGGTTCGATTCCGTTCGCCCTGGGGCGTGACTCCCGCCACAGATCGCCCGTTGTCTTCTTCATGAGCCGGGGCCTACCCGGACCACGGGCCGGGAGCCACCCGGCTTTGCCACGCACCGCATCCCCGAGGGAGCCCCCCGTGCCGCGCATGCTCGACGTCAGCGACGAGGTACGCGCCGAGATCGGCGACGAAGAAGCAGACCGTCTGCTCGCCGGAGAGACCGCCCCGGGCAGTTACGACTGCACGTCCTGCCGCACTCCGGGCGACTCCGAGCAGGAGCGCACCAGCACCGTCCTCTTCATCGGGGACGAGACCGCCGTCCTCGCCTTCGCCCACTCCGGCTGCCTGCCCTCGCAGGTCGTCCAGGTGACCGAGGAGCAGCTCCGGGGCGCCGTGAAGTCCATCGCCGGCGACACCGGCGGCATGGTGTCCGACCAGACGGCGCCCGAGCCGGCGGTGCTCGGCGTGACCAGCGGGCTCGTCCTGATCGCCGGGGAACTGCACCCGGCCCTGGTGGTGGAGCCGACCGTGCCCGTCGCCCGGCCCGGCGCGACCGGCTCCGGTGACGACTTCCTGCCGCTGCTCATCGAGCAGGGCTTCATGCCGCTGACCGACCTGTCCGCCGTACCGCCGGTGCTGCACGGCTGGTCGGTGCTGCTCGCTGTGGGCCAGCTGCACGCGGTGCTCCAGCCCGGCAGCAACGGCGGACAGCCGGTGGCCTGGTGGCAGGCGCACCAGCCGCTCCAGGTGACCGACCCCTGGCGCGCGGCCGCCAACAAGCACCAGCAGGTACTGATGTTCGCCGCGCCCGTCGGCTCGATCGGCCATCAGCCGCGCGAGGACCTGATGCGGGACGCCCTGGACAAGGCGGCGGCGACCGGAAAGCTGGTCGGCGCGGCCCTGCCGCTGGCCGGCACCTGAGCCCGCGGGTCACCCGCACGGCCCCCACACCCGCGAAAGCCGTACGCGGGCCGCATCCCTTGACCCGCGGGGTCGTTTGGACATACGTGCACGCATACGACGTTTCACGCCGCCAGTCCTACTCGTCGATCCCCTCCGCGCGGTCGGCTCAGGACTCCCAGGGCAGCCCATCGGCCACGCCGATCTACGACGCGCTCTACGCCGAGTACGTCAAGTCCTTCCGCGCACTGCCCGGCGACCGCAGCGGCGAGGAAAAGCTGGGGTTCACCGCCTTCGGGACCATCCCGCACAGTACGGGCTCGTACAGCTATTCGTACGGCAGCTCGTACAGTGCGTACAGCGCGGGGGCCCAGAGCGCCCGGCATGCCGCCGGACACCAGCCGCACTGGCAGCGCGTCGGGACCGTCAGCGCACACGGCACGGCGATGCACTATGTGCCGGCCGCCCTGCCGCCGGTACCACGAAGCGGCGTCTGAGCGAGCACCGAAACGGTGGAAGGGCGGCCCCCGCGGGGGCCGCCCTTCCACCGTTTCGCGTTACTTCTTCTTCGCGCCGCGCTTCTCGCGCACCCGCACCGAGATGTGGATCGGCGTGCCCTCGAAGCCGAACTCCTCGCGCAGACGGCGCTCGATGAAGCGCCGGTAGCCCGCCTCGATGAAGCCGGAGGCGAACAGCACGAACCGCGGCGGCTTGGTGCCCGCCTGCGTGCCGAACAGGATGCGCGGCTGCTTGCCGCCCCGGACCGGGTGCGGGTGGGCGGCGACCAGCTCACCGAGGAAGGCGTTCAGCCGGCCCGTCGGGACCCGGGTCTCCCAGCCCGCCAGGGCCGTCTCGATCGCCGGGACCAGCTTCTCCATGTGGCGCCCGGTGCGCGCCGAGACGTTCACCCGCGGGGCCCACGCCACCTGGCCGAGCTCGGTCTCGATCTCCCGCTCCAGGTAGTAGCGGCGCTCCTCGTCGAGGGTGTCCCACTTGTTGAAGGCGACGACGATCGCGCGGCCCGCCTCCACGGCCATGGTGACGATCCGCTGGTCCTGCACCGAGATCGACTCGGCGGCGTCGATGAGGATGACGGCGACCTCCGCCTTCTCGACGGCGGCGGCCGTGCGCAGCGAGGCGTAGTAGTCGGCGCCCTGCTGGAGGTGGACGCGCTTGCGGATGCCCGCCGTGTCGACGAACTTCCAGGTGACGCCGCCGAGTTCGATCAGCTCGTCGACCGGGTCACGGGTGGTGCCCGCCAGCTCGTTGACGACGACGCGCTCCTCGTTCGCCACCTTGTTCAGCAGCGAGGACTTACCGACGTTCGGGCGGCCGATCAGCGCGATGCGGCGCGGCCCGCCGATACCGCCCGGGCCGAACGCCTCGCGCGGGGCCTCGGGCAGCGCCTCCAGCACCTGGTCCAGCATGTCGCCGGTGCCCCGGCCGTGCAGCGCCGAGACGGGGTACGGCTCCCCCAGGCCCAGCGACCACAGGTACGCCGCGTCGGCCTCGCCGCTGGGGCCGTCCACCTTGTTGGCGCACAGCACGACCGGCTTGCCGGCCTTGCGCAGCAGTCGTACGACGGCCTCGTCGGTGTCGGTGGCGCCGACCTTGGCGTCGACGACGAAGACGACCGCGTCGGCGGCCTCGATGGCGTACTCGGCCTGGGCGGCCACGGAGGCGTCGATGCCGAGGACGTCCTGCTCCCAGCCGCCGGTGTCGACGACCTTGAAGCGGCGGCCCGCCCACTCGGCCTCGTACGTCACCCGGTCGCGGGTGACACCCGGCTTGTCCTCGACGACCGCCTCACGGCGTCCGATGATGCGGTTCACGAGAGTCGACTTGCCGACATTGGGCCGGCCGACCACGGCGAGCACCGGCAGCGGGCCGTGCCCGGCCTCCTCGATCGCGCCCTCGACGTCCTCGGGGGCGAAGCCCTCCTCCGCGGCGAGCTCCATGAACTCCGCGTACTCGACGTCGCCGAGCGCCCCGTGGTCGTGCTCGTGCGGGGCCGAGCCGTCGGGCTGGATGTGGTCGTTCATGAAGTCCGTACCTCGTCGTTCATCTTGGTGGTCGGTGGAGTACCCGCTGTCTTCCGGGCTGATCCACTACTCAGTGTTGCCTAGCGCCTGGTGAGGCGCCTGGCGTTTTCCAGGTGGGCGGCGAGCTGCTTCTGGATGCGGCCGGTGGCCTCGTCCAGCGCCTTGCGCGTACGGCGCCCGCTGCCGTCGCCCGCGTCGAAGGGCTCGCCGAAGACGACGTCGACGCGCGAGCGCAGCGGGGGCAGCCCCTTTATCAACCGTCCGCGCCTGTCGGTGCTTCCCAGCACGGCGACCGGCACGATCGGGGCGCCGCCGCGCACCGCGAAGTACGCGAGCCCGGCGCGCAGCGAGGCGAAGTCGCCCTCGCCCCGGGTGCCCTCGGGGAAGATGCCGAGCACGCCGCCGTTCTCCAGCACGCCGAGCGCCCGGGTGATCGCCGTGCGGTCGGTGGTGTCGCGGTCCACCTTCAGCTGGCCGATGCCGGTCAGGAACGGGTCGAGCGGGCCGACGAACGCCTCCTTCTTGATCAGGAAGTGCGTCGGCCGGGGCGCCACGCCCATGACCATCGGGCCGTCGATGTTGTGGGAGTGGTTGACGGCGAGGATCACCGGGCCGGTCACCGGCACCCGCCAGGCGCCGAGCACGCGCGGCTTCCACAGCCCGTACATCAGGCCGACGCCGATGCGCCGCCCGACCTCGGCGCTCCGCGCCGAAGGCAGCTCGGTCACTTCCCTGCCCGCTTCTCCTCGACGAGGGTGACGACACACTCGATGACCTGGGCCAGCGTGAGCTCGGTGGTGTCCACCTCGACCGCGTCGCCGGCCTTGGCGAGCGGCGAGGTCTTGCGGCTGGAGTCTGCCGCGTCCCGCTTGATCAGGGCCTCACGGGTGGAGTGGACGTCGGAGCCCTTCAGCTCGCCGCTGCGGCGGGCGGCACGCGCCTCCGGGGAGGCGGTGAGGAAGATCTTCAGGTCGGCGTCGGGCAGCACGGTCGTGCCGATGTCACGGCCCTCGACCACGATGCCGTTCTCCGCTGAGGCGGCGATCGTGCGCTGCAGCTCGGTGATCCGGGCCCGCACGTCGGACACCGCGCTGACCGCGCTGACCTTGGAGGTGACCTCCTGGGTGCGGATCGGGCCGGCCACGTCGACGCCGTCGACGGTGATGGTCGGGCCCTGCGGGTCGGTGCCCGAGACGATCTCCGGCTTGCCGGTCGCGGCGGCGATGGCGGCGGGGTCGTCGATGTCGATGCCGTTGCTCACCATCCACCAGGTGATCGCCCGGTACTGGGCGCCGGTGTCCAGGTAGCTCAGCCCGAGCTGCGCCGCCACGGCCTTCGAGGTGCTCGACTTGCCCGTGCCGGAGGGGCCGTCGATGGCGACAATCACGGGCGTGGGGCTTTCCACAGTGGAGACCTTCCTGAACCGGGCTGGCGGGGGTGAGGGCGCGACTGCCCCGCACAAGGTTACTGGGTGCGGGTCACTCGTCCGGCCGCGCGTCGGCCAGCCACGTCCAGGATGCACTACTGCCGGATCGCCCAGCCCCGCTCGCGCAGCGCGGCACTCAGCACGGGTGCCGCCTTCGGCTCCACCATCAGCTGCACCAGACCGGCCTGCTGCCCGGTCGCGTGCTCGATCCGTACGTCCTCGATGTTGACGCCGGCCATGCCCGCGTCCGCGAAGATCCGGGCCAGCTGTCCCGGCTGGTCGTCGATGAGCACCGCCACGACCTCGTAGACCCGCGGGGCGGAGCCGTGCTTGCCGGGGACGCGGATCTGCCCCGCGTTGCCGCGCCGCAGGACGTCCTCGATGCCGGTGCTGCCCTCGCGGCGCTTGTGGTCGTCGGTGGACTGCAGGGCGCGCAGGGCCCGCACGGTCTCCTCCAGGTCACCGGCGACGTCCGTGAGCAGGTCGGCGACCGGCCCGGGGTTGGCGGAGAGGATGTCGATCCACATCCGGGGGTCGGACGCGGCGATCCGCGTCACATCCCGGATGCCCTGCCCGCACAGCCGTACGGCCGCCTCCTCGGCGTTCTCCAGACGCGCGGCGACCAGGCTGGACACCAGGTGGGGCATGTGGGAGACGAGGGCGACGGCACGGTCGTGGGCGTCGGCGTCCATCACCACCGGCACGGCACGGCAGTGCGAGACCAGTTCCAGGGCGAGGTTCAGCACCTCGGTGTCGGTGTCCCGGGTCGGGGTCAGCACCCAGGGCCGGCCCTCGAAGAGATCCCCGGTCGCGGCCAGCGGGCCGGACTTCTCCCGGCCCGACATGGGGTGCGTGCCGATGTAGGCGGTCAGGTCGAGGCCGCGTGCCTCCAGCTCGCGGCGCGGCCCGCCCTTGACGCTGGCGACGTCCAGGTAGCCGCGCGCCGCTCCGCGGAGCATGGCGTCGGCGAGCACGTCCGCCACGTGGGCGGGCGGGGCGGCGACGATCGCGAGGTCGACGGGCCCGTCCGGCGCCTCGTCGGTACCGGCCCCGAGCGCGGCCGCCGTGCGGGCCTGCTCCGGGTTCGGGTCGGCGAGGTGCACCGTGACGCCCCGCTGGGACAGGGCCAGGCCGGCGGACGTACCGATGAGGCCGGTGCCGATGACGAGTGCGGTTCTCACTGGGCGATGTCCTTGCGCAGGGCGGCCGCGGCGCCGAGGTAGACGTGGGCGATACCGGCCCGGGGCCGGTCGGACTCGATGTGCGCGAGAACCCGGACGACCCGGGGCATGGCGCCCTCGATGTCGAGTTCCTGGGCGCAGATCAGCGGTACGTCGACGATGCCGAGCTTGCGGGCGGCGGCCGCCGGGAAATCGCTGTGCAGGTCGGGCGTGGCCGTGAACCAGATGCTGATCAGGTCGTCGGCCGCGAGTTCGTTGCGCTCCAGGATCGCCGTGAGCAGGGCTCCGACCCGCTCGTCCATGTGCCCGGCTTCGTCCCGCTCGAGTTGGACGGCCCCCCGGACCGCTCGTACCGCCACGGCGCTGCTCCTTGCTGACGTGCGTGTCGCTCTACGTCCGTCCAGCCTAGTCAGCCCGCGCGAACGGGATGCGCGGCGCCCGCCCGATGAGACACCGGAATTACTATTCCTTGGGTATTTTCAGTGCCAAGATTCAGAAAAGTCCCTTTTCTTCCGTTTTGGCACTTTCGGAGTGACGACATGACGTACGACACCACGCGCCGGACGGTTCTCCTCGCGACGGGCGCGACAGGCGCGGTGGCGCTGGTCGCGGCCTGCGGCGGGGACGGCGGCGACAACGGCTCCACGTCGACGGTCTCCCCCACCGGCAAGGAGACTACGGACGCCCCCGCCGGTCAGGAGCTGGCCTCCACCGACGAGATCCCGGTCGGCGGCGGCAAGATCTTCAAGAACGAGGAGGTCGTGGTGACCCAGCCGGAGCAGGGTCGGTTCAAGGGGTTCTCGGCCATCTGCACCCACCAGCGCTGCCTGGTGACGACGGTCTCCGACGGCACGATCAACTGCCCCTGCCACGGCAGCAAGTTCCGCATCGCCGACGGCGCGGTGGCCCATGGCCCGGCGACCCGCGCCCTGCCGGCCGAGCAGATCACCGTGGAGGGAAACTCGGTCCGCCTCACGTGAGAGTCCGCGTACTCTCCCGGGCATGCGGCCCGATCACCTGATACGCGACCATACGATCTACGCCTGCGTGATGGGCTCCCGCGCCTTCGGTCTTGCGACGGACGGCAGCGACACCGACCGCCGTGGCGTGTTCCTGGCTCCCACGCCTCTGTTCTGGCGCCTCGACAAGCCTCCGACGCACGTCGAGGGCCCGGCCGAGGAGCAGTTCAGCTGGGAGCTGGAGCGCTTCTGCGAGCTGGCCCTGCGTGCCAATCCGAACATCCTGGAGTGCCTGCACTCCCCGCTCGTGCAGTACGCCGACGACACGGGCCGCGAGCTCCTGGCCCTGCGGGAGGCGTTCCTCTCCCGGCGGGTCCACGTGACGTTCACGCGGTACGCGTACGGCCAGCGCCGCAAGCTGGAGGCCGATGTCCGTACCCACGGCGCCCCGCGCTGGAAGCACGCGATGCATCTGCTGCGCTTGCTCATCAGCGCCCGCGACGCGCTGCGCACGGGCACGCTCACGGTCGATGTCGGTGACCAGCGTGAGCCGCTGCTCGCGGTGAAGCGCGGCGAGGTGCCCTGGTCCGGCGTCGAGTCCTGGATGACCCGCCTGGAAGCGGAGACCGCCGAGGCCGCCACGCGCAGCCCGCTCCCGGCCGAACCGGACCGGGAGCGCGTGGAGGACTTCCTCGTCCGCGTCCGCAGGGCCTCGGCCCTGCGGACGGACCCGGGCCGCTAGGACTCACGCGTCCCAGAGCGCCCCGAGGGTCAGCAGGTCGCTGCGGTACTCGATACGGCCGGCCCACTCGGCCGGCCAGACCTCGGCCCCCAGGTACGCGCCGGCGAAGGCGCCCGCCAGGCAGGCGATCGAGTCGGAGTCGCCGGCGGTGCAGGCGGCGCGGCGCAGGGCCGTCACCGGCTCGTCGGGGAAGAGCAGGAAGCACAGCAGCCCGGTCGCCAGGGCCTCCTCCGCGATCCAGCCCTCGCCGGTGGCCAGGCACGGGTCGTCCTCGGGCGAGACGGTTCCCACGGCGTGCCGGAGGCGGTCGAGGATGGCCAGACACTCGTCCCAGCCGAGCGCGATGAACTGCTCGGGCGTCGGAGCCTTGGCCCGGGTCCACAGGTCGCCGAGCCAGCTCTCATGGTAGTGGCTGCGGTTCTCCAAGGCGTACGAACGGAGCAGGCCGATCAGCTCGCCCGGCTCGGCACCCGTCGCGAGCAGTCGTACGGCGTGCGCGGTGAGGTCGGACGCGGCGAGCGCGGTGGGGTGCCCGTGGGTGAGGGCGGACTGCAACTGGGCGGCGCCCGCGCGCTGTTCGTCGCTCAGGCCCTGGATCACACCCAGGGGCGCGACGCGCATGTTGGCGCCGCAGCCCTTGGACTGGATCTGGCTGGCGTCCTGCCAGGGGCGGTCCGTGTGCTCCAGCAGGCGGCAGGCCCGCAGGCAGGTGTTGCCGGGGGCGCGGTTGTTCTCGGGCGAGCGGTTCCAGGCGATGAACTCCTGCCGCACGGCCTCGGCCATCCCCTCGGGCTCCAGCACGCCCCGGTCCATCGCCGCCCGTACGCCCCTGCCGAGCGCCAGTGTCATCTGCGTGTCGTCGGTGACCAGCGCCGGCGTCGGCAGCTCCAGCTGCCGCCACGGACCGAATCTGGCGACGATCCTGTCCACCAGGCTGAACTCGGTCGGATAGCCGAGCGCGTCCCCAAGCGCGAGGCCTGTGAGCGTTCCGGTGGCGGCTTGCTTGTGGACGAGCGTGGCCATCTGCAGGAGTCCTTCCGTTCCCCGCGCCCTTCGGGGCGTGGGGAACTCACAGCGTGCGGAGTGTCCGCACCAGCCTAGAGATCGACTTCCTGCATCAGCATGCCGACCTCGGTGTTGGACAACCGCCGCAGCCAGCCCGACTTCTGGTCGCCCAGGGTGATCGGCCCGAAGGCGACCCGCACCAGCTTGTCGACCGGGAAACCGGCCTCCGCGAGCATCCGCCGCACGATGTGCTTGCGGCCCTCGTGGAGGGTGACCTCGACGAGGTAGTTCTTGCCGGTCTGCTGGACGACCCGGAAGTGGTCCGCGCGCGCGTAGCCGTCCTCCAGCTGGATGCCGTCCTTGAGCTGCTTGCCGAGGTCGCGAGGGATGGGGCCGACGATGTGCGCGAGGTAGGTCTTCTTCACGCCGTACTTCGGGTGGGTCAGCCGGTGCGCCAGCTCGCCGTGGTTGGTGAGCAGGATGACACCCTCGGTCTCGGTGTCGAGCCGGCCGACGTGGAAGAGCCGGGTCTCGCGGTTGGTGACGTAGTCACCGAGGCACTGCCGGCCCTCCGGGTCCTCCATCGTCGACACGACACCGGCGGGCTTGTTCAGCGAGAAGAACTGGAAGCGCTGCGTGGCGACGGTGAGCCCGTCGACCTTGATCTCGTCCTTCTCCGGGTCGACGCGCCGACCCTGTTCCAGGACGATCTCGCCGTTGATCTCGACCCGGGCTTCCTCGATCAGCTCCTCACAGGCGCGCCGGGAGCCGAAGCCCGCGCGTGCGAGCACCTTCTGGAGCCGCTCGCCCTCCTGCTCGGCGCCCGGGAAGGTCTTGGGCAGCTTGACGTCCTTCTTCCCGGCGTACCGGTCGCGGTTGCGCTCCTCGATCTGCGCCTCGTACTCACGAGGGCGCGCCGGAGCCGTACGCCCACGCTGCTGGGGCTGCTTGGGACCGCCCTTGGCACCGCCGCGCGCCGCACCGCCGCGCCCGGACTTGGGCCCGTCCTTCGTCGCCCCTGGGCCCACGTCGTAGCGGCGCTCCTCGGGGCGGGGCTTGCTGGGGCGGCCCTGCCCCTGCTTGTCATCCCTGTTGTTGCCGGCGCCGCGGTGATTGCCGCGCCCGCCGTTTCCGCCGTTCCTGCCGCTGCTTCGCATCAAAGTTCCGTCTGGTCGTCTTCGTCGTCGGTACCCGGGTTCACCGGGCGGCCCGGCACGTCGTCATCAGGCGCGTCCGGGTCGAACGACGGTACGCCCTCCTGGGTCTCGGCCTCGATCGCCTCCGCCTCCGGGAGGAAGGGCGCGAGCTCCGGGAGCTCGTCCAGACCGCGCAGGCCCATCCGCTCCAGGAAGTAGTTCGTCGTCGTGTACAGGATCGCACCTGTTTCGGGTTCCGTGCCCGCCTCCTCGACCAGACCCCGTTGCAGGAGGGTCCGCATGACGCCGTCGCAGTTGACTCCGCGCACGGCCGAGACCCGGCTGCGGCTGACCGGCTGCCGGTACGCGACGACGGCCAGGGTCTCCAGGGCGGCCTGGGTGAGGCGGGCCTGCTGGCCGTCCAGCACGAAGCGCTCGACGGCGGGGGCGTACTCGGCGCGGGTGTAGAAACGCCAGCCGTTCGCGACGAACCGCAGTTCGAAGCCGCGCCCCTGGACCGTGTACTCGTCGGCCAGCGCGCGCAGCGCGTCCGTGATCTGGCGGCGCGGCCGGTCGAGGATCTTCGCGAGGTGCTCCTCGGTCGCGGGCTCGTCCACGACCATCAGGACGGCCTCCAGAGCGGGCTTGAGATCGAGGTCGGCGACGGTACGCGGCCCGGCCGGGATCTCGCTGATTTCTTCACTCACGCCGGTTTCTCCTCCTTCGGCGGCTCGGGCGGCCGGTCGAACTCGTCGGTGACGGTCGGTGCCTCGTCCCCGTCCCCGCCGGTCCACCGCACGAGCAGCTCGCCCAGCGCGGCCTCCTGCTCCAGCTCCACGGCCTTCTCGCGGTACAGCTCCAGCAGGGCGAGGAAGCGGGCCACGACGGTGAGGGTGTCGTCGGTGTCCTCGACGAGCGCCCGGAAGCTGACCTCGCCGAGCTCTCTGAGCCGGGCCACGACGATCTGGGCCTGTTCCTGCACGCTGACCAGCGGGGCGTGGATGTGGTCGACGTACACCTGCGGCCTGGGCTTGGGCTGCATCGCCTTCACGGCGAGCTTGGCGAACCCTTCCGCCCCGATGCTGATGACGACCTCGGGCAGCAGCTCGGCATGCTGCGGTTCGAGCCCGACGGTACGCGGATAGCGCCGGGCCTCGTCGTCGAGCCGCCCGCTGAAGATGTCCGCGATCCGCTTGTACGCGCGGTACTGGAGCAGCCGGGCGAACAGCAGATCCCGGGCTTCGAGCAGCGCCAGATCGCCCTCGTCCTCCACCTCGGCGGCGGGCAGCAGCCGTGCCGCCTTCAGATCGAGCAACGTGGCCGCGACGACGAGGAACTCGGTCGTCTCGTCCAGATCCCAGTCCGGCCCCAGCGCCCGGATGTACGCCATGAACTCATCGGTCACCTTCGACAGCGCGACCTCGGTGACGTCCAGCTTGTGCCTGGAGATCAACTGCAGCAGCAGATCGAAGGGACCTTCGAAGTTGGCGAGCCGAACCTTGAAGACCCCGTCACCGGCGTCGCCCGAGGCCTCGGACCCCGCAGTCGGCTCGACGGACCCTGCCTCCGCCGCGACCGGGACCCGAATCCCCGCCGCAACCGGCGCCTCGACAACCACCGCAGCCGAACCAGCCACCGCCGCCACGCCCGCCTCGACGGGCGCCACCGGCTCAACGGGCCGCGCCGTTGCGACAGCTTCCGTGGGCTCGACAGCCTCCGCGGCCTCGGCGGGCTCCACCTGCTCGGCCGCCGGCGCCGTGGCCTCCGCCACTGCCGGCTCAGCCGGTGCCACGGGCTCGGGCGGCGCGGCCTCGGGCCACGCCTCCGCAGGAGACGGCGGTGGCGGCTCCGGCTCCACCCGCGGAGCGCCCGGCCCCCGCCCCAACGCGCGCCGACGGCCGTTCGGGCCGTCGGCGGGTGGAGGGGAAGCGTTCGAGGTCATAGCCCCCGCAGGCTACCGTTACCGCCCGCGCAGGCGTCGTACGAGGATGCTGGCGTCTCCGCGGGTCTCCAGGTCGGCGAGGACCACGGCGACCGCCTCGCGGACGATGCGGCCGCGGTCGACCGCCAGGCCGTGCTCGCCGCGGAGCACGAGACGGGCGTGCTCCAGATCCATGAGTTCCTCGGCGGACACGTACACGGTGATCTTCTCGTCGTGCCGCTCACGGCCGCTGGGGCGGCGCGCGGCCGCCCGTCCGCGCTTGCGCGGCGCCGCGCCCGCGGCGGCAGAACCTTCCTGCGCCGCCTGGCGCCGCCCGGAGCCGGAGCGCTCCGCGGCCGCGGAGCGGCTGCGGGACTCCCCGGCATCGGCCGACTCCGCGTCCGCCGCCACATGCTCGGCGCCCTCGCCGTCGCCGCCCTGTGCGGGCACCGACTGCGGCGCGTCCTCAGCGCCCGCCGCCGCGTCGCCCTCACCCGCCGGAGCGGGCACCCGGGCGTCGCCGTTGACCTGGCGCCTGGGCGAGGACGACTGCAGCCCCATCCCCCCTGTCGTACGGAAGAGTTCGTCGGCCCCCGGCAGACTCACTCGGCGTGACACCGGGCGAGCACCTCCCTGGCGAGCTGGCGATAGGCGGCGGCACCGACGGAGTTGGAGGCGTACGTGGTGATCGGCTCACCGGCGACCGTGGTCTCCGGGAAACGGACCGTGCGCCCGATGACCGTGTGGTAGACGTGGTCGTCGAACGCCTCGACGACACGCGCGAGCACCTCACGGCTGTGCACGGTGCGCGAGTCGTACATCGTGGCGAGGATCCCGTCGAGCTCCAGCTCCGGGTTGAGCCGCTCCTGGACCTTCTCGATGGTCTCCGTCAGCAGCGCCACACCGCGCAGCGCGAAGAACTCGCACTCCAACGGCACTATCACCTTGTGCGCGGCCGTCAGGGCGTTGACCGTGAGCAGGCCGAGCGAGGGCTGGCAGTCGATGACGATGAAGTCGTAGTCGGGCAGCAGCGGCTTCAGGGCGCGCTGCAGTGTCGACTCGCGGGCGACCTCGGAGACCAGCTGGACCTCGGCCGCCGACAGGTCGATGTTGCTGGGCAGCAGGTCCATGTTGGGGACCGCCGTCTTCAGCAGCACCTCGTCGGCCGCCATGCCCCGCTCCATGAGCAGGTTGTAGACGGTGAGGTCGAGTTCCATCGGGTTGACGCCGAGACCGACCGACAGCGCGCCCTGCGGGTCGAAGTCCACGAGCAGGACCCGGCGTCCGTACTCCGCGAGCGCGGCTCCCAGGTTGATGGTCGACGTCGTCTTGCCGACGCCGCCCTTCTGGTTGCACATCGCGATGATCTTCGCGGGACCGTGGTCGCCCAGCGGGCCCGGGATCGGGAAGTACGGCAGCGGGCGCCCGGTCGGACCGATGCGCTCCCGGCGCTGTCTGGCCGCGTCGGGCGCGAGAGTGGCCGCGTACTCGGGGTCGGGCTCGTACTCCGCGTCGGGGTCGTAGAAGTGCCCCTCGGGCAGTTCGTCGTAGTCGGCGAGTTGGTTGTGGGGCGCGCCACTTCCGCCGCCGGCCATGGCGTTCACGTGATGGCCATCCATCTTCTGGTGTGCTGTGTGAGTCGCCTGCTGACTCTGGTGGGCTGCGAAGGTGCGCACAGCGACGGAGCCGACAGCCGCGAATCCCGCGGGCTCCTGGTCCCGTGCAGGCATTCCTGGTTGGCCACCCCCGGGAGTAAATGTCGACTCATTCACAAGTCGTCTTACCTCCTTGGTGACCAGGAAACTTCTAGACAGGTCAGCGTGGCACCATGCCGACGGTTGGCGACTCTATGGCGTGTCGGGCGTCCGCAGCAACACAATCCGCCGGACCCGGCCCGATGTGTCGGCAATGAAACATCCCGCTGTCAAGGGCGTACGGCCGTCGCACGGCAGGTTTCACCGGTGTGCGAATCGGTTGAAGGGTTACGTTCGAGGCGAGTTGCTCGAGAAGCGCGAAGTGACCATACACACATCCGGCCGGACCTTGTCGGGCAAGGTCCGGCCGGGTGTGCGGCGTTGACGGCCTGTGTTGACGTATCGCCTTTACGGGTTGATGACTTAGCCGATTTACCGGCCGCCGGACTCAGACGAGCAGCGAGGCCAGCTCCACGTGCTCCACGCCGTGGGCCTCGGCGACCTCGCGGTAAACGACCTTGCCGTCATGCGTGTTGAGACCCCGGGCCAGCGCCGGGTCGCGGCGCAGCGCCTGCGCCCAGCCGTGGTTCGCGAGCTCCACGATGTACGGCAGCGTGGCGTTGGTCAGCGCGTAGGTGGAGGTGTTGGGCACCGCGCCGGGCATGTTGGCGACGCAGTAGAAGACCGACTCGTGGACCGGGAAGGTCGGCTCGGCGTGGGTGGTCGGGCGGGAGTCCTCGAAGCAGCCGCCCTGGTCGATCGCGATGTCGACAAGGACACTTCCGGGCTTCATCCGCGAGACGAGCTCGTTCGTGACCAGCTTCGGGGCCTTGGCGCCGGGGATCAGCACCGCGCCGATGACGAGGTCTGCCTCCAGGCAGGCCTTCTCCAGCTCGAAGGTGTTCGAGACGACGGTCTGGATCTTCGTGCCGAAGATCTTGTCCGCCTCGCGGAGCTTGTTGACGTCCTTGTCGAGCAGGGTCACGTGGAAGCCCAGGCCGATGGCGATCTGCGCCGCCTGCCAGCCGGAGACACCGCCGCCGATGACGACGGCCCGGCCGGCCAGGACGCCGGGGACACCGCCGGGCAGCACGCCCCGGCCGCCGTTGGCGCGCATCAGGTGGTAGGCGCCGACCTGCGGGGCCAGCCGGCCGGCGACCTCGGACATCGGGGCGAGCAGCGGGAGCGCGCGGCTGGGCAGCTCGACCGTCTCGTACGCGATCGCCGTGGTGCCGGACTCCAGGAGGGCGTCCGTGCACTCCTTGGAGGCGGCCAGATGCAGGTAGGTGAAGAGCGTCTGGTCCTTGCGGAGGCGGTGGTACTCCTCGGCGATGGGCTCCTTGACCTTCAGCAGCAGGTCGGCGGCGGCCCACACCTCGTCGGCGGTGTCCAGGATCCGGGCGCCGGCGAGGACGTACTCCTCGTCCACGATCGAGGAGCCGGTGCCGGCGCCGCGCTCGATGACGACCTGGTGGCCATGACGCACCAGCTCGTGCACGCCGGCGGGGGTGATGGCCACCCGGAACTCGTTGTTCTTGACCTCGCGGGGGATGCCGACCTTCACGTCGATCACGGTCCTTGGCTCAGAGGGTATGGGGGCATTACTAGGCATACCCGGCCGCGCACAGGCACACCGGGAGATACCGCAGGAGAACGTGCGGCAGAGCCAGTCTAATGAAGGTGTTCCCGCTGTCTAGCCTTTCATTGCATCAATCTTCAGCGGATGCGGTACGGATTTCGCAGGCGTCAGCGTCATCTTCCTGGTTTACCTCCCCGAGGAGCCGTTCGGCGGCGCCCCGGTGCAGCCCGGCCGACGCGGGGTCGCCGAGGTGTTCGAGGGTGTCGGCGACCCGCAGATGCAGCGCGGCCTGCAACCGCGTGTCCTCGGCCCGCCGCGCCCATTCCACGGCCTCCCGGCAGGTGCGCAGCGACTCGTCGGGGCGGCCGGCGTACTCCTGGACCCGTGCCAACTCGCTCAGGGCCCGTGCCTGGGCCGCCACGTCGCCGAGCTTGCGGTGCCCGGAGATCGCCGCGCGCCAGTTCCGCAGGGCCTCGCCGTAGCGGCCCGCGAAGGTGTGGGCGGCGGCGATCCGCCCGTACAGCCGGGCGGCGTCGGCACGCTCGTCCCGGGCGAGCCGCTCGACCAGGGCCCGGCCGAACCAGTCGGCGGCCCGGTCGTAGTCGCCGAGCTCCAGGTGCGCGCCGCCTACGGATTCCATGGCGCGTCCGGCCGCGTACGGGTCGTCGATCTCGCGTCCGGCGTCCAGCGCGGCCCGGTAGCGCACCAGCGCGTCGGCCGTACGGCCGGTCCGGGCGTCGAGGTCTCCGAGGTTGAGCAGGGCGGCGGCCCGCTCGCGGGGCAGGTCGCGGCGCTCGGCCACGTCGAGGACCAGGCTGTGGACCTCGTAGAGGTCGGGCGCGGCCGCCTGGGTCCCGACGTGCGCCACCATCGCCCGCACCAGCTGGGACATCAGCCGCCGGGCCAGGGTGTCCAGCTCCCCGTCGCCGACCGCGAGCCGGGCCGAGGCCAGCAGGGCGGGCCGGGTCAGGCGCAGCCAGTCGGCGGCCGCCCTGGGAGTGGGAAAGCGCAGGGCACGCGGCATGTCGAGGAGTTTCTGGCGTGCCTGGGGGCTGTCGGTCTCGGTGATGGCACGGCAGACCTGGAGCAGCCGTACGGTCCGCTCCAGCATGCGGGCACGGGCCACCTGGAGGTCGGCCGGACGCTCGTGGTGCCGGGCGAGGACGCGGAGCAGCGGGTGGAGACAGCCGGGGACCTCGTACTGCGGCAGCGGCGAGTCCACCGCGTGCAGGAAGCCGAGCGCGACGAAGTCGTCCAGCGTGGTGCGGGCGCTGTCCACCGAGCAGCCGACGAGCGCGGAGGCGGCCTGCGGGTCGACCAGTCCGGCCGGGGCGAGGGCGAGCAGGCGCAGCATCCTCGCGGCGGAGGCGGGCAGGGCATCGTAGGCGAGGCGGAAGACCCGGCTCAGGGCGGTCCCCTCGGCGGGGTCGGTCCGCAGTTGCTTGGCGAGGTCCAGGACGGCCGCCTTGGGGCGGGCCGCGAGCCAGCCGCCCGCCAGCATCAGCGCGGCGGGCTGGCCCTGGCACTCCTCGGCGAGTCCCTCGGCGGCCCGGGGGTCGACCGTGATGCGGACCGAGCCGGTGTGCCGGGACAGCAGCTCCACCCCGGACTTGGCGTCCAGGCCGCCCAGCGTGCAGGGGCGGACGTCCGAGATGCCGGTCAGCGGGCCCTCGGAGACCGCGACGACCAGGCAGTCCGGGGTGTCGGGCAGCAGCGCGTCGACCTGCTCGGCGTCGGCCGCGTCGTCCAGCAGGAGCAGGGCACGGCGGTCGGCCAGGGCGCCGCGCAGAGAGTCGGTGAGGTCGTCGCCGCAGGCCCCGGCCGGGGCCTCCCGGTCCAGGGCGGCGAGCAGGTCGCGGGCCGCGCGCTCGACGGGTACGGGGGTGCCGTCGGGGTCGGTCAGGCGGGCGCGCAGCACCCCGTCCGGGTAACGGTCCGCGACCTGCTGTGCGAGTTCCTCGGCGAGTGCGGTGCGTCCTGAGCCGGGCCGGCCGGCGATGAGCAGTACACGCGCGCGTGGGGGTTTGCGGCCGGCGAGGGTGTCCAGGCCGGCGCGCTCGATGTCGGCGCGCAGTTCCTTCAACTCCCGTGTGCGGCCCAGGAACTGACTCTCGCCGGCAGCGTGTCCGGTCAGCCGCACGTCGCCTGTCTCCACGACCTGATCCGTCACGGGCCACACTCCCGTCCCACGCACGCAAGCCCGCCGGGAATCCGGTTCGGGCGTGCCTCAGAGCCTAGTTCACGCTCTGCAACGTTCCGGGTGGAGCGCGACGGGTACGGCGGCCACATCCCCCGATCGGATCAGCCGATCTTCACACCTTGGAGGGGCTTGGAGGGGCAGGGCGGAGGGGGCAGGGAGGAGGGGGGCAGGGCGGAGGGGCAGGGCGATTTCAAGCCCCTTCAAGCCCCTTCACGCCCCGTCCGGCCCCTTGCGCTCACGCCTCGAACGGCCGCGCCGGCCACGGCGCCTGGGCCGGGCGCAGTGCGTCCAGGCCGTTGCCCGCGCGGGCGGCGACCAGGGACAGGACGCCCACCACGAGGCAGTTGTTGTGGAGTTCGCCGGCGAGCACGCCCCTCACGAGGTCCTCGACCGGGACCCGGTCGAGTTCCATGTCGGCCTCTTCCTCCTCGACCGCGAAGCGCTCGCCCTCGGCCTCGGACAGATCGCGGGCGAGGAAGATCCGTACGGCCTCGTCGCAGCCGCCGGGGGTGGTGTAGACGTCGGTCAGCACCCGCCAGTCCTCGGCCTTGACGTGCGCCTCCTCGTACAGCTCGCGCTGCGCGGCGTGCAGCGGGTTCTCGCCGGGGACGTCGAGCAGGCCGGCCGGGATCTCCCACAGCTTGTGGCGCACGGGGTGGCGGTACTGGCGCAGGACCAGGACGCGGTCGGCCTCGTCGAGGGCGAGGACGGCCACGGAGCCGGGGTGGACCTGGTAGTCACGGCCGACCACGGTGCCGTCGGGCATGACCACGTCGTCGGTGCGGACGGAGGTCTTGTTGCCGACGAAGGGGGTGTCCGTCGCCCGGACCTCCCACTCCTCCGGGGTGTCCTTGATCGTCATGCCTGTCCTTCCACGTACCCGACCCGACCTGCTGAAAAGAAACCGGGGTGCACACCCTTTGAAGGGATGCACCCCGGCCACCGTACAACTGGTGTGTTACTTCGAAGTCTTCCGCTCGACCGAGGCCTTGACGAGCCCGGCGAACAGCGGATGCGGACGCGTCGGGCGCGAGCGCAGCTCCGGGTGTGCCTGGGTGGCGACCAGGTACGGATGGACGTCGCGCGGGTACTCGACGTACTCGACGAGCTTGCCGTCCGGGGAGGTGCCGGAGAACTGGATACCCGCCTTCTTCTCCAGCTCGGCCCGGTAGGCGTTGTTTACCTCGTACCGGTGACGGTGCCGCTCCTCGACGTACTCCTTGTCGTCGTACACCTCGCGCACGATCGAGCCCTCGGCCAGCTTGGCCGGGTACATGCCCAGCCGCATGGTGCCGCCCATGTCACCCTCACCGGCGACGATGTCGAGCTGCTCGGCCATGGTGGAGATGACGGGGTGGCCGGTGGCCGGGTCGAACTCGGTGGAGTTGGCGTCCGGGATGTCGACCAGGTTGCGCGCGGCCTCGATCACGATGCACTGCAGGCCGAGACAGAGGCCGAGCAGCGGGATCTTGTTCTCGCGGGCGTACTTGATCGCGCCGACCTTGCCGAGCACGCCGCGGTCGCCGAAGCCGCCGGGGATGCAGACGCCGTCGACATCGCCGAGCTGCTGGGCCGCGCCCGCCGGGGTCTTGCAGTCGTCGGAGGTGACCCACTTGATCTTCACGCGGGCCCGGTTGGCGAAGCCGCCGGCCCGCAGCGCCTCGGTGACCGACAGATAGGCGTCGGGCAGGTCGATGTACTTGCCGACCAGCGCGAGGGTGATCTCGTGGTCGGGGTTGTGGACGCGGTCGAGCAGGTCGTCCCAGGTGGTCCAGTCGACGTCCCGGAACGGCAGGTCCAGCTTGCGGACGACGTAGGCGTCCAGGCCCTCGCCGTGCACGGTCTTCGGGATGTCGTAGATCGAGCGGGCGTCGGGGCAGGCGACGACGGCGGCCTCGTCGACGTCGCACATCAGCGAGATCTTCCGCTTGATCGCGGTGGGCACCTCGCGGTCGCAGCGCAGCACGATCGCGTCCGGCTGGATACCGATGTTGCGCAGGGCCGCAACCGAGTGCTGGGTGGGCTTCGTCTTCAACTCACCCGAGGGGCCGATGTAGGGCAGGAGCGAGATATGGACGACGAAGACGTTGTCACGGCCGACCTCGTGCCGGACCTGGCGGACGGTCTCCAGGAACGGCAGCGACTCGATGTCGCCGACCGTGCCGCCGACCTCGGTGATCACGACATCGACCTCGTCCGTCGCCATGCGGCGGATACGGTGCTTGATCTCGTTGGTGATGTGCGGGATGACCTGCACGGTGTCACCCAGGTACTCGCCGCGCCGCTCCTTGGCGATCACGGTGTTGTACACCTGACCGGTGGTGACGTTGGCGGAGCCGTCCAGGTCGCGGTCGAGGAAGCGCTCGTAGTGGCCGATGTCCAGGTCGGTCTCGGCGCCGTCGTTCGTGACGAACACCTCACCGTGCTGGAAGGGGTTCATCGTGCCCGGGTCCACGTTCAGGTACGGGTCGAGCTTCTGCATCACGACACGCAGACCGCGGGCCTTGAGCAGCATGCCGAGGCTGGAGGCCGTCAGGCCCTTGCCGAGCGAGGAGGCGACACCCCCGGTGACGAAGATGTGCTTGGTCGTCGAGTTTCGAAAAGCAGCGGGCGGCATGGCCAAGAGGGGGCTCCCGTGGTCGCGGTCTGGGGTTGCGGTGCGGCTGCCGGCCGGAGGCTTCTCCGGGGGTTGCCGTCGCTGCGGTTCGGGGGTTTGCTGGCCCACCGGTCCACGGGCTACCAGCGTATCAGCGCCTCGGGGCGATGGCTTCCGGCCACGCTCCGCGCACACGCCGACACGGAGGCGGTCGCCGTTACCGGTTCCTCACCCGTTGCTCACTCGTTCGGCGTACCTGGCTTGCCCGGAGCGGCACACAGATCATCTGCGTGCGTCGTATCCTGCTCGGACACTCGCTGCCGAGCCCGCCCGGCCCAACGGCACCACCCCCCGCCTGTGAGCGCCGGAACAACGTGAGCTCGTCAGTTCGTTGAGCAACAATGGGCGCTTTGCGTCACGGCTGAGTGACCTGTTTTGCTTCATCGCTCAACGACGCATTGCAAGACTTGCTGAAACCCCCCTTGACCGCACTAGCGACAGCCCCCTCGTGGGGTGACGTGGCCGTTCGACTGGAGTTGCACGTGGCCGGGCGCATCGAAGACTACGCACTCATCGGAGACATGCAGACCGCTGCCCTGGTCTGCCGGGACGGGACGGTCGACTGGCTGTGCCTGCCCCGCTTCGACTCGCACGCCATCTTCGCCGGCCTGCTGGGCACCGAGGAGCACGGCTTCTGGCGGCTCGGTCCCGCGTATGCCTCCGACCAGCAGCCACCCACCGCCGCCCGGCGCAGCTACCGCGGTGACTCGCTGGTGCTGGAGTCCGAGTGGGACACCCAGCGGGGCACGGTCCGGGTGACCGACTTCATGCCGCCGCGTGACGGCGCCCCGCAGCTGATCCGGATCGTGGAGGGCGTCTCGGGCCGCGTGCCGATGCGCTCGGAGCTCCGGATGCGGTTCTCCTACGGCCGGGTGGTGCCGTGGGTGCACAAGCACGACGGGCGCACGGTGGCCGTGGCGGGCCCCGACTCCGTGTGGTTCGACACATCCGCCGAGACCTACGGCAAGTCTCTGACGACGTACGCGGATTTCACGGTCGCCCCGGGTGACCGGATCGCGTTCACGATCTCCTGGCAGCCCTCGCACAAGGAGCCGCCGCCGCTGCCCGAGCCGGAGCAGTCGCTGGAGGCGACGGAGGACTTCTGGCGCGAGTGGGTCGACCACTGTACGTACCACGGTCCCTACCGCGAGGCCGTGATCCGCTCGCTGATCACGCTGAAGGCCCTGACGTACGCCCCAACCGGCGGCATCGTCGCCGCGCCCACCACCTCCCTGCCGGAGGACATCGGCGGCGTCCGCAACTGGGACTACCGCTACACCTGGCTGCGCGACGCGGCGATCACCCTGTCCTCGCTGCTGCGCACCGGCTACCGCGAGGAGGCCCGCGCCTGGCGCGAGTGGCTGCTGCGGGCCGTGGCGGGCGACCCGGAGAACCTGCAGATCATGTACGGCATCGCGGGCGAGCGCGAGCTGGGCGAGGCGGAGCTGGACTGGCTGCCGGGCTACGAGAACTCCGCCCCGGTCCGGGTCGGCAACGGCGCGGCCCACCAGCTCCAGCTGGACGTGTACGGCGAGGTCACCGAGGCCCTGCACCTGGCCCATATGACGGGTCTCGCGCGCAACGACTACGCCTCGCTGCTCCAGCTCAAGCTGATCCGCTACCTGGAGGGCCACTGGCAGGAGCCGGACGAGGGCATCTGGGAGGTGCGCGGCCCGCGCCGCCACTTCGTGCACTCCAAGGTGATGGCCTGGGTCGCGGTCGACCGCACGATCAAGCTCATCGAGTCCGGTGACGCCGACGGCCCGCTGGAGCGGTGGAAGGAACTGCGCGACGACATCCACCGGGACGTGTGCGAGAAGGGTTACGACAAGGAGCGCAACACCTTCACGCAGTCGTACGGCTCGAAGGAGCTGGACGCCTCGCTGCTGCTGATCCCGCAGATGGGCTTCCTGCCGCCGGACGACAAGCGCGTCATCGGCACCATCGAGGCGATCCAGCGGGAGCTGTCCACGCCGGACGGCTTCATCCTGCGCTACCCGACAGAGGGCGACAACGCGGGCGTCGACGGTCTGCCGGGCGACGAGGGCGCGTTCCTCGCCTGCTCGTTCTGGATGGCCGACGACCTGGCGATGATCGGCCGCGTGGACGAGGCCCGCAAGCTGTTCGAGAAGCTCCTGTCCCTGCGCAACGACCTCGGTCTGCTGGCCGAGGAATGGGACCCGCACCTCCAGCGCCAGGTGGGCAACTTCCCGCAGGCGTTCAGCCACGTGCCGCTGATCGACACGGCGCTGCGTCTGACGGCCTCGGGCGCGTACGGCGGCTGACCGGACCGGACAGCGGATGGGCGCGCCGCCTCGTGTGACGGGCGGCGCGCCGCGTCATGCCGGCCTGAGGGCCGTGAGCGTGCGCTCCCCCGCCGGGTCGCCCGCCGTGGCCGGGACCAGGGCTATCTCGTCGAGGCCGGCCTCGGCGTAGGCGTCGATACGGGCACGGACGGTGCCGGCGTCGCCGACGAGGGCGACCGTGCCCGCGGCCGCGGGCGGCAGGGCCCGCAGCAGGGTGTCCCGGTCGGCGCCCTTGGCGGCCAGTTCGACGACCTCGGCGAGCCCCGCCTCGACGAACATGTCGCTGTAGCCCGGCACGGCGAGATAACCGACGACGCTGCGCAGGACCTGTGTGAGCGTCTCCGGCTCCGGATCCACGGCGGCGGGCAGCCAGGCGGCCAGCCGGGGCGGCGTACGGCCCGCGCGCTCGGCGGCGGCGAGCATGCGCGCCCGCAGGACGCGGACCTGCTCCGGCGAGACGATGTCGAGCAGCAGCCGGTCGGCGTGCCCGACGGCGGCCGCGATCGCGCGCTCGCCGAACGCCGCGACGGTGACCTCGCCCCCGGGCGGCGGCAGCCGGCGCGGGAAGCCGCTGCCGGGCACGATCGGATCGCCCGGCACGCTGTCCCACAGCGCGCGTACGGTCGCCGCCGACTCCTCGAGGGCGGCGGCGGGCCGGGTCCGCGGCCGGCCGTGCACGCCCTCGACGACCCGCTTGCTGGAGGTGCCGAGGGCCACACCGACGGGCCGGCCGGTGACGGCCGCGGTGGACGCGGCGCCCCGGACGATGGTGAGCGGGTCGCGCACCGTCACCGGCACGGGCCCGGCCGTCAGCACGGCCTGCTCGGTGGCCGCGCCGATCGCCGTCGCCAGGACGAACGAGTCCCACGTCGGTCCCTCGCCCGCCCACACCTCCCGGTACCCGAGCCGGTCGGCGAGGACCGCGACCCGCAACGGCTCCTCGACCGGGCTGTCGTCCTCCCGGCCCACTGCCACCACGCTGAATTCCATGACCGCGCACGTACCCGGTCGATCACGCCGTAATCCGGGGCGTGATCGGCCCCGTGCCCCGCCGGAGATGTCCGGGAGGCACCCGCGCGGGTAGCGTCCGGCACATGGACAGCGGGACGGACAGCGGTCACGACACGCAGGGCGCCGGGATCACCGTGCAGCGGGCGCTGGAGCTGCCGGGGCTGCGCAGCGGGCTGCCCGAGGTGCTGGCGGGCGCCGACCGGCTCGGGCGGTCCGTGCGCTGGGTGCACGCCGGTGAGGTGCCGCACATCGCCTCGCTGCTCAAGGGCGGCGAACTGCTGCTGACCACGGGCTACGGCCTCGGCACCCGCCCGGCCGAACAACGGGCGTTCGTGCGCACGCTGGCCGAGCGCGGTATCGCGGCCCTGGTGGTGGAGCTCGGCCCGCGCTTCTCACGGCTGCCCGCCGCCCTCGTCGACACGGCCCGCTCGGCCGGGCTGCCGCTGGTCCAGCTGCACCGCGAGGTGCCGTTCGTCACGGTCACGGAGGAGATCCACACCGAGATCGTCAACGGCCACTACACGCTGCTCCAGCGGGCCGAGGAGGTGCACCGGCGGTGTACCGAGGCTCTGCTGGGCGGCGGCGGGGTGCCCCAAGTGCTGGGCATTCTGGCGGACTTCGGCGACAATCCCGTCTTCCTGGAGACGGCGGACGGGCAGTTGCTGTACGCCGCCGGGTCCGGTCCCGAGGGAACGGACCCGCTCCAGGTGTGGGAGGGGCTGCGCGGCCAGCACAAGGACGAGCCGCCGCTCCCGGGCTCGGTCCTGGTGGACGTACCGGGCGGCGGGCCCGGCAGCGGTGGCGTCCGCGCGCGTCTCGTCCTGCTGCCCGTGCGGACCCCTCTGGCGCCCGTGCACCGGATGGCGGCCGAGCGGGCCGCGGGCATCCTGGCCGTGGTGCTGATGCAGGCACGGCAGGAGGAGGAGCTGGCGGCGCGTGGGCGCGGCGACTTCCTCACGGACCTCGCCGAGGGCCGGGTCACGGCGGAGGACGCCCCGGCGCAGGCGCGCGTACTGGGCTTCAGACCAGGCGAGGGCCCGCTGCTGCCGGTGGTCATGCGGCTCCTCGGGGACGCCCTGTCCCCCGGGGGAGGGTGGGCCGTGCTGGCCCGGGCGGTCGCCGAGGAGCTGGCGTCGGTGGGCGTGCCCGTGCTGCTCGGGGTGCGGCCGGTGGAGGGCCGGGTGCCGGTGCTGCTCGGGCTGCGTGCGGAGTCGGAACGGGCGACGGTCGCGGACCGGGTCGCGGCGGCGCTGCGGGCCGGTGTGGAGCGGGCCGGGATGCTGCGGCCGGGCGGGCAGCCACCGGTGGTGGTCGTGGGGATGGCCGGCGGCTGGACGGCGGCGGCGTCGGGCCTGCGGCACGCGGCGGAGACGGCGACCGCGGCCCAGGGCCTGCCGGACCGGCCCTGGTACGACGCCCGCCGTCTGGACATCGACCTGCTGCTGTGGCGGCTGCGCGACCACCCCGACCTGGCCGCCTTCGTCGACCGGGCCCTCGGCCCGCTCCTGGAGCACGACCGCCGCTCCCGGCCGCCGCTGCTGCCCACCCTGGCGACCTACCTCGCCCACGCGGGACGCAAGGCGGAGACCGCCCGGGAGCTCCACCTCAACCGGCAGACCCTCTACAACCGCCTGGCGCGCATCGGGGAGTTGCTGGGCACGGACCTCGACGACCCGCAGACGGTACTGGCCCTGAGCCTGGCGCTGCGGGCCCGCAGGCATGTCTCCTAGATCCTCAGGTGAGGGGCCGGATCTGGGTCAACTCGTCGTACACGCTGAGCACTTGGGCGACGGTCTCGTCCTCGCTCGGCCAGGTGGCAGCCTGCCGGGCGCCCTTCTCCCTCAGCAGTTCCCGGCGCTCCGGGTCGCCGAGCAGGCGTACGACGGAGCCGGCGAGCGCCTCCGCGTTCCCGTGCGGGACGACTTCGGCCGCGTCGCCGACGAGTTCGGGCATGCCACCGACATCGGTCGCGACGAGCGGCACGCGCGCGTGCAGGGCCTCCTGGGCGAGGACGGAGCGTGCCTCCTCCCACCGGCTCGGCAGCAGGGCGAGGTCGGCGGCGGCGAGCAGGTCGGTGATGTCGTCGCGCCGCCCGATGAGCCGGACGGGCAGCCCCTCGCCCTCGATCCGCTCCTGGAGCTCGCCGCGCAGCGGCCCTTCCCCGGCGATCACGACCAGGGGGACGGGGTCGAGCCGGCGCCACGCCCGCGCGGCGTCCAGCAGCACGTCGTACCCGCGATGACGCTCCAGGGAGCCGACGGCCATCAGCAACGGCCGCCCGATGGCGCCGAGTTCGGCACGCACCTTGGGGCGCAGCCCGTCGGGGTCGTCGGGCTCCACGGGCCTGCGGGGGGCGGGCAGCGCGACGGCCGCGAGCCGCGCGTCCCGGGCACCCGTCCACCGCGCCCGGTCCACGAGCGCCGACGTCGTCCCCAGCACGACGCTGGCCGCCTTCACGACCCGCCGCTCCAGCACCCGCAGCAGATGGGCACGCGCCCCGTCGGCGTGCGCCCGGTCGTGCCACGTCACGACCAGCGGAGTACCCACGCGCCGCCCGCTGAGCGCGAGGACCGCACGGAACGAGGCGTGCAGCCCGTGCGCGTGCACCAGATCGGCGTTGGCACAGGCCGCCCGCAGGGCCGCCACCGACACCGGGTCACTGCTGCGCGGCACGTGCACGTGATCGGCCCCGACACCGCTGAAGTCATAGGCGCGATCCGCCTCATAGGGGGCGCATACCGTAACTTTCACGCCCCTCGCGACGAGCCCCGCGGCCAGTGAACGCACATGCGCACTGCTGGCGGCATTGCCTCCGCCCAGCACCTGCACGGTGCGCAGCGGCGACTGGCCAGGCGGTGAGTGGCTGCTCACGGGGGTCACGTGGCCGGGCTCCTGGTTCGGGTCGGGCGGTCACGACGAACGTACAGAACGAACGAGCGCGGGGAACGCACCGCGCGGTTTCCTACGCGTACTCCGCCAAGGATGCCAGCACATATGAGGGTTCCGGGAACGCCGGAACCCCGGCGGCGCGACAGTGGGGCGCGGCATCGGGAGGAATGCGCCGGGCCGAGTCACCCACACGAGTGAAGATGGGGCACGCCTGCCCGACCATGCGACCGAACGCCCGTGCGCCCTCCCGCTACCTGTCCGCCCGAGCCGTCGCCAGCAGCTCCTCCGCATGCGCCCGGGCCGTCTCGGAGTCCTCCTGGCCGGCGAGCATGCGGGACAGTTCCCGGACCCGGTCCTCCCCCTCCAGCACCTTCACACCGGAACGCGTGACCGATCCGTCGTTGGTCTTCTCGACCAGCAACTGCCGGTCGGCGAAGGCCGCCACCTGCGGGAGATGGGTCACGACCACGACCTGCGCGGTCTTCGCCAGACGTGCGAGCCGCCGGCCGATCTCGACCGCTGCCTTGCCGCCGACCCCGGCGTCGACCTCGTCGAAGAGATACGTCGGCACGGGATCCGTCCCCGCGAACACGACCTCCACGGCCAGCATCACGCGCGACAGCTCACCACCGGACGCCCCCTTGGCGATCGGCCGCGGCGGCGCGCCCGGGTGCGGGGCCAGCAGCAGCTCGACCTCGTCGGCACCCGCGGGCCCGTACGCGACCGCACGGCCGCCGACCTCGACGCCCTCCGGGTCCTCGGTCTGCCGGATGTCGAAGGACACGCGCGCGTGCGGCATGGCGAGCGAGGCGAGCTCGGCGGTCACGGCGGCGGCGAACCGCTCGGCGGCCTCCGTCCGCGCGTCCGTCAACGCCTGTGCGAGCCCACCCAGTTCGGACCGCAGCGCGTCCCGCTCGGCGGTCAGCTCCCCGATCCGCTCGTCGTCACCGTCGAGTTCGGTCAGCCGGGCGGCACTCGTCTCGGCCCACGCCAGCACGGTGGCGATGTCCTCGCCGTACTTCCGGGTCAGCCCGGTGAGCGCGGCCCGCCGCTCCTCGACGGCCGACAGCCGCAGCGGATCGGCGTCCAGATCGTCGGCGTACCCGGCCAGGTCCCCCGCCGCGTCACGCAGCAGGATACCGATCTCCCCGATGCGGTCGGCGAGCGCGGCCAGCGCCGGGTCGTGCGACCGTACGGCGTCCAGGGCCCGCTGGCCGCCCGCGACGAGCGTCCCGGCGTCGACGCCCTCGGGGTCCTCCGGATTGCCCGCGAGCGCCGCGTGGGCGGCCGCCGCGGCGGCCGCCAGGGCCTCGGCGTGCCCCAGCCGCTCGGCCTCCTCGGCCAGTTCCACGTCCTCACCGGCCCGGGGCTCGACGGCGGCGACCTCGTCGAGCCCGTAGCGCAGCATGTCGGCCTCCTGGGCCCGTTCCCGCGCGCGCGTGGTGATCTCGTCGAGCTCGACGGAGGCGGCCCGCAGCCGCTTGTACGCCTCGCCGTACTTGGCCAGCGGCACGGCGACGGCGTCGCCCGCGTACCGGTCGAGCGCCTGCCGCTGCCGGGACAGCTTGAGCAGCCCCTGCTGGTCGGTCTGCCCGTGCACGGCCACCAGCTCGTCCGCGAGCTCGGCGAGCACCCCCACGGGCACACTGCGCCCGCCCAGGTGCGCCCGCGAGCGCCCCTCGGCGGAAACGGTACGGCTGATCAGCAGGGCACCGTCGTCGAGCTCGGCCCCGGCCTCCTCGGCGCGTACCGCGGCCGTGGCGTCGTCCGGGACGGTGATCCGCCCCTCCACGACCGCCTTCCCGGCCCCGATCCGCACGAGCGCCGGGTCCGCGCGCCCGCCCAGCAGCAACCCCAGGCTGGTGACCACCATGGTCTTGCCCGCACCCGTCTCACCGGTGACAGCGGTGAACCCGGGCGACAGCTCGACCACGGCATCGTCGATCACGCCGAGCGACCGTATCCGCATCTCCTCCAACACGGACACGACCTTACGAGGTCCGAGCAAGCAATTGCGACTGGCCCGCCCCTGTCACCCACGAGAGTGGATCGCCCTTCACCACGCTAGTGAGGCGCCCCCCGCCACCCGGAAACAGGCAGCGCGAACTTGGCCACCAGCCGGTCCGTGAAGGACGCATGATGCAGCCGGGCCAGCCGAACCGGCACAGCCCCCCGCCGCACCTCCACCCGCGCACCGGCGGGCAACTCCACGGTCCGCCGCCCGTCGCACCACAGCACACCCGGCGGAATGTGTGGCAGAACCTCCACAGCCAACACAGAATCCGGCGATGTCACCAACGGCTTCGCGAACAACGCGTGCGCGCTGATCGGCACCATCAGCAGCGCCTCGACCTCCGGCCACACCACCGGCCCACCGGCCGAGAACGCGTAGGCGGTCGACCCCGTGGGCGTCGCGCACACGATCCCGTCGCAGCCGAACCCGGTCACGGGCCGCCCGTCGATCTCGAGGACGATCTCCAGCATCCGCTCGGCGGACACCTTCTGCACGGCCGCCTCGTTCAGTGCCCAGTCCGTGTGCACGATGTCGCCGTTGCGGTGCACCACGACGTCGACGGTCATCCGCTCCTCGACCTCGTACGCCTTGGTCACCACCCGGTCGACGACCTTGTCGAGGTCGTCGCGCTCGGCCTCCGCGAGGAACCCGACCCGTCCGAGGTTGACGCCGAGCATCGGCACGCCCGACGCCCGCGCGAACTCGGCGCCGCGCAGCAGCGTGCCGTCACCGCCCAGCACTATGAGCAGCTCGCATCCGTCGAGGCACTGCGGAGTGGCTTCCTTGACCAGCTCCACCTCGTCCGGCAGCGGCAGGTCACGCGCCTCGGCCGCCAGGACGCGCACGCCGAGGCCGGAGCGCAGCAGCCCCTTCACCACGAGCTCGGCGCTGCGCACGGCCGCGGGCCGCCCCGTGTGGGCGAGCAGGAAAACAGTACGAGCTCGGTTCTCGGTCAACGCGGCCCCTCCGCCACTGCACGGTCGACATCGGCCGGGTCCAGTTCCGGTGCCCCGGCCCGCAGCCACAGAAAGTATTCGACATTCCCCGACGGCCCGGGCAGCGGACTCGCCGTCACGCCCTTCACCCCGAGCCCCAGTCCCCACGCCTTCTCGGCCACCCCCCGCACCGCTTCGGCCCGCAGCTGGACGCTGCGTACGACTCCCCCGCTGCCGAGGCGCTCCTTGCCCACCTCGAACTGCGGCTTGACCATCATCACCAGATCGGCGTCCGGTTTCACGCACCGCACCAGGGCGGGCAGGACCAGCCCGAGCGGGATGAAGGACAGATCCCCCACGACAAGATCCACAGGCTCCCCATCGATCACTTCAAGCGTCAACTCGCGTACGTTCGTACGGTCCTTGACGGTGACGCGTTCATCGTTTCGGAGGGCCCATGCGAGTTGTCCGTATCCGACGTCCACGGCGACGACATGGGCGGCGCCCGACCTCAGCAGAACGTCGGTGAAACCGCCGGTGGACGCGCCCGCGTCGAGCGCCCTGCGCCCCTCGACGGCAAGCCCCTGCGGCACGAACGCCTCCAGCGCGCCGGCGAGCTTGTGGCCGCCCCGGGACACGTAGTCGGGATCGCCGTCGTCCTGGGCCACCACGATCGCGGCAGCCGTCTCCACCTGCGTGGCGGACTTGGTCGCGACGGTCTTGCCGACGGAGACGCGCCCGGCGGCGATCAGCTGGCCGGCATGCTCACGCGAGCGCGCGAGCTTCCGGCGGACCAGCTCCGCGTCGAGACGGCGGCGTGCGACTCCTGCCACGGTGTGTTCAGCTCCTGTGTTCGTACGGCGATCGAGCGGGGTGACCCGAAGGGTCTCGTTGAGGGGTGGTGGTCGGGTGACGGGCGGGAGCCGGAGGTCCCGGGCGGGCGTCGAGCGCGGTGAGCGCGTCGCGCAGCCCCCGGTGTACATCCTCGTACACCTCGATGTGTCCGTCCGTGGCGAGGTGGTCCGCGTCGCCCAGCCGGTCCAGGGACGCGTCCACGTCGGCCACGCCCGTGGGGGTGCGGGGCACGTTCAGGGGCGCGGGGGCGGCGGGGTCGTGCTCGGGCTCGGTTTCTTCCCGCACCGGCGTCGCTTCGGGAACTGCGTCGTCCATGCCCCGACGCTACCGCGAACCGCTGCGGTACCGTCGTCGGCGATGGCCACGATCGAGGAGTGCCGCAGCGCACTCGACAAGCTCTCGGACAACATGCAGCGCGCCGAAGGGGACGTCCGCGACGCCGCGTCCCTGGACCGTTCGGTGAGCTGCCACATCACGGACCTGGACGTCACCTTCGTCGGCCGCATGCGCGGCGGGCGGATCCAGGTGCACGAGACCGTGCAGGGACCGCCGCCCGCCAAAGCCGAGATCAGACTCGTCATGGCCGGCGACGATCTGGTGGCCCTGGTCGACGGCGAGCTGAGCTTCGCCAAGGCCTGGGGTTCGGGCCGGGTGAAGCTGCACGCGGGCGTGCGGGACCTGCTCCAGCTCAGGAAGCTTCTGTAGCGGCCACCTTCTCGGCCCCGGCCGCTGCCCCGGCGCGTGCCCGGCGCGCCGCCGGCACCACCAGCGGCGTCCCCGTCTCCGGGTCGTCGATGACCTGGCAGCGCAGCCCGAAGACCTCCTCGACCAGCCCGGCCGTGACGATGTCCCTCGGCGCGCCCTCGGCGATGACGCTCCCCTCGCGCAGGGCGATGAGGTGCGTGGCGTAGCGGGCGGCGTGGTTCAGGTCGTGCAGCACGGCGACGAGCGTGCGCCCCTGCTCCTCGTGCAGCTCCGCGCACAGGTCCAGTACGTCGATCTGGTGCTGGATGTCCAGGTACGTCGTCGGCTCGTCGAGCAGCAGCAGCGGGGTCTGCTGGGCGAGTGCCATGGCGATCCACACCCGCTGGCGCTGACCGCCCGAGAGTTCGTCGACGTAGCGCTCGGCGAGCTCGGCGACGCCCGTCTGCCGCATGGACTCCTGGACGACACGCTCGTCGTCGGTCGACCACTGGCGCAGGATGCCCTGGTGCGGGTAACGGCCCCGGCCCACCAGGTCGCCGACGGTGATGCCGTCGGGCGCGATGGACGACTGGGGCAGCAGGCCGAGGGTCCGGGCGACCTTCTTCGCGGGCATCGACTGGATGACCTGACCGTCGAGCAGCACCCGGCCCTCGCTGGGCTTGAGCATCCGCGACAGTGCCCGCAGGAGCGTCGACTTGCCGCACGCGTTGGGGCCGACGATCACGGTGAAGGAGTTGTCGGGTATCTCCACCGACAGCTGCTCGGCGATCACCCGCTGGTCGTAGGCGAGGGTGACGTTCTCGGCGGACAGACGGTTCACAGTGCTCCTTTGGTTCTTGCTCATATCCGGCCCGCCCTGCGCTCGGTGACCAGCAGCCACAGCAGGTAGACACCGCCGAGCACACCGGTGACCACGCCCACGGGCAGCTGCTCGGCGCCGAACGCCCGCTGCGAGAGCCAGTCGGCGGTGACCAGCAGGGCCGCGCCCATGCACAGGGACGGCAGCAGGTTCGGGCCGGGCGAACGGGTCAGGCGCCGGGCCAGCTGCGGCGCGGTGAGCGCGACGAAGCTGACGGGACCCGCGGCGGCGGTCGCGGACGCGGTGAGCAGCACGGCCGCCACCATCAGCAGCAGACGCACCCGCTCCACCCGGACCCCGAGGGCGTACGACACGTCGTCGCCCATCTCCATCATCCGCAGCCCGCGCGCGTTGCAGAGGGCGAGCGGCACGAGCACGGCGCACAGCCCGAGCAGCGGCCACACCTGGTCCCAGTCACGGCCGTCGAGCGATCCGGTCATCCACACGACCGCTCGGGCCGCGTCCACGATGTCGGACTTGGTGAGCAGATAGCCGTTGACCCCGGTGACGATCGCGGAGACACCGATGCCGACCAGCACCAGCCGGTAGCCGTGCACGCCCCGCTTCCAGGCGAGCACGTAGATCGCGAGCCCGGTCACCAGGCCGCCCACGAGCGCGCCCAGGGCGACCTGGTTCGCGTCCCCAGCGAACAGCACGATCACCGTGAGCGCGCCGGCCGTCGCCCCCTGTCCGAGACCGAGCACGTCCGGACTGCCCAGCGGATTGCGGGAGATGGACTGGAACAGTGCGCCGCCGAGTCCGAGGGAGGCGCCGACCAAGAGTCCGACCAGGACCCGCGGCAGCCGCAGCTCGTTGACGATGAACTCCTGGCCCTCGTTGCCCTGGCCGAACAGCGTCCGCAGCACATCGGCGGCCGGGATCGGGAAGTCGCCGGTGCCGATGAGCACGACACTCGCCGTGAGCGCCGCGGCCAGCAGCAGAAGCACGACGACGAAGGCCCGCACGTCCAGGCGTATCGAGAGCCCGCCCGGGGACCTCACAGCACGGTTGGTGGTCTTCACAGCTGCGCCGTCCTCCGCCGTCGTACGAGGTAGATGAACACCGGTCCGCCGAGGATCGCGGTCACGATGCCCACCTGGAGTTCCGCCGGCCGGGCCACGATCCGGCCGACGACATCGGCGCCGAGCAGCAGCACGGGCGACAGGATCGCCGCGTACGGCAGGATCCAGCGCAGGTCGGGCCCGGTGAAGGAGCGCACGACGTGCGGCACCATCAGCCCGACGAACACGATCGGCCCGCAGGCGGCGGTCGCGGCCCCGCACAGCACGGTCGCGGCCAGCATGGACAGTGCCCGGGTCCGGTTCAGGTTGGCGCCGAGCGCCTTGGCGGTGTCGTCGCCCATGGCCATGGCGTTGAGCGGCCGGGCCAGGGCCAGCGCCAGGACCGTACCGGCCAGCAGGAACGGCAGGACCTGACTGATGGTCGAGTCGGTCGCCGAGGACAGCGAACCGACCGTCCAGAAGCGCATCTTGCCGAGCGCCGCGTCGTCCATGATCATCACGGCCTGGAGGTAGCCGTAGAGCGCGGCGCTGATCGCCGTACCGGCGAGCGCGAGCCGCACCGGCGTCGCGCCCCGGCTGCCGCCGAGGAACCAGACCAGCGCCCCGACCGCGGCCGCGCCGAAGAACGCGAACCAGACGTACCCACTGAGCGAGGTGACCCCGAGAAACGTGATCGCCGTGACGACCGCGGCGGACGCTCCGGCGTTGATGCCGAGCAGTCCGGGATCGGCGAGCGGGTTGCGCGTGAGCGCCTGCAGGACCGCGCCGGCCAGACCGAGGGCGGCCCCGGCGAGCAGCCCCAGCACGGTCCGTGACATCCGCTCAGCGACGACGACATCGCCGTACGTCCCCGAGTCCGCGAACAGACCGTGCCAGACCTGCCCGAGGGACAGCTCTTTCGCTCCGATCGCGATACTCGCCAGCGCGACGATCACCAGGATCGCGACGGCCAGGACCAGCCCAAAGGCTCGTACCACCCGTCGAGTCGGGGGCGCGGGGGCGGTCTCCGCGCGCTGTTCGGGGGGACTCTCGACCAACACGCAAGTTAGGTTAGCCTACCCTGCCATTCGATCACGATTCCGGATCCGGCCGCGGCCCCTCGGACCCACGCACAGCCGTAGCGTGCCCGCGCACCGCGGTTCCCAACCGGTGCTCAGAGGCCCAGCCTTGCCAGCGCCTTCACGCCGTCCAGCTCGCACACATCCTCACCGGCGACCGTCCACGCCGCCGCACACAGCGCGCGCAGCCCGTCCAGCGCCTCGCCGTCCCCGTCGAGCTCCAGCACCTCCGCGCCGGCCGTCGCCGTCCAGCCTCCGCACCGAAATCCGCCGTCGCCCACCGCGTCGATGTCCGGCTGGCCGCTGAGCATCCCCCGCAGATCGGCGTCCACATACGTCGGCCGGTGCTGCGGCGGCGCGGCCAGCAGCTGCGCACCGTCGGTGACCCCGGTCAGGACGAGCAGCGAGTCGACGTCCCCGTTGAACGCGCCCTCGATGTCCGTGTCCAGCCGGTCCCCCACCACGAGCGGCCGCTTCGCCCCGGTCCGCAGGATGGTCTCCCGGTGCATCGGCGGCAGCGGCTTCCCCGCGACCTGCGGCTCGGCGCCCGTGGCGATCCGGACGACCTCCACCGCCGCGCCGTTGCCCGGCGCGATCCCGCGCCCGCTCGGAATCGTCAGGTCGGTGTTGGAGGCGAACCACGGCACGCCGCGCGCGACCGCATAACTGGCCTCCGCGAACCGGCCCCACGGCAGCTCGGGCCCGCCGAACCCCTGCACCACCGCCGCCGGATCGTCGTCCGCCGACTCGACGGGCACGAGCCCGCGCTCGCGCAGTGCCACCCGCAGCCCTTCCCCTCCGATCACCAGCACCCGGGCGCCCTGCGGCACCTGCTCACTGATCAGCCGGGCGACCGCCTGCGCCGAGGTGATGACGTCGTCCGCGCCCGTGGGTATCCCCAGCTCGGTCAGATGCGCGGCCACGGTGTCCGGAGTCCGCAGCGCGTTGTTCGTGACGTACGCGAGCCGCATCCCGCCCGCCCGCGCCTCGGCCAGCGACTCGACGGCGTACGCGATCGCGCTCCCACCCGCGTACACGACCCCGTCCAGATCGAGCAGCGCCGTGTCGTACGCCTCGCTCAGGGCCTGCCCACTGCCCTCGGGCCTCGTCCTGACGCTCCGGCTCATCCCGCATCGCTCCTCGTTCGACGGCTTTCCCCCGATCATCCCCCATGCCACTGACACCCGTACGATGCCGGGATGAACACAGCAGGTCACTCGGAGGCAACGGCGCACCGAGGCCTGGAACTCACCCCGTTCCGAGGCCTTCGTTACGACCCCGACCGGGTCGGCAGCCTTGCCGCCGTGACATCTCCGCCGTATGACGTCGTGGTTCGTCCCGACGGTCTGCACCACCTCGAGTCCTCCGACCCGCACAACATCGTGCGCCTGATCCTGCCCCAGGCCGCCACGCCCAGCGCCCGCAACGAACAGGCCGCCGAGACCCTGCACCGCTGGCTCTCCGAGGGCGTCCTGGCCACCGACCCGGAACCCGGCCTGTACATCTACGAGCAACGGGACGGCGACGGCATGCTGCAACGCGGCATCATCGGCGCCCTGCGCGTGTCGGACCCCGCCGAGCAGGTGGTGCTGCCGCACGAGGACGTCATGCCCCACATCGTCGCCGACCGCGCGGCCCTGATGCGGGCCACGTCCGCGAACCTCGAGCCCCTCCTGCTGACCTACCGCGGCGACGGCCCGACGACGACCACGGCGGACCTGATCGAGCGCACCGCCGACCGGCCGCCTCTCCTCTCCACCACCACGGAGGACGGTTTCAGCCACCGCCTGTGGTCCGTGACCGCGCCCGCCGACCTGGCTGCGATCCAGACCGACCTGGCCCGTCACCAGGCCCTCATCGCCGACGGCCACCACCGCTGGGCGACCTACTGCCGGCTCCGCACGGAACACCCCTCCCCCAGCCCGTGGGACCACGGCCTGGTCCTCCTGGTCGACACGGCCCGCTACCCCCTCCGGGTCCGCGCCATCCACCGTCTCCTCCACGACCTGCCGGTCGACCGGGCCGTGGCAGCCCTGCACGGTCTGTTCCGGGTACGCCGCCTGGTGGCCCCCCTGCCCGAGGCCCTGGAGGCGCTGGCGGACGCGGCCTGCGAGGGCAACGCGTTCCTGTTGGCCGGCGACGGTTCCTTCCATCTCGTCGACCACCCGGACCCGGATCTCCTGGCCCGTACGATCCCCGCCGACCGCCCCGCTGCCTGGCGCACCCTCGACGCGACGGTCCTGCACGCCACGCTCCTCGAGCACGTCTGGCACATCCCCGAGGACTCCCCCGCCCACATCGCCTACATCCACGACACGGCCGCCACGGTCGCCAAGGCGGAACGCGACGGCGGTACGGCCGTCCTGATGCACCCGGTCCGCGAGGAGGTCGTCCGCGACCTGGCCCGCCAGGGCGTGACGATGCCGCGCAAGTCGACGTCGTTCGGCCCGAAGCCGGCATCGGGCCTGGTGCTGCGCACGCTCGACCTCTGAACACAAAGAAGCTGGGCCTCTGGCCACAGAGAAAAGGGGCGGATCCACACCGGGATCCGCCCCCTTCCACCGGACGTCAGTCCTTCTTCTCCTCCTCGGAGGAGTCCCCGCCGTCGCTCACGTCGTCGGTGTCGCTGTCGTCATCGGTCATGACGTCGACGAACTCCACACCGTCCAGCTCGGCGAGCCGGTCCGACGCGTCCGTGCTGCCGTCCCGGTCAGCCTCCACGGCCTTCGCGAACCACTCCCGCGCCTCGCTCTCCCGCCCGGCGGCGAGCAGCGCGTCGGCGTACGCGTACCGCAGCCGCGCGGTCCACGGCTGCACGGAGTTGGCGGCCAGCTCGGGGCTCTGCAGTGTCACGATGGCCGCGTCCAGCTGCTCCATGTCACGCCGCGCACCGGCGGCGACGAGCCGCATCTCGACCTGTCCGGCCTTGTCGAGCTTGTGCACCTCGGGGGCGCCGGCCATGTCCAGCGCCTTCTCCGGCCGCCCGAGCCCACGCTCGCAGTCGGCCATGACGGGCCACAGGTCGATGTTCCCGGTCATCCGCTTGGCGGCCCGGAACTCGGCCAGCGCCTCGCCGTACTTCTGGTTGGCGTACGCGGCGAACCCGGCGGCCTCCCGCACGGCGGCGACACGCGACGCCAGCCGCAGCGCGACCCGCGAGTAGCCGTACGCGCCCTCGGGGTCCTCGTCGAGGAGCCGAGCGACCATCACCAGGTTCTTGGCGACGTCGTCCGCGAGCGTCTTCGGCAGGCTCTGCAGTTCCTGCCGTACGTCCTTGTCGATCTCTTCGCCCGTGACGTCCTCGGGGATCGGCAGCCGCTTGATCGGCTCCCTGTCCCGCTCCCGCTCCTCACGGAACCGGCCGGCGCCACGTCGGTCGTCGCGCCCACGGAAACCACCACGGTCACCGCCCTCGCGCCGGAAGCCGCGATCGCGATCGTCCCGCCGCGGCCCACGCCCGCCACGGTCGTCGCGCCCGCCACGGTCATCGCGCCCACGGAAGCCGCCACGCTCGCTGCGATCACCACGGTCGCCGCGGTGGTCGTCGCGCCGGAACTCGCCCCGCTCGCCGCGCGGAGCGTCGTCGCGACGGAAGCCACCACGCCCGCCTCGACCGGCGTCGTCCCGACGGAAACCGCCACGCTCCCCGCGGTCGTCCCCACGGCGCTCGTCACGACGGTCATCGCGCCTGTCATCACGGCGGAAACCACCGCGGTCGTCACGCCGGAAACCACGGTCGCGATCGTCACCACGGGAGTTACGGTCCCGGTCGTCACCACGGAAGTTGCGGTCCCGGTTGTCGCGACGCTCTCCGCGGTCGTCGCGCCGCGGGAACCCACCGCGGTCGCCATCGCGACGGTCGTCACGCCTGTCATCTCGACGGTCGTCACGCCTGTCATCTCGACGGTCGTCACGCCTATCGTCTCGACGGTCATCGCGCCTGTCGTCCCGTCGGAAACCACCGCGCGGTCCACGGTCGTCTCCACGACGGACATCGCCCCGGCGGTCGTCGCGCCGACCGTAGCCACCGCCACGGTTGTCGTCACGACCACGGCTGTCGTCGCGACGGTCGTCACGCCGGAAGCCACCACGGTCCCGATCGTCGCGGCGCTCTCCACGGTCGTCGCGCCGGAAGGCGGGACGGTCACCGCGGTCGTCACGCCGGAACCCGCCGCGGTCGCGGTCGTCCCTGCGCGGTCCCCGGTCACGGTCGTCGCGCCGGCCGAACCCACCACCGCGGTTGTCGTCACGACCACGGCTGTCGTCGCGACGATCGTCACGCCGGAAGCCACCGCGCTCACCGCGGTCGGCTCGATCGCCTCGGTCACCTTCACGACGGCCGAAGCCACCACGGTCGTTGTCGCGGCGGTTGTTGTCGCGGCGGAAGCCCCCACGGTCTCCACGGTCCCCGCGCTGACCGCCACGGTCGCTCCGGTCCCCCTCCCGTCGCCGCTGATCGCGCTCCGGTCGGTCGTCGGGAGAGTTGGTGGACATGGTGACTCCTGTCTTCGGTACCGCAAGTCATTCTCGCGCAGCCGGCTACCCGGTGCGCACCGCAAAATAAAAAAGGACCCCTGGTCCCAGCTGAACGCTGGGACCAGGGGTCCTTCCAAAGATTGTTCGGCGGCGTCCTACTCTCCCACAGGGTCCCCCCTGCAGTACCATCGGCGCTGTAAGGCTTAGCTTCCGGGTTCGAAATGTAACCGGGCGTTTCCCCTACGCTATAACCACCGAAACCCTAATGGTTTCGAGCGAACAAGCACACTCTTTAATTGTTTGTTCTGCTCAAAGCCGACAACTGTTCGTTGTCTCAGAACTAACACAGTGGACGCGAGCAACTGAGGACAAGCCCTCGGCCTATTAGTACCGGTCAACTCCACACGTTACCGTGCTTCCATATCCGGCCTATCAAC
>NZ_JBVIWP010000010.1:0-303601 GCF_055594445.1 Streptomyces sp. NPDC040589 | reverse complement strand
CCCTGTGGGAGAGTAGGACGCCGCCGAACAATCATTGAAAGAAAACCCCGTGCCATTCGGCACGGGGTTTTCTGCGTTTCAGGGCCCCTCGCGGGCAGTTATGACGGCTCAACCAGTTTTGTGTCGTACGCCAGGATGACCGCCTGGATACGGTCTCGGGAGCCCGTCTTAGCGAGGATGCGGCCCACGTGGGTTTTCACCGTCGACTCGGCCAGGTGGAGGCGACTGGCTATCTCCGTGTTCGTCCAGCCCTGGCCGATGACCGTGAGGATTTCCCGTTCCCGGTCGGTGAGGGACGCGAGGCGTGGGTCCTCCTGTGTCAGGTCCTCGGCCGAGGGGTCGGTCGGCAGGTGGTGGACGTAGGAGTCCAGGAGGCGGCGGGTCAGGCTGGGGGCGACGACCGCGTCGCCGGTGGCCACCGCGCGGATGCCGGAGAGGAGTTCCTCGGGCTGGGCGTCCTTGACGAGGAATCCGGAGGCGCCGGCGCGGAGGCCGGCGTAGGCGTATTCGTCCAGGTCGAAGGTGGTGACGATCAGGATGCGGGTGCGGTCGCCGGCGGCGGCGATGCGGCGGGTCGCCTCGATGCCGTCCAGGCCGGGCATGCGGATGTCCATCAGGACGACGTCGGGGTGGAGCTCCGCCGTCATGCGGACCGCTTCGCTGCCGTTCGCGGCCTCGCCGACGACCGTCATATCGTCCTGGCTCTCCAGGAGCATGCGAGAGCCGAAGCGCTGGAGGGGCTGGTCGTCGGCGATGAGGACCGTGGTCACTGCGGGGTTTCCTCCGGGAGATGGAGACGGACGCGCCAGCCCTGCTCAGGGTGGGGGCGAGGGCCGGCCTCAAGTGTGCCGTCGTACAGAGCGGTTCGCTCGCGCATTCCGGGTAGTCCACGACCGTCTCGGGGAGGAGCGTCGTCCGTTCTGCGGCCGTTGCCTGTGTCCGTGATGTCGACGGTGACGGCGGCCTTCTCCTCGTAGGACAGGTCTATCTCCGCGGTGGCGCCGGGGCCGGCGTGTTTGAGGGTGTTGGTGAGGGCTTCCTGGATGACGCGGTAGACGGTGAGCTGGCGGCCCGGGGGGAGTGTGGGGGTGCCGCGGGTGGTGATGTGGACGGGGAGGCCTGCGGAGCGTACGCCGTCGAGGAGTTGGTCGAGGTCGGTGAGGCCGGGTTGGGGTGTCAGTTCGGCCTGGTTCTTCTCCTCCTCCCGTAGGACGTCGAGGAGGCGACGGAGTTCGGTGAGGGCCTGGCGGCTTGTGGTAGCGATGGCTTCGAGGGCCTGGCCGGCGCGCTCAGGGGACTTGGCGGCGGCGTAGCGGCCGCCGTCGGCCAGACCGGTGATGACCGAGAGGTTGTGTCCGATGATGTCGTGCATCTCGCGGGCGATGCGGGCGCGTTCGGCGGCGGTGGCGATTTGGGCCTGCTGGTCGCGCTCGGTCTCCAGGCGGCGGGCGCGGTCCTCCAGGGCCTCGGTGTAGTTGCGGCGGGTGCGGACCGTGATGCCGATGAGGGCGGCCACGGTGATCGACATGAGCTGTGAGCCGATCTGCTGTTCCCAGCTGCCCTCATCGCCGTAGCGGGCGGTCGTCACGAGGACCGGGGTCAACATCAGGGCCGTGGCCCACCACAGGTCGCGCAGGGTGCGGCGCAGGGCGATGTGGTAGATCACGGCCAGCTGGAGCAGGGCTGCTTGGAGCGCGGCGCCGGTCCATGCGTTGACGACGGCGAAGGGCACCATCGTGACCAGGACGGCGCCGGGGTGGGTGCGACGCCGGAGCAGGGGGGCCGAGAGGCCGAGGCTCAGGGTGAAGAGGAGCCAGCCGGGGACATCCAGGTTGTGCGCGTTGTGGCGCCAGCCTCCGCCGCCGTAGTCGATCAGGGCCGCCGTCACCCAGAAACCGGTGAAGTGCAGGTCCCACAGAAGCGGGTGGCGTTGGTCGAAGGCGCGCACCTTGCGGGTGATGCGGTGGGCGTACTCGGTGAGGGGCTCCGGCGCCCTGTCTTCCGTCACGGGGTCCATCGTCCGGGTTTCCGATGCCGCGTGTCAGACGTCTCGGCGGCGCAGCACCGTCGCCGCTGTCGCGAGGGTCGCCGCCGTCCACAGGAGCATGGCCAGCAGGGCCGCGCTCGGGGAGGTCGCGCCGGGCAGGGGCTGGGCGGTGGTGAGGGCTTCCAGGGCCTTGCCGGGGAAGTGGCGGACGGCGTCGCCGACGAACTCGTACGGGAGCATGGCCAGGATCTCCGGGACGATCATGATGAGTCCGATGAAGGCGCCGATGGCCATCGGGACCGAGCGGACCAGGGCGCCGATGCCGAGGGCGAGGACGGCCAGCAGGGTGAGGCCGGCCGCGTTGCCGGCGAGGGCGCGCAGGACGCCCGGGTCGCCGAGGGCGGCGGACTGGTCGGTGCCGGAGAGGAAGGACTGGGCGAGGGGGAAGGTGAGGAGGTTCGTCGCCAAGGTGAGGGGGAACGCCACCGCGGCCAGGACGGCGGCCTTGGACCACAGGACGGGCAGGCGGCGGGGGACGGCGGTCATCGTGGCCCGGATCTGGCCCGTGGAGTACTCGCCCGCGGTGGCCAGGATGCCCAGGACGGCGAGGTTGATCTGGGCGAACTGGGTGCCGAGGAGGACGAAGAGGACCGTGTCCATCTCGCGTTCGCCGGTGCCGTCGTAGGAGGCGCCCAGGCCCGCGCCCATGGCGGCGGTGAGGGCGCTGGTCGCGACCAGGGTGACCCAGGTGGAGCGCAGCGTCCAGAGCTTGTGCCACTCGGAGCGCAGGACGCGGGCCGGGGTCACGCGGTAGGGGAGGGCCGTCGTGGTCATGCTGCCGCTCCTTCCAGGGTCGCCGTGTACTCGACCGCGTCGCGGGTGAGGTCCATGAAGGCCTCTTCCAGGGAGGTGGTGCTCGGGGTGAGTTCGTAGAGGGGGATGCCGTGGGCGGCTGCCGTGCGGCCGATGTGTTCGGCGTCCGTGCCGCGGACCTGGAGGGTGCCGGGGGTGTCGGTGGTGATGTCGATGCCGGGGGAGGAGAGGAGGTCTACGAGGGTGGCGGCCTCCGGGGTGACGACCTTGGTGGTGCCCGTGCCGGAGTCGCGTACGAAGTCGGTGACCGTGGTGTCGGCGAGGAGGCGGCCGCGGCCGATGATGACCAGGTGCTCGGCGGTGAGGGCCATCTCGCTCATCAGGTGGGAGGAGACGAAGACCGTGCGGCCCTCGGCGGCGAGGGACTTGAGGAGGGTACGGATCCACAGGACGCCCTCGGGGTCGAGGCCGTTGACCGGTTCGTCGAGGACGACGGTGGCCGGGTCGCCGAGGAGGGCGGCGGCGATGCCGAGGCGTTGGCCCATGCCGAGGGAGAAGCCCTTGACGCGGCGGTGGGCGACGTCCGTGAGGCCGGTGAGGGCGAGGACCTGTTCGACGCGTGCGCGGGGGATGCCGTGGGTGTGGGCGAGGGCGCGCAGGTGGTGGTAGGCGGTGCGGCCGGGGTGGACCGAGCGGGCCTCCAGCAGGGTGCCGACCTCGGTGAGGGGTGCGGGGTGTGCGGCGTAGGAGCGTCCGCCCACGGTCGCGTGGCCGCGGGTGGGGGCGTCGAGGCCGAGGATCATCCGCATGGTCGTGGACTTGCCGGCGCCGTTCGGGCCGAGGAAGCCGGTGACGGTGCCGGGTCGGACGGTGAAGGACAGGTCCGTGACGACCGTCCGGTCGCCGTAGCGTTTGGTCAGTTCGTGTGCCGTCAGCATGCTTCGATGCTCGTGCGTGCCGGGGCGGCGGGCGTCGGACCCGCGGCGGTAATCGGGGTGAGGGGTGTCGTACCCGGGTACTACCGTGGCCCGCATGAGCTATGTGATCCGGTCCGTCCGTGCTGACGAGTGGCCCGCGGCGAAGGAACTGCGGCTCGCGGCGCTGCGGGACCCGGTGGCGCACCTCGCCTTTCTGGAGACGTACGAGGAGGCCGTGGCCAAGCCGGACTCCTTCTGGCAGGAGCGGACGGCGCGTGCCGCCGAAGGGGCGGACAGGGCACAGCAGATCATCGCCGAGGGGCCTGACGGGCTGTGGGTGGGGACGTTGACCGTGCTCGTGGAGGAGCCCGGGACGACGGACTGGGCCGGGTTCGAGGTGGAGCGGAAGCAGGGGCATGTCGTCGCTGTGTTCGTACGGCCCGAGGAGCGCGGGAGCGGGCTGACCGAGGTGCTGTTCGACGCGGCCCTGGAATGGTCGTGGGCGCAGGGGCTTGAGCGGGTGCGGCTCATCGTGCACGAGGAGAACGGGCGGGCGCAGCGGTTCTATCGGCGCGCGGGGTTTCTGCCGAGCGGGGTGACCGTGCCGCTGGGGGACGCGGGGGAGCGGGAGTTGGAGTTCGTGCTCGAGCGGGAGTGAGCGCGCTCAGACAGGTAGTTCGTCGTGCGGCCAGCGGGCGCGGCCCTGTTCGCGGGACCGGAGCAGGGCCAGGGTCGGCATGCCCCGGTCCGCTCCGGTGGCCAGCAGCTCCGGCAGCTGGGGAAGCGGAGCCACGGCTGCGACGTCGTCCAGGACGAGCGTCATTGGTGGGTCGAGGCGACCGGAGGATGACCGTTCGGCCATGTGCCGGCCGCGCTCGACCACGCTGGAGACGAGGGCCGTCAGGAAGGGCATCGCGCCCGGCTTGGTCCTGGGGTCCTCGATGGATTCCCCCACCACATAAAGCGTGCCCCCTTCGTGGACGAAGGAATCCAAGGCGAGGGCATCACTTCGGTTGGGAGTGCAGGCTTCGCGGATGTTGACCGTGGAGAGGGCCGCGAGGGCGCGGGTGGTCAACTGCTGGGCCATGTCCCGGCGTTCCGGGTGGGCGGTGAGAGTGCCTTCGAGTTCGCCGGCGGCGCCCGGGGCGGCCTTGGGGTTCGTACGGAGGATGCGTACGGCGTCCTGGATCTGGGTGCCCTGTGACCAGCGGTGGACGTGGCGGATGGTGCGGCCGTCGATGGCCGCGGCGTGCAGGTAGCTCCGCAGGAGTGTCTCGGCTGTGTCGCTGAGGGCTTGGTCGAGTTTGGCGGTGGGGCGGACGGGGGTGAGGAGGGCGGTGGCTCTCGCGGTCGCCGTTGCCTTGTCCTCGCAGCCGGCTGTGGGGGACCAGTGGAGGCGGGACGGGGTGTCGCAGAGGTGGGTGGGGTCGTAGAGGTGGGTGGGGCCCAGTTTGGCTCTGGCGTCCTTGGTGCTCTGCCAGAGGGCGGGGTTCGACGTGACGATGAGGGCCGGGCCTTCCGCGTCGCGTACCGCCTGGGTGGCGGTGGTCTGGCGGGCTTCCCTTGGGGCTACGAGGATTTTTTCCCACCCGCCCACCCGTTCCTGGGCGAACAGAGGTGCCGGGGTCGCTGTCGCGTCCAGGGGGCCCGTGGGGTCGGCGGGCGAGCGGCGGGGGGTGGGGAGCTCGTGCTGCGGCGCCGGGGCGGTGCGCTCGTGTGCCGCTGCCGGAATCTCCTGGTGCGCCGCAGCCGGGGCAGCGTGCTGCGCCGCTGCCCGGAGATTGTGCTGGGCTGCCGGGGAGGCGGGCTCCTGCGTCGTTGCCGGGATCTCGTGCTGTGCCGTTCCCTGGAGGTCGTGCTGCGCCCGTGGCGGGATCTCGTGCTGTGCCGTTCCCTGGAGGTCGTGCTGCGCCCGTGGCGGGACCTCGTGCTGTGCCGTTCCCTGGAGGTCGTACGGAGCCCGCGCCGGGACCTCGTGCTGTGCCGCCGGGAATGTGTGCTCCCGCACCGCCGCCCGGGTCTCGTGTTGCGCCGGTGTGTGGGGCTCGTACGCGCCCGCTGCCGGGCCCGGTGCCGTAGCCGTCGCCCGTTCCTCCCGGCGCCTCGCGCGGACCGCCCTCCATCGGGCCAGTGTGCCCATCACGAAGACCGTCAGGACGACCAGGATCATCAACTGGCCGATGAACAGGCCCCAGAACAGGCCGTAGCCCGAGAGTTCGCCGGGGGGTGTGTCCGGCCAGGCGCCGGGAAGGTCGTGGGGCTGGGCGATGAGGCCGCGCATGGCGAGGGGCGTGCGGGTGAAGGTGACGCCGGACGGCCAGGAGCCGTGGGCGAACCAGGCGGCGAGGCCGGTGGCCGTCCACACCAGCAGGGTCATGCCGAGGAGGAACGCGAGTATGCCGATCAGCAGGCCGTCGGGGATGCCTCCCTGGCCGTCCCGCTGGGTGCGGCGGTCGTCCGGTCTCACGCGTTCTCCCTCTACGCCACCGTCGATTCGGAGTCGCCCAGGTGGTGTTCCACGAAGGCCGCGGCCCGTTCCTCCGCCTCCAGTTCGGCGGCGCGCAGGGCCTCGTCGTCCGCGAGGTCGGCGGAGGACTCGGTCATCGCGCGGTCGGTGAAGACCAGCGGGCGTTCGGTCTCCGTGATCAGGTGTTTGACGACCTGGACGTTGCCGTTGACGTCCCAGACGGCGATGCCCGGGGTGAGGGTCGGGATGATCTCGACCGCCCAGCGGGGGAGGCCGAGGACGCGGCCGGTCGCTCGTGCCTCGTCTGCCTTCTGGGCGTAGATCGTCCGCGTCGAGGCCATCTTCAGGATGGCCGCCGCCTCTCTGGCCGCCGCGCCGTCGACGACGTCCGAGAGGTGGTGGACGACCGCGACGAAGGACAGGCCGAGCCGTCGGCCGAACTTCAGCAGTCGCTGGAACAGCTGCGCCACGAAGGGGCTGTTGATGATGTGCCAGGCCTCCTCGACCAGGAAGATGCGCTTCTTCCGGTCGGGGCGGATCCAGGTGTGCTCCAGCCACACGCCGACGATCGCCATGAGGATGGGCATGGCGATGGAGTTGCGGTCGATGTGGGACAGGTCGAAGACGATGAGGGGCGCGTCGAGGTCGATGCCGACCGTCGTCGGGCCGTCGAACATGCCTCGGAGGTCGCCGTCGACCAGGCGGTCCAGGACCAGCGCGACATCCAGGCCCCAGGCCCGTACGTCGTCTATGGCGACGTTCATCGCCTCGGCCGACTCGGGTTCGGGGTGGCGCAGCTGCTCGACGATGTCGGTGAGGACCGGCTGGCGGTCGACGATGGTCTCGTTGACGTAGGCGTGCGCGACCTTCAGGGCGAAGCCGGAGCGTTCGTCCAGGCCGTGGCCCATCGCGACCTCGATGATCGTGCGGAGCAGCGCGAGCTGGCCCGTCGTCGTGATCGCCGGGTCGAGCGGGTTGAGGCGGATCCCCATGTCCAGGGCGGCCATCGGGTCCAGGCGGATGGGGGTTATACCCAGCTCCTGGGCGATGAGGTTCCACTCGCCGACGCCGTCCTCGCCCTGGGCGTCCAGGACGACGACCTGGCGGTCGCGGAAGCGGAGCTGGCGCAGGACGTACGTCTTCTCCAGCGCCGACTTGCCGTTGCCGGACTCGCCGAGGACCAGCCAGTGGGGGGCGGGGAGCTGCTGGCCGTACAGCTGGAAGGGGTCGTAGATGTATCCCTTTCCGGAGTACACCTCGCGGCCGATGATGACGCCGGAGTCGCCGAGGCCCGGGGCCGCCGTCGGCAGGTACACCGCCTGGGCCTGGCCCGTGGACGTGCGCACCGGGAGCCTGGTCGTCTCGACCTTCCCGAAGAGGAAGGACGTGAAGGCGTCGGTGAGGACGGACAGCGGGTCCCGCATCAGGTCCTACCTCCGAATGCCGGTGGCGAAGGGAAGGGTGTTCACGAAGGCGCGGTGGTGCTCGCGGTCGCACCATTCCAGCTTCAGGTACGACTTTCCGGCCGAGGCCCTGATCGTCCGCTTGTCGCGGGCGAGGGCGTCGGGTGTGCGGGAGGAGACGGTGATGTAGCCGACGAGGTTGACGCCGGCCGCGCCGCTGGCGAGGTCCTCGCCGCGCTGGTCGAGCCGGGAGTTCGCGGCGACGTCGCGCGGGTCGACGGTGCGGTTCATCTTGGCGGCGCGGGACGCCTCGGCCTCGTCGTTGGTCTTCTCGGTGAGCATGCGCTCGATGGCGACCTCGGTGGGTTCGAGGTCCATCGTGACGGCGACCGTGCGGATGACGTCCGGGGTGTGGACGAGGAGAGGGGCGAGGAAGTTGACGCCGACGGGGGTCATCGGCCACTCCTTCACCCAGGCGGTGGCGTGGCACCAGGGGGCGCGGGTGCTGGACTCCCGGGTCTTGGCCTGGAGATACGTGGGCTCCATGGCGTCCAGCTCGGCCGGCCAGGCATTGCGTTTCGACATCGCCTGGATGTGGTCGATCGGGTGGTCCGGGTCGTACATGGAGTGGATCAGCGAGGACAGTCGCCCCTGACCGAGCGGCTGCCGTACGCGGATGTCGGCCTCCTGCAGGCGCGAGCAGATGTCGGTCAGCTCGCGGGCCATGACGACGGCGAGCCCGGCGTCCCGGTCGACCTTGCCACCGTGGGCGCGGGCGGCCCGGGCCATGGCGTTGGCCTCGGCGGCGAGCTCGCGCGTGTAGTGCATGCAGGCGACGAGGTAGGCGCGGTGCTGCTCACTGCTGGTGGACACCATCGACTGGAGCTGGTCGTACGACTGCTGCAGCCACGGCGGTGACTTCTCGTCGCCGCGGACGGAGACGTCCTTGGCGTGCGCGTCCGGGTCGGCGGGGAGGGTGCGGGCGAGCATCTGCAGACGGGTGACGAAGCCGTCGCCGTTGGCCACGTGCTTGAGCAGGGTGCCGAAGCGGTCGACCAGGGCCTCCTGGTCCTCGGAGTCGCGCAGGCCGACGCCGGGGCCCTCGATCTCGATGGCGGCGGTGACGGTCTTGCGGTCGGCGTGCAGCAGTACGGCGATCTCGTCGGGCCCGAAGGGGGCGGCCAGCCAGGTGACGCGGCCGATGCCCGGGGGCGGTCCGACCTCGACCTCACGGCCGTCCAGTCGGGTGCCGGCCTCGACGGCCGTCGAGCGGTAGGTGGTGCCCCGCTTGAGGGTCCGCTTGTAGCTGCGGTTGATCTCGAACCACTTGTAGAACGTGCGGTGCTTGAACGGCACGTACACCGCGGCCAGCGCCAGCATCGGGAACCCGGCCAGCAGCACGATGCGCAGGGACAGCACGGGGACGAGGAGTCCGCACATCATGCCGAGGAACGCGCCCACGACGATCAGGGCGATCTCGCCGGTCTCGCGGTTGCGGCCGATGATCGCGTTCGGCCGGGCGCGGCCGATCAGATATGTACGGCGGGGCGTGACCGGATGGGACACGTGGGACTCGGTCGTCAACGCCCTTCACCTCCCGTGCGGTTGCTGCTGCTGTTGCGGGTGTTGCTGGCGTGGGGAGTGTTGACGGGGCTGCTCGAACGGGGTGCGGGTGCGGCGGAGGGGACAGATCCGCCGCCGCCGTTCGAGGGGCGCGAGCTGTGCGCGGCGACTCCGCCGGAGGCGGGGTTCGAGGGGCGGGGGGCGGAGGACTGGCCGCCTGAGCCGCCCTTGTTGTCCGCGCGGGAGCTGTGGGTCTTGATGCCCTGCGCGACCAGGGTCGCCGGGGAGCTGATGACCGCGGCGGCCTTGCCCTCGGCGCCCTGCATGAGGCGGTTGTTGCGGGAGCCGGCGATCTCGTCGCCGAAGCCGGGGACGAAGCGGTAGATCATCGCGCTGGCGAAGATGGCGAGCAGGATGATGGCGAGGCCGGAGACGACGGCGGAGAAGGCGTCCGGGCCGTCGTCGGCGGAGAGCGCGCCGGCGAGGCCGAGCACGATGACGATGACGGGCTTGATCAGGATCACCGCGATCATGATGCCCGCCCAGCGGCGGACGTGGCCCCAGAGGTTCTTGTCGACGAGTCCGGCGTAGACGACGGTGCCGAGGAGGGCGCCGACGTAGAGCAGGGCGGCGCGGATGACGAGCTCCAGCCAGAGGACGCCGGCGGCGAGGATGCTGACCAGGGAGACGACGATCAGCATGATCGGGCCGCCGCCGATGTCCTCGCCCTTCTTGAGGGCCTCGGAGAACGTGCCGAAGAAGGCGTCGGTCTGGTCGCCGGTGGCCTTCGCGAGGACCTCGGTGATGCCGTCCGTGGCCGATACGACGGTGTAGAGGATCAGGGGGGTGAAGGCGGAGGCCAGCACGGTCAGCCAGAGGAAGCCGATGGCTTCGCCGATGGCGGTGCTGAGGGGGACGCCGCGGACGGCTCGTTTGGCCACGGCCATGAGCCAGAGCAGGAGCGTGAGGACCGTCGAGGCGGCGAAGACGACGGCGTACTGCTGGAGGAACTTGGGGTTGGTGAAGTCGACGTTGGCCGTCTCCTTCACGGCGACGCTGAGCTTGTCGACGGTCCATGAGGCGGCTTCGGCGCAGCCCTTGGCGAGGGAGGAGAGGGGGTCGAGGGTGGAGGTGGGGTCGAGGCGGGAGGTGCCGCCGCCTCCGCCGCCACCGGCGCTGCCGGTGTCGCCTTCGCAGATCTCTCTGGCCCTGCCGGAGAGCAGGGAGCAGTTGTCGTCGCTGGGCGTGGGCGAAGGCGTGGGCGCCGCCACCGCTCGGCCGGCGAGCAGGATCACGGTGGTCTGTACGGCGGTGAGGGTGGCGGCGAGCTTGACTGCGCGGCGCGGGCTACCGGGCATACGTGAACCCTCCGAACTCCTCGACGGCCTTCGAGATGTCGTCCGACGTCGACACCTTGTTGTCGCCGTTGACCGGCGCAGGGCCTTCCTTCTGGGAGAAGCTGTCGACCTTCCAGTCGCCGTCGGTCCAGCGCAACTTCAGGGTCATGGTGAACCAGTCGTTGGTGACCGGGTTCTGCGAGCTCTCCCCCGTCATCCCGAACACACCTGTGCACCAGACCTCGACGGTGGCGGCGCTGCCCGAGTACTCGGTGGTTCTGGTGCCGACCGGCATGGTGCGGGAGACGTACGTGCTGCCCTTCGGCGCCTCGCCGTTCTCGTCCAGGCCGACCTTGTCGAGGAACGCCTTGTCGTACACCTGGTCGAGGTTTCTCTCAAGCTCGGAGACTCGGTCGGCGTCGAACACCTGTCGGACGATCTCGGTGCGCCGTACGGGCTTGAGGATGTCGGCCGAGACCAGCACCACGGCGTAGTTGGCCGCCGCGCTCTCCGCCCCCACCTGGTCCTGCCGGAAGCCCGACGGGATGTCGCCCGACTTGGACTGGACGGGGCGTTGGCCCGAAGGCGCCGTGGCCGCTGTCTCCGGTTTGTTGCCGGAGGACTCGGTCTTGTCGGTATCGCCGCCCCCGCGGTTCGCGAAGGCGATGGCCGCGAGGAGGAGGACTACGACGCCGACCACCGTGACCAGGCTGCGGGAGGAGGAGCGGGGGGTGCGGCGGGGGGTGCCGTAGGCGTCGGGGTCGGTGTCGGGCAGGCGGGTGCGGGTCTGGCCCGTGCCGCCGTAGCCGCCGGAGGCCTCGTGCTCGTCACCGAGACTCATGCCGCGTACGCCCCCTCGACGTCGTGCGGAAACACTTGGTACCGGTCGTACTTCTCATACTCCTCGTACGACGGTAGCCGTGCTGGTTCCCGCGCGGGCGCGGTGTGGTGACTCGACATCAGGGAAACGCAACCTCAGCCGGTGGGCACGACGGGCGGGTGGGATGGAGGAGCCGGGCGCGCCCGGCCGGGCGGATGGTGCCCGGGCTACACGGCCATGCCGTACACGATGGTGAACAGCGTGCCGAGGGAGCCGATGATGAAGACTCCTGTGAGGCCGGCGATGATGAGGCCTTTGCCCTGTTCCGCGCTGAACGTGTCCCGGAGGGCAGTGGCACCGATGCGCTGCTTGGCCGCGCCCCAGATGGCGATGCCGAGGCAGAGCAGGATGGCGACCGCCATCACGACCTCGATCATCACCTTGGCCTCGTTGCCCAGGCTGCCGAAGGGGCCCCAGTCCGGAGCGATCCCGCCGATGATCGTGTTGATGTCTCCCTTATCGGCCGCAAAGAGCATGTAAGTCACCGCCCCTGTTGGGTAGTTCCGTACCCTCTGCGGTCGTGCAGAGGTCAGGCCTCATTCTCGCCGACAATGACGCTGCCGGATGTCGACTTGGCGTCATTGATTGGCGGGTTTCGTACGAATACCTTGCCACCGTTCCGCGCCGGCCCCTAGGGGAGGCGACGGACGGTGTGCGAAGGATCGTATGGTCACTCTGTGTATCACGGCAGGTCACGACGGGCAATGAGGCCTGAGTGAAACCTGTCGTGAGGTTCCGTCGTTGTGCCTTTTTACGTCCCATGTCACCTTTACGGACCGTTTTTGACGGTCGGTCGGGTGAGTGGTCGCGCCCGTGTTCTCCGGGTGAAGGCTACCGAACGCGGCGAACGGGCCGCGGCTGGGATGCCGCGGCCCGTTCCTCGGTGACGTTCTGTCACGGGATCGGAAGGGTCAGCCGGTGAAGGCGCCGAGTCCCTCGGGAGTGCCCCAGCCGGTCGGGCCGTCGTAGCCCGTCCGGGCGGTGCAGAAGTAGCCGGTGGTGCAGCTGCCGTTGGAGCCGCTGGTGACGTCGTTCAGGGCGGAGGTGTTCGCGTAGGGGAACTTCGCCGGGTAGGAGCCGCTGGACGGGGTGCCGGCCAGGGCGTAGACGCTCGCGATGATCGGGGCGGAGGCACTGGTGCCGCCGTAGGTGGCCCAGCCCTGGCCGTCGGCGCCGTAGGTGTCGTAGACGGAGACGCCGGTCGCCGGGTCGGCGACGGCCGAGACGTCGGCGATCATGCGCTTGGCGCAGCCGGTGTCGGTCTGCCAGGCGGGCTTGGTGTCGTAGGCGGAGCAGCCGGAGCCGGTGCCTTCGGTGCCGCTGGTCCGCCAGACGCTCTCGCTCCAGCCGCGGGTGGTGGAGGAGGCGGTGAGGCTGGTGCCGCCGACGGCCGTCACGTACTTGGACGCCGCCGGGTACTCGGCGCCGTAGCCCGCGTCACCCGCGCTGACGGTGATGGCGACGCCCGGGTGGTTGAAGTACGAGGAGTCGTACGTCGCGTCGGAGGAGGACTCGCCGCCGCCGTAGCTGTTGGAGACGTACTTGGCGCCCAGGCCGACGGCCTCGTTGACGGCGGTGCCCAGGTTGGCCATGGAGGCGGACTTGGCCTCGACGAGGGTGATGTGGCAGTTCGGGCAGACGGCGCTCGCCATGTCGAGGTCGAGGGAGATCTCGCCGGCCCAGCCGCTGTCGGCGGTGGGGAGGGAGGTGGTGGAGCCGGTCTGGCTCACCTTCTTGAAGCAGCCGTTGGCCGTGGTGCAGGCGGGCAGGCCGTAGTGCGAGCGGTAGGTGGCGAGGTCGGACTCCGCGTTCGGGTCGTCGTAGGCGTCGACGATGGCGATGGTCCGGCCGGAGCCGTTGTTCGCGGCGGCGGAGGTGAGGCCGTAGGCGCTGCGGAGGTCGGTGGGGCCGTAGCCGGAGGGGGAGGAGGCCTCGGCGGCCATGGCCGAGATGCCGTGCTGCTGCTGGAAGGCGGTGCGGCCGCCTGTGACGCGCAGGGCGTTGCAGGCCATCTCGTTCTTGTGCCGGGGGAGGGCGCAGGAACGGGTCCAGGTGACCTTGGGGGAGCCGGCCGGGGACGCGTCCGCGTGGGCGGCGGTGGCGAGGCCGGTGAGCAGGAGCGCGGCGGTGGCGATGACGGCGGAGCCGGTGCGGCCCCATCTACGGCGGGTGGAGGGGGTGTCGGGCGATGTCGTGCGCAAGGTACAGCCTCCTGGCAGTGGTGGACAGAGGCCTGCGGGTGGGGGAACCGCCGGTGTGATTCCCGGCGGGGGCGGCGACCCGCGACGACGATCGCTTGTTGAGTACGTGACAACAAGACGGCTTTCGGAATCCTGACCTCCGTATTGCTGAAGGGGAGGCCGGGCTTACTGGTCGATGGCGGCTCGATGGCCGGGGGATGGGTGCGGCTTGACCAAGGGGCCTGGGATCAGCGGGGCTTGAGGCCGTGCAGGAGGAGGTGGACGAGCTCCTCGATGCCGTCCAGGGCCGCCTCGGGGGCGAGCATGCCGCCCGCCGCGAAGGAGGCGATGCCCTGGAGGGTGGCGCCGGTCAGCAGGGTGAGGTGCTGCGGGTCGCCCGCGATGATCTCGCCGCGCTCCTGGGCGTCGGCGATGACCCGCTCCAGGGAGCCCACCGTCCGGTCGACGGCCGCGGCCATCTGCTCCGAGGCGTCCGGCTCGTGCTTGCGGGCGTACATGAGCTCCAGCAGCTCGGCGTTGTCGATCGCGAAGGCGAGATAGCTCCGGGCGAGGGCGGTGAGCCGCCGCTCCAGCGGGAGGGCGGCGTCGTCGGCGCCGTCCAGGGCCTGGCCCAGCCGGTCGTATCCGGCGAGTGCGAGGGCGTTGAGCAGGGTCTGCTTGTCCTTGAAGTGGCGGCCCGGTGCGGCATGGCTGACGCCGGCCTCGCGGGCCAGTTCGCGCAGCGAGAGCGCGCCGGCCCCCTTCTCCCGCAGGGTGCGCTCGGCACCGGCGAGCAGGGTGGAGCGCAGGTCTCCGTGGTGGTAGGGGCGGCTCTCGGGCATGCGCACCATCGTATCCCGATGTTGATACCGCCATCATTGTTGTCGTTGACAGCATTGTTGTCGGCGTCTACATTCGAGGGTATGGCTGAGCAGAAGACGAAGAGCAACGAGGCAGGGAACGCGCGCCGCCTGCCGGACCTCACCGGCCGGACCGTCGTCGTCACCGGCGCCAACAGCGGCATCGGTCTCACCGCGGCCGACGGGCTGGCCCGGGCGGGGGCGCACGTCGTCCTCGCCGTACGGGATCCGGAGCGGGGGCGGGCCGCGGCGGCGACCGTGCACGGCAGCACCGAGGTGCGGCGCCTGGACCTGGCGGACCTCTCCTCCGTGCGGGAGTTCGCCGAGGCCTGGCGGGAGCCGCTGCACGCGCTGATCAACAACGCCGGCGTGATGATGCTCCCCAGGCAGCGCACCAAGGACGGCTTCGAGATGCAGTTCGGTACGAACCATCTCGGTCACTTCGCCCTCACCAACCTGCTGCTCCCGCACATCACCGACCGTGTCGTCACGGTCTCCTCGGGCGCCCACCGCTGGGGCGGCGCGACGATCGGCTTCGACGACCTGGACCTGACGGCGAACTACACCCCGCAGCGCGCCTACGCCCAGTCCAAGCTGGCGAACCTCCTGTTCACCCTGGAACTCCAGCGCCGGCTTGCGGAGTCGGGCTCCACCGTCCGCGCCCTGGCCGCCCACCCCGGCTACGCGGCCACCAACCTCCAGAGCCACGCGGCCAACCCGGCGGCGCGCGCCTTCATGCGCCTCGGCAACAGGTTCCTCGCGCAGGACGACCGGGCGGGCGCCCTCCCCACCCTCTACGCCGCCACCCAGGACCTGCCCGGCGCGAGCTACGTCGGCCCCGACGGCCTGGGCGAGATGCGCGGCGCCCCGACCCTGGTGAGCCGCTCCCACGCGGCCAGCGACCCGCTGACGGCCCGCCGGCTGTGGCGGGTGTCGGAGGAGCTGACGGGCACGCACTATCCGCTGACCGTGGGGGAACCGGCGTGAGAGTGGGGGGACCGGCGTAAGAAGGGGTGGGTCCCCCGCTCCCGTGACGACCCCGTGCGTCGATTCCCCCAGGCGTGCTTCAGCCGTGCCGCCCGTGCCGTGGCCGGTTCTTCTTTCCGCCCCCGACTCTCCTCTTCGTGATCATTCCTGAGTGCGGCAGCCCCCTCTACACTGACCAGGCGACGGACTCGCGTGCGGTGAGGGGCGGTTGACGGTGCGTAAGGCATGGATCGTGGCGGGTGTTGCGATCAGCTCCGCCCTGGCCTTCGTGATGCTGCTCGTCGTCGGGGTCTACATCGTCGCCGGGAACCTGGCCAACGGCGTGGGCGGTGGGGCGAAGGCGCTGGCCAAGGGGGCGGTGCCCGCCGCGTACTCGGCCCTGGTGCAGAAGTGGGGCAACCTCTGCCCCGCCATCAGCCCGGCCCTGCTCGCCGCCCAGCTCTACCAGGAGAGCGGGTTCAACCCGAGGGCCCAGAGCCACGCCGCCGCGCAGGGGATAGCGCAGTTCATCCCCGGCACCTGGGCCTCGCACGGCATCGACGGGGACAAGGACGGGGACCGGGATGTGTGGGACCCCAAGGACGCGATTCCCTCTGCCGCGTCGTACGACTGCGAACTCGCCTCGTACGTGAAGAAGGTTGGCGGGAATCAGACCGAAAACATGCTGGCCGCGTACAACGCGGGGGCGTACGCGGTGATCAAGTACGGGGGCGTGCCGCCGTACAGCGAGACCCGGAACTACGTGAAGAGGATCACGACGCTCTCGGAGAGCTTCGCGGCGCCCGTCGGGCGGGTCGACCCCTCCGAGCAGGCCGCCGGCGCGATCGAGTACGCGCAGAAGAAGCTCGGCACGCCCTATCTGTGGGGCGGCACCGGTACCGCTGAGCAGGGCGGACGCTTCGACTGCTCGGGCCTGACCCAGGCCGCCTACGAGACCGTGGGCATCAAGCTCCCGCGCGTCGCCAACGACCAGTACAACGCGGGACCGCACCCGAGCCGGGACGAACTGCTCCCCGGCGACCTCGTGTTCTTCTCGGACGATCCCACCAATTCACGGGCCATCCGGCATGTCGGCATTTATGTCGGAGGCGGGTACATGATCGACGCGCCGCGTACAGGTGCTGTGATCCGGTTCGACCCGATCGACACCCGCGACTACTTCGGAGCCACGCGAGTCACCGAAGATGGCGCGAAAGCACTGCCCACGACGGTGTGAGCCGAGCGTGAACCCACCCCCTGAGCTGCGAAGACGTATCTCTCTTCGATAACGTCTGCGTGATCATTCGGTGGAGTGTGGAACGTATCAACGGGGACCGTGCGTTCCTGATGACGTAGCCGAGCGGACGTCAGTGCGGAAGCGGATCTACAACCACGGGGGTGGCAGGAGCGGCGTACGCACAGGTGCGCCGGGAGAGACGACGAAGGGGCCGCAGCACCATGGCTGGACTCGCCGAATCCGGGTCGAACCCTGACGTCGACCTGCTGTACGACATCAATGGCCTGGCCAAGGACGCGCCAGGGTGGTTCGACCGGGTCATGGAGTACGTGGGCGAATACGGGCTGCTGCTCGCCATCGTCCTGCTCGTGGTCTGGTGCTGGTGGACCGTGCGGCGCCGGGGGGACGAGGACGCGGCGTCCTCCGTCGCGGCGCTGATCTGGGCGCCGCTGGCGGCGGGGATCGCCGTGCTGGTGAACGTCCCGATACGGGGGTTCGTGGAGCGGCCGCGGCCGTTCCTCGACCATCAGGGGCTCGAGGTGCTCGTCTCCGGCAAGACCGACTACTCGTTCGTGAGCGACCACGCGACGATCGTCATGGCGATGGCGGTGGGGCTGTTCGTCGCCCATCGGAAGTTCGGGCTCGTCGCGTTGGTGCTGGCGGTGTTCGGCGGGTTCATCCGGGTCTACATGGGTGTGCACTATCCGACGGACGTCGTGGGCGGGTTCGCGCTGGGGACGGCTGTGGCGTTGCTGCTGTCGCCGGTGGCCATGGCGTTGTTGACGCCGGTGGTGCGGGCGGTGGAGCGGTCGCCTCGGGTGGGGTGGCTTGTGCGGGGCCGCGGGCGCGGGGCCGGTGACGGGGAGGGTGCGGTGATTCCCGGGGCTCGGCGGGAGCAGGCTTCTGAGCGGGACCTCGCTGCGTAGTAACCGGCGTGGCTGCTGAGGGCGGGTGGGTGCGCGGCCCGGCGTAGCGGGGTGCCTCCCCCACTCTCGGCTTCGCTCGAGCGGGGGCCCCACCGTCCACCCGTGCCGCCCTGGGGGCACCTCCCAGGCCCTTGAGGCACTGGGGGAGGCACGCATGCCCGCAGCTCTGTCTACAGTGCCTGCGGGTACGTGAAGAAGCGGTTCGGGTCGTACTCGTTCTTCAGTTTTGTCAGGCGGGTTGCCGCGTCTCCGTAGTACGCCTTGCGCCAGTTCGTCAGGGTCGGGTCCGTGTAGTTCTGGTAGGCCGCGCCTGAGGCGTGGGGGCGCATGGACCTGTGGGCCGAGGACAGCCAGTCGCGGGCCGTGGCGCCCGTCGTGCCCGGGCGCCAGGCGGCGATGTACTGGGCCAGCATGCGGGAGCGGCGGTGGACGAAGGCCGTGGAGGTGGGGGAGACGCGGTTGACCGCTCCGCCCAGCGCGGTGAGGGCGATGCTGCCCGTGCCGCCGCGTACCGAGCCGATCTGGGACAGCAGCGTGCGGATGCCGGCCGCGGAGAGGGAGCGGTCGAAGAAGTCCGACGCCGCGGCGTAGGTCTCGCGGCCCAGCGCGCCCTTCGGGGAACGGCCCGGGGTCGAGCCGGGCAGATGGCACTGGGCGTCCGTCGGGAACGAGGAGCAGCCGGCGTACACCTCCATCGACTCCTCGTAGGAGCGCCGCTTGAGGGAGACGCTGCTCGCCGGGGCGCCGACGCGGTCGGCGAGGCGGTCGACCGCGTTCTTGAGCTCGCCGTGGGTGCCGAGCGAGAAGGCCGCGACGGAGACGGTCGGCCTGCCGCCGGCGGCGCTCGCCAGATGGAGGGACGACCAGATCTCGTCCGGCTGTGACGGGCCCCACTCCTGCCAGGCCTTCACCACCGCGGCCGCCTTCGACGAGGGCCACGACAGATACGCCGAGACGCCCTGCGGGGCCGGGTGGGTCTTGAAGTGCAGTTCCGTCACGACGCCGAAGTTGCCGTTGCCGGCTCCGCGCAGGGCCCAGAAGAGGTCCTTGTTCTCGCGGGCGTTGGCGGTGAGCTGCTTGCCGTCCGCGGTGATCAGCGTGGCCTGGGTGAGGCTGTCGCAGGTCAGGCCGTACGCGCGGGAGACCACACCGTGTCCGCCGCCGAGGGTGAGGCCGGAGACGCCGACGGTGGGGCAGGAGCCGGCGGGGATCGTGACGCCCTTCGCGGTGAGGGCGCGGTAGACGTCGATGAGTTTGGCGCCGGCGCCGACCACCGCGGTGCTGCCGGAGGCCCGCACGCGGTTGAGTTTCGAGACGTCGATGATCAGGCGGCCGTCGCCGGACGACCAGCCGGCGTAGGAGTGGCCGCCGTTGCGGATCGCCACGCGCAAGGAGTGGGCGCGGGCGTAGGCCAGGGCCGTGCGTATGTCGTCCGGGTGGTCCACGTACGCGACCGCGGCGGGCTTGAGCGAGTCGAACCGGGTGTTGTAGAGCTGCCGGGCCGTGGTCCAGGCGGTGTCGCCCGGGCGGACGAGGGGGCCGTCGAGGTCGCGGGCCAGGGCGGACCAGTTGGCGGCGGTGACGTTCGACTTCGTGCTGGTGGCCGCTGTCCTGGCGGTGGCTCTGGCCCCGGAGCCCGGGTCCGACTTCGTGCAGGCGGCGGTGAATGGTGTCGCTGCTGCGGCCATGCCTGCCGTGCCGGCTGCGAGGAATGTACGCCGTTCCATGGGGCCTCCCGGTGGTTCCGTCGTGGGAGACGGGGCCGTGGAGGTGGGGGTTCCATGGTGTTCGGCCTTGTCAGCCCGCCGCGTGCTTCTCCGCGTCCGTGCGCGCCTGGCTTCTCGCTCTTCTGGCCGGGCCTCGCCAGCCGCAGGTGCAGTGGGCCATGCAGAAGCGGCCCTTCTCCGTTGTGCTCGTGAGGTGTTCCGGCCCGTCCTGCTGCGCCACGGGGACCACGTTACCCATCCCAGGTAAAGGGTGCGCATGGCGGCGGCCGCGGGCTCGCGTGACGGGGGCACATACCCGTCGTTATCCGGAACAACGAGGGGGCCCGTGACGGACGTACCGGCTGGGGGTAGGCAGGCGATGACTGGGCGGCAGCGGGAACGGTGGCACAGGCGGACGGGCGCGGCGGTCGTCGCGGCCGTGGTCGTGGCCGGGGTGGGGCTGGGGGCCGGCGGGTGTGCGGGTGGTGACGCGGCCGCCGGGGACTCCCGCGGCGGGGACCCGGTCGTCGTGCTGCACCGGGCCGCCGACCGGCTGGTGGTGGCGGGGAGTTCGAAGGCCCGTACGTCGATGGAGATGGCGGCCGGCGGGACCCGGGTGACCATCCGGGGCGCCGGGGTCTACGACTACCGGAAGCGGATGGGACGGCTGAAGGTGCTGCTGCCGCAGGATCCCGCGGGGGCCACGGAGCATCGCCCCATCACCGAACTGCTCGCGCCCGGGGCGTTGTTCATGAAGAACCGGGGCGCCGGTGTGCCGCCGGACAAGTGGGTGCGGGTGGACACGCGGACCCTGTCCGACGGGAACCTCGTCACGGGCGGGGCCACCGATCCGTTCGCGGCGGCCGAGGTGCTGCGCGGGACGCGGACGGCGAGGTACTTGGGCAGGACCGAGGTCGCGGGCACCGGGGTGCGGCACTACCGGGGGACGGCGGATCTCGCCGCCGCCGCGAAGCGGGCCTCCGGCGGCAACAAAGGGGCCCTGGCCGCGGCGGCGAAAGGGTTCGCAACGGCCGAGGTGCCGTTCGACGCCTACCTCGACGACGAAGGCCGTATCCGCAAGGTCCGGCACCGGTTCAGCTTCGTGGGCGGGCAGCAGAAGAGCCCTGTCGCCGTCGCCTCGACCACGCTGCTCTACGATTTCGGGGCTTCGGTGCGCGTACGGTTGCCGGACGGCGACGACATCTACGCGGGCAAGATCGCCGAGAACTGACCGGCGTGAACTAGCCCGTCCGTGCCATGCGCGGTGTGTAGGCCGCTCCCTACTCTAGGAAGTCGGTAACGGCAGAGACGAGGTGATGCACGTGGCTCCGGTCGGCGGTACGGCAGTTCAGGACTACGTGGCCCTCGCCGAGATCGAGCTGTGCGGAGAGCTGATCATCGCGGCCTCGGCCGCGCACGAGGAGCGGCTCAGCCTGGAGAGCATCGACAGGGTGCTGAAAGTGGCCGAGGAGCGGGACGCCTCGGCTTCCAGGCGGTAACCGGCTCACGTCCGCAGCATGCGGGCGATCGCCTGGGTCGCCTCCTTGACCTTCGCGTCGATCTCGTCACCGCCCTTGAGGGCCGCGTCCGCGACGCAGTGGCGCAGGTGCTCCTCCAGCAGCTGCAGGGCGAAGGACTGCAGGGCCTTGGTGGAGGCGGAGACCTGCGTGAGTATGTCGATGCAGTAGACGTCCTCGTCGACCATGCGCTGCAGTCCGCGGATCTGACCCTCGATGCGGCGCAGGCGCTTGAGGTGCTCGTCCTTCTGCTTGTGGTACCCGTGAACACCGGCGTCAGTGACATTTCCGACATCGGTGGCGTCGGTCACGTCCGTCATCGGGTCCTCCTGGTGAGCAGCGAGCCGACATATACCCCTAGTGGGTATATGGTACCGAACTTTGCTGGGTATACGGCCCCTCGGACCGCCCCCGTGCTCACCACTGTGCCCGATGGGCGACACTGGGGGGCGGCCCGATAGCCGTGGCCGGATGATGCGCCTAGCATCGGCCTGACCGAAACCGAAGCACCCCGAGGACCCCACGTGCGCTTTCGTCTGACCCCCAGGGAGACGAGCTTCTACGACATGTTCGCCGCTTCCGCGGACAACATCGTCACGGGCTCCAAGCTCCTGATGGAACTGCTCGGGGCGGACGCATCCGCCCGGGCCGAGATCGCAGAGCGTATGCGGGCAGCGGAACACGCAGGTGACGATGCCACGCACGCGATCTTCCACCAGCTGAACTCCTCGTTCATCACGCCGTTCGACCGCGAGGACATCTACTCCCTCGCCTCGTCCCTCGACGACATCATGGACTTCATGGAGGAGGCCGTCGACCTGGTCGTCCTCTACAACGTCGAGGAACTGCCCAAGGGCGTCGACCAGCAGATCGAGGTGCTGGCGCGCGCTGCCGAACTGACGGCCGAAGCCATGCCGCATCTGCGGACGATGGACAACCTCACCGAGTACTGGATCGAGGTCAACCGGCTGGAGAACCAGGCCGACCAGATCCACCGCAAGCTGCTCGCGCACCTCTTCAACGGCAAGTACGACGCCATGGAGGTCCTCAAGCTCAAGCAGATCGTGGACGTGCTGGAAGAGGCGGCGGACGCGTTCGAGCACGTGGCTAACACGGTGGAGACCATCGCGGTCAAGGAGTCCTGAGCCCCACATGGACACCTTCGCTCTGGTCGTGACCATCGCGGTCGCGCTCTTCTTCACGTACACCAACGGCTTCCACGATTCGGCGAACGCGATCGCCACGTCCGTGTCGACGCGGGCGCTGACGCCGCGGGCCGCGCTGGCCATGGCCGCGGTGATGAACCTCGCCGGCGCGTTCATGGGCTCCGGGGTCGCCAAGACCGTCAGCGAGGGGCTGATCCAGACGCCCGTCGGGTCGAAGGGGATGGGGATCCTCTTCGCCGCGCTGGTGGGCGCGATCGTCTGGAACCTCATCACCTGGTACTTCGGGCTGCCCTCGTCCTCCTCGCACGCGCTGTTCGGCGGCATGGTGGGCGCGGCGCTGGCCGGCGGGACGACGGTCTACTGGAGCGGGGTGCTGGAGAAGGTCGTCATCCCGATGTTCATCTCTCCCGTGGTCGGTCTGCTGGCCGGCTATCTGGTGATGACCGCGATCATGTGGATCTTCCGCAAGGCCAACCCGCACAAGGCGAAGAGGGGTTTCCGCATAGCCCAGACCGTCTCGGCGGCGGGTATGGCGCTGGGTCACGGTCTGCAGGACGCGCAGAAGACGATGGGCATCGTGGTGATGGCGCTCGTCATCGCGGATGTCGAGGAATACGGCGATCCCATTCCGGTGTGGGTGAAGATCGCCTGTGCGGTGATGCTCTCGCTGGGCACGTACGCCGGTGGCTGGCGGATCATGCGGACGCTGGGGCGGAAGATCATCGAGCTGGACCCGCCGCAGGGTTTCGCGGCGGAGACCACGGGCGCGTCGATCATGTTCACCACGGCGTTCCTCTTCAAGGCCCCGATCTCCACGACGCATGTGATCACGTCCGCGATCATGGGCGTGGGCGCGACGAAGCGCGTGAACGCCGTGCGGTGGGGCGTCGCCAAGAACATCATTCTCGGCTGGTTCATCACGATGCCGGCGGCCGCGCTGGTCGCCGCGGCGTCGTACGGGATCGTGAGTCTGGCGTTCTTGTAGACAGCTGAGCGAGTACGCGAAAAGGCCCGCCCCTGGGAGTAGGGGCGGGCCCTTTTTCGGCCTCGCGGTGGCACCGCCATGCAGCACCGCGAGGAGTCTCGGCGGGGCCGGATCAGCCGAAGCGGCCGGAGATGTAGTCCTCCGTGGCCTGGACCGACGGGTTGGAGAAGATGCGCTCCGTCTCGTCGATCTCGATGAGCTTGCCGGGCTGGCCGACCGCCGCGAGGTTGAAGAACGCCGTGCGGTCGGAGACCCGCGCCGCCTGCTGCATGTTGTGCGTCACGATGACGATCGTGTAGCGCTCCTTCAGCTCGCCGATCAGGTCCTCGATGGCGAGGGTGGAGATCGGGTCGAGCGCCGAGCAGGGCTCGTCCATGAGGAGGACGTTCGGCTCCACCGCGATCGCCCGCGCGATGCACAGACGCTGCTGCTGGCCGCCGGAGAGGCCCGAGCCGGGCTTGTTCAGGCGGTCCTTGACCTCGTTCCAGAGGTTCGCGCCCTTGAGCGACCGCTCGACGATGTCGGAGAGCTCGCTCTTCTTGTAGCTGCCGTTCAGCCGCAGCCCCGCCGCCACGTTGTCGAAGATCGACATCGTGGGGAACGGGTTCGGCCGCTGGAACACCATGCCGACCTCGCGGCGCACGGACACCGGGTCGATGCCCGACCCGTAGAGGTCCTCGTCGTCCAGCAGGACCTTGCCCTCGACCCGGCCGCCGGACGTCACCTCGTGCATGCGGTTCAGCGTGCGCAGGAACGTCGACTTGCCGCAGCCGGACGGGCCGATGAACGCCGTCACCGAGCGCGGCTCGACGGTCATCGAGATGTCCTCGATCGCCTTGTGGGAGCCGTAGTAGGCGGTGAGTCCGCTTACGTCGATTCGCTTGGCCATTAGTACGTCACTTCCAGACTCAGACAGTCGCTGTATGGCCGCGTCAGCGACCGGTCTTCGGGGCCTTCCAGCGGGCGATCCCGCGGGCCACCAGGTTCAGGAGCATCACGAAGGCGATGAGGGTGAGCGACGCCGCCCAGGCACGGTCGTAGGCCGCACCGGAGCCCGCGCTGTTCGCGTACTGCTGATAGATGTACAGCGGCAGCGAGGCCTGCGCACCCTCGAAGGGGTTGGCGTTGATGAACGCGTTGCCCCACACCAGCAGCAGGACCGGGGCGGTCTCACCGGTGATGCGGGCGATCGACAGCATGATGCCCGTGGTGATGCCGCCGATGGAGGTCGGCAGGACCACCTTCAGGATGGTGCGCCACTTCGGGATGCCCAGCGCCAGGGAGGCCTCGCGCAGCTCGTTGGGGACGAGCTTGAGCATCTCCTCCGTGGAGCGGACGACGACCGGCATCATCAGGATGGCCAGGGCCAGCGAGCCGGCGAAGCCGAAGGGCTGCATGTCGAACATCAGCATGAGGCTGAGGATGAACAGACCCGCGACGATCGACGGAATGCCGGTCATGACGTCGACGAAGAACGTGATGGCCTTGGAGAGGTTCCCCCGGCCGTACTCCACGAGATAGATCGCGGTGAGCACGCCGATCGGCGCGGCGATCACCGTGGCGAGACCGACCTGCTCCAGGGTGCCGAGGATGGCGTGGTAGATACCGCCGCCGGGCTCGGTGTCGGCGACGACGCCCATGGAGTGCGTCAGGAAGTAGATGTCGAGGACCTTCACACCGCGTGTGACGGTCGACCAGATCAGCGAGGCCAGCGGTACGACGGCGAGCAGGAAGGCGACCCAGACGAAGGAGGTCGCGATGCGGTCCTTGGCCTGGCGCTTGCCCTCGACCGCTGTGGCGATGCCGTACGTGCCGAAGAGGTAGAGGAGCGCGGCGATCAGGCCCCACTGGACCCGGCTGTGCAGGCCGCCGGCGAGGCCGACGCCGATCGCGACGGCGACGGAGCCGGCGGCGATGGCGTACGGGGCCCACTTGGGCAGGCGGGCGCCGCGCAGGGTGCTGGGGCCCTTGGGGGCGATGGTTGCGGTGCTCATGCGTTGGCCCCCGAGTACTCCTTGCGGCGGGCGATGATCGCGCGGGCCGCGCCGTTGACCAGCAGGGTGATGACGAACAGGACCAGACCGGAGGCGATCAGCGCGTCCCGGCCGAACTCGGTGGCCTCACCGAACTTGCTGGCGATGTTCTGCGCGAACGTGCCGCCGCCCGGGTCGAGCAGGCTGGTCTCGATCAGGAAGGTCGGGGAGAGCACGGTGGCGACGGCCATGGTCTCGCCGAGGGCGCGGCCGAGGCCGAGCATCGAGGCGGAGATGACGCCGGAGCGGCCGAAGGGCAGGACCGCCATGCGGATCACTTCCCAGCGGGTGGCGCCGAGCGCCAGGGCCGCCTCCTCGTGCATCTGCGGGACCTGGCGGAAGACCTCGCGGCTCACGTTGGTGATGATCGGCAGGATCATGATCGCGAGCAGGATGCCGACGGTCAGCATGGAGCGGGGGGCGCCGCCCTCCCAGGAGAAGATGCCGGTCCAGCCCAGGTAGTCGTTCAGCCAGCTGAAGAGGCCGGTCATGTTCGGCACGAGGACCAGCGCGCCCCAGAGGCCGTAGACGATGGACGGCACGGCGGCGAGCAGGTCGATCACGTAGGCGATCGGGCCCCTCAGCCGGCGCGGGGCGTAGTGCGTGAGGAACAGCGCGATGGCGACGGCGATCGGGACCGCGATGACCATGGCGATGATCGAGGAGATCACCGTGCCGAAGGCCAGGACGGCGATGCCGAAGTTCGGCGGGACGAGGTTGGTGTCCCACTCGAACGTGGTGAGGAAGTTGCCCTGGTCCTTGCTGATCGCGAGGGAGGCGCGGTAGGTGAGGAAGACCGCGATCGCGGCCATGATCACCAGCAGCAGGATGCCCGAGCCGCGGGAGAGACCGAGGAAGATCCGGTCTCCGGGCCGGGTGGCCCCGCGCGCGGCGCGCTTGTCGGTGGACGGCTGCGGAGCGGGGGGAGGTGCGTCGGTTATCTGTGTGGGTGTGTCCATCAGGTTCTCCGGTCTGCGGAGCCGTACGCGGTGGGCGATGGCTCTGCGGAGCCGTACCGGAGGTACGGCCACTGGCGGCGGTGCACCGGACGGTGCGGCCCGGTCCCGGGGAGGGGACCGGGCCGCACTCGGGTCAGCTCAGGCTTTCGACGGTGGTGCGGACCTGGGAGATGATGTCGGCCGGGATCGGCGCGTAGTCGGCCTCGGCGAGGATCTTCTGGCCCTCCTCGGAGGCGATGTAGCGCAGGAACGCCTTGGTGGCGGGCAGCGTCTCGGCCTTGTTGCCCTTGTCGCAGACGATCTCGTAGGTGACGAGGACCATCGGGTAGGCGCCCTCGGCCTTGGTGCCGTAGTTCAGCTCCAGCGCGAGGTCCTTGCCCGTGCCGACGACCTTGGCCTCGGAGATGGCCTTGGTGGCGTTCTCGACGGTGGCCTTGACCGGCTGGGCGGCGCCCGTGTCGAGGTCGACCGTCTTCAGGCCGTCCTTTGCGTACGACAGCTCGAAGTAGCCGATGGCGCCGTTGGTCTGCTTCACCTGCTGGGCGACACCGGAGGAGCCGGAGGCGGACTGGCCGCCCTTGGCCTGCCAGGTCTTGCCGCCGTCGTAGGGCCAGTCCTTCTTGGCGGTGTCGATCAGGTACTTGGTGAAGTTGTCCGTGGTGCCGGAGTCGTCCGAGCGGTGGAACGCCTGGATCTTGAGGTCCGGAAGCTTCGCGTCGGGGTTCAGCTTCTTGATCTGCGGGTCGTTCCAGTTGGTGATCTCGTTGTTGAAGATCTTCGCCAGGGTCGCGGCGTCCAGGACGAGGTTGTCGACGCCGTTGACGTTGTAACCGACCGCGATCGGGCCGCCGACCATCGGCAGGTCGATGCCCTGGCCGCCGGTGCAGACCTTCTTGGAGGCCGTGACCTCGTCCGGCTTCAGCGCGGAGTCGGAGCCGGCGAAGGCGACCTGGCCCTGCGTGAACGCGGTGACGCCGGCACCGGAGCCGCCGCCCTTGTAGTTGATCTGCGTGCCCTGGCAGGCGGCCGTGAACTGCTTGACCCACGCGTCGATCGCGTTCTTCTGCGCGGACGAGCCGTCGGCCAGCAGCTGGCCCTGGGCGTCGTCGCACTTGATGCTGCCCGGCTTGGCGGCCGCGGACGAGCCGCCGCTGCTGGTGCCCGTGTCGTCGGAGCCGCACGCCGTGAGGGCCAGGGCGCCGGAGACGGCGAGAGCACCGAGAGCGAGGGCCCGCCGGTTCATGCGCTGAAGCTTCACTTGAGTTCCTTCCAGGAGCCGCCGTCCTGATTCGGCGGCGTACGGAGAGTCCGGGTGACGCGCGACGCTGACACGCGGCAGGCGCGGTTCGCGTCGGGTAAGGCTGAAATTAGGCAGATCAGGTGAAGCCGCCTATGGCCATAAATGAACGAGGGGTGAACCCCTGCCGAAGGTGTGGTTAGGTCACGGAACGCTTACGGGGAGAGCACGTGCGGGTTCCGCTTTCCGGCGCGGGTAACGCGAGCAGCGCGTCGACCAGGGGGCGGTCGTGGGGCTGCGTGAGACGGGCGCGGGCGGCGGCTGGTGTCAGCCACAGGACCCGGTCGACCTCGTCCGACGGGGAGAACTCGCAGGTCATCGCCTCGGCCGCCCAGTAGCGGACCTGCTTGGGGCGGCCGTTCGCCAGGTAGCGCTGGGTGGGCAGCTCGGCGCCCGGCACGGCCCGGCAGCCCGTCTCCTCCGCCACCTCGCGCAGGGCACCGGCGAGCGCCTCCTCGCCGCGTTTGAGCTTGCCCTTCGGCCAGGACCAGTCGTCGTATTTCGGCCGGTGGACGAGGCAGACCTCCAGCTCGCCCGTGACGGGGGAACTGCGCCACAGGACGCAGCCCGCCGCCTGAACAGTGGTGTCGTCGGGGGAGCTCACCTGACCGCCTCCTCGGTGGCGTGGCCGGTCATGACGTGCTGACGGTTTCCTTCTGCCAGCACTGCTGAAACGCGAATCGGGCCGCTTCCACCTCGTGCCGCTGGTCGGCGTGGAGCACGCCGAGCGCGTACGCCGTCGCGGGGGCGATGCGGGGGGTGCGGGCCGCCTGGGCCGCCGCTGCCGCCGCCTCCGAGGCGTCGCGGTGGCGGTTCAGGGCCTGGCCGGCGGAGAGCAGACGCAGGTCGACGACGGCGTTGCCGTCGGTCTCGCCGCGCAGGGCCTCGCGGGCGTAGCGGTGCAGGCGCAGAAGCAGGCGGACCTGGTGCCAGGGGGCGTCCTGCGGGTGCGGGACCGTGTCCGGGGACAGGCCGTGGACGAGGGCCGAGGCGTTGTACGGGTTTCCCGCGGTGACGAGGGGGAGGGCGGCCACGGCGTCCGTGAGGCGGCCCTCGGCCGCCGTGGCGAGGGGGCGGAGGTCGGTGGTGACGGCGGTCTTGGTGAGGGGGACCTCGCTGGCCAGGACCGCGACCTTGTCCGCGATGGCGTGGAAGCGGCTGCTGCCCAGGGCCTGCAGGGCCGTGGAGTGGGCTCGGGTGCGGGCCAGGTTGAGCTGGCGGTCGAGCAGGGCGCCCGCTTTGGCCGCGCCGACGGTGAGGTTGCCGCGTTCCGGTGCCGAGGTCGGGTGGATCGGGGCGCCGGCCTTGGCGGGTGCCGCCGCGGCCGACGTCTGCCCCGGGAGCGCCGTGGAGCCCGACAGGCGGTGCAGCGCGCTCAGCAGGCGTTCCAGGCGGGAGGTGTACGCGTGTTCCATGGCCAGGGTTCCCGAGACCCAGGCCAGTTCCGGGCGCATGCCCTCGCACCAGTCCGTGTCCAGCAGGGACTGGAACGTGTGCAGGCTGGCGCTGATACGGCGGGCCGAGCGGCGCAGGGCGCGCGCCGCGTCGGCGGACCCCTCCGAGGCGCCCGCGCCCGACCCCGTCTCGCGGTGCAGGCGCAGCGCCCGGAGGAACTCTGTGGCCTGGGCCCGCAGGTAGCCCGCGAGGGCGTCCCCGGTGGGGGCGGGCCCGGTCAGGGGGTTCGTCGGGTCAAGGTGTCGCTGTGCCACGCCGGCGCCTCCGCGCGTCTATGAGCATCTCCTGGACGTTGCGCAGAGGCTGGCCGTCCGCGTCGGTCGCATGCCGGGTCCAGTCGCCGTCCGGGCCGAGGTGCCAGGAGGCGGTGCCGTCGGACATGCCGGTCTCCAGCAGCCGGTTCAGGGCTGCCCGGTGGGCCGGGTCGGTGACCCTGACCAGGGCCTCTATCCGGCGGTCGAGGTTGCGGTGCATCATGTCGGCGCTGCCGATCCACACCTCGGGCTCGCCGCCGTTGCCGAAGCCGAACACCCGGGAGTGCTCCAGGAAGCGGCCGAGGATCGAGCGGACCCGGATGTTCTCCGACAGGCCAGCCACGCCCGGGCGCAGCGCGCAGATGCCGCGCACCCACACGTCCACCGGCACGCCCGCCTGGGCCGCGCGGTAGCAGGCGTCGATGACGGCCTCGTCGACCATCGAGTTGACCTTGATACGGACGTGCGCGGGCCGTCCCGCGCGGTGGTGCTGTATCTCCTTGGTGATCCGCGCGACCAGGCCGTCGCGCAGCGACTTGGGGGCGACCAGGAGACGGCGGTAGGTCTCGCGGCGGGAGTAGCCGGAGAGACGGTTGAAGAGGTCCGAGAGGTCCGCGCCGACCTGGGGGTCGGCCGTGAGCAGACCGAGGTCCTCGTAGAGGCGGGCCGTCTTCGGGTGGTAGTTGCCGGTGCCGACGTGGCTGTAGCGGCGGAGCGTATCCCCCTCCTGGCGGACCACCAGCGACAGCTTGCAGTGGGTCTTCAGACCGACCAGGCCGTAGACCACGTGGCAGCCGGACTCCTCCAGCTTGCGCGCCCACTTGATGTTGGCGTGCTCGTCGAAGCGGGCCTTGATCTCGACCAGGACCAGGACCTGCTTGCCGGACTCGGCGGCCTCGATGAGGGCGTCGACTATGGGGGAGTCGCCCGAGGTCCGGTACAGGGTCTGCTTGATCGCGAGGACGTCCGGGTCGCCGGCCGCCTGCTCCAGGAAGGCCTGGACGGAGGTGGAGAACGAGTCGTACGGGTGGTGCAGCAGGACGTCCCGCTCCCGGAGCGCGGCGAAGATGTCCGGCGCGGACGCCGACTCGACCTCGGCGAGATCGCGGTGGGTACCGGCGACGAACTTGCGGTACTTCAGCTCCGGGCGTTCCAGGGAGGCGATCCGGAAGAGACCCGTGAGGTCCAGCGGACCCGGCAGCGGGTACACCTCGGCCTCGCTGATCTTCAGCTCGCGCACGAGCAGGTCCAGGACCTCGCGGTCGATGGACTCCTCGACCTCCAGGCGCACCGGCGGCCCGAAGCGGCGCCGCATGAGCTCCTTCTCCAGGGCCTGGAGCAGGTTCTCCGCGTCGTCCTCCTCGACCTCCAGGTCCTCGTTCCTGGTCAGGCGGAAGGCGTGGTGCTCCAGGACCTCCATGCCCGGGAACAGCTCCTCCAGGTGGGCGGCGATGACGTCCTCGATGGGGACGTAGCGGCCCGGGGAGCTCTCCAGGAACCTCGACAGCAGCGGCGGCACCTTCACACGGGCGAAGTGCTTGTGGCCCGTGACCGGGTTCCGTACGACGACGGCCAGGTTCAGGGACAGCCCGGAGATGTACGGGAAGGGGTGCGCCGGGTCGACCGCCAGCGGGGTCAGCACGGGGAAGATCTGGTGCCGGAACAGGGTGAACAGGCGGGCCTGCTCCTTCTCCTGCAGTTCGTTCCAGCGGACCAGGTGGATGCCCTCCTCCGCGAGGGCGGGGGCGACGTCCTCGTGGTAGCAGGCGGCGTGCCGGGCCATGAGCTCGCGGGAGCGGGCCCAGATCATCTCCAGCACCTCGCGGGGCTGGAGGCCGGAGGCGGAGAGGGTGGCCACGCCGGTGGCGATACGGCGCTTCAGACCGGCCACCCGGACCATGAAGAACTCGTCCAGGTTGCTGGCGAAGATCGCGAGGAAGTTGGCCCGCTCCAGCAGGGGGGTGTTCGGGTCCTCGGCGAGTTCGAGAACGCGCTCGTTGAACGCGAGCCAGCTGCGTTCCCGGTCGAGGAACCGGCCCTGCGGCAGCGCGGGGGCGCCGTCGGCCTGCGACTCCTCGTACGCGTCGAGGTCGGCGTCGATGTCGGGTTCGAGGTCGGAGACGGCCGCCGCGATGGTGTGCGGGCGGTGGGCCGCGATGGAGCCCACGGAGGGCTGCGCGTGCTGGACCTGTGCCTGGGTGTTCGGCTGGCTCATGGACCCATTCTTCCGCGCCGCGAGCATCACGGGCGCGTCGGACAGCGCGGGAGGGAGCGGGGGCGTCACATGAGTGTTCCCGTTCCCCGCAGGCCCCTCTCGGGGTGGCGAAGGCTCTGGCACGGCCGGATTCATTGCCCGAGCGTCGCAAGCTCGTCTGAATCGATGGTTACGGAGACATGACGTGCGGGATAGCGGGGGGCGGCTCGCGGGGGTCCGGAGTTCGCCCACAGCCTGTGGATGGTCCCTGGTGCCCCGGCCTGTCCGGAGTGTCTCCGAGAGGCGGGCCGCGCGTCCACTCCTCGCGGGAGGAGGCGGGGGGCCGGCTCCGGGGAGGCGGCGGGGCAGGCGGCGGCCGGTTTCCAGTACGGAAGCGGCCGATTTCCAGGTACGGAAGGGCCAGAAGGGGGACGGCCGGGGCCGGGGCACCGTTGGCCCGCCGGTGCTAGGGGGCGGGCACGGCCAGGGGGTGGGCATCGGTTGCGGGTGCCCGACGGGGCGTCGCCCGTCCAGGAGGGCCGGAAAGTCGTGCGTGGTTTCGTGAACCGTTCGCGCGGGGTGGTCCGATGAGGAGACGTGAGCGAAACGAGAAGCGACGGGGAGCTGCTGCGGGCCATTGCCGCGGACGCCGACCGGCGTGCCTTCGAGGAGCTGTACCGGCGGTACGCGCCGTGGCTCCGGGCCCGGTTGCGGGGGCGGTGCGCCGATCCGGGGGTCGTCGACGACGTCGTACAGGAGACGTTCCTCGCGGTGTGGCGGGGCAAGGCCCGCTATCGGGAGGACGTCGATGTGGCGGGGTGGCTGTGGCGCATCGGGTCGCGGCGGCTGGTGGACGCGCTGCGCGGTGACGGGGCACGGGGGCGGGTGCGCCAGGCCCTGGCGCGGCTGCGGCACCGGGACGAGGTGTCGGCGGAGGAACGCGTGCTCGCGGGAGTGGAGCACGGGGACCTCGCCGGCGCCCTCGTCCGGCTGTCGCCGGAGTTGCGGGCGGTGCTGCAGGCGACGGTCATCGACGGGCTCACCACCCGTGAAGCGGCCGTACTGCTCGGAATTCCGCCGGGGACGGTCAAGACGCGGGCGATGCGGGCCCGCAAGCAGTTGCGGGAGGCGTTGGCATGAGTTGGCACGTGCCGGAAGAGGACCTGCGCGCCTATGCGCGGGGGGAGTTGGCGGCGCCGGCTCTGTGGTCCGCCGATGCGCACCTGGGGGCCTGTGCCCGGTGCCGGGGGGCGCTGGGCGAGGTCAGTGACCCGGTCGCCCTCGATGCGGGGTGGGAACGGCTCGACGCCGAGCTGGACGCGCCCCGGACGGGGGTGCTGGAGTCGCTGCTCGTGCGGCTCGGGGTGCCCGGGCACACCGCGCGGCTGCTGGCGGCGGCACCGGTGCTGCGGCGGTCCTGGCTGGGAGCCGTCGTCGCCGTGCTGCTGCTGAGTGTGGCGGCGGGGCATCTCGTGCGGGGCGGGGAGTCCCCGACGCTGTTCCTCGCACTCGCGCCGCTGCTGCCGCTGGCCGGGGTGGCGCTGTCGTACGGGCCCGCGCTGGACCCGACGTACGAGATGGCCGTCGTCGCGCCGATGCACGGGTTCCGGCTGCTGATGATCCGGACGGTGGCCGTGCTGGGCGTGGTGCTGGGCCTGAACGGGCTGGCGACCCTCGCGCTGCCCGCGTACGGGCTGGGTGCGCTGGCATGGCTGCTGCCCGCCCTGGCGCTCACCGCCACGGGGCTCGCGCTGACGCCCCGGCTGGGGCCGGTGCTCGCGCCGTCGCTGGTCGGCGGGGCGTGGGTCGGGCTGCTGTTGCTGGCCGATGCCCTGCGAGCGGGCGCGCAGACGCCGCTCGCGCCGTTCACCGTGGCCGGGCAGGGCGTGGCGGCGACGGTCGCCGCGCTCGCCGCCGGGCTGCTCTTTCTGCTCCGTGACCGATTCGACCTCTTTCAGGGACGTGCCGTATGACCGTCACCGTGTCCGCATCCGGGCTCGGCCTCCGCTACGGAGGCACCCGCGCCCTCGACGACGTGTCGCTGCGGCTGTCCGCCGGCGTCACCGGACTGCTCGGACCCAACGGCGCCGGCAAGACCACGCTGCTGCGCGTCCTCGCCACGGCCCTGCCCGCCGACCAGGGCGCCTTCACCGTGCTCGGGCATGACCCGGGCACCGCGCGGGGCCGGCAGGAGGTGCGGCGCCGGCTGGGCTATCTGCCGCAGACGCCGGGGTTCCATCCGGACTTCACGGCCTTCGAGTTCGTCGACTACGTGGCGATTCTGAAGGAGATGACCGGTCGAGCCGACCGGCATCGGGAGGTGCGGCGGGTGCTGGAGGAGGTGGGGCTGGCCGACGTACGCGGGAAGCGGATCCGGAAGTTGTCGGGCGGGATGCGGCAGCGGGTCGCCTTGGGGGCTGCCCTGATCGGTGATCCGGGGTTCCTGGTTCTCGACGAGCCCACCGTCGGGCTCGATCCCGAACAGCGCATGCGGTTCCGGGAGTTGATCGCGGGGGCCGGGGAGGGGCGCACGGTGCTGCTGTCCACCCATCAGACGGAGGACGTGGCGATGCTCTGCCACCGTGTGTTGGTCATGGCCGGTGGCCGGGTGCGGTTCGAGGGCACTCCGGCCGAGCTGACCGCGCGAGCCGCGGGGCGGGTGTGGAGCAGCACGGAGCGGGACCCGGGCGCCAAGGCGGGATGGCGCACGGGGACTGGTTCCTTCCGGAACGTGGGGGATCCGCCGGACGGCGCCGAGCTGCTCGAACCCACCCTGGAGGACGGCTATCTGCTCACCCTCGACGGTGACCCCGTGGAGGTGGCGGTATGACCGCGGTGATGGAGAAGCCGGTGGCGTCCGACGAGCGGGCCGAGCGGGGTGGGCCGTGGGCCGCCGTGGTCGCCCTGGCCGGGTTCGAGACGCGCCGCCTGCTGACGATGCTGCCGATGATCATCGCCTTCCTCGTGTACATCGGCTGGACCGTATGGCGCATGGGCAGGGACTGGGGCGGCTATCCGGCCCTCCAGGACGCCGACCGCGCCACCCAGAGCGCGCCGCTGCTCATCGGGCTCACGGTGCTGCTGTGCGTCAACCGCGCCGCGCTGCGCTCCCGGCGGCACGGGACGGAACCGCACTTCGCGGTGCTGGTCCTGCCCCCGTGGCGGCGTACGGTCGCCCACGCGCTGTCGGCCCTGGCCGCGGCGCTGCTCACCGCCCTGTGCGTGGCCGCGCAGTTCGGCCGGGAGGCGCTCCGGCCGGGTGCGATCGGGCACGGTTCGGTGAGCGAACTGCTCGTGGGACCGCTGACCGTGCTGCTGGCCGGGCTGGTCGGGCTCCTCTTGGCAGGGCTCGTGCGCTCGGCCCTGGGCGCGCCGCTGCTGGTCGTGTTCGCGCTGTTCCTGTTCCTCTTCTTCTGGGGCACGAGCGACGACGGGAGCCGCTGGCTGCTGCCGGTCGTCGTCGAGGCGACCAGCAACACCCTGCCGTCCGACCTGCTGGGCCGGCCCGCGGGATGGCACGCCCTGTACCTGGCCGGGCTGGCGCTGTGCGCGGGCCTGACGTCGGTGCTGGTCGCCGGTGGCCGCAAGCCGGTGGTCGTGGCGGGGATCGCCGGGGCGCTGGCCATGGCGCTGGTGGGCGGGGTGACCCAGACGGGCGGCGAATCCCCCGAGCTGGTCCGGGCCCGCGAACGGGCCTCGGCCACCCCCGGGCAGCTGCAGTCCTGCGTCGAGCGGGACGGGTCGACGTACTGCGCGTTCCCCGAGTGGGGGCCGCGGGTCGGGGACTGGGCCGGGGTGGTGGACCGGGTGCGGTCCCTGGCCGGGGGCGCCGCCCAGGACCAGAAGATCGTCGTACGGCAGCGGATCGAGGCCCGCGACGGCCTCTCCAGCGACAGCGCGCTGACACCGCTGGAGCGTCCGCACGAGGTGACGGTGGGCACCCGGTGGGGCGGCAACCGCGTCCCCGAGTTCTCGGCCGCCGTCGCCGGAGTGCTCGTCGCGGGCGATGAGAAGGCCTCGACCTCGATGTGCGACGGCCGCATCGTCACCGCGATGTGGCTGGCCCTGGGCTGGGAGTCCGACCCGATGGCCGCGCTGCGCCGCGTCCGACTCGACGACAGCGACACCGGCTCGGCCCTCGTGCTCCAGCCGACGGACGGGCTGTACATGACCGACGCCCAGACGGAGGTGGTGCGCGAGCTGCTGACGCGACCCCGGGGCGAGGTCACCGCGAGGGTGAAGTCCCACTGGGCCGAGCTGACCGTGCCGAAAGTGACGGCGGCCCGGGTGGCGGAGCTGCTGGGTGTCAAGGCGCCCGAGGGAGACGACAAGTGCCTCGACTGAGAGGGGAGTTGGTCGTCGCCGTCGGCCGGACCCTGCCCTTGGGCCTGCTGGGGGCGGCCGGTGCGGCAGGGCTGCTGATGGCCGCGCTGACCCGGGCCACCGGCGAGGCGGGGGAATGGCTCGCGCTGCCTCTGCTCCGGGCGGCGATCCTGGCCTTCGCGATCGGCCTGGTGTTCCTCCTGGACGACCCGGCCCGGCACACCACATCCACGGTGCCGACCCCGCGCCCGGTCCGTACCGGACTGCGGGTGGCACTCGTCCTCCCGCTCGTGACGGCCTGGTGGACGGCAGCGCTGCTGCTGGTGCCGCGGGACCTACGCCCGCCGGTCGCCGACATCACCCTGGAGGCCGGGTCGGCCTTCGCCCTGGCGGTCGCCGCCGCGGTGGTCGCGGTGCGCCGCAGCGACATCGCCCGGCCCGGGGCACGCCTCGCGGCCGGCCTGCTGACCTCGGCGGTACTGGCCCTGCTGTTCTGGCCCGGGCGGTGGGCGCTGTTCGTGCCGGTGCAGGACGAGCGGTGGGCGGCGGCGCACGACCGGTGGGCAGTGGTGTTGGCCGTGGCCTTGCTGGTGGGGGTGCTGGGGGCGGGGGAGCCGGTGCGGCGGTGGTCGTGGCGGGTGGTGCGGGGGCGGTGACGGGCCCTGTGGGTGACCGGTCCGGCGCGTTGGTGCCGGGGCGGGGTGGGTGCGAAGCCCGGCGTAGCGGGGTGCCGCCTGCGCCCACCCGTGCCGCCCTTGGCGGCACGATTGCCCGCAGCTGAGCGGGCGTTGGCGGCATGGTTGCCCGCGGCTGAGCGAGCCGGCGGGTGGTGCGCGGCCCGGCGGAGCGGGGTGGCGCCTGCGCCCAACTGTGCCGTCTTGGCGGCACGGTTGCCCGCGGCTGAGCGGGCCATCGGGGTGCTGCTCTCTTTGGGACGGGTGCCGTCCCTAGCGGCACGGCTGCCCGCAGCCAGGCCGGGCCGGCAACGGTGGCGGCTACAGGTCGCCGGACCGCCAGCGGTTCTCTTCCGCGTCGAGGGCGGCGGGGTCGGGCGTGCGGTGGCGGACGGTGGCCAGCCAGTCGTCGACGGCGTCCGTGAGGCGGGTCGGGGGCGGCGGACCGTCCTCGGCGAGCAGGGCCAGCAGCGCGGACGCCGCCGGGTCGTCCGTGTCGCAGGGCCCGCACAGCACCGACTCCCTGAGCCCTTCGACCCGTTCGCCGGAGCTGTTGTGCCAGCTGTGCGGATAGCGCGCGGCCAGTAGCGCCGGGGCCGCGCAGCGGGCGCAGACCAGAGGCGTCACGCGAGGCCCACCCAGGCCTCCGCCCCGAACGTGCCCTTCACGTCCGAGGCGACGGTCGTGGGGTCCACCGTGGGGTGCAGGGCGTAGACGGTCGTCCTGCGGGTGCCGCGGACCCGGAGACGGACCGGGGCGTCGCCGGGATGGTCGGTGAGGATCCGCTTCAGTTCGTCCACGGACTGCCGGGTGATCCGGTGCGCGGGCAGGGCGAGATGGACCGGGGGCCTGCCGTCCTGCTCGGCCAAGGACACGTCCAGCACGGCGAGTTCCCTGCCGAAGAGGCTCAGGGTGCCGTCACGGTCCTCGATCCTGCCGCGTACGCAGACGACGTCGTCCTCGGCCAGGGCGTGCTGGACCAACTGATAGGCCGCGGGGAAGAACAGCACCTCGATACCGGCGTCCCGGTCCGTGAGGTGGACGACGGCCCAGGCGTTGCCCTGCTTGGTCACCTTGCGCTGGACCCCGGTGATCAGCCCCGACAGCCGTACCTCCCCCGAGGTGCGGCCGGAGGCGAGGAGCTCGGCGATGGAGCAGTCACGGGCGGCGGCGAGGATCCGCTCGGCACCGTCCAGGGGGTGGGCGGAGACGTACAGGCCGAGCATCTCCCGTTCGGTCGCGAGCAGCTGGCGGCGCGGCCACTCCTCCTCGTCGACGGGGAAGTCCAGCCCGAAGGCCGGGGTGTGCGCAGCGGACGTGCCCAGTCCGGCGAACAGGTCGTCCTGGCCGAAGCTCGCCGCCTTCTTCACCGGGATGACCGCGTCGATCGCGGCCTCGTGCACGGCGGTCAGGCCCTTGCGGGAGTGCCCGAGCGAGTCGAAGGCGCCCGCCTTGACCAGGGACTCCACCGCCCGCTTGTTCAGCGCGGGCAGACCGGCCTTGTGCAGGAAGTCGGAGAAGGACGTGAACCGCCCGCTGCCGCGACGGGCGTCGACGACGGCCTCGATGACACCGTCGCCGACGTTGCGCACGGACCGCAGACCGAACCGTACGTCGTCCCCGACCGCGGCGAACTCCGCCACCGACTCGTTCACGTCGGGCGGCAGCACCCGCACGCCGTTCGCCCGGGCGTCCGCGAGGTAGAGCGCGGCCTTGTCCTTGTCGTCGCCGACCGAGGTGAGCAGGGCGGCCATGTACTCGGCGGGATGGTTGGCCTTGAGGTAGGCGGTCCAGTAGGAGACGAGACCGTACCCGGCCGTGTGGGACTTGTTGAAGGCGTAGCCGGAGAACGGCAGCATCACGTCCCACAGGGCCTGGACCGCCTCGTCGGAGTAGCCGTTCGCCCGCATGCCGCCGTGGAACTTCTCCCACTCGGCGGCCAGCACCTCGGGCTTCTTCTTGCCCATCGCCCGGCGCAGCATGTCCGCGCCGCCCAGGGTGTAGCCGGCCAGTTGCCGGGCGATGGCCATGATCTGCTCCTGGTAGACGAGCAGATGGTGGGTGGAGCCGAGGATCGGGTCGAGGGCCTCCTTCAGCTCCGGGTGGATCGGGGCCGGGGCCTGCTTGCCGTTCTGGCGCAGGGCGTAGTTGGTGTGCGCGTTGGCGGCCATCGGGCCGGGCCGGTACAGGGCGTTGGCCGCGGCGATGTCCTCGAAGCGGGTCGGTGCCATCAGCTTGAGCAGGGCGCGCATGCCGCCGCTGTCGAGCTGGAAGACGCCGAGCGTGTTGGCCTCGGCCAGCAGCCGGTAGGTCCGGGCGTCGTCCAGCGGGATGACGACGGTGCCCGGGTCGCCGTCCCCGGGGTCGACGGTGGCCAGCCGGATGCCCCGGTTCTCCCGGACGTGTCCGATGGCCTGGTCGATGACGCCCAGGTTCCGCAGCCCCAGGAAGTCCATCTTCACCAGGCCCATCGCCTCGCACGACGGGTAGTCGAAACCGGTGATGCGCGCCCCGTCGGAGGCCCGCAGATGCAGCGGGATCCGGTCGGTCAGCCGGGTCTTGGACAGGATCACCGCGGCGGCGTGCACCCCGGTGCCGCGCGTCAGGCCCTCCACGCCACGGGCCGTGTCGATCACCCGCCGCACGTCCGCCTCGCCGTCGTACAGCTTCCGGATCTCACCGGCCTCCGGGTAGCGAGGGTGGGAGGGGTCGAAGATCGCGTCCAGCGGGGCGGGTTTGCCGTTCTGGTCGGGCGGGAGCGCCTTGGTGATCCGCTCGCCGTGGGCGAAGGGATAGCCCAGGATGCGTGCGGAGTCCTTGATGGCGTTCTTCGCCTTGATCCGGCCGAAGGTGTTCACCAGCGCCGTGTACGCGTCGCCGTACTTGTCGATGACGTAGCGGACCATACGGTCGCGCTGCCGGTCGTCGAAGTCGAGGTCGACGTCGGGCGGGTTGATGCGCTCGGGGTTCAGGAACCGTTCGAAGAGCAGCCCGTGCTCCAGCGGGCACAGTTCGGTGATGCGGGTGGCGTACGCGACGAGGGAGCCGGTGGCCGAGCCTCGGCCAGGGCCGAGCGGGATGCCGTTGGCACGGGCGTACCGGCAGATGTCGGCCACGACCAGGAAGTACGAGCTGAAGCCCATCGGCCCGATGACCGCCATCTCGGTTTCGAACCGCTCCAGGACCCGCGCCGGCACCGGATCCCCGTAGCGCAGGGTGAGGCCCGCCAGGACCTCCTTCCGTAGCCACGACTCCTGCGTCTCGCCCTCCGGCACGTCCGGAAAACGCGGCATCTCGTCGACCTGGTCGAAGACCTCGTCGTACGACTCGACGCGCTCGGCGATCAGCAGCGTGTTGTCGCAGGCCTCGGGGAGGTCGGCGAAGAGGGCGCGCATCTCGGCGGCCGGCTTCAGGTAGTAGCCGGAGCCGCTGAAACGGAAGCGACGCGGGTCGTCCTTGTTCTTGCCGACCCCGATGCACAGCAGGTTGTCGTGGGCCTCGGCCTGGTCCTCGGTGACGTAGTGGGCGTCGTTGGTCGCCAGGAGGGGCAGGTCCAGGTCCCTGGCCAGGCGCAGGAGCCCGTCCCGGACCTCGCGTTCGATGGCCAGGCCGTGGTCCATCAGCTCCAGGAAGTAGTTCTGCCGGCCGAAGATCTCCTGGTAGGCGCCCGCGGCCGCCCTGGCCTCCTCGTACTGCCCGAGCCGCAGCCGCGTCTGGACCTCCCCGGAGGGGCAGCCGGTGGTGGCGATGATGCCGTCCGGCCGCTCGGCGATCAGCTCACGGTCCATACGCGGCTTCCCGGCCGGGAACTGGCCCTCGTAACTGGCCTGCGTGCTGAGCCGGAACAGGTTCCGCAGACCCCCGGCGTTGTACGCCCACATCGTCATGTGCGTGAAACGGCCGCCGCCGGACACGTCCTTCGAGCCCTCCCCGTCCTCCCCGACGGCCCGGCGACCGCCCGGCCCCCAGAACTCCTGCCTGCGCGAGAACCGGGAGGAGGGCGCCACATACGCCTCGATACCGATGACGGGCCTGACCGTCTCGAAGCCCTTCGCGGTCTGCGCGAACTCGTGGGCCCCGAACATGTTCCCGTGGTCGCTCATCGCGATCGCGGGCATGCCCTGCCGGGCCACCTCGGCGAACATCGGCCTCAGCTTCTGCGCACCGTCGAGCATCGAGTACTCGGTGTGGTTGTGCAGGTGGACGAAGGAGTCCGGCATGTGGGGCGCACCTCCGAGAACGGGGCAGGTTCTGATACAACTAATGGTTGTTCATGCCGCTTCCATGGAGGCGGCTACTCATCAAAACGAACCCGTCACCCCGGGATCAAACAACCGACACGCGTATACTGAACAACCTCTTGTTGTGTGACTAGGCTGTCGACGTGGACCTCAAAGCCGTACGAGCTTTCGTCGCGATCGCCGACTCCGGGCAGTTCCAGAAGGCCGCCGTGGATCTGTCCCTCACTCAGCAGGCCGTCTCCAAACGGATCGCCGCGCTGGAGAAGGGCCTCGAGGTGCGGCTGCTCGTCCGTACGGCCCGTGGAGCGGAACTCACCATCGACGGGCAGGCGCTCCTGCCGCACGCCCGGGCCCTGCTCCAGGCCGAGGAGCGGGCGGTGGCCGCCGTGCGTCCCGGGGACCGTGCGCTACGCGTGGACGTGGTGGGGCGCCGGGTCGCCACGGCCGGACTGGTACGGGACTTCCACCGGGCGCATCCGGAGATCGCCCTGGACGTCGTGACGCTGTTCGGCGCCGCCGATACGGCGGTGGCCGCCGTGCGGGACGGCGCCGTCGATGCCACGTTCCGTGCCGTCACCATGCCCGGGCACCGGCTCCCCGACGGCATCGAAGCCGTCCCGGTCCTCGACGAGCCGCTGCGCCTGTGCGTCGGCCCCGACCACGAGTTCGCCCGTGCCGCCTCGGTGACACCCGCGCAACTGGCCGGGCACCGGATCTGGATGCCGGGCAACGTGCCCGGCACGGAGTGGTCCGCCTACTACGACGAACTCGCCGCGGCCTTCGGCCCCTCCCTCGACACCATCGGCCCCAACTTCGGCATAGAGGCACTCCTCGACACCATCGCGGGCTCCCCGGACCTGGCGACCTTCCTCAGCGAACGCACCCCACTCGTCTGGCCGACCGACCACGACCTGCGCCTCGTCCCCGTGCGTGACCCGATGCCGGTCTACCCGCACTCACTGCTCTGGCGCACGGACAACCCCCACCCCGGCCTCGCCGCCCTCCGCGACCACCTGCTGGCGACGCGCCCGCGGTTGACCGAGGGGGCTGTCTGGCGACCGTCGTGGGCTGAGTCTGTGCGGTGAGCGGAGGCTAGCCCCGCCCTTGGGAGCGGGGCTGGGACGGACGCCGGGTGGCGTGGAGGGAGCCGAGGAGGCCCAGGGCCTGGGCGCTGGAGCTGCCCGGCTCGGCGTGGTAGATGACGAGCTGCTGGCCGGGCGCGTCCCGTACGTCGAACGCCTGGTAGGTAAGGGCGAGGGCGCCGACGTCCGGGTGGAGGAGGTGCTTGGCGTCCCGGGTCTTGCCGCGCACGGTGTGGGCGTTCCACAGGCGGGTGAACTCCGTGCTGTGCTCGGTGAGGGTGCGGACCAGTGCCCGTAGCCGGGGGTCGTTCGGGTCGAAGCCCGCCGCGTGGCGCAGGTTGGCGACGGCGGCCTGGGCAGCCCGGTCCCAGTCCGTGTAGAAGTGCCGGCCCGCGGGGTCGAGAAACGTCATACGCGCCAGGTTGTCCGCCGGGTCGAACGGCGCGTAGAGGGCGTCGGCCAGGGCGTTGGTGGCGAGGATGTCCAGGGTCCGGTCGAGGACGAAGGCGGGGGTGTTCGGGTAGCCGTCCATCAGCTGCCGCAGCGCGGGGCTGACCGAGTCGGCGGTGTGTACGGCGACCTGGTCGCCCGGAGCGGCCCCGGCAAGCCGGTACAGGTGCGCGCGGGCATCCGCGTCGAGCCGCAGCGCGCGGCTGAGGGCGTCGAGCACCTGGGGTGAGGGGTTTCGTTCGCGCCCCTGCTCCAGGCGCGTGTAGTAGTCGGCGTTCACTCCGGCCAGGACGGCGACCTCCTCACGGCGCAGTCCGGCGACCCTGCGGGTTCCGTAGCTCGCCATGCCGACGTTCTCCGGCCGCTGATCGGCGCGGCGTGCGCGGAGGAAGTCGCCCAGGTGGTTGTCAGCCATGCGTCCAGGCTAGGCGTGAGGTCCTGGGCGCTGCCTGGGTGTGCCGCACCCAGGCGGCGTGCGGCCTGGGCGATGGCCCGTGACCTGCCCACTCTCGGTGGAGAACGACAGACGCGAAGAAACGCGCTGATCGAAGGAACCGAGGAGAGGAGCCCGCCATGACCGGGACCGCCGACGGCGACCGGCAGAGCGCCGAATTCGCCGGGAAGGTCGCTCTCGTCACCGGGAGCGCGCGGGGCGTGGGCAGGGAGACGGTGGCGCTGCTGAACGAGCGCGGCGCCCATGTCGTCGCCGTCGACCTGCGTCCCGAGAACGAGAACCTGCCGGAAGAGTTTCCGGGCGTCCTGACGGTGACCGGCGACGTGACGCGTGAGGAGACCGCCGTCCGGGCGGTGCAGACCGCCGTGGACGCCTTCGGCGGGCTGGACATCCTGGTGAACAACGCCGGGCTCACCCTGAACAAGCCCGTCACCGACACCACCGCCGAGGACTGGGACGCGGTGATGGCGGTCAACGCCCGCGGTTCCTTCTTCTTCGCCCGCGAAGCCTTCCGGGCCATGAAGGTCCGGGGCGGTGGAGCCATCGTCGGCACCGGCTCCTACACGTGCACGGTCGCCTTGCCCGAAGGCGCCGCCTACAGCGCGTCCAAGGGGGCTCTGGCCCAGCTGACCAAGGTGCTCGCCGTCGAGGGCGGGCCCCTGGGCATCCGCGCCAATCTCGTCGCCGCGGGCGTCGTCGAGACCGACTTCCTCGACACGTTCCGTTCCGACAGCCGGGCGTATCTGGCTTCCTTCGCCGATGCGCAGCCCTTGGGACGGGTGGCACAACCCGCGGAGATCGCCGAGGTCCTGTGCTTCCTCGCGTCACCGCGCTCGAGCTTCGTCACGGGAGCCGTGGTCGCCGCGGACGGCGGCTTCACCGCGCTCTGAACCAGCACATGACACACCAGCACGTAGGACATCCAGCACACGGGACATCCAGCACCCGGGACATCCAGCACCCGGGATGTCCGGCACACGAGACAGGGACGCGAGATGAGCACCGCCATGACGGGACGACTGGCAGGCAAGACAGCGCTGATCACCGGCGCGACAGGTGGCATCGGCCGGGCCACCGCGGAGTTGTTCGCCCGGGAGGGAGCGCGTCTCCTGGTCACCGACGCCGCCGCCGACGCCGCGGCGGACCTCGCGGCACGGCTGCGGAGCGGCGGCGCCGAGACGGTGGGCATCGGCCTGGACGTGTCCTCGGCACAGCAATGGGGAGAGGCCATCACCCGGGTCGAGCAGCACTTCGGGCGGCTGGACGTGCTGGTGAACATCGCGGGCGTCGTGGACTGGCCCGGTGTCGAGGACACCGATCGCCAGGCGTGGGACCGGGTGATCGCGGTCAACCAGACAGGGACCTGGCTGGGCATGAAGGCGGCGATGCCGTTGCTGCGCGCGAGTGGCAACGGCTCGGTGATCAACACCTCGTCCGTCCTGGGGCTGATCGGCAGCGGGGCAGCCGCCGCGTACCAGGCGTCCAAGGGAGCGGTACGCCTGCTCACCAAGACCGCCGCGGTGGAGTACGCGACGCGGGGTGTTCGCGTGAACTCCGTGCACCCGGGTGTCATCGCCACCCCGATGATCCAGGAGATCCTCGACGCGGAGGGGGATCAGCAGCCCGATGTCGCGCGGACCCCGATGCGGCGGGCCGGCCGCCCCGAGGAGATCGCTCCCACGATGCTGTTCCTGGCCGGCGACGAGTCCTCGTTCGTCACCGGGGCGGAGTTCGTCGTCGACGGCGGACTCACCGCTCACTGATCCGCCGGCTCACCGGTCCCGGCCTCGCCCGGCTCCCTCAGGTCTCCGTCCGGTACATCAGATCCACCTCGTGCGTCTCGAACCCCAGCCGCTCGTACACCGTCACCGCCGCCTTGTTGTCGGCGTCGACGTACAGCATCGCCGTCGGCAGGCCCTGCCCCGCCAGATGCCGCAGGCCGATCGTCGTCAGGGACTTGCCGAGGCCGCCGCCCTGGGCGCCGGGGCCGACGCCGAGGACGTAGACCTCGCCGAGGCCCTCCTGGGCGTGGACCTTGGTCCAGTGGAAGCCGACGAGTTCGTCGCCGCGGAAGGCGAGGAAGAAACCGGCGGGGTCGAACCACGGCTCGGACTTGCGGTCGTCGAGATCCCGCTGGGTGAGGGAGCCCTGCTCGGGGTGGTGGGCGAAGGCGGCGGCGTTCACGGCGAGCCAGGCCGCGTCGTCCTGGCCGGGGACGAAGGCGCGGACGGTGACGCCCTCGGGGAGCACCGGCTCGGGTGCGTCGAAGCCGGTCAACGGGCGTCGCATCTGGCGCAGTTCACGGAACAGGGTCAGGCCCAGGACCTGCGCGAGATGCCGGGCGGCGGAGTGGCCGCCGTGCGCCCAGACCCGCAGCCGCTTGCCGGAGGCGGCCAGCAGGGCGGAGCCGAGCGCCCGTCCGTGCCCGTGCCCGCGATACCCGGGGTGGACGACCAGCTCGGCGGCCGGCGGCTCCACCGGGTCGGTGTCCTCCAGCTGGGCATAGCCGACGAGTTCGCCGTCGACGGTGAGCAGCAGATGCGCCACGCCCTCCCGCTCGCCGCCGCGCAACTGCAACCGGCCCTGTTCGGACACCGCCTGCTGCCCGTCGGTACCGGCGGCCTCGGCGAGCAGTCCGAGCACGGCCTCGGTCTGCTCCGCGGAGAGCGCGGCAAGGGTCTCGATCGAGCGGGGGCGGCCGGGCCGTACGGTGTCGTCGCTGGTCATGCGTACGAGGGTACGGCGCCCCACCGGCAAATCGGCGGCAAAGAAGCAACTCAGATGTAACCACGAAACACCTGTCGCGCTACGCGCGTTGACTCTAGGCTGCGCCGGACGACATCACTGTCCAAGCAAGCAGCAGCAGACCCACAGGGGGGCGTATGCCAGCCACTTCACCGGCACCGGTGCACCGGGAGCGCCGTAGACGTCGTACGAACCGTTTCGCCGCTCTCGCCGCCGGTGTCGTCACCGTCGGCGCGCTGGCCGCCGCGGGGCTGCCGGGGTCGGCGACCGCCGGCGAGGACCACCGCAAGGGCGGTCACTGGCCCGGCCGCTACCAGGATGTCCAGCTGCTGTCGTTCAACGACCTGCACGGCAACCTGGAGCCGCCGGCCGGTTCTTCCGGCCGGGTCACCGAGCAGCAGGCGGACGGTACGACGAAGACCATCGACGCGGGTGGCGTGGAGTACCTGGCCACGCATCTGCGCGAGGCCCGCAAGGGCGAGAAGTACTCCGTCACCGCCGCCGGCGGCGACATGGTCGGTGCCTCCCCGCTGATCTCCGGGCTCTTCCACGACGAGCCGACCATCGAGGCGCTGAACAAGCTCGACCTCGACGTCACCTCCGTCGGCAACCACGAGTTCGACGAGGGCGCCAAGGAGCTGGGCCGTCTGCAGAACGGCGGCTGTCACCCGAAGGACGGCTGCTACACGGACAAGAAGTTCAAGGGCGCCGACTTCCCCTACCTGGCCGCCAACGTCCTCGACGAGAAGACGAAGAAGCCGATCCTCAAGCCCTACTGGGTGTGGAAGAAGAAGGACGTCAAGGTCGGCTTCATCGGCGTGACCCTGGAGGGCACTCCGGACATCGTCTCCGCCGAGGGCGTCAAGGGCCTCTCCTTCAAGGACGAGGTCGAGACGATCAACAAGTACGCCAAGGAGCTGCGGAAGAAGGGCGTGAAGTCGATCGTCGCCCTCATCCACGAGGGCGGCTTCCCGGCGTCGACGTCGTACAACTACGACTGTGACTCCCCGGGCGCCGGCGACGGCATCTCCGGGCCGATCGTCGACATCGCCAAGAACGTCACGCCGCAGGTGGACGCGCTGGTCACCGGCCACACCCACAACGCGTACGTGTGCAGCATCGACGACCCGGCGGGCAAGCCCCGCATGGTCACCTCGGCCGCGTCCTTCGGCCGCCTCTACACCGACACCACGCTGACGTACGACCGCAAGACCGGCGACATCGCCCGTACGGCCGTGAAGTCGGCTAACCGCGTGGTCACCCGGGACGTCCCCAAGGCGCCCGACATGACGCAGCTGATCAGCAAGTGGAACACCCTGGCCGCGCCCATCGGCAACAAGCCGATCGGCTACATCTCCGGCGACATCGGCAACACCGGCAGCGAGTCCCCGCTCGGCGACCTGATCGCCGACGCCCAGCTCGCGTACGGCAAGCAGCTCGACCCGGAGACCGACCTGGCGTTGATGAACCCGGGCGGTATCCGGGCACCTCTGACGTATGCGGCCAAAGCCGGTGAGGGCGATGGTGTCGTGACCTACGCGGAGGGCTTCACGGTCCAGCCGTTCGCCAACACCGTGAACCTCCAGGACTTCACGGGCGCCCAGCTCATCCAGGTCCTCAAGGAGCAGGTGACCGGCCCGAACGCGGCGGCGCCGAAGGTTCTCCAGGTGTCGTCCGGCCTGACCTACACGCTGGACCTCACCAAGTCCGGCGCCGACCGGGTGGTCACCGACTCGGTCAAGCTGGACGGCAAGGCCATCGACCCGGCGGCCACGTACCGCGTCGCGACGAACAGCTTCCTCGCGGGCGGCGGCGACGGATTCCCGACGCTGGGTCAGGGTACGAACGACGTCGTCGGCCTCGACGACCTGGCCGCTCTGGAGCAGTACCTGACGGCCAACTCGTCGGCCGGTAACCCGATCGCGCCGCCCAATGCGGACCGCATCACGATCGTGAAGTAAATCGCATAGGTGGGGTTCAGGTTGCGAGGTGGGGCGGTGCGCATGGTCGGATGAGACGATGCGCACCCCCCACCGCATGGACACGCACCATTCCGACGACCGCTCCGAACAGCCCCACAACCCCTACGACGAACTCGGCGCCCTCGACGACGGGCCTCTGGAGGCGACCCCTCTGCAGGACTTCCTCGGCGAGGACGCGGAGCAGCGGGACGAGCAGGAACCGGAGTGGTCGCCGCCCGCTCACCGTCGCGGCGGCCGACGTCGAAAGAATCGTTTCGCCGGGCTGCCGCTCGCGGTGAAGGCGGTGGTGGGCCTGGTCGTTCTCGCCTCGTTCGCCGCCCTCGGTGACCGCTGGGCGGTGCTGTACGCCGAGCACAAGGCGGCGGGCACCCTCAAGGACCGCCTGGACCTGGCCGCCGCGCCCGAGGTGGAGATCGGCGGCTTCCCCTTCCTCACCCAGCTCGCCGACAAGCGGCTGGAGTCGGTGAAGGTGACCGTCCCGGACGTCGCCGCGGACCGGGTCTCGCTGGCGAAGGTGTCGGCCACGGCCCATGACGTACGGCTGAACGCCGACGGCCTGACCTCCGTGCGCGGCGCCGATGTCCCCCGGTTCGACGGGGACGTCTTGCTGTCCTTCGAGGACCTCAACCGCGAACTCGGCGCCTCCCAGGTGACGTTCACCGGCGAGGGCCGGGACCGGGTGCGGGCGCGCGGCACCCTGCCGGTCGCCGGGCACAACCTGAAGCTGCGGGCCGAGGCCCGGATCCAGCGGCAGGGGGAGCGGGGCATCGCCACGGAGATCGGCGGCATGCGCCTGGACATCGGGGACCTGGCCACCTATCGCCCCGGCAAGCGCGCCTCGGAGGGACTGCATCTGACGCCCAAGGCGTCCGCCGACCTGGCCCGGGAGACCCAGAAGGCCAAGGCGCTGCTGTCGGTCCCGGCCATCGTGCAGCGCATGGGCGTGCCCGAGACGACCGTGAACCAGGCCCTGGCCGACGACGGCAAGCTCGCCGAGCTGACCGGCTCCCCGCGCTTCGCCCGCCAGGCCGAACGCCTCAACCTCATCGACCTCGCCCTGAACAACCCCGACGTACTCAAGCGCCTGGGCCTCGACCCCGGCCTCCTCACCGAGTTGTCGGGCCTGACCCGCCCGGTCCTGGCCGACCGTCTCGCGCTGGCGTTCGAGCTGCCGAAGCCGGAGCAGGGGGACGTAGAGCTGGAGGACGTACGGGTGGAGGAGGACGGCATCCGGGTACGGCTGTCGGGCTCGGGGCTGTCGGTGGGCAGCTGAGCCGCGCCGGATTCGAAGCCGCCCCGAGGGCTTTTCGCGCAGCGCGATGTGCCCGGAAGTCTGGCCCCCGGGCGCTGTCCGCACCCCGCGATCCCCGGGAGACTGGGCCGGGCGCACCGGACCGAGACGAGGATGATGCGGATGCACAGGCACGGTAGGTCCCCGGAATCCGAGGCGGACGCGCGGGCCGGACACCCCCACCGGCCCCTGCTCCGACCGCATGAGGACGAACCCCGGGCGGCCCGGCTGGCAGCCGGCGGGCAGCTGACGCCGGACGCGGCGATGTCCCTCCAGCGCACCGCCGGCAACGCCGCGTTCGTGGCCGTTCAGCGCATGCCCCAGGGCGGCAACGGCGAGGGCCCGGCCGAGGAGAAGCCCATGGACGGGCTGAGCCGGTTGCGCAGGGCCAACGAGCGGGCGGGGAAACGTGGTCAGACGGCGCCCGTGTACGGACCCGGGCAGAGCCCCTTCGGCCCGTACACGGTGAACAAGGGCCGAGGGGCCGGCCCGTACATCACGTCGAACAAGAAGACCCAGCACCCGGGCAGCGAGGACCTCGGAACCACGTACAACGAGCTGGTCAGGGCGCTCGACGCCGAGCACCTGCCGGTGGTCTCGGCGGCGGCGCGCGGCGAGGAGCCGGACCAGGACATCGTCAGCACCATGAGTGCGACGCAGCGACGGGCCGCCGCCATGCTCTACGGGGTCATGACGGAGTCCGAGGAGCGCCGGTTCCCCGGGGCGGGCAAGGCCATGCGCGGTGCCCTGACGAAGCAGGGCGACCCGTACCACGAGGCGGAGGAGTTCGACGAGGACTTCCCGATGGCCAAGGAGAAGGGCGCGCAGTACTACCGGGAGGTGCTGGCCGGGAAGAAGCAGCTCTCGGACAAAGCCCGCAAGAACCTGGAGGACATGTCCTCGTCGTCCTCGGACGGAGAGAAGTCCTCCTGAGGTCGACCACCGCCCGGGGGCGCTCCCTGGGTGAAACTTTGTGTGCAGATGTGTTGACCTCTGTTCGAGTCTCCTTCTAGTTTCGTGCTCCACTGAGCGGTCCGATCGTGGGCTGCTCACCTTCGCACATGCTCAGAAGGGGATGTCGTGTCTCAAAGGAACCATCGCGGGACAGCTTGCGTGGGGGCGCTGCTGGCCTGCGTCACGGCATTCGGCGGAGCGCTCGCTTCCCCCGCTGCCGCCTCGCCAGCCTCCCGTCCCGCCACACCGCCGCCCGTCAGCGACTTCAAGGGCGTCAACTGGGCCGACCCGCGCGACAACTACGCCGACGACGCGGTCGTGCCCTCGGGCCTGTCCACCACCGACAACTACGCCACCACCTACGCCAAGTCCAAGGCGATCATCACCGGGTTCTCCAAGCTCGGCGCCAACACCGTCCGGCTCCCGGTCAACCCGACCTCGGTGAACGGCCCCTTCTGGAATTCGTACCGGGGCGCGATCGACGCCGCCACCGCCAAGGGCTTCAAGGTCATCCTGGGCTACTGGGAGGCCGACAACGCCAAGGACGGCAAGATCGACGACCAGGCCACCTGGAACCAGATGTGGGCGCGGATCACCTCCGCCTACGCCCGCAACTCCAAGGTGTACTTCGAGCCGATGAACGAGCCGTTCGGCTACACCGCCCAGGAGTGGACCGACGTCGCCGCGCAGTGGGTGAGCACCTACCGCAAGGTGCCCCGCGACCGGATGCTGATCGGCGGCTACAAGTACAGCGAGGACGTCAAGCCGGTCTGCGCCGACCCGCGCCTCAAGGGCACGCGCCTGGCCCTGCACAACTACGGCTTCTGGCACACCGACTGGACCAGCGTCGACCAGTGGAAGGCCGACTTCAAGTCGCGCATCGGCGACTGCGCCTCGCGCACGATCCTCGACGAGTTCGGCGCTTCCATGACCACCGGCCTGGACTACAACGGCCCGGTCGGCACCTCCAACGAGATCGCCTACATCCAGGCCGCGACCGACACCATCCGGGAGCTGGGCCTGGGCTCCGTCTACTGGCCCGGCCTGCGCAACGGTGACACGTACTCCCTCACCACGCTCCAGGGCACGGGCACGAACCTCAGCCTGACGGTGAACAACCAGAGCGGCCTGGACCGGCTGCACTACGCCTGGAAGCAGTAAGCCTCTCCCGAGGCATGGTGACCCTTCCGGGTCCGGCGCCGCTTGTCAGCCGGACCCGGAAGGGAGCCGTCAGGACGCCGAAGGCGTCCAGCCCGCGAGCCAGTCCGCGACCTCCTGGTCGGCGGCCTGCGCGTCGCTCAGATGCGGCCGGTTGGAGTTCGCCGACCCGGCACCGGCACCCGAGTTCTTGTACTCGGCGAACCGGTCGTCCTTCCACGAGAAGCCGCTCATGTCGGTCCACGGCGTGGACTTCACGGCGCCACTGAGGCTGGTGTTGCGGACCGTGGTCTGCGGGTCGAGCGAGGCGTCACCGCCCGCGTGCCAGGGCCGGCCGAGGAAGAAGCTGCCGTTCGAGACGTCGCCGCTCACCGTGGAGTTGGCGATCAGGATGCCCTTGCGGTTGGCGGCCGTGCTGGGAGCCGTGACGTAGCCGGCCGAGGTCCCGTCCCAGCGCTTCTTCAGCGTGATGACGGACTTGTCGACGACGGCCGTGGCCCGCCCGAAGATGAAGTCGACGTTGCCGGTGACGTAGGAATTACTGACGTAGACCCGCCCGAGCTTGTCCTTGGCGGCGGTGTCGAGCAGCAGCGTGTCCTGGTCGCCGTTGACGATGATCCCGTCCAGGAACACCTTGTCGGCGGCGGTCCGCAGCGCGACGGCCTGATGCCCGCTGAGGCTTTGGTTGGCCTTCTCGTCGAAGTCGTTGGAGATGGTCAGGTTCCGGGCCTGGAAGTCGTCGGCCTCGACGGCGACGGTGGCGCTCCCGCCGGTGCCGTACGTACCGCCGCCGGGCTTGGGCGTACCGGCCGCGTTGTTGTAGACGATCGTCGTGTCCTTGCGGCTGCCGCCGATGCCCTGGATGGTGACGTGCGGCTTGTTGGACGGCACCTTGACGAGTTCCCGGTACGTCCCCGGCTTGACGGCGATGACGACGCGGGCGGGATTGTTCGCCGGGACGGCGTTCACGGCGGCCTGCACGGTCCGGTACTGACCGCTGCCGTCGGCGGCGACGGTGAGGGTGGTCGCGGCGGCGGCCTTGGTGGAGGCGGCCGTCGTACCGATGGAGGAACGGGGACCGACTCCGGACCTGAGGATGGCGGGGATGTCGGCGGCCTGATCGAGGCTGTACGGGTAGTAGGCCTTCGGATCGAAGGCGCTCCCGCCGCTCTCGTTCCTTCCACTGGTCCCGGAGAAGACGCTCCCTCGCTGCACGATCGAGGCGCCACTGTCCTTGATGACGGGGTTCTTGATGCCCTGGAAGTAGGAGTTCTCCAGGACCATCTTCGTCGCGCCGCGCGAGTAGTTGCCGTACGACGACTTGATGTCGGTGCCGGCGGCGTCCTCGAGGAAGTTGTTGTAGAGGTGGGCGTGCGCGGCGTTGTCCGTGGACGGATTACGCTGCTCGGTCTCGCGGATCCAGTTGTGGTGGATCGTGATGTCGGTCTTGACGTTCTCGGTCCAGCCGATGCCGAAGGTCTTGTTGTTGTCGCTCAGCCTGTTCCAGGAGACGGTGACGTTCGTCGAGTCCTTGCGGACGTCGATGAGCCCGTCGGCCATGTGCCGCAGATCGTTGTGATCGATCCAGACGTGATGGGCGCCGTCCATCTGGATGGCGTCGAAGTCATGGTCCTTGTCGTTCCAGATGCCCTGGTACGCGTCCCGGATGGTCAGGTTCCGGATGATCACGTTGTGCACGCCGGACCCGAGGAAGAACCCACCGCCGACGATGTGCCCGGAGGTCCCCTGGCCCACGATGGTCTTGTCGGACTGCACCTTGATCTCTTTGCCGACCGGGTTCATGGCGATGGCCCCGGCGACGACGATGACGTACGGCTCGGCGGCGGTGGCGTACTTCTCCAGCTCGGCCTGCGTCTTCACGGTGACGGTCTTGCCGTCCCGCCCGCCGTACGTCCCGTTCTGCCCGAGGGAGTTGACGGAGGCGAACCCGTCGGCGGTGTCGGCCGCCCAGGCCGGGGCGGCGGCGGAGGCCTCCCGGCCGCTGCCGCCGAGCACGCCGAGGTCGTTGCCGTAGGCGAGGGCACCGGCGGCGGTCAGGGCCAGGGGGAGCGTGACGGCCAGGGCGGTGCGGCTTCTGCGGTGACGATGACGGGCCTTGCTGCGCGGCTCACTCATACGGCGATCCGATCCGTGTGGGGGAATGACCACTGACCAGTCGTCGCCCCACACGGAAAGGTTGCCGCCTCGCGCTGTCTGCCTTACTTCGTGCAGGACGCGGGGTCGAGCTTCTCCTCGATCTTGTCCTCACGGCCGTCGGGCTGGCCGCTGGGGAGGAGCTTGTCGGAGATGCCGTCGATGTAGTACCCGTGCGAGTAGATCGTCTGGTAACCCCGGTCCCGCCAGCTGTGCGCGGTCCGTTCCCCGTCCCCCTTGTCCCACTGGTAGTCCTCGACGTGGAAGACGGGGTTCACCCGCACCACGCGCTGGTACGGAGTCCAGGTGACAGCCACCTGCCGACAGGGCGGAATGGTCTTCTCACTCCGGGTCTCGAACTTGGACTCCTTCTCCCAGCCCCACTCGTACCCGGCGCTGCCGCCCACGGTTCCGCTGAAGATGCTCTTGGCGAGGGAGAGGCTGATGGTGCCGCCGACGCTCTTCTTCGCGAACGTCTTGGTGCTGTAGCTGCTGACGAAGGTCTCCTTGTCGTCGGCGGAGCCCTTGTTGCCGATCCACCGGGAGGTCCGGACGGTGTCGCCCTTGATGGACCAGGTCGAGGCCTCGGCGTACCCGCACCAGCCGCGGAACAGCTCCCACGGCCCGGCGGGCTTCCACAGCCCGAAGACGTCCCGCAGGTACTCGTCCTGGGTCTTGAACTCGCCGGTGTCGACGTTGAGGGCACCGTAGACGCCGGTCAGGCTCGTCTCCTGACCGCACAGCCGCTCGATCATCCGGTCGGTGTCACCGGGGTCGACACCCCGGATGTTGGTCGCCCCGGCGGGCCCGGCGGAGGCGGTCCCCGCGCCGGCCAGCAGACCGGTTACGGCGAGGGCGGTGGAAGCAGCAACAAGGCCGCATTTCTTGAGAGTTGACTTACGAATGAGACGCATGGGGGTCGCTCACTCCTGCTTGTCGTTCTGTGACGGCAGTGAAGATGTCAGAACGGGTGCAGGTGTTTGCGGTACTGGTGGGTACGACAGGACATTGACAGCTGGCGGGCGGGCTTGTCCTGCTTTATCGGGTGCCGCTGTCCCGGCTGACCGCAACGCGCAGTACGTCTCCCAGAGACTCCACGGCCCTTGTCAGCGCGAAACGAACGGCACGCTCACCGGCCTTGGCGTCTTCGAGCACGGCCCTGGCACCCGCGAGTACCTGCTCGGCGGAAGCGAGTTGAGCGGCCTCGACGTCATCGGCGAGCAGCGAGAGGCGGCTGTGCGGGTCGTCGGTGGACAGGTAACAGTCCTTGCCGTCGGCGCCGGTCCAGGGGAGCAGTCTCATGCGTAGACCTCCAGGTCACGGAGGTACGGCCGCACCAACGGGGTGTCCATGACGAGGGGCTCCGCGTAGGGGCGGCGTCGAGGGGGTTCGGGTGGAGGGAGCGGCCGCAGGTCGGGGGCGGCACGGTGGCGTCCTTGGGCGGGGAGGAGGAGTCGTACGAGGGTCAGGAGCAGGGACTCGCAGAGTTCGGCGGCGCGCAGGCGTAGACGCATGGGGGTCCCTTTCGGGAGGCAAGGCAGGGGGTTTGACGAGCGGTGATTACCGTTCGTGCCTCGATGGTTACGGCTCACCCGTACGCTGCGGAAGGGGTCAGGTGTTGCCTGGCGCTCCAGGCAACGGTGAGGGGTGACGTGGGCGAAGTGGTTGACGGGGAACGGGAATCGGGGCGGGCGGCGCTGGGCCGGACACTGAGGTTCCTGCGGGAGCAGGCGGGGAAGTCGCTCGGGCAGTTGGCCGAGGACACGGGGTACGACAAGAGCTACTTGAGCCGCCTGGAGAAGGGGGAACGGCTTTCCAAGCGAGCGGTCATGGAGGACTTGGACAGCTACTACGGCTCTGGTGACCTGCTGGTTCGTGAGTGGCGTGATGCCCGGCGGGAGGTCATCAAGGACAAGTACAAGGCGTTCATGGACCTTGAGGCGACGGCGCAGATCATGTGGATGTTCCAGCTGCGCGTGCCGGGTCTCTTGCAGACCGAGGACTACGCCCGCGCGGTGTTGTCAGGGTTGTCTGGCGCCCAGACAACGGCAGGCAACAGTGAGGAAGTCGAGGAACAGGTGGCTGCGCGGGTGGGGCGGCAGGAGTTGCTGTACCGCGAGTCGACGCCGGACGTACGCGTGATCCTGGACGAGGTGGCTCTGCGGCGGCCGATCCCTGACGCGAAGGTGTGGGCGGAGCAGTTGTCACACCTCCTGGACGCGGCCGAGTTGCCGAACGTCGCGATCCAGGTGCTGCCCTTCGTGGCCGGAGTGCACGACCTCATGGACAGCCACCTCTGGCTTTTCTGGCAGCGCATTGGCGATCCAGTTGCCTGGACGGAGGGCAACGGCTTCGGTGAATTGATCACGGAACCGGACAAGGTCCTGCGCTTCCGTTTGTCCTACGATCGCGTCAGGGACGCGGCGCTGACTCCCGCGGAGTCGACGGCGTTCATCAAGCGCCTTCTAGAGGAGTGCAGAGAATGAACCGAGCCCCCGACCTCACTACCGCCGTGTGGCGCAAGTCGACCTACAGCGACGGGGGCGGCACGAACTGCCTGGAGGTCGCAGACGGCCACCCCGGCATAGTCCCGGTCCGCGACAGCAAGCTCCCCCACAGCCCGATACTCGTGTTCGGCGCGAGCCCTTGGATGTCGTTCCTGGCCGACGTCAAGGACGAGGGACCGGCGCATATCTCCGGGTGACGGGGGCCGTAATCGGCCCGGTTGGGGCTGTGGCCCGGCCATGGTGGAGCCATGGCAGAGGACGTGAGCATCAAGGTGTCCCGGCAAGCCCGTGACTATCTGGCTCAGGCAGCCGAGCAAAGGGGCGTGTCTTTGAGGCAACTGGTCGAGCAGTTGGCTGCCCAGCAGCGGACGGCGGCGCAGATCGCGGAGCATGTGGCAGCTGACCGGAAGGTCGCCCGTGAAGTGATCGGCGTCGACATCAGTGATGAGGAGTTCGACAAAGCTCCGGATGTGCTGGGCAACCTCTACAGGATCGCTGCCAGGAAGAGAATGGCTATGGAGCCCACGTCCGAGTTCATGAGCTATTGGCGCAAGTCGAGCTACAGCGACGGGGGAGCCAACAACTGTCTCGAGGTCGCCGACAACTGCCCCGGCACAGTGCCCGTCCGAGACAGCAAGGTGCCGCACAGCCCGGTACTCGTGTTCGGCGCGATCTCGTGGTCGTCGTTCCTGGCGCAGGTCAAGGGCGAATCGTGTTGATCCATTCCCTGACGTGCTGAAGCTGCCGCTATGGTCGTAGGCGCGGCGCGTCGAAGGAGCGTATCGATCATGAGTGCCCATGCTGAGGAACCCGCCCCTGCCGTTCCACCCATGCCCGAGCGGACCCCGAAGGCGCTCCGCCAGGCCATCGCTCGGCATGCTCCCCAGCTTCTTCCGGACTTCGACGAACACTGGAAGCGTGCGATCGCCGACACGTACGACATCGGACCTCTTCCGGCGTTCATGGCCCGCTGGTGGGGCGAGTACGCCATCGCCCGTGACCCCCAGCTGGACGCCCATGTGGCCGACCTCGAGCACCGGGCAGCATATGAGTGCTCGGACATCAACGAGGCCAAGGCCCTCCTCGAGGAAGCATCGAGGATCCGCTACCGGGCGCGGGAAACGGAGCCTGGTCAGTGACCGACGACTTCATGGGGCCGCTGTGGCAGACGGACTGGCGGCTCGATGCTCTCGCCTCGCGCGACGCGTTACCTGAGGACGTGCGGAGGATGCTCGACGAAGCTCGTGCCGAGCTGGTCACTGTGAAGGACCCGTACTTCCGGGGGATCGACGCCGACGGCGACCTCCCGGACACCATGTACGTCGAACCGGTACGGTCCACTGATCCGAAGGAAGCTCACATCCTGTACTTCGACAACCACCGCGGTTGGCTGAAGTACACCTTCGTGTAGCGCACAGAGGACCCGCAGATCGTGGTGGAAGAGATCTTCTGGCAGTAAGGGATTTCGGCACGAGGCCGATGCCCCGCAGGCCGAGTCCCGCTACGGCAGCTCCGGCGGAGCCGTAGCCGCCCCGGGCAGTCGTACCGTCGCCACCGTGCCGCCCCCCTCCGCGTGGGACAGGGACACCTCGCCGCCTGCCTGCTGCACCGTGCGGGCCACGATCGACAGGCCCAGGCCCGAGCCCGGCAGGGCCCTCGCGCTCGGGGAGCGCCAGAAGCGGTCGAAGACGTGGGGGAGTTCGTCGGCGGGGATGCCCGGGCCGTGGTCGCGGACCGACAGCACACCGGCCACCAGCCGCACCTCGACCGCTCCGGACTCCGGGCTGAACTTCACCGCGTTGTCGAGGATGTTGACCACCGCCCGTTCCAGGGCGGCGGGTTCCGCTCGCACGAACCAGGGCCGTACGTCCGCCGTGATCGTCAGCTCCGGGCCCCGCAGTCGCGCCCGCCGTAGCGCCGACTCGACCGTGTCGTGCCAGGCGACGATCTGGGTACGGCCGGAGTGCTGGCCCGTGTCCGGGCGGGAGAGTTCCTGGAGGTCGCCGATGAGTGCGGCCAGTTCCGTCATCTGCGCCTTCACCGAGGCGAGCAGGGCCTTGCGGTCTGCCTCGGGGATGGGGCGGCCTGTCTCCTCGCTGCGGGTGAGGAGTTCGATGTTCGTGCGGAGGGACGTCAGCGGCGTACGCAGCTCGTGGCCCGCGTCCGCGATGAGCTGCTGCTGGAGTTCTCGCGAGCTGGCCAGGGCCGATGTCATCGAGTTGAACGAGCGGGACAGGCGGGCCACCTCGTCCTCGCTGTCTTCGTCCACCGGGATGCGGACGTCCAGGTCCTCCGTGCGGGCCACGTGCTCGACCGCTTCCGTGAGTTTGTCGACGGGGCGGAGGCCCGCCCTGGCGACCGTGAGGCCGGCCGCCCCCGCGCCGAACACCCCCACGCCCGAGACCAGCAACAGGATCAGCGCCAGTTCGTTGAGCGTGGACTCCGTTCCCTTGAGCGGGACGGCGATGACCAGCGCGTAGTCGGCGGCCACGCCCTGCTGGAACGGACCGTCCTTCACGACCACCGCCGTGGTCAGCACGCGCACCGAATTGCCGTCGCTGTCGGTGCCGTTGCGCAGTAGGGCCGTCCTGGGATCGGGATCCTTGGCCACGCCCTTGTCGCCGCTCGTCACGTTCACCTGGGGCATGAGGCTGCTGAAGCGGCAGACCTTGCCGTCGGTCCTGACCACCTGCGCGTAGGTCTGCGGCCGCGGCGCTCCCCCGAGCGTGTTGGAAGGGTTCTGGGGGCACGTCTTCGTCAGCGCGTCGAACTCGTCCGCCTGCATCGTGCGGAACGACGACCGCAGGTCATCGTCCACCTGGTCGTACAACTTCCCCTGCACGATGAACCAGCACGTCACCGACACCGCCGCCACCGCGAACGCCACCGCCGCCGCCACCAGCAGCGCCAGTCGGGACCGGATCGGCAGGGAGCGGAACCGGCGTACGACCTTGTTCACTCCGCGCCGCCCGGCCGCAGTGCGTATCCGACACCCCGCACCGTGTGGACGAGGCGTGGTTCGCCGCCGGCCTCGGTCTTGCGGCGCAGGTACATGACGTAGACGTCGAGGGAGTTCGACGACGGCTCGAAGTCGAAGCCCCAGACCGCCTTCAGGATCTGCTCCCGCGTGAGGACCTGGCGCGGGTGGGCCATGAACATCTCCAGGAGCGTGAACTCCGTGCGGGTCAGCTCCACCTGGCGGCCGGCCCGTGTGACCTCGCGCGTCGCGAGGTCCATGCGCAGATCGGCGAAGGTGAGGGCGTCCTCGTTGGCCGGGTCGCCCGCGCCCACGGCCGCCGCGTAGGAGCTGCGGCGCAGCAGGGCGCGGATGCGGGCGAAGAGTTCGTCCAGTTCGAAGGGCTTGACCAGGTAGTCGTCGGCGCCCGCGTCGAGGCCCGTGACCCGGTCGCCGACCGTGTCGCGGGCCGTGAGCATCAGGATGGGCGTCGTGTCGCCGGTGGCGCGGATGCGGCGCGCTGCGGTCAGGCCGTCCATGCGGGGCATCTGGATGTCGAGGACGACCAGGTCGGGCCGGTACGCCGCGGCCTTCACCAGCGCGTCCGCGCCGTCGACGGCGACCTCGGTGCCGTACCCCTCGAAGGCGAGACTGCGCTGAAGTGCTTCGCGCACCGCCGGCTCGTCGTCGACGATCAGGATGCGCTGGGGGTCACGGTCGCCGTCTGCGGGGCTCATGGGTCGGGGTCCTCGGGTGTGAAGGGGGGCGGGCGGGGCTGTCTGACGCTCTCAGACTCGCACGAGCGCACGTACGAGCGCGGGCGCGTGCGGTGCCGGGAGACGCGTCAGGCCCGTGCGGTGCGGCGTCGGGCGGCGGCCCTTCCCGCCCGCCGGGCGGCCGTGGCCGTCGGGGTCGCCACCTCCGGTGCCCGGCCCGTCGGCGCGTGCAGCTCGTACGCCACCGCCAGGGCCAGCCCGACCCCGGCCGGATCGTCGCCGGACTCCGTGTGCGCGATCTGCTGGATCATCGCCGTACTCCTCATTCAGTGGAACTCAGTCCGTGGAACCGGCCCGCAGCGTGGCGAGGTCGGCCTTGACGGTGTTGATCGGGATCGCGAAGCCCAGGCCCACGCTGCCCGCGGCCGCGGAGGAGGACGCGCCCGCCGCCGAGTACATCGCGGAGTTGATCCCGATGATGTTGCCGTTCATGTCGATCAGCGCGCCGCCGGAGTTGCCCGGGTTGAGGGACGCGTCGGTCTGGAGTGCCTTGTACGTCGTCGTGTCCGAGCCGGTGTCGCCGTTGAACTCCCGGCCGCCGAACTCGAACGGCCACTCGCCGCCCTGCTGCCCCTGCCCCTGCCCCTGCTCCTGGCCCTGGCTCTCGTCCGTGGAGACCGTGACGTCCCGGTCGAGGGCGGAGATGATGCCGCTGGTGACGGTGCCGGTCAGGCCCTCGGGGGAGCCGATCGCCACGACCTGGTCGCCGACGCCCACCCCGGCCGAGTCGCCGAGCGTCGCGGTCTTCAGGCCGGAGGCGTTCTCCAGCTTGATCAGCGCCAGGTCCTTCTTGCTGTCGGTGCCGACGACCTTGGCGGTGTAGGACTTGCCGTCGTTGGTCGTCACCTTGATCTGCGAGGCACCGGCGACGACGTGGTTGTTGGTGATGATCTCGCCGTCGCTCGTGATGATCACGCCGGAGCCGGTGGAGGACCCGGCGTTGGAGTCGGCGCTGATCTCGACGATGCTCGGGCTGACCGCCTTGGCGACCCCGGAGACCGTGCCCTTCTGGCTGGACGGCACCACGTTGGTGCTGGTGGAGCTGGAGGAGACGGTGTCGTTGCCGGTCAGCTCCTGGATGCCGTAGGCGGTGCCGCCGCCTATCGCCGCGGCGACGATCGCCACGGCGGCGAGCAGGGCGACGGGGCCACGGCGGCGCTTCTTCGGAGCGTGCGGAGCGGGAGCCGGGGCGTGCGCCGGCGGGGGCGGCCACTCGGGGTTCACCGGGGCCTGCTGCTGACCCTCGTAAGGGTTCTGGTACTCGCCACTGCGGTGGAAGCTCTCGGTCATGGAACTGAGCTTGTCGCCCGACCATGAGAGCTACCTGAGTGCTCCCTGAGAAGCCCGACAGAACCTCGTATGCCCGATATAAAGACGCCTCCCGGCGCCCCACCGTGACCCCGAAGGGTTACGCGCAGCCGCAGGACCGCCGTGTCACCAACCTGGACGGGAACACCTTCAGCCGCTCCCGCCGCGCCCCCGCGACCCGCAGGCCGTCGTCGAGGACGAGGTCCACCGCCGCGCGGGCCATCGCCGAACGGTCGGAGGCGATCGTCGTCAGGGGCGGGTCGGCGAGCGCCGCTTCCTTGATGTCGTCGAACCCGGCCACGGCCAGCTCGCCGGGGACGTCGATCCGCAGCTCGCGCGCCGCCCGCAGCAGGCCGAGCGCCTGGTCGTCGGTGGAGCAGAAGATCGCGGGCGGGCGCTCGGGTCCGGAGAGGATCTTCAGGGCCGCCTGGTAGGCGTCGTAGCGGTTGTAGAGGGCCTCGAAGAGGCGCCCCTCCGTGGAGACGCCGGCCTCGTCCATCGCGCGCCGCCAGCCCTCGACGTGGTCGGAGACCGGGTCGCCGACCGCGGGGGTCTCCGCTATGCCGCCCATACAGGCCACGTACTCGTAGCCGTGCTCCAGCAGATGGCGTACGGCGAGCTGGGCGCCGCCCAGGTCGTCCGTGACGACGGCGACGTCGTCTATGGCCTCGGGGCGCTCGTGCAGCAGCACCACCCGGGCGTCCCAGGCCTCGATCTCGGCGGCCGCCAGGTCGTTGAGCGCGTGGCTGACGAGGATGAGCCCGGAGACGCGCATGCCGAGGAAGGCCCGCAGATAGTGGACCTCGCGCTCGCCGATGTAGTCGGAGTTCCCGACGAGCACCATCTTCCCGCGCTCGGACGCGGCCTGTTCGACCGCGTGCGCCATCTCCCCGAAGAAGGGCTGGCGCGCGTCCGGCACGATCAGGCCTATGAGATCCGTACGCCGGGACGCCATGGCCTGGGCCACCCGGTCGGGCCGGTACCCCAGTTCCTTGATCGCGGCGAGTACACGCTCGCGCGTGGCCGGGGCGACCGGCCGGGGTCCGTTGTTGATGACATAGCTGACCACGGCAGTGGAAGTCCCTGCCAGCCGCGCCACATCATCCCGAGTCACCTTGGCCACGCGCGGAGTCTACGCGGATATACCGGCTCTGGGCAGGGCGTAAAGGAGGTTCCGTACGATATCCCGACCGCCGTCCGGAGACCCCCTCGCGGAAAGCGATGCCCAGGTGGGCACCGCGATACGCCTCTTACGCCTCAGCGCGTGCCTCGGCGGCATCCAGGGCGGCCGACTTGTCCGCACTGTCCTGCTTTGCCTTGGCCGCTTTCGCCTTCGCCTCCTCGGCGGCGCGCTCCACCTTCTCCGGCGTAACGAATCGATAACCGACGTTCCGGACGGTGCCGATCAGCGACTCGTGCTCCGGCCCGAGCTTGGCGCGCAGCCGCCGTACGTGCACGTCGACCGTGCGCGTACCGCCGAAGTAGTCGTAGCCCCACACCTCCTGCAGCAGCTGGGCGCGGGTGAAGACGCGCCCGGGGTGCTGGGCGAGGTACTTCAGGAGCTCGAACTCCTTGAAGGTGAGGTCGAGGACGCGGCCCTTGAGCTTGGCGGAGTACGTCGCCTCGTCGACCGACAGGTCGCCGTTGCGGATCTCCATCGGGGAGTCGTCGCTGACGATCTGCTGCCGTCCCATGGACAGCCGCAGCCGTGCCTCGACCTCCGCCGGGCCGGCGGTGTCGAGCAGGACGTCGTCGATGCCCCAGTCGGCGGTGACGGCGGCGAGACCGCCCTCGGTGACGACGAGGATCAGTGGACAGCCCGGGCCGGTCGACCGGAGCAGCTGGCACAGGCTGCGGACCTGTGGCAGATCGCGCCGGCCGTCGACGAGGATGACATCGGCGCCCGGGGTGTCGACGAGGGCGGGGCCCTCCGCGGGGGCCACTCGCACGTTGTGCAGAAGCAGGCCGAGGGCGGGGAGCACCTCCGTCGACGGCTGGAGGGCGTTGGTCAGGAGCAGCAGAGAACTCATACGTCTGGTTCCTCCTCGGTCCCTGCGAGGACGTTTGTTGGTACAGCACCGCTCTGCGATCCCGGCTGCCCCGTACACCTGCGGTTTCCCGTTTCGTATACAACGCTTCCGAAAGCACAAAAGGACCCGGGGGCAACGCTGCCCGAGTCCTCTGCCCAGCAGAATAGCCCACATGAGCTCTGGTCCGGCAGGTCATGTGGCGCGTTCCATTGATTGTCCGAACTCCGAGACGACCGCGGGAACGCCTGTGCGGGCTCAACTGCGGACGTTTCTGCGCACGGACGACGGCGTGACGATCGACGCCATATACGACCCGGGTACCGCCGTATACGACGCCTCCGGGACGCCTTCCGCTCATCCCGTGTTCGTCGTCGCGCACGGTTTCACCGGTGCCGTGGACCGGCCGCACGTGCGGCGGGTGGCCCAGGCGTTCGCCCGGCACGGGGCCGTCGTCACCTTCTCCTTCCGGGGCCACGGCGCGTCCGGCGGTAGGTCCACGGTCGGGGACCGGGAGGTGCTCGACCTGGCGGTGGCCGTGGAGTGGGCCCGGGAACTCGGGCACGCGCGCGTGGCGACGGTGGGGTTCTCCATGGGCGGGTCGGTGGTGCTGCGGCACGCGGCGCTGTACGAGGCGGGCACGGACGCGGTGGTGTCCGTCAGCGCGCCCGCGCGCTGGTACTACCGGGGGACGGCACCCATGCGCCGGCTGCACTGGCTGGTGACGCGGCCCGAGGGGCGGGTGGTGAGCCGGTACGGCTTCGGTACGCGCATCCACCACCGGGACTGGGACCCGGTCCCCCTCTCCCCGGTGGAGGCGGCGGCGAGGATCGCGCCCACGCCCCTGCTGATCGTGCACGGTGACGCCGACGGCTACTTCCCGCTCGACCACCCCCGCATGCTGGCCGCGGCCGCCGGTGACCAGGGCGAACTGTGGCTGGAGCCGGACATGGGGCATGCCGAGCACGCGGCGAGCGACGCGTTGCTGGCGCGCATCGGGGACTGGGCCGTCGGCCGGGCGGGCTAGCCTGACGGAGTTCACCGACGAGCGATTGAGGAAGCAGATGCCAAAGGTCACGGTGCGCTACTGGGCCGCCGCCAAGGCCGCGGCCGGGGTGGCCGAGGAGCCGTACGAGGCGGTCACGCTCGCCGAGGCGCTCGACGGGGTGCGCGGGCGACACCCCGGCGAACTCGAGCGTGTCCTGCGGCGATGCTCGTTCCTCGTCGACGGTGACCCCGTGGGCACCCGCGGACATGAGACGGTACGGCTGGCCGACGGCGGCACGGTCGAGGTGCTCCCGCCGTTCGCAGGAGGATGACGATGAGCAACCAGCCGCACGAGGGCTACGACCCTTACGGGCAGCAGCAGCAGCCGCAGGCATGGCCCGGGCAGCAGCCGTACGACGATCCGTACGCCGCCCAGCAGTATCCGCAGCGCCCCCAGCGCCCCCAGCACCCCCAGCACCCGCAGTACACGCAGCAGTGGCAGGGGCAGACCTGGGAGACGCAGACGCACCAGCCGGTGACGGCGGCGGCGGAGGAGACGGCGTATCTGCCGCCGCAGGCGTACGCGGCTCCCGCCCCCGAGGCGGTCCCCGTCACTCCCGCTCCCGATTCCACGTACGGCCCCGCCACCGTCGGCGGGAACACCCGCGTCACGGACGCCCAGCGGGCGCGGGCGGAGGGGCGGTCGCCGGTCATCGAGCCGGGGATGCAGCCGGCCGCGCTGACGGCACTGCTCGGGCTGCTGCTGGCGGGCGCCGCGGCCGTCGGCACGTACGCGCTCCTGGTGCCGCTCGTCGCCCTCCAGGGCGTCACCGCGGCGGGCTGGTTCCGGCTGAACGGCATGTGGCCGGCACGGCAGGGCATCGCGCTGGGCTTCGCGGGGGCGCTGGCCGCGGACGCGGCGCTGCTGGTGTCGGACCGCTCGCCGTCGGCGATCCTGGGCACGCTCGGGGTCTGGGTGCTGCTCTCCCTCGTCATGCAACTGCGCTCGCACGCCGACCCCGACGAGCGGATGTACGGCCTGATGGCGACGGTCGCGGCGGCGGCGCTGGCGATCGTCGCGGGCGGCTATCTCGCGGCCGACGCGGACGCGGTGACGGTGGGTGCGGTCGCGGTGGCCGTCGCGGTCCTGGCCCGCGCCCTGCCGCTGCCGACCCCGGCGTCCGTGGTGGTGGCGCTGCTCGCGGCGGCGGGCGCGGGCGTCGCGACCGGCGCGATGACGGGCCTCGGCACGCCGGGCGCCCTGCTGGGAGCGGGCGCGGGCGCCTGCGCCCTGATCGGCCACCGGGTCGCGAGCTACGACTACCCGTCCCGCTTCGTCCACTTCACAGCGGGAGTGGCCCTGCCCCTGTCGGCCGCAGCCCCGGCGGTGTACGTGCTGGGCCGGGCTCTGGCCTAGCGCCTCCTCGCGGGTGGTGGGTCGGGGCCGCGTCGGGGGGTGTCCGTCCTCGGAACGGCGCGATGGGGTGAGAGACCGACTGACTGGCGTTGACGCGCCAACCGCTGCGGGCGGACACCCCCCGACACGTCCCCTTCCGTGCGTACGCGGCTGCGGGCGCGTCGTGGTTGCCCTGGCTGCGCGTGCCTCCCCCAGTGCCTCAAGGGCCTGGGAGGTACCCCCACCTCGTCGCGCCGAGCCGCGCACCCACCCTGTCCCGGCACCGTCGCCCGGCTCCTGCCTGTCACAGATGATCGACAAATCCCGGGCGCTCACATCTCACGGAGTTACCCTCACGCTTGGACGGCCACCCGGTCGTCAGGGACCGGACCGCCGTCCAACCGCCGAGGTGGGGGAAACACCGTATGCGCGCACTGCGAATACTGCTGATCGTCGTCGTGATCCTGGGCGGGCTCTTCGTGATCGCCGACCGCGTCGCGGTGAACTTCGCCGAGGACGAGGCCGCCGACCGCCTGAAGACGACGGAGAACCTCTCGGCGACCCCTGATGTCTCCATCAAGGGCTTCCCGTTCCTCACCCAGGTCGCCGGCGGTTCCCTGGACGACATCGAGGTCGGCATCCAGGACTACGAGGCCGCCGCGGGCAACGGCGACCGGAAGATCCGGATCGACGACCTCAAGGCCGACATGCAGGGCGTCGAGTTCTCCGGCGACTACAGCTCCGCCACGGCCACCAGCGCCACCGGCACCGCGACCATCGCCTACGACGAACTGCTGAAGACGGCGAAGTCCGAACCGACCCAGGTCGCCCCGGGCGTCACCGCCAACGTCGTCGGCCTCTCCGACGGCGGCAACGGCAAGATCAAGGTCACCGTCGAGGCCACCGTCCTCGGCACCAAGCTGCCCGAGCCGGTCTCCGTGCTCAGCTCGGTGACGGTGGTCGACGGCGAGGTGCGGGTGAAGGCCGACGGCCTGCCCAAGTTCGGCGGCGTCGACATCGCCGAGTCCCGCGTCCGGGCCATCACCGACTTCCAGCAGAAGATCGACGGCCTGCCCGGCGGCATCCAGCTGGACAAGGTCCAGGCGGCGCCGAACGGCGTGGAGATCACGGTGAAGGGTTCCAACGTCCGACTCGCCGGGTAGGGAAGGCGCAAGGCGGCACCGACCAGGGCTGTCCGGTGGGCGAGACGGCGGAGTCCGTAGCGTAGATGTGATGGCGAATACAGGCGGCCGGAAACCGTGCGGGAGACGCACGGACAGGCCGCTGATCCCATATGGCGGATCTTCGTGTCTCACTATGCGACACACCGGTGACACGCGCGCCCGACCGTCCCTACGATCGACGGCATGAAGCGACAGGCGGATCTCACGAAGCGGCGGGCAGTAGACCTGTGCCGCGTCGCCGCCATGCTCTGTCGCACCTTCTGAGCGACCGCGTCGGCCTGCTCCGACGCGCGCATCCCCGCCGCCCTGCAGCAAGGGCACCCGTGCGCCGCCCTCGTCATGGGCGCGCACCCCTGCATACCTCGCACGCCCCGCCGTAACTGCCCCGGAGGAGAAAGAGCATGAGCCGCAGCGACGTCCTGGTAGACGCCGACTGGCTTCAGGAGCACCTGGACGACTCGAGCATCGCGATCGTCGAGGTGGACGAGGACACGTCCGCGTACGAGAAGAACCACATCAAGAACGCGATCCGCATCGACTGGACCAAGGACCTCCAGGACCCGGTGCGCCGTGACTTCGTCACGCAGGAGGGCTTCGAGAAGCTCCTGTCGGACAAGGGCATCGGCAACGACCACACGGTGGTCCTGTACGGCGGCAACAACAACTGGTTCGCCTCGTACGCGTACTGGTACTTCAAGCTGTACGGCCACGACAACGTCAAGCTCCTCGACGGCGGCCGCAAGAAGTGGGAGCTCGACGCCCGCGAGCTCGTCGCCGGCGACGAGGTGCCCGAGCGTCCGAAGACGGACTACAAGGCCAAGGCCCAGAACACGTCCATCCGCGCCTTCCGCGACGACGTCGTGGCGGCCATCGGTTCGCAGAACCTGGTCGACGTGCGCTCGCCCGACGAGTTCTCCGGCAAGCTGCTCGCCCCGGCCCACCTGCCGCAGGAGCAGTCCCAGCGCCCCGGCCACGTGCCGAGCGCCCGGAACATCCCGTGGTCCAAGAACGCCAACGACGACGGCACCTTCAAGTCGGACGACGAGCTCAAGGAGCTCTACGCCGAGGAGAGCGTCGACCTGGCCAAGGACACCATCGCCTACTGCCGCATCGGTGAGCGCTCCGCGCTGACCTGGTTCGTGCTGCACGAGCTGCTCGGTGTGGAGAACGTCAAGAACTACGACGGCTCCTGGACCGAGTACGGCTCCCTGGTGGGCGTGCCGATCGAGCTCGGCGCCAACAAGTAAAGAACCGGACCGACCTTTCCAGACCTCTTCAGGAGTACGACATGTGTGGTGCGAAGGCCGGCGGCCCCGACGCCTCGACGATCAAGCCCGGTGAGACCACGATCCAGGGTCAGGTGACCAAGGACGGCGAGCCCGTGGTGGGCTACGTCCGTCTGCTGGACTCGACCGGCGAGTTCACGGCCGAGGTGCCGACCTCGGCGACCGGACAGTTCCGCTTCTACGCGGCCGAGGGCACCTGGACCGTTCGTGCCCTCGTGCCCGGCGCCACCGCCGACCGCACGGTCGTCGCCCAGCAGGGCGGACTGGCGGAGGTCGCGATCGCCGTCTGACGGCGACAGGTCATCGAGGGCCGCACCCCCCGGGTTGGACGCCTGGGGTGCGGCCCTTCGGGCTGCCCGGATCTACGCTGGAGGTATGTACGCACGACGGCGGCGCACGTACTTCCTGATGATGGGCGGCTGCATCGCCCTCTTCGTCCTGGCCTGGGGCGTCGTGCGCCTCTGGTCCATCCCCGTGGCCGTCGGCATGTGCGTCGTGGCCATGGTCATCCCGCCCGTCGCCGCGATGGTCGCCAACCGCCGGGGCCCCGACGACCGCTGGTGGGACGATCCGTCCGGGGATCCCCAGTCCGACGAGTGGTGGGACGAGCTGGACGGCAAGAAGCGCCGAGGCTGAACCGACCAGGGGGAGGGGTCCATGCGCCTGACGGCGGCGACACTGGACGCGCCGAACGCCCGTGAGCTGGCCGCCTTCTACCTGCGGCTACTGCCCGGCTGGCGGGTGGGGCGCGGGGAGGACTGGCAGGACTGGGTGCACATCCGGCCGCCGGACGGCGGCACGGGACTGTCCTTCCAGACCGAGCCCGCCTACCGGCCGCCCGCCTGGCCGAGCGCACCGGACCGGCAGCAGATGATGATCCACCTCGACATCGAGGTCGACGACCTTCAGCGCGAGACCGCGCGGGCCGTCGCCGAGGGCGCGCGGCTCGCCGAGTTCCAGCCGCAGACGGGGGTCCGGGTGCTGCTGGACCCGGCGGGCCACCCGTTCTGCCTCCACACGGAGTCGACGGACACCGCGGAGGCGGGTCAGTAGACGAGCGCCTGCGTCTCGTCCGCCATGGCCTCCTGGACGAAGACCTGCGCGCCCGCGATGCGGACACCCTCGATGACGTCCTTCTCCGTGATCTCCCGGCGGGCCGCGCACTGCGTGCACAGCGTGACCCGGCCGGCCGCGAGGACCGAGTCCAGCAGGTCGGGCAGGGGTGCCGCGTGCGGCAGGTCGAAGTCGGCGGCCCGGCCGGGCAGGGCGAACCAGGCGGACTCGCCGGTCAGCCACAGGGAGACCTCGACGCCGCTGGCGACGGCGACCGCCGCCACCGTGAACGCCTGCGAGCACCGCTCGGGGGCGTCGGCCCCCGCCGTCACCTTGATCACCAGCTTCTTCGCCATAGCCGGAAGCGTAGTCCGGAATCGAAGTGCCGAAGGCGCCCGCGTAAGCTGGCCTCGGCCCTGTGCACCCATTCGCACCCCGCTCAAGGAGCAACCCCGTGGAGCTTTTCTTCGAAATCCTGTTGGTCCTGGTCGCCGTCGGCGTCCTCGCCTTCGCCGGACTGACCGTGAAGAAGCTGTACCAGGGCCAGCGCTGACCCCCGTCTAGGAAGTTCCCATGATCGAGATCCCGTCCGACCTTCACAAGGACCTCGTCCCGCTCGCCTTCCTGCTCGGCAACTGGGCGGGTGCCGGTGTGCACGACTTCCCCGGCTCCGAGAAGTGCAACTTCGGGCAGGAGGTCACCTTCACCCACGACGGCCGGGACTTCCTGGAGTACCACTCGCACTCCTGGGTGCTGGACAACGACGGCAACAAGGTCCGTCCCCTGGAGTCCGAGCACGGCTTCTGGCGCATCGACGCGAACCGCAAGGTCGAGGTGACGATGACCCGCGACGACGGCGTCATCGAGATCTGGTACGGCGAGCTGGCCGACCAGAAGCCCCAGATCGACCTGGTCACCGACGCCGTGGCCCGCACGGCCGCCTCCCAGCCGTACACCGGCGGCAAGCGGCTCTACGGCTACGTCAAGAGCGACCTGATGTGGGTCGGCGAGAAGCAGACCCCCGAGGTCGAACTGCGCCCCTACATGTCCGCCCATCTGAAGAAGGTCGTCACCCCGGAAGAGGTCGAGCGCTGGGCCAAGGCCCTCCCCGACGACATGCCGGACGACGGCATCGCCTTCTTCAAGTAGTTCTAGACTCGAGGTGTGGTGAGCACCGACTGGAAGAGCGATCTGCGGCAGCGCGGCTACCGGCTGACCCCGCAGCGGCAACTCGTGCTCGAAGCCGTGGACACCCTGGAGCACGCGACCCCCGACGACATCCTCGTGGAAGTGAGGAAGACGGCGTCGGGGGTCAACGTCTCCACCGTCTACCGGACCCTGGAGCTCCTGGAGGAGCTCGGGCTGGTCAGCCACGCCCATCTGGGACACGGGGCGCCGACGTATCACCTCGCGGACCGGCACCACCACCTCCACCTGGTCTGCCGTGACTGCCAGAACGTCATCGAGGCGGACGTCTCCGTGGCCGCCGAGTTCACCGACAAGCTGCGGCAGTCGTTCGGCTTCGACACCGACATGAAGCACTTCGCGATCTTCGGCCGGTGTCAGGACTGCGCGCTCAAGGCTTCAACTACCGAGTCGTAGGCTTACGTATATGAAGAGCCCCCTGCTGACCCTGCCCGGCGCCGTCCCCGCCGAGGGCGTGGACGAAGGCGTCGCCGCCCACTACGGCGACCTGTTCCGCGAGCAGCGTGCCCTCGCCGACGGCACCGGATTCGTGGACCTCTCGCACCGGGGGGTCGTCGCCGTCACCGGCGAGGACCGGCTGGCCTGGCTGCATCTGCTGCTCACCCAGCACGTGAGCGAGCTCCCCGCGGGCCGGGCCACCGAGGCGCTGATCCTCTCCGCGAACGGCCACATCGAGCACGCCCTGTATCTCGTCGACGACGGCGAGACGGTCTGGGCCCATGTGGAGCCGGGCACCCAGGAGGCGCTGATCGCGTACCTGGAGTCGATGAAGTTCTTCTACCGGGTCGAGGTCGCCGACCGCACGGCCGACACCGCCGTGGTGCATCTGCCGGCCGGTTCCATCGCCGAGGTGCCGCGGGGTGTCGCCGTACGGGAGACGCCGCACGGCCGGGACCTGTTCCTGCCGCGCGCCGACCTGGAGGCGTTCGCCGGGCAGGCCGGGCCGCCGGCCGGGATCCTGGCCTACGAGGCGCTGCGCGTGGAGCAGCACCGGCCCCGGCTCGGCTTCGAGACCGACCACCGCACCATCCCGCACGAGCTGGGCTGGATCGGCTCGGCGGTGCATCTGCAGAAGGGCTGCTACCGGGGGCAGGAGACGGTCGCCCGCGTACAGAACCTGGGCAAGCCGCCGCGCCGGCTGGTCTTCCTGCACCTGGACGGCAGCGAGGTCCATCTGCCGGTGGCCGGTACCGAGGTCCGGCTCGCGGACGACGGCCCCGACGGCCGGAAGATCGGCTTCATCACGACCTCCGCACGCCACCACGAGCTCGGGCCGGTCGCCCTCGCGCTGGTGAAGCGGAACGTGGCCGTGGACGCCCGGCTGGTGGCCGGGGACACGGCCGCGGCCCAGGAAGTCGTCGTCGAGCCGTAAGTCTTGTGCCGTTAGGACTTGTAGACCTTTCGGGTCAGATTTCGATCTGCACGGTGAACGGGCCGTCGTTCGTCAGTGATACACGCATCGCCGCCCCGAAGCGGCCCGTGGCCACCGTCGCGCCCAGCGAGCGCAGCTGGGCGACCACCTCGTCGACCAGCGGCTCGGCGACATCGCCGGGGGCGGCGGCGTTCCAGGTGGGGCGGCGGCCCTTGCGGGCGTCTCCGTAGAGGGTGAACTGGCTGATCACCAGGAGCGGGGCATCGATGTCGCTGCACGACTTCTCGTCGTGCAGCATGCGGATCGACCACAGTTTGCGGGCCAGCTGGGCCGCCTTCTCCTTGGTGTCCTCGTGCGTGACGCCGACCAGGACGCACAGCCCCTCGCCCTCGATCGCGCCCACGGTCTCGCCGTCCACGACGACGCTCGCGCCGTCCACTCTCTGCACCACTGCTCGCATACGTCCATCATGCAGGGCGGTGAACGTCACGCCGCGGGTGGTGCGCGGATGGCACGAACGGGTGGTTTGCACCGGGCGCCAACGGGCCGCGCGCGGCCGTATTTTGCTGCTTAACCGCCCATCTGGGGTCTATCGGGGGCACTCGTTCCCATAGCGGCCACTTGGGGTGGCACGATGCATGCACACACCGGTCGAGGGGACGGTTGAGGCACATGAGCACATCAAGCACCGGGCAGCAGTCGGGGGCTGTCTGGTCGACGTACACGGGGATCGGGGCGACGGAGTACCACCGGCCGCCCACACAGCGCACGGACAGCCCGCGGCTGCCCTCGGACGCTCCCGAGCCCGATCAGAGGGCGCTGAGCCTGCCGGAGCTGCGCACAGTGCGCCGCGAGGCCCAGCGCGACGAGGCCGACCTCAGCTACGTACGGCGGCTGCTCCAGGGGCGGATCGACATCCTGCGCGCGGAGTTGGCGCGGCGTGCGCCGGCGGACGTGGCCGCCGTCGCCGCACCCCCGGAGGTGTCCGTCGTCGAGCGGCTGGCGGAGATCCTGCGGGACGCCCCGGCCCGGCACCGCTCCTCCGCCCGCCATGTGACCCTCTCCACCCCGCAGGGCGAGGAGTCCCGGCGGCTGGCCGCGGAGATGCTCGGCGAGGTCGAGCTCTCCGACCTCGGCGCGCGCACGGACCTGGAGCTGAACACGGCGATGGGACGGCTCGTGCGCTACGAGCAGCAGGTCTCCCGGCGGCGCCAGCGGCTCCAGCGCACGGCCGACGAGTGCAGCGCGGAGATCGCCCGCCGGTACCGCGAAGGGGAGGCGCAGGTCGACGACCTGCTGGTCTGAGCCGCTCCGGACAGGGGGAGGACCGGTGCCCGGAATATCCGCGCGACACCGACCGGCCCTCCCCCTAGCGTGAGCCCATGACCCGCGAAGCCGACATCGACATACGCCCCATCGACGAGGCCGAACACGCCGAATGGCTGCGTGCCGTGCACACCGGCTTCCTGCGGGGGCCCGTCGTCTCCGCGGAGGAGATCGAGGGCCGTCGCCAGAGGTTCGTCCCGGGGCGCGCCCTGGGCGCCTTCGACGGCAGCCGGTGCGTGGCGACCTTCCGCTCCTTCGACCAGGAGCTCACGGTCGTGGGCGGGGCGAGCGTGCCGGCCGACGGCGTCACGGGTGTCACCGTCACCGCCACCCACCGCCGCCGCGGGCTGCTCAGCCGGATGATGGCGCGGGACCTGGCGGCCGCGAAGGACCGCGGGGACGTCGTCGCGACGCTGATCGCCGCCGAGTACCCGATCTACGGCCGGTACGGCTTCGGACCGGCGACCTGGATGTCCGAGTGGACGGTCGATGTGCCGCGCGCCGGTCTCGACGCCCGCTGGGCGGGGCCGGCGGACGGCGGCCGGATCGACCTGGTGGACGGCGACGACGTCCGCAAGCTCGGCCCCGACCTGCACGAGCGGGTGCGGCGTGCCCAGCCCGGCGCCATCGACCGCGACGAGTGGTGGTGGCACCTGAACACCGGCGCCCTGCGGTTGGACCCGGCGTGGAAGATGCCTTTCTTCGCCGTGTACCGCTCGGCGTCCGGCGACGTCGAGGGCATGGCCGCCTACGAGGTGGACGACAACTGGGGCGAGGCCAAGCAGCCGTTGAACACGGCGACCGTGCAATGGCTGATCGGGGTGACCCCGGCCGCGGAGCGGGCCCTGTGGCAGTACCTCTGCTCCATCGACTGGGTCGTGAGGGTGAAGAGCGGCTGGCGGGCGCCCGACGACCTTCTCCCGCACTTCCTGCCCGATCTGCGGGCGGCCAGGATCACGTCGCTGGCGGACTTCCTGTGGGTGCGGATCCTGGACGTCGTACGGGCTCTTGAGGCGCGGACGTACGAGGGGGAGGGGGCGCTGGTGCTGGAGGTCGCCGGTGTGGACGGTCTGACCGGTGGGCGGTACCGGCTGGAGGCCTCCGCCGAGGGGGCGTCCTGCAAGCCGACCACCGAGAGCGCGGAACTCGTCCTGGACATCGGCGAGTTGGGGGCGCTGTGGCTGGGAGACGAGTCGGCGGTGCGGCTGGCTGCGCTGGGGCGGGTGCGGGAAGAACGAGCGGGCGCCGCCCGGAAGGCCGACGCCCTGCTGCGTACGTCCAGGCGGCCTTGGTGCCCGGACATGTTCTGAGCCGCTCCCTTCCGCCGACGTACAGGGACCCGCATCCGTAGCGAGCTGTTCGTTTGTGGTTGTTGTGCGGTGGTGCTCACCGACCGGGCTCCCGGCTCCCCTCCGGAAGGGAGGCCCGTCTGACCATGTTGCATAAGTTGGCGACCAACTTCACTGTACTTATAGCCGTTTGGAAGCGTCTCATAACCACCCTTCGCTGAACTGCCGGAAGATGGCGGGAAGTTGTACTGTTTGGTTGTGGACCCGGAACACACCTCCGCCAATGGGCGGAAGAGGTCGCAACGGCCACAGAGAACACATCAACAGGTGGCCGACGAACTGCGCGCCCGGATCAGGTCAGGAGCGCTGCGGTCCGGTGAGCGCATGCCGACGCAGGCGCAGCTCGCCGACGAGTTCGGCGTCGAGCGCGGTGCCGTGCGCCAGGCGCTGCGCATCCTGCAGTCCGAGCAGTTGCTCACCAACGTGTCCAAGGGAAGCCCGGCGACCGTCGCCCCTGACCTCGCCAGGGCGCTGACCGGCCCGCAGGCCCCGCCACTGCCCACGACGGTGGGTCTCGCGCCCCGGATCGCGACGGCGTTCGCGGCGGAGCACGTCGAGATCGACGCCGTGTGCCTGACCTCCATCTCCCTCACGCTGGCGATCGGCGAACCCCTGCGGCAGATCCACGCGGGACGGCTGAAACCGGCCAAGGTCGACGTCCGGGTCCTGCTGCCCAGCCGGGACATCGACCTCGCCTTCCCGGTGCCGGTCGGGGGGCGCGGCGAGGACTGGGTGCACGAGCGGTGGCTGGCGATGCGCAACGCCCAGGGGCAGGTCCTCCAGCACAATCTGCTGGCCCTGCGCGCCACGCACGGCATCGATGTGCACGTCACGTTCCGGGCCCTGCCCTTCACCCCGCCGGTGAAGCTGTACCTGCTCAACGGCTCGGAGGCGCTGTTCGCGTACTACACGCTGACGCGCCGGGAGGCCGAGATCGACCATGAGCGGAGGGAGATGTACGACGCGCGGGGCACCCAGTCGATGCTGTTCTCCTTCCGGCAGGGCCCCGGCCTGCGCGACACGACCTTCGTCGAGCAGTCGCACCTCTGGTTCAACGCACTGTGGGAGACGATCAGTTCGGAGCTGGTGCTCACGAGCTGATGTCTCCCACGGGGTGTTCCGGTGTGGCGCGGTGACTCACAGGGTGGTCCTCAGTACCAGCAGGGCGAGCACGACGGCTCCCGCGGAGCTGACCGCCGAGTTGTTGGCCTTGAGCCCCACGGTGAGAAGAAGCAGGCCGACGATGCCGACCGGACCGTACTTCCACTGGACGAACTGCTCGAAGGCGACGACTGCGATGGCGGCGAGGAGAGTGAGGGCGGGCATTGGTTTCCCCCTTCGGAAGTCCGGAAGCAAAACTTCCGCCAACTCAAGGGAGTTGGCAACCAACTCTGATTAAGTTGTCCCCACTTGGCCCCTACTCATAAACAACTTTCAAACAACTCCCGTCAGATGGATCAAAGTTGTAGCGTTTGGTCGTGACCCAGGAGAACGTGGCAGTGAACGGCAGCAGAAGGTTCTCGCCCCAGGAGATCGCCGATCACCTGCGGGAACGCATCCGCACGGGCGAGCTCAAGCCCGGGGACCGCCTGCCCACCCAGGCCGACCTCGCGGAGGAGTTCGGCGTGGAACGCGGCGCCGTCCGCCAGGCCCTGCGCGCACTCCAGGAGGACGGTCTCCTCACCAACGTCAGCAAGGGCAGCCCCCCGCGGATCGCCGCGCCCGCTCCGGCCCGGGGCGAGCCCCAGCCGACGATGGTCGGCCTGGCGCCCCGCCTGACGGAGGCGTTCTCGGCCCGCCGCGTCCGCGTGGACGTGGTCTGCCACACCGCGGAGACCCTGATGGTCGCCATCGGCGAACCACTCCGCCTGATCCACGAGGGCCGTATCCACCCCGAGTCGATCGACGTCCGCATCCTCGTCCCCTCCCGGGACATCGAGCTGGCCTTCCCCGTCCCCGTGGAGGCCCACGGCGACGACAACCCGGTCCACCAGCGCTGGCTGTCCATGCGCAACGCCCAGGGCCAGGTCCTCCAGCACAACTTCCTGGCCCTGCGCTCCACGCACGGCATCGACGTCCACGTCACGTTCCGCGCGCTGCCCTTCACCCCGCCGGTGAAGCTGTACCTCCTCAACCAGGAGGAGGCGCTGATCGGCTACTACATGCTGACCAGGCGCGAGGAGGAGTGGGGCAGCCAGACCCTGGACATGTACGACGTCCTCGGCTCCCAGTCCCTCCTCTTCTCCTTCCTGAAGCGAGCGGGCCAGCGGGACGCGGCGTTCGTCCAGGAATCCCAGAAGTGGTTCGACGCCCTCTGGGAAACCATCACGACGGACCTGACACTCTCCTAGTGACTTCTGATACGGCGCAGACTGGTGCGGTGACAGTCCAGGCGGAAAGCGATCCGCACGAACTCCGGAATCTGATCAGACGCGCCCGCGTCGTGCTGTGGGACTTCGACGGGCCCATCTGCCGTCTGTTCGCCAACCACTCGGCGGAACGGGTGGCGAGGGACCTGGTGTCCTGGCTGGAGGGCCGGGGGCTGCACGGGCTGCTGACGGAGAGCGAGCGAGAGTCCCTCGACCCGCAAGTGGTGCTGCGCGCCGTGGACCGCCGGCACCCCGGCAGCGATCTCGTCGCCGATCTGGAGGCACGGCTCACCCAGGAGGAGCGGCTGGCCGCTGTTTCGGCGATGCCGACCGCGTACGCGGACCCGCTGATCCGCACCTGGACGGCGGTGGGGGCTCGTCTGGCGATCGCCACCAACAACTCCCCGCTCGTGGTGGGCGAATACCTCACCAGCCGCGGCCTCGTCCCCTGCTTCCATCCCCACATCTACGGCCGCACCCAGGAGCTCCACCATCTGAAGCCGGACCCGCACTGCCTCACCCGGGCCCTGAGCGCGATGGGCGCGGCGCCGTCCGACGCCCTGATGATCGGCGACGCGCCGTCCGACCACGAGGCGGCGGCACGGGCCGGGGTGCCGTTCCTGGGCTACGCGAGCAACGAACGCAAGGCCAAGATCCTGAAGGCGGCCGGGGCCGACGCGGTCCTGACGTCCCTGGAACCGCTTCTGGCGCTGCTGCGGGCTTGAGGCGCGAGCCGGTCGAGGCGCGAGGGGCTCAGGGGTCGGCTGGGTGTAGCATTCGCGCACCGCGCACCGATTGAGTCAAACGCCTGTCCTCGTTCGTACCCCAAGGGCAACCAGCCACCGTAGAACGAGTTCACGCCGTCTCATGCAGATGGGTGGCAAACCACCCGTAATGGCTCACCTGCCATGCGCGGCACCGGCCGCGAACCTACGGTTTGCCATACCGTCCTCCCCTTCTCGTACTTCCGGAGCGGCCAGTGGGCGCACCTCCTCTTCCCCGTCCCTTCCTCGGGGAGCGCGCCTCGCACGACGCCGCGTACCGGGCCTTCGTCAGGCTGGCCGCCGAGCTGGGCCAGGCGAGCAGCGGCCATCACCACCGCAATTTCGTCCTGCCGTTGACGGAGGGCATGGCCCCGCTGGTCGGACGTGCGGCGGGGACGTCCGTGACCGTCCGTGTCCGGCGGCCGGACGCGCTGCCCGTCGTCGTCCGGACCTGGGAGAACGAGGCGGAGATCCTCAAGGCCGTCCGGGGGATCCTGCCGCATGCGCCGGAATGCCTGGTCGAGCGGAGCGATTTCGCGATCCACAGCTTTGTGGAGGGCGTACCTCTCTCCAGCGTCTGCGACCACGGCAAACCCGTCGACACCCTGATCGTCAAGGCGCTGGCCGGTCTGCTCGCCCGACTGGCCCAGGTGCGGCGTGGGGCACTGCCCGCCCTGCCGTCCGCCTGGCCCCGCAACGACATGGACAGCCAGGGCTTCCTCCAGACGCTGGCCCAGCTGGCCGACCGGCAGATCAGGCGGCCCAACGCGGCGGCCTTCGGCGGGCTGTTCGCGGCGCTGGGCATCCCGGAGGACGCTCTCACCGGACTGGCCGGGCGGGTCCCCGCCATGGCCCGGCGGCCGTACAGCCTGCTCCACACCGATCTGCACCGGGACAACGTGATCGTGTCCTACGAGGGCGACCCGCCCCTCATCTGTGTCGACTGGGAGCTGGCGACCTACGGCGACCCGCTGCACGACCTGGCCACGCACCTCGTCCGCATGCGGTACCCGGCCCATCAGTGGGCCGAGGTGGTCGACGCGTGGGCCGAGGCCATGCAGGAGATCCGGCCGGCCGCCGTCAACGGACTGGCCAAGGATCTGCGGCACTACCTGGCCTTCGAGCGGGCCCAATCGGTGTTCCCCGACGTGATGCGGGCCGCCCGGTCCCTCGAGGAATCGTTCACGCAGGCGAGCCTGGACGAGGCGACGGCCCAGGTGCGACGGGCCCTCGACACGGCGGCGGAGCCGCTGCGGCTCGGGAGCGTGCCGCGTGAGGGCGAGATCAGGCGGGTCCTCTTCCGCTGGCTGGTGTCGCGCGGGAACACGGACATCAGCGGCCGGGCCTGGATCGCGAAGGCGTTCGAGTGGCGGCCCGACCGGCGTGTTCCGGAGCGCTCCGACTTCCCGTCGGCCATGGTCCGGGAGGCGTTGCTGGCAGAGGGTGCCGCCCCTGCGGGCAGGGTCTTCAAGGGGACCGCGCACCTGAACACGGTGGTGTCGGTGCCGGGCGTCGAATCCCCCGTGGTCGTACGGCGGAAGCTGCCCGAGGTGTGCCGCCGGGAACGTGGCTTCCTCAGCGAGCACACCGTGCTGCGCGCGATCGAGGACTGGTCCACCGAGGTGGCGGCGCCGAGGGTGCTCGCGTTGGGCGAGACCTTCCAGAGCGGCACCATCGCCATCCACACCTACGTCGGACCGCGTGACGCCGACCGGCCCCCCAACCACCCCGTCCACGGACTGCTGCCGCACGAGGCGGACGGCCTGGTGGACCAGCTGTGCGCCCTGACCCGGGTGCGGTACAAGCAGATCGATCCGACCGCCGGTGAGGGCGCCTTCCACCGGTGGCTGCGGGACCAGCTCGTCTCCCTGGTACGGGATCTGCCGAAGGAGTCGCAGCAACTGGCCCGGCATCTCGGGCTGCCCGACGCGGACCGGTTGCGGCTGATCCTCTCCCGGCACGAGGTGAGCCGGCGGGAGCCCGCCCTGCTGCACGGGGACCTGAATCCCTGGAACCTCGTACGGCGCGACGACCGCTTGGCGCTGACCATCATCGACTGGGAGATGGCCGTGGTCGGCGACCCCCTCTACGACCTCGTCCGGCACATGCACCTCACGCCGACCCGGCCGGAGATCCGGGACCGGATGTTCCGCCGCTGGGAGCTGCGGCTGCCCGCCGAGTACACCCGCGACTGGCGCAAGGACTGGCGGGTGTACCGCTCGCTGGAGATCGTGCGCTCCGCGTACGTCGATCTGGACCGCATCGTGACCGGTGCGAGCCTGGACGCCCCGAACGTGCGGCGGGCGGTGGACTCCTACGCGGTGACGCTGGCGGTCGCCACGGGCTCGCTCGGCCTCCCGGTCAGGTCCACGGTGAACCCGTACCTCGCCCGCGCCCTGGCCTAGCCTCGGCGGTGCGTCGGCCCCTGCGTAGGCTCCCCTCATGAGCGAGACCGGGCTGCGTGAGCGCAAGAAGCGGCGGATGTACCAGGTCGTGTCGGACGTCGCGGTGCGGCTCTTTCTGGAGAAGGGGTTCGACGCGGTGTCCGTCGCCGAGGTGGCGGCGGCGGCCGAGATCTCCAAGCCGACGCTGTTCCGGTACTTCCCGGCCAAGGAGGATCTGGTGCTGTACCGGATCGCCGACCACGAGGGGGAGGCCGCGCGGGTGGTGGCCGGGGCGGAGGAGCCGCCGGTGGAGGCGTTGCGGCGGCACTTTCTGGACGGGCTGGAGCGGAGTGACCCCGTGACCGGGCTCAACGACCATCCTCAGGTGCTCGCCTTCCATGCCCTGCTCTACGGGACGCCCTCCCTGGTCGCCCGTGCGCACACGCACCAGGAGCGGTCGGAGGCCGCGCTGGCCGAGGTGCTCGGGGGTGATCTGGACGCGCGGCTGGCGGCCGGGCAGATCATGGCCGTACTGCGGGTGCTCGCGCTGGAGAACTGGCGGCGGATCGCGGCGGGGGAGCGGGTGGCGGACGTGCGGGCGGACGCGGTGGCGGCGGCGGAGCGGGCGTTCGGCCGGCTGGCGGCCGGGTTGCCGGCACGGCTTCAAGGTGAGGGTGAGTAATAAATTTAACTAGGTTACATTTTTTGCCGTACGCTCGGTGGAATGACGTCGACCGAACCTGCCCTTCAGCACGTACTCGACGGGGAACGCGCCCATCACGAGCGTTGCCGGGCCGCCCTCGCCGCGATGGTCGAGGGCGCCGGTGAACAGGTCGTCATCGGGGAGGACGTGTCCGCGTCCGGTGCCGACGCGGAGGTGCTCGGGTACCGGCTGCGCAGCCATGCCAAGGCCTTGCGCGAACTGCCCGAGGGGCCGTTGTTCTTCGGGGCCCTGGAGTTCGAGGGGGCCGGTGGGCGGCTGCACATCGGGCGGCTGCGCATCTCCGAGCGTCCTGCCGAACCGCCCCTCGTCGTCGACTGGCGCGCACCCGTCTCGCGTGCCTTCTACCAGGCCTCCGCCCGTGACCCGCAGGGCGTCGCCGTGCGTCGGCGGTTCGGGTGGGCGGCCGGCAGCCGAGGGGACTCCGGCGATCTGACCGGCCTGGAGGACGAGCACCTGGGGCAGGGGGAGGCAAGGGCCAGCGAGATCGTCGCCCGGGAGATCGAGCGGCCTCGCGTGGGGCCGATGCGGGACATCGCCGCGACCATCCAGCCCGAGCAGGACGACCTCGTACGCGGGGACCTGGCGATGTCGGTGTGCGTGCAGGGCGCGCCGGGCACCGGCAAGACGGCCGTCGGCCTGCACCGGGCCGCGTATCTGCTCTACACGCACCCGCAGCGCATCCGGCGCGGCGGCCTGCTGATCCTCGGGCCCAACCGCACGTTCCTGTCGTACATCGCGGAGGTGCTGCCGGCCCTCGGGGAGACGGGGGTACGGCAGTCGACGCTCGCCGAGGAGATCGCCCGGTGGCCGGTCCGGGGTACCGACGACGAGTCCGCCGCCGTCGTCAAGCACGACGCCCGGATGGCGGAGGTGCTGCGGCGGGCGCTGTACGCGCGCGTGCGCACCGCGGGGGCGGGCTCGCTCGCCGTGCCGGACGGGTCGTACCACTGGCGGGTGCCGGATGTGGAACTTCAGCGGATCGTCGCGGACGTACGGGAGGAGGAACCGCCGTACGGGGTCGGGCGGGAGCGGGTGCGGGCGCGGATCGTGCGGTGTCTGCGCGAGCGGGTGGAGCGGCGGGCCGGGCCGCCGACGAACGCGTGGGTGCGCCGGGTCGAGCGGGCGCGGCCGGTGTCCGCGTACCTCGACGCCGTCTGGCCCCGGGTGCGGCCGGAGGAGGTCGTGGCCGAACTGCTCACCGACCGCGAGGTGTTGGCGGCGGCGGCCGACGGTCTGCTGGACAGCGCCGAGCAGCGGGCGCTGCTGTGGCGCAAGCCGCCCCGGTCGTGGAAGTCGGCGCGCTGGTCGGCCGCCGATCTGGTGCTGCTCGACGAGGTGGCCGGGCTGATCGAGCACCCGGAGGGGTACGGGCATGTCGTCGTCGACGAGGCGCAGGACCTGTCCCCGATGGAGTGCCGGGCCATCGCCCGCCGGGCGCCCTTCGGCTCGCTGACGGTCCTGGGCGATCTGGCGCAGGGGACGACGCCGTGGGCGGCACGGTCGTGGCCGACGGTCCTGGCGCACCTGGGGAAGCCCGACGCGGCCGTGGTCGAGCTGACCGTCGGCTTCCGCGTGCCGCGTGCCGTCGTAGGCCTCGCCAACCGGCTGCTGGAGCGGCTGGACGTGGACGTGCCGGAGGCCCGTTCGCTGCGCGGGGACGGGGAGTTGCGGATGCGGGAGACGGCCCCGGACGGGGTGCCCGCGGCGGTCGTGGACGCCGTACGGGAGGCGCTGGGCCAGGAGGGATCCGTCGGGGTCGTCGCGGCGGACGCGGACCTGCCCCGGGTGCGGGCGGCGCTGGACGCGGCCGGCGTTGAGGCGGCGGGGCCCGGGGAACTCGGCGCGCGGGTGTCCCTGGTGCCGGCGAGCGTGGTCAAGGGGCTCGAGTACGACCATGTCGTGGCCGTCGAGCCGGCGGCGATCGCCGAGGCGGAGAAACGGGGGCTCCACCGGTTGTACGTGGTGCTGACGCGGGCGGTGACAAGGCTGGATGTGGTGCACGGGAGGCCGCTGCCGATCTAGACACGGGCGCGTGCGGGGTGGTTAGGGTCCGAGTCATGGCTGACACAGACGCGTTCACGGACATCCCCACCACCACGCTGGCCGATCTGCTGGGCCGCGGGCAGGTCATGGACATCGGGGTCCGGCCCCTGTGGGGGCCGGTGCCGCGAGTGGCCGGGCCGGCCTTCACCGTGCGGTGCCCTCCCGGCGACAACCTGATGCTGCACGCCGCGATCTACCGGGCCGAGCCGGGTTCGGTGGTCGTCGTGGAGTCGGGCGACCTGGACTACGCGCTGGCCGGCGGCAACGTCTGCGCCGTCGCCCAGCGTCGCGGCGTCACCGCGTTCGTCCTCGACGGGCTGATCCGCGACCTCACCGAGGTACGGGAGGCCCGCTTCCCGGTGTTCGCACGCGGTGTCATCCCCATCCCGGGCACCAAGGCGGCCGCGGGGCCCCTGGGCGAGCGGGTGACCTGCGGCGGGGTGGCCGTCGACGCGGGTGACGTGGTCGTCGCCGACGAGGAGGGCGTCGTGGTGGTGCCGGGGGCACGCCGGGAGGAGGTGCTCACCGCGGCCCGCGCCAAGCTGGCGAAGGAGGCCGCGGAGACCCTGGACGACTGGGAGTCGGCCCACCGCGCGCGCGTCGACAAGGCCCTGGCGGAGCAGGGCTTCGAGGGCTCCGAGGGCCTCCAGGGGTGACCCGGCCTCAGCGTTCCGCGAACGGGCCTTTCTCGGCGAAGGCCAGGGCGCCGAAGCGTTCGCCGATGCGGCGGTGGGTCGCGGCGTCCGGGTGGACGTGGTCGGGGAGGGGGAGTTCGGCGGCGTCGGACTCGCCGTAGAGGTCGAGGCCGTCGAGGTAGTGGAGGTTCGGGTCGTCGTCCGCGCGTTGCCGCACGATGCGGGCCAGTTCCTCCCGGATGACGCCGAGCGTGAGCTTCCCGGCGGCCTTCTCCGCCGGGTCGCCCATGGCGGCGAACAGCAGCCGGCCCTCGCCGATCTCGCTGAGGTCCGGGGCGGTGGGGCCGGGTGTGTCCTCGTGGATCGCGCAGTGGATGGGGGAGACGACCAGCAGCGGGGTGTCGGGGTGCCCGTCGCGGATCGTGTCGAGGAAACCGTGCACGGCCGGGCCGAAGGCGCGCAGCCGCATCACGTCCCCGTTGACGATGTTGATGCCCATCTTGACGCTGATCAGGTCGGCCGGGGTGTCCCGCATGGCACGCGCGGTGAACGGGTCGAGCATCGCGCTGCCGCCGAAACCGAGGTTGACCAGTTCCACACCGCCCAGGGACGCGGCGATCGCGGGCCAGATGGCCGTGGGGCTCGCGGCGTCGGAGCCGTGGCTGATCGAACTGCCGTGGTGCAGCCACACCCTGCGGCCCCGGTCCGGCAGGGGCTCCACGGGCGCGTCGGTGCGCAGGGCGACGAGCTCGGTGGTCTCGTTGTGCGGCAGCCAGATCTCGACGTCCTTCTCACCCGCGGCCAGGCCGGAGAAGCGGACGGTGCCCACCGGCCCCGGCGTGACCTCGCCGCCCCAGGTGGCCATGTCGACCGTGAGGACGTTGCCGCCGGTCCCGGAGGCCTGGCCGGCCGGGCGGCCGTCGACGAGCAGGTCGTACCGGCCGTCCGGGCGGGACGGGAGGCCGACGTAGTCGCGCTTGGTGCGCAGCGTGTCGAGTTCGACGGCCGTCGCGGCGGTACGGAAGGCCAGGCGTACGCCGGAGGGCTGCGCCTCGGCCATGGCCAGCTGGGCGTTGGTGTTCTGGGCGCGGGCCCAGGCGGGCAGCCGGTGCGGGAGCAGGCCGTGCTCGGTGCGCTCCAGGTCGAGGGCGCCGCGCAGCAGGTCCGCCGTGAGCGGGGTGGTGATCCAGTCGTGCTCGGTGTGCATGGTGTCAGCCTCGGGGATCCGTAGGGGGCGCGGGCCAGTTGCGCAGCAGCGTGTCGAGGGCGTCGATGATCCGGGCCCAGGTGACGTCGGTGCCGGGGGCGCTGTGGCTGAACCCGCCGCCCAGCTCCAGGCTGACGTACCCGTGGAAGACGCTGCCCAGCAGCCGTACCGCGTGGGTCTGGTCCGGTTCCGTCAGGTCGTAGCCGCGCAGCAGTGCCCGGGTCATCTGCGCGTGCCGGACGCCCGCGCTCGCGGCCGCCGTCTGCGGGTCGAGCCGCAACTGGGCCGCGGCCCAGCGGCCGGGGTGTTCCCGGGCGTAGTCGCGGTAGACGTTGGCCAGGGCCGCCAAGGCATCCTTGCCGGCCCGGCCGGCCAGGGCGTCGGCGGCCCGGTCGGCGAGCTCCGCCAGTGCGAGCAGGGCGATCCTGGTCCGGAGGTCCTGGGAGTTCTTCACGTGTGAGTACAGGCTCGCGACCTTGACGTCGAAGCGCCGGGCGAGCGCCGAGACGGTCACCCCGTCGAAGCCGACCTCGTCGGCGAGTTCCGCGCCTGCCTCGGTCAGTCGCTCCGGTGTGAGTCCCACGCGTGCCATACGGCACCTCCCTTCTGCCTGAAGGGATTGTGCACTTGCCTAATACCTTTAGGCAAGCAGCCTGGTGTCTTAGGCATCCTGGAGGGCGCGCCGGGCGGGCGCTCGCAGCCTCCTGCCCCGCCTGGTCAGGCCCCATGGCTTCAGGACCGAGATCACCGTCATGAAGACGTAGGCGGACAGTGAGACGACCGGTCCCATCAGGACGTCCCCGGCGTCGGGCAGCGGACCGCCCGCGGCGACGGCGGCGACCGCGGAGTTCACCCCGGGGCGCAGGGCGAACACCGTGGCGGTGGTCGTGGCGAGGGTCAGCCAGAACTTCGTGTGGACCCACCGATGCCGTGCAAGACCCCACGCGGTCCCCAGCGACAGCACCAGACCGCTGAGGAGCGTGAGGAACGCGACGGGGAGCAGCAGCCAGTCCGCGAAGAGCTTCATGGCCCGGACGGACGCCTCCACGGTCACGGCGGACCCGGTGGTGGCCGCGGTGGTCCCGAGCGCGAGCAGCCCGAGCGTGAGCCCGAGCCAGCTCGCGGAGGCGATGACGTGGACGACCAGCACGGTCCGGCGGGCGGGGCGGCTGAGTTTCGGGTTCATGGGGAACACGCTGCCGGGGCGGCGGGGTGAGGTCGTCTCTCAGCGGGAGTAATCCGGCGTACTCGCGTCGGCGTACGGGGGGGTGTCAGTGCCGTCGTCTAGCTTCGCGGCATGACCGAGCCCTCCCACCTCACCGCGGTCCGGGAGTCCTACGACACCGTCGCCGCCGACTACGCCCGACTCGTCAAGGAACCCGCCGAGTTGGATCCGGTGTCCCGCGCGATGCTGGCCGCCTTCGCCGAACTCGCACGGCCTCTCGGGCCGGTCGCCGACCTGGGCTGCGGTCCGGGCAAGGTGACGGCCCACCTGGCCGGCCTGGGAGTGCCCGTGTTCGGCGTGGACGTGTCACCGAGGATGATCGAACTGGCCCGGGCGGCGTATCCGGAACTCCGTTTCACCGTCGGCTCGATGACCGCGCTGGAGATCGACGACGGCGAACTCGGCGGCATCCTGGCGTACTACACCGTCCACCACACCCCGCCGCAGTGGCTGCCGACCGTGTTCGCCGAGTTCCACCGCACCCTCGCGCCCGGCGGCCGGCTGATGCTGGCGGGCCATGTGGGCAACGGCGAGCACCTGCGCCCGACGCGCGCGTACGGCGACCATCCGGTGTCCTACGAGTCGCACCTGCTGCCGCCGGACCGGATCGCGGAACTGCTCCGGCAGGCGGGGCTGGTGGTCACGACGCGGGTGGTGCAGGAACCGGAGGGTGGGGCGAAGCGGCGGGCGGGCACGTTCCTGGCGTACAAGCCGCGGTAGCGGAACGGGGTGGTCGCTACCGGCCCTTCAGGCGTTCGGTTCGCTCTCCTCGGGCACGTCGCCGGTCGGCTGTTCGACGACAAAGGAACCCTTGCCTCGCACAGTGATGATCAGGCCGCGCTCGCGGAGTTCCTGTGCGGCCCGCCGTGCGGTGAGCCGTGCCACGCCGTACTCGTCGGCGAGATGGTTTTCGGAGGGGATGGGCCTGTCCGGCGCCAGCTCTCCGGACGCGACTTTCCCGGCGATTACGTCGGCCAGCTGCACATAGAGCGGTCTGGCGCTCATAGGGTCCAGCGAGGTCTTCGGCGCTTCACTATCGCTCATATGTCCAACGTAGAGCGGTGGCGACCTGCCCGATCGAGTGGATCCCTCTGTACTTGTATGCAGAGGGCTATACCCAGGTGTAGCGTCGAATTGAAAAGACCCCGGCGAGGTGGACTAGACCTCCCGGGGCACGGCCAACGCTGATCAAGGAGCGTCGACATGCACGACCTTATCCCCCGCGCCCTCCAATGGCTGCGCCTCCTCTTCGCCCCCGGCACCGGGAAACGGCGTCGGCGCCGCCTCTACCGTCCCCTCTTTCCCCACCTGCACCTCACCCTCGTCAGCTGCCCTTCCGCATCCCAGCCTCCGCAGCTTCCCCGCCACCGTTCCCCGTATGGCCTGCACAGTCCTCTCGACGGCAGCGCCTCTTCCCTGGTCCGTCCCTACCTTGCCGCCCACGAGGGGGAGGCCGCCCTTCAAGAGCGCCGCCGCCTCGCCCTCGTGCTCGCCGCCGACCTCGGGATCGATCTCGACCAGCACCTGATCGGCGCGCAGAAGGTGGCCGCCTGATGGAGTCCGCGAACGGTCACCCGCACGGCACGCCCGTCCCCCGGCTCCTGCCCTGGCTGTCCCTCGACGGCAACCCCTGCTACCTGGTGACGGACGACCACGGCAGCTACCTCTCCCGTCTCGCCGACGAGCTGGAGGCCGTACAACTGGCCACCGGCGCCGACGTGCTCGGCCTCGCCCGCAAGGTGCTGGACGACCCGAACTCGCCGTACACCGAGGTCCGTTTCGCCGGCCTCCGTCTCGCCGAGTGCCTGACCGACGCCCTGCGTGTCGCCGAGTCCCGGGGTCTGCGCCTGCCCGTACGGCCGGGGGAGGACAGCGCGGCCGGCTAGCCGGCGTGTGTCCAGACCCGCAACGGGCCGAGCGGCTCGAAGCCGTACCGGAGGGCTACCGCCAAGTCCTCGCCCTGCTCGTATCCGACGACGGGCAGGGTGGGGAAGAGCCGGGCGAGCGCGTGCAGGACGACCGGCCAGGCGGCGTCCGGCCCGAAGACGTTGGAGACGCCGACCACGTGCTCGCCGCGGCTCGCGACCGCTCCGGCGACCACTCGGCCGTCGGTGTCGTCGGCGGCCCGTCCGAGGATCACGAAGGTGTCCGGGTCGGCGAGCAACCCGGGCCGGAACAGGTCCGCGGTTCCGGCCCCGTCGTCCCAGGCCAGGGCCCAGGCACGCAGCGTGTCCGGGTCGCCCGCCACGTCCCACACGAGGTCAGGCGGGCCCGGCTCGGTGGCGGGCGCCCCCGCCGGACGGTGGATCCACCGCGCCTCGAACAGCACCCGGAACCCGGCCTCCGCCAGGTCGTCCAGGTCGGCGAAGCTGTCCTTGACCGAGGCGCCGGGCGAGGCCGTGTCGATCCGCGCCACGACCGCGTGCGCGTCGGCGTGCGGCTCCAGCGTCACCGCGTCGGGGTAGTAGAGCGGCGTCCGTACCGCCGAGGCCCAGGCCCCGGCCCCGAACCCGCCCGACACCCCGTGCGCCCGGCACATCGCCGCGCACCACTCGGCGTTGTTCCGGGCGGCGGCCCGGACCAGGGACTGCTGCGAAGTCGTCGTCACGAGTGCGGATCATGACGGTGCCCGCCCCGACTCGTCGAACGATTTAGCGACCGGCCCCTTCTAGGGTGTGCGGGGCCGGAGTCCCCAGAGAGCCGCCCGGAGGCGCCATGACCCCGCTGATGAAGCTGAGCGCGATCACCCTGGACTGCCCTGATCCGCTCGCCCTGGCGGCGTTCTACCAGGAAGCCACCGGACTTGGACTCCACCCCGAGTCGGACGCCGAGTTCGCCGCGCTGGACGGTGAGGGCGGGTTCGACATCGGGTTTCAGCGGGTCGACGACTACCGAGCTCCGAGCTGGCCCGGCCAGGTCGTACCGCAGCAACTGCACTGCTGTTTCAGGGTCGTGGATGTCGATGCGGCCGAGGCCCGGCTGCTGGAGCTGGGGGCGGGTAAACCGGATCAGCCGCAGCAGGACAGATGGCGGGTCCTCACGGATCCGGCCGGGCATCCCTTCTGCATCGTCGGGGGCTTGTCGTGACCGGCGGGTCGTGACCGGTGTCAGATCACGCGGAACAGGTCGGCGGCCGCGTGGACGTCCGTGAGGTCCTCCACCGTGCGGAGGCTGTCGCACAGGGTGTCCAGGACCGAGTCGGCCTCGGCGACGCGCGGGGTGCCCACGGCCACGCCGAAGACCCGGAAACCCAGCCGGTGCTTGGCGTCGTTCCAGCCGCGTACCTGTCCTCCTGTCGCCGCCGACCAGGCCATCGCGCTGCTGTACACGCTCGTGTATCTCTACGCCTCCTGCGACCGGAAGGCCACGTATCCGACGCTCGCGGATGCCGACGGGGCCTTCCGGAACCGGTTCACCGGCCGACTCCACACTCTGGAGCCGCAGCAGCGACGGGACTTCGCCGAACTGTCCGCCGCCAACGAACTCGACCTCGCCCGCATCGACTCCGCCTTTCGCGAGAAGTGGGGAGCCGAACTCCTCGCCTTGTTCACCCGCTTCCGGCCCTTGCTGAGCGAGCCCGCTTGGTCGGACTGCCAGGCGGTGCTCCGGACGAGGTCGGCACCTGGTGTGGGAGCTTCAGAGGGAGCACCCCTCTAGGAGTACTTCTGAAGGATCTGCCTGGTGAGCTGTCGGATATGTTCGCGGGCTTCTACGGGGCCGGTCACGGTGACGCTGTCGCCGAACTGCAGGAGCAGGCGCACGACTTCCACATTCTGGCCGGCGACCGCGATGCTCACGCGTCGCGTTCCCGTAGCGTCCCGAACAGTCAGCCGACGGCCGAGGATGCGCCTCGCCCTGCCTAGTTGGTCCAGGTCGAGCTCGGCATGGATCCGGAAGGTGTTCGGGTTCTCCCAGTGCGCCGTCAGCTCGGCCGCGACGCCGTCCAGGGTCGCGCCCGGCCGCAGCCGACGAACCGCGCGCATCGGTTCCCAGTCGACGAGCCTTTCCAGCGCGTGGAGGCGCGGACGACCTGCGGAGTCTGCCACGAGATACCACCTGCCGGCCTTGGCCAGCAGGCCGTACGGGTCGATGATCCGCCACGTGGGCTCGGTCTCCTCGGACCGGCGGTAGCAGATACGCAACCGCACCCCCCGCCGCAGGTCGCCCACCAGCGCTGCCGGAGGCAGGCCCTCGGCGTCCCGGGAGAACCAGGGGCTGTTGTCGGTGGTCACGACCGCGCTCAGAGGCAGCGCACCGGTGCTCGACGGGCGCAGCGTCGATCGCACCTTCTGGTGCGCGCGCTGGGTGTCGGCCATGGCTCCCAGCTGTTCGCGCTGCATGTCGTCGAGGCCGTAGAGCGCGAGGTGGTCCCGTTCGTTCGGAGTGAGCCGTGACGTGTCGAGCAACCCGCCGGGTAGAAGAGTCACCCCGCCCCAACGGCCGCGTCGGACCAGCAGGGGGAAGCCTGCTTCTTGCAGCCACTGCACATCTCTGAGGACGGTACGGACCGACACACCGACCTGGGTCGCCAGCTCGGCGGTCGTCGTGGTCTCCCGCGACTGCAGCACCAGCAGCAGCGAGAAGAAGCGATCCGGAGTCACGAGATCGAGAATCTCAGAAAACATGACGGGATCCGTCATGAATGACGTGCAGGCTCCGGTCGTTCAGTGAGACCGACCCAAGGAGCGAGCAATGTCGTCCTCGATCGTGTTCATCGTCTACGTCAACGACGCGCCCGAAGCGGCCCGCTTCTACGCGGACCTCCTCGAGATCAAGCCCAGCTTCCAGACCCCTGGCTACATCGCCTTCGATCTCGGCGAGGGCGTGGACCTCGCTCTCTGGAGCGGGCAGATGGACGGCTTGACCCCCGCGGTGCCACGCACCAGCGAGGTCTGTCTGGCCCTGCCTGGCGGACCCGAGGCGATCGACCGCAAGTTCGCACGGTGGGTGGAAGAGGGGGTTCGAGTGGTCAGCGAGCCGCGCGATGAGGTATTCGGGCGCACGTTCGTCGTCGCGGACCCGGACGGCAATCTGATCCGAGTCGCCCCCGTCGACTGACCACAGGCTGCTCTGACTCATCGCACGCCGCTCACGGTCGAGGGCCGTCGCGCAGACGTGGTGCTGTGACGTGCGGTGGTCGAGGTCGGCTGAGACAGCGGCTACTCAGCTGTCTCAGCCGACCTGGACAGATCCGCGGGGCATTCCTCAGCGACGGTCCAGGTGTCCTGTCTCAGGTAAGTCCGGGTAGCGCGAGTCGGTGACCTGCGGTGCCCGGAGATCAGTGAGACGGTTCAGCTTGTGTTCGTCTCGGCTGACTCCGGGCATGCCGGCTTGGGGCATTTGCCTCAGCTGCCTGAGAGATCCAGCGCCTTCTTGGCCTGCTTGCGGAACTCGCCGCAGAGCATCCTGTAGTGGTGGACCTCGGCGCGCAGCAGATCCATTTCGGTGGCGCTGCCGCCCTCGGCGGCTTCCTGCTCAGCTCCCTTGGCGAAGAGTTCGGAGCCCGCGATCAGGCGGTGCGCTGACGCAATGATCGCGAGCCCGGGGGCGATGACCTCCGGCGGACCCTCCAGGTCAATGCGATCGAACGCGGTGGTCAACGCGTGCAGACGCTCGGGTGCCTTCTTGCGCCAGGCAGCACTGGGTTCGGCCGGGAAGGGCGTCCAGAGTCCGACCAACACACCTGTACAGAGGCCTACTTGACGGTCCGATAGGCCCGGTGGATCGTCTGCTTCAGGGTGTTGCCGGCCGCGTCCGTGAGCGTCACGCGCAGAGAGACCGCGCCCGCCTTCGCCGGGTGACGCAGGTCGAGGCGCTTGCCGTCGACCGCCTTCGCCGGGTGCCAGGTCCGGCCGTCGTCGTACGAGACGGAGAAGGCCAACTTGCGGGCGGTGCGCGCGGTGGCCGCGCCCTCGACCGTGAACGGGACAGAGAAACGCGTACCCGCCTTGGCCGTGCTCTCCGTGGACAGCCGGGGCGTGAAGCGGACCACCGACAGCGGCAGCCGCTGCCCGACACCGGTGACGTGCGCGGAGGTGAAGGTCCACTCGGCGGTGACCCGGGTGCTGACCGAGGACAGCGTGGTGGGGCGGGAGACGTCCGTGGTGAGACGGAACGGGCGCTTGGCAGCGGGGAGTTCGTACGAGACGTCGGTCAGCGGCGTGTCCACGGCGAAGACCCGCGTGCCGCCCGCGTACAGGGTGCTCCTGGCCCTGCTGTACCGGGAGTCGCCGATATGGCCGGCGCCGTCGGAGAAGAGGGGGAGGTAGGCGAGGAAGGTGTCGCCGACGCGGACCGCGCCGGGGCGGTCCTCGCCGTCCGTCAGCGGGCCGGTGAGGTGCGGGCCGAAGACGCCGGTGTTGAAGCGCTCGGTGTACTGCCTGCCCGCGCTGTACGAGCGGGGCTTCGCGATCCACTGGCCGGCCTCCCACACCGGTTCGCCGTCCGCGTCCTTGCCTCCGTCCTGCGAGACGGAGTACCGCCACCGCACGCCCGGCAGGACGTACTCGGTGAAAGCGCCCGGCAGCGAGCGCGTGTCGAGGTGGAAGTCGAACGACGAGCCGCCCGGAGTCATCGGCGCGGCGACGAGCGTCGCCGTCTTGCCCCTGGCGGGCGCACCGGCGGCGAGCGTGACCTTGGCGAACTGCCCGCGCTTCAGGTTCGCGGTGAAGCCCGACAGGTCGCCGGTACGGTTCCAGGTCGGCCGGTAGTGCGTACTGCCGTGCGTCCAGGTGCCGTTGTACTGCGCGAACGCCTCGCCCGCCGGAAGCCGGGCCCCGAACTGACCGACGCGCAGCCTGCCGAAGTCGCCCATGTCGTACGTGGAGGTGCTCCGGTTCCCGCCGATGTCGAACCCGTAGTTGAGGGTGGCGTCGGTGTGCTTGGCCCTGCTGTCCGGCACGGTGATCCGGATCGGCTTGGCCTCGCGGGCGTCCATGACGAGGGTGGTGTCACGGGTGAGCGAGAACTTCGGGTTGAGGAGGAGGGCCAGCTCCCCGGAGTCGGCGTCGGGGGTCGCGCCCGTGTCGATCCGGCCTTCGAGGCTGTAACGCCCCTTGGGTAGCCGTACGGTGAACTCGCCGTCCGTGTCGTCGGAGTAGTCCTGCCAGATCTCGTTGTCCAGGCCCTGCACCCCGGTCTGCGAACGGGTGGCGGTCTTGCCCCGCAGGTCGAGGTGCTTGACCGTCAGGTCGTACGACTCGACCTCGCGGTGTACGCCGATGCCGGTCCGTACGGTCGTACCCGCGCCGTCCGTCGCGGTGAGCGCGCCGCCGAAGGAGCCGTCGGCCGTGCCCGCGCCGCTGTCGGCGGTGACCTGGGCGGTCGCGGTGGCGCTCGCCGGAACCGTGAGCTGCTTCGGCGAGACCTCGAACATGCCCTCGGCGGCGGGCTTTCCGTCCTCGCCGTACGCCTCGGTGCTCAGGTCGAGGGTGAGGGGGCGGTCGCCGTCGTTGCGGTAGGTGACCGTCTTCGTGGCCGGCTGGTCGTCGGTGTGCGGCCACTGCTGGGCGGGGAAGCCGAGGGTGGCCGGGTTGGTGGTGAGCTGCTGGTCGAGGGCTCGTGTGAGGTCCGTACGGCCCGTGCCCTGCGCGAACGCCGAGACACCGGCGGTCGGCTTGGCGGATGCGGTGAGCGCGGCCTTGATGCGCTCACCGGTCCAGTCGGGGTGGCGCTGGGCGAGGATCGCGGCGGCGCCCGCGACATGCGGGGTCGCCATCGACGTACCGGTCATCGAGACGTAGCCGTCGGCGGCCGGGTCGCCCTCCGTGCCCTCGGCGGCCTTCGCGGCGACGATGTCGACGCCGGGGGCGGTGAGGTCGGGCTTGAGGGAACCGTCCGCCGTCGGGCCGCGGCTGGAGAAATCGGCCATCGCGTCGGTGCGGTCCACCGCGCCCACGGTGAGCGCGGCGGCGGCGCTGCCCGGCGAACCGACGGTGCCGGCGGCGGGGCCCTCGTTGCCGGCGGCGATCACGAAGAGGGCGCCGGAGGAGGCGGACAGCTCGTCCACCGCCTGTTCGAGGGGGTCGTCACCGGGGCTGTCGGGGCCGCCCAGGCTCAGGTTGACCACCTCGGCGCCCTGCGCGACGGCCCACTGCGCACCGGCGATGACGCCGGACTCCTCGCCGTAGCCGCCGTCGTCGAGCACCTTGCCGCTGATCAGCCGGGCGCCCGGCGCGACCCCCTTGTACTTCCCCCCGGAGTGCGCGCCGGACCCTGCGACCGTGGACGCCACATGCGTGCCGTGACCCACCCGGTCGACGGTGTCCGCCGCCTCGGAGAAGTTCTTCGCCGCGTCGATACGGCCCTTCAGATCCGGGTGCGTGCCGTCGACCCCGGTGTCCAGCACGGCGACCTTGACGCCCGTGCCGTCGTACCCGGCCGCCCAGGCCTCGGGGGCGCCGATCTGGGCGGTGCTCCGGTCGAGGGCCGCCTCGACCTTCCCGTCGAGCCAGATCTTCTCGACCCGGTCGGCGGCGGCCGACCTCTCCCGCGCCGTCCCCCCGCTCCCGGTGAGCGCCTCCCACAGCTCGGCGCCCTCGGACTTACGGGCCTTCAGCGCGTCCGCGTTGACGCTGGACAGGTCCCGGCTGACCCGGGCTCCGGCGGCGGACAGCGCGCTCGGCGCGAGGGTGCGGCCCTTGGCGTACGTCACGATCAGCGGGAGGTCGGGGCGGGCCGCGTCGTCGTAACCCCACTTGACCAGCTGCGTCACGTCGAACAGCCGCCGGTCGGCGGTGCCGTTCGCGAGGAGCCGCTCGGCATCACGCGGCACGACGTAGGTGCGGTCGGCGTCCCGCGCTATTCGGAAGGCCGTACCTTCCCGCCCCTTGCCGGGCCGCACACCGGTGACCTGTCCGGTGGCGTCCAGGGTGACCCGATCGCCGGTGACGAGGGTGACTGTCCTGGCCCTGCCGAGGGCGCCGGCCGTACCTGCCGTACCTGCCGTACCGCCGGCGGACTGTGCGGCCCCGGATTCCGGGGCACCGAGCAGGGCCGCGGTAAGGGCGGCGGCGACGAGCACGGCGAGAGCGGAAGCCTCACTCGGTCGCCTCTTACGGTGATTCAAGGCATGCCTTTCTCTCCGGACCTTCGGGCATGGCAGAGCAGCCCGGCGGACGGGACAAAGAAACAGAGGGGGAAAGAGGCGCCCCTTCGCAAAGGGGCGCGGGGCGTACGGACTCAGACGAGCCGCTTACGGCCCCCGACGAAGAGGAACGCCACGACACCGGCGGTCAGGGCGAACAGAATCGACGCCCCGAACCACTGCATACCGTTCATCTGCGACATCGGGATGTAATCCACCGACCAGCCCACGACATCGGCCTTGTCCAGGCACGCCTGCCGTGCCGCGTCGGTCTGCGACCCCGAACAGGTGCCCCATCCCACCAGATCCCCGCTGCCGGTGAGATACGACTGGTCGATTTCGTAGGCGCCGTGGGGGAGCGACGGGGACACGTTCTCGCCCGTGACACCCTTGTTCGTCGTGACCGTGACGACGTTGCCGAGCGCCAGCAGGAAGTAGCCCCAGACGAGCTGGAGGACGACGGTGAAACCGAAGGTGACCACCATGGCCGTCAGCGTGCGCCGCAGCACCACACCGATCGCCACCCCGCCGAAGACGGAGAAGAGGGTGAGGGCGACAGGCACCGGGCCCGTCGTGTTGAACGCGCCGCCCGAGGTCCAGTCCATGACCGTGACCTCGGACTTGACGGGGTTCCACCACCAGCCGAACACCGCCGACAACACGCCCGTGCTCACCACGACCACCAGTCCGGCCAGCGCCAGCTTCGTGGCGAGCCAGCGGGTCCGACTCATGGACTGGGCGGCGACCAGCTTGGCGGTGCCGTTCTCCAGGTCGCCCGCGATGAGCGGGGCGCCGAGGAAGACACCGAGCAGGATGGGTATCGCCTGGAGACCCATGGAGACGAAGGAGAACGCGTCGTTGTACTGCTGGAACTTGCTGCCCGCCTCGTCGAGGCTCTTGCCGGGATAGCCGTAGCCGTCGAGGAAGTCGACCAGCTGGCCGCGCTGGTAGACGATCCAGGCCACGGAGAGCGCGGTGGCGGCGAGGATCGTCCAGAACGCGGCCCGGTGCTGGCGCCAGACCAGCCAGGTCATACCGCTGAGTCGGGGGCGCCGGTTGGCCTCCGTGGTGGTCGCGTTCAAGGTCCCGTCAGTGGTCCCGTTCATGGTCCCGTTCTTGCCGTCGCTCGTGGAGCCGGTCGAGGTGCTGGTCGAGCTGCGGGTGAAGGTGCTCATGCCGCCACCGCCCCGGTGCCGAACCCCTGGCCATGGACCTGTGCGGTGGGGGTGATCAGCGGTGGTGCGTCGGGTGAGCGGAGATAGGCGAGCAGGAGTTCCTCCACGTTCGGGGCGTTTATGTCCCAGGGGCCGGTGACCGGGCCCTCGGGGCGGATGAGCGCGGTGAACTGCCGTCCGCTGGTCCGGGACTCGACGAGGGTGTGGTGCCCGAGGGCGAGGGCGGGAGGCATGCCGTCACCCTCCTTCGCGCCCGTGACCAGGGTGTGCACGGACATCAGCTCGTCCACGTCACCGGCGAGGCGCACTCCGCCGCCGGAGACGACGACGAGGTAGTCGCACACGTTCTCCAGTTCGGCCAGGACGTGGGTGGACATCAGCACGGTGGTTCCGCGCTCGGCGGCCTCGGCGAGGAGGGTGCCCATGATCTCGTGGCGCACGACCGGGTCGAGGTCCGACATCGGCTCGTCGAGCATCAGCAGGTCGGGGCGCTTTCCGAAGGCGAGGGCGATGGCGACGCGGGTGCGCTGGCCTCCGGAGAGGGTGCTGATCTTCGCGTCGAAGGGCACGTTGCCCGCGCGGATGATGTCCTCGGCGGCACGCTGGTCCCAGCCGGGGTTCAGCTCCCGGCCCAGACGCAGGGTCTCCGCCACGGTGAAGCGGCGGAACAGGGGCTTCTCCTGGGCGAGGAACGCTGTGCGCCGACCGGACTCCACCGAGCCCGGAGTCTCACCGAACAGGCTGATCGAGCCGTTCGTCGGCTGCAGGACATGGGCCGCGATGCTCAGCAGCGTGGTCTTGCCCGCCCCGTTGGGTCCCACCAGGCCGCAGATCCGTCCCGCCGGGAGCCGGAAGGAGCAGTCCCGCAACGCCCAGCCCCGCCGGTAGCGCATCCCCAGCCCGTACGCCTCGATCGCCGGTTCCCCCGCGTACATACCTTCACTCACCTGTGCTCCTGGTTGTCGTGGCCCCCGTGGACCCCGTTGTCGTGGACCCCGTCGCCGCCACGTTCCCGGCGGCGTACTGCTTCTCCATCGCCGACGCGACCAGCGCGGCCACGTCCTCCTGCTCCAGACCGGCCCCGGCCGCCTTCGACATCCACGCCACCAGCTCCACGTACAGCGGCGAGTCGGTGCCCGTCTCGGGGCGGCCCAGCGTGCGGCGTACGAAGGTGCCCTGGCCCGGTCGCGGTTCGACCAGGCCCTCGCGCTCCAGCTCGCGGTACGCCTTGAGGGTGGTGTTCGGGTTGACCGTGCTGGTCGCGGCGACCTCCTTGGCGGTGGGCAGCCGGTCACCCGGCACGAGTACGCCCAGCCGGAGGGCCTGCTTGGTCTGCTGCACGATCTGCTGGAAGGCGGGGACCCCGCTCCGCCTGTCGATGCGGTACTCCACGATCACCACCATCATTCCACTACTTGATTAGTGGAATGATGGTGGAGGGGTGTGAGGGTGGTTGTCAATGCCGACCGGGGACGAGGAGAAGCGGGTGGGAGGTACGCTGACCGTCTTTTTTCCAGGCGTCGCGCTGTGCCTGTTGCTGCTTTCGTTGGTTGCCGATGGTCGCCCAGAGCGCGCCGGAGAGACCGATGAGCGCCGCTAAGAGTGCGCCTGACGCCGTGATCACGGAGTTCTGCCCCCGCATTGAGCGATGTTCGGACCGGTGACGGGCGGTGGTTTCGTGGTGCGGTCACCCGTGCCGCGATGACGTGAGGTGCCCGGAGTTGGGTGAGACACGTTTCGCCAGTGCGTCTCACTCAACTCCGGGCAAGTCCCGCTGGTTTTCATTGATCTCGGCGGACTTGATGGCCAGTTCGATGCGCCATGCAGTCATGATCATCTCGGTGAGAAACCAGTGTCTTGCGGTGGTGCGAAGGGAGCGTAGAGCGACATGGCTTCGACGATCTCGGGATAGACCGCCGCGTATCGCTGTGGTTCCCAAGGGCGGACCTGGCGGTCGTTCGGCGACATCCGCCGGAGCCGTTCTGCCCGATCGCTCAGGCGGTAGCCCCGCTGGAACAGGCTGTGCCAGAAGGTGGAGCAGCGCTCGTAGCAGGCAGCGATCACTGCTGGGCCGTAGCGGCGTAACAGCCGGTAGTGCCGCCGCTGGGCCTGGACGACTTCAGGCAGGTCAGCCAGGTCGTATTGTCGTGCCGCGCTGTCGACGGCGCGGCCGATCCAGAGACGATGGGGGATGCAGACCTGGTCGTGATGCTTCGACATCCAGACCATGACGTCCTGTTGCGGATTTCCCGTCCTGCGGGCAACACCGGAAATCGCCGCTCGGGCCGTACCGACTCGAACCGGACCGGCCACAAACGACCCAGCGGCCCCCGCTCACGCGCCCCCGAACGCGCTGACCTACTCCAGCTCGATGTCCTCCGCCGACACCTCACGCGCATCCATCCGGGCCTCCGGTGCGACGCCGACGAGCCACAACGACCGTAGGGACAGCCAGAGCGGCGTACCCGGAGAAGACCGAGGCAGCCCACCAAATGCCCGGAGATGATTGAGGCGTCAGCTCACTTGCCCGGAGTTCTCCGAGACTGCCCGGACATCACAGAGACAGGACAGGTCGTTGATGGGCAACGGCGGCGACCGCGTGGCGCGGCGCACTTTTGCAAGCGGGTGCTTGCAAAAGTTAGCGAGGTGCGGCACCGTGGAGGCATGGCATCGCTCAACGTCGGCAATCTCGGTGACTACCTGCGCGAGCAGCGGCGCAACGCGCAGCTGTCGCTGCGGCAGCTCGCCGATGCCGCCGGGGTGTCCAATCCGTATCTGAGCCAGATCGAGCGCGGGCTGCGCAAGCCGAGCGCGGAGGTGTTGCAGCAGGTCGCCAAGGCCCTGCGGATCTCCGCCGAGACGCTGTACGTCCGCGCCGGCATTCTCGACGCCGAGCGGGACCGGGACGAGGTGGAGACGCGTGCCGTCATCCTCGCGGACCCGACGCTGAACGAGCGGCAGAAGCAGGTGCTGCTGCAGATCTACGAGTCCTTCCGCAAGGAGAACGGGTTCGGGACCGGCGACGGCTCCGGCGGCTCCGACGACGGCGCCGCTGTCGTCGAGGTCGTGGTCGGTGAAGGCGCGGCGGATGCGGACGGGGACGCCTCGGACGGCGGCACCGAGATACGCAGACGGACCCGCACGGCCGACGGCGGCCGGCCCGCCGAGGACCGTACCCACGAGAGAGACGGCGGTGCGTCGGCCGCTCGTCGGACCCGCAAGGAATCCGGCGGTACGCCCGCGACCCGCCGCACCCGCAAGGAGACCGGCGGTACGTCCGCCGCTCGCCGCACCCGCAAGAACGCCGACGGTACGTCCGCCACCCGCCGGACCCGCAAGGCCACCGGCGGCAGTGACACCGACCCGCAGCAGACGGCCGGCTGAGCCGGACCAGGGCACCGGCCGCTCCGCTGCGGATCACACACCCTCAGCCGAACCCTCAAGCGAGACAGAATCCGGGAGGACCCTCACCATGGCCATCACCGACGACCTGCGCAAGACCCTCAGCGACCCGACTCCGCTCTACTTCGCCGCCGGCACCGCCGACCTCGCCCTCCAGCAGGCGAAGAAGGTGCCGGCCCTGGTGGAGCAGCTGCGGGCCGAGGCTCCGGCGCGGATCGACGCCGTACGCAACACCGACACCAAGGCCGTCCAGGAGAAGGCGTCCGCCCGGGCCAAGGAGGCCTCCGCCCGCGTCAAGGAGACGCAGGAGACCCTGCAGACCAAGGTCACGGGGTTCATCGGCTCCCTCGACGCCGACTTCAAGAAGCTCGGCAGCAACCTCGACGCCGACCTGAAGAAGTTCGGCGAGAACGCCCAGGACTTCGCGCTGCGCGGGGTCGGCGTGGCCGCCGAGTACGCCGTCAAGGCCCGGGAGACCTACGAGAAGGTCGCCGAGCACGGCGAGCAGGCCGTGCGCACCTGGCGCGGCGAGGCCGCCGAGGGCATCGAGGACGTCGCCGAGGGCGTCGAGGAGCTGGCCGTGGCCGTCGAGCCGAAGCCCGAGCCGGTCGAGGTCAAGGAGGAGCCGGCGAAGCCGGCCGCCGCCGCCCCGGCGAAGAAGGCCCCGGCCAAGAAGGCTCCGGCGCGCAAGACCACCACGGCCAAGAAGACCACCCCGCCGGCCAAGTAGGACGGCGGCCGCCGGATCAAGGGCGGCAACGCACACGGGCCGGGCACCCTGGGGGTGCCCGGCCCGTTGTACGGGTACGGTGACCGCGTAGGGACGAGCCGAGTCTGGTGGTGGATGTTGTGCTGATGCAGGGCTTCACAGGGTTGATGTGGCTTCTGAGCATGGCCCTGATCATTTTCAGCGGCTTCGCGCTGTTCGACGCCGCCGTGCGGCGGGAGGACGCGTACCGCGCGGCCGACAAGAAGACCAAGCCGTTCTGGCTGATCATCCTCGGTCTGGCCTTCGTGGTGAACCTGCTCTTCCCGATCCTGTCGTTCCTGCCGATCATCGGGCTCATCGCGACGATCGTGTACATGGTCGACGTCCGCCCGGCCATCCGCGCGCTCCCCGGCGGCGGCCGGAGCCAGCGCGGCTCCAGCAGCGACGGCCCGTACGGTCCCTGGAACGGCGGCCGGTAAACCCTCCGGCAGGCGGCCCCCTGGGCAGCGCTGGATCCCGGGGCTAAGGCACCCGGTCCAGCAGCAGTACCGCCACGTCGTCCGTCAGCTCGCCACCGTTGAGGGCGCGCACCTCGTTCACCGCCGCCCGCAGCAGCCGCTCGCCCCGCAGTCCCTCGGCGAACTGGCGGCGGATCATCTCGGTCATACCCTCCTGGCCGAGCCGCTCCCGGCCCTGGCCGATATGGCCCTCGATCAGGCCGTCGGTGTAGAGCATCAGGCTCCACTCGGCACCCAGCTCCACCTGCATACGCGGCCAGCGGGCACCCGGCAGCAGCCCGAGGGCCGGTCCGTTGTTGTCGTACGGCAGCAGGCGGGCCGGTTTGCCCGGGCGGGCCAGCAGCGGCGAGGGGTGACCCGCCAGGCACAGGCCGGCGCGGCGGCCGTCCGGCGCGATGTCCACCGTGCACAGCGTCGCGAAGATCTCGTCGTCGGCCCGCTCGTGCTCCAGCACCTGCTGGAGCGTGCCCAGCAGCTGGTCGCCGCACAGGCCCGCGAGCGTCAGCGCGCGCCACGCGATCCGCAGTTCCACCCCGAGGGCGGCCTCGTCCGGGCCGTGGCCGCACACGTCACCGATCATCGCGTGCACCGTGCCGTCCGGGGTGCGGACGACGTCGTAGAAGTCACCGCCGAGCAGGGCGCGCGAGCGGCCCGGGCGGTAGCGGGCGGCGAACCGCAGCGGAGAGCCCTCCAGCAGCGGGGTCGGCAGCAGACCGCGCTCCAGGCGGCGGTTCTCCTGGGCCCGCAGGCGGCCCTCGGCGAGCCGGCGCTCGGCCGACTCGGAACGCTTGCGCTCCACCGCGTAGCGGATCGCGCGGCTCAGCAGCCGGCCGTCCAGCTCGTCGCGGAACAGGTAGTCCTGGGCGCCCACGCGCACCGCCTCCGCGCCGCGCTCGGCGTCGCCCGACGCGGTCAGCGCCAGGACGGCATGCCGGGGCGCGAGCTCCAGCACGTGCTTGAGCACGGCGAGCTCGTCCTCGGAGTCGCTGTGGCCCGGTGCCGGCAGCGCGAGGTCCAGCAGGATGCAGTGGACGTCGTCCGTCAGCAGCCGCCCGGCCTCGGTCAGATTGCGGGCCGTGCGAACGCGGATCGGCTTGCCTGCCTGGTCGAGCATGTCCGGCACGATCGGCGAACCGGCCGGGTCGTCCTCGATCAGCAGCAGGGTCAGATTGGTGTGGGCGGTGTTGTTCTCCACCTTCTCCGTGATGTTCCCGGCGGTGTCCGGCGTGCGCGGGGCCGAGGTCGAGGCGTCCGTGACGGAGTCCTCGGCGGGTCCGCCGCACGGGGACGCGGCCTGCGCCTGACCACTCTCCACGGCCGGGATCGCTCTCTGCCGCGGTATGGGTACGGGCATTGTCTTGGGTTCCTTCCCTCCCCCCGAGGGCATGGCGGGGGCGAGGGACCTCGACCCACCGACGGGGACCATAGCGGGTGTCGGCGCCGCATAGGAATGGTGTGAGCCACGCCGCTGCGCCATCGGCCAGTGTCATATGCCGCGATATGTACCGCAGTTGGACAGGCCGGAGATGCCGCGGAGATGACGAACGTCACGCCGACACGTGTTTGCCGGTGAGCCCGGCGTGCGGTGGGTCACGTGGGCCGGGTCACCAAAAGTGCCTGATGCCCGATATGTTCACCCGGCGTCGGTGTCGGGATCCGGCCTTACCACCCCGAGGATAGGCATGGATCCCGCTCCCGCGACGGTGATGTCCCGCCCGGGGCGCGGGGCGTGCACCATCGCCCCGTCGCCGATGTACATCGCGACATGGCTGGCGTCGTCGAAGTAGATGATGAGGTCGCCGGGCCGCATGTCCTGGACGTCGATGTGCCGCAGCCGCTTCCACTGCTCCTGCGAGGTGCGCGGTATGCCGCGGCCGGCGGATGTCCAGGCCTGTGAGGTCAGCCCGGAGCAGTCGTAGGTCTTCGGGCCCTCGGCGCCCCACTGGTACGGCTTGCCGATCTGGGCCGTGGCGTACTCGACGGCCTTCTTGCCCTGCTCGGACGCCTTGCCGCTGATCTCGTCGAGGACGCCGGAGCCGAGCCAGGCGGACTGCGCCGCGGCCGCGGCCGCCTTCTCCAGCTCGGCGAGGCGCTTCTGCTCGTCCTTCTGCAGCTCGGACTCGACCTTCTCCGCCTGCTTGATCTGCTTCTCGATCTTCTTCTGCGCGGCGGCCTTGGCCTTGCGGCCCGCCTCCAGCTTCTTCCACTGCGCGGAGGCGTCCTTGGAGTACTGCTCCAGGTCCTGCTGCGTGCGGGTCAGTTCGCCGATCAGGCCCTTGGCCGCGTGCTGGCCCTGGCGGACCCGGACCGCTCCTTCGAGGAACTCCTGCGGGTCGTCGCTGAGCGTCAGATGGGCCTCGGGCGGCAGTCCGCCCCCGCGGTACTGCGCGGCGGCCGAGGCGCCGGCCCGGTCCTTCAGCCTGGCCAGCTTCTCCTTGCCCTTGACGATCTTCTTGGCCAGTTCGACGATCTCGGCGGACTGCTTGTCCGCCTTCTCCTCGGCGGCGTTGTACTCGTCGGTGGCACGGCCCGCGGCGCGGTAGAGCTTGTCGAGTTTCTCGCGTACGGCCTCGAGGTCCTTGCTGGGCCCGGGCGTTGAGCTCGCGCTCGGAGCGGGGGAGGGGCTCGGGCTGGCGAACGCCGTGCCCGGTGCCGCCAGCACGGTGATCGCGCAGACCACGGCCACAGCCGTCGCGATCAGGCCACGCTTGCCCGTTCCCATACCTCAGCCCCCAACTGATTAACCGTCAGTAACATCCGGTTCGTCTGGGATGCTGCCATGCCGGCGCCCAAAGCGACAGAGGTAGTGCTTCCCGCCACCCCCGCACCGGTATGCCCCCGGCATGACGATCTCCCCGTCTGTGTGACGAACGACTCAAAGAGATCGTTCCCGGCGGGCCATGCCGGGCCATGCCGGGCCATGCCGACGGGGCGTGCCGACGGGGCGTGCCGACGGGCGATGCCGGTGAGTTCAGCCCCGCGGGGCCAACGCCTCCCACCGCACCGTCACTTCGCCCTGCCGCCACCGCACCGGTCGGTCCGTCACCGGCCAGTCCGCCGTCAGGTCCCGAACCGTCCGGATCCACCGCTGCCGGGCGCCGTAGGAGGCGTAGGGCGCTGCGGCCGCCCAGGCGCGGTCGAAGTCGCGCAGGAAGGCGTGCACCGGCTCGCCCGGGACATTGCGGTGGATGAGCGCCTTCGGCAGGCGTTCCGCCAGGTCCGAGGGGCGCTCCAGGGAGCCGAGACGGGTCGCGAAGGTGACCGTGCGCGGCCCCTCCGGACCGAGCGCGACCCACACGTGCCGGCGCCCGATCTCGTCGCAGGTCCCCTCGACCAGCAGTCCGCCGCGCGCGCCGGTGGCCGGGTCGGCCGGGGCGAGCCGCCCGCACAGCCGCTCCCACACGGCCGCGACCTCGCCCTCCTCGTACTGCCGCAGCACGTTCGCCGCCCGGACGAGCAGGGGCCGCTGCGGGACCGGAATCTCGAAGCCGCCGTGCCGGAACACGAGCCCCGCCCGCTCGTACGGCAGCGCCGCCGCGACCCGGGCGGGCTCGATCTCGACGCCGACCACGCGCGTGCGCGGCGCGACCGTACGCAGTCGGTGCAGCAGCTCGACGGCCGTCCAGGGGGCGGCGCCGTACCCGAGGTCGACCGTCACGGGGTCGGCGGCACGGCGCAGCTCCGCGCCGTGCGTGGCCGCGATCCAGCGGTCCATACGGCGCAGGCGGTTGGGGTTGGTCGTCCCGCGCGTCACCGTTCCCACGATGCGGGGGCGGGTCGCTGCGCGGGATGTCATGCGTACGAGGGTATGCGGCCTTCAGGAGCCGCTGGAGCCGCTGGAGCCGCTGGAGCCGCTGGAGCCGCTGGAGCCGCTGGAGCCGCTGGAGCCGCTGGAGCGGCTCCCCGTGTGCCCTCAGGTGCCGCCCCCTGGGGCCGGGTGCCCTCAGGCGCCGCCCCCCCCCTGGGGCCGTGTGCCCTCAGGCGCCGCCCCCGTACGTCCCGAACTCGGGAACCCCCGTCGACTCGAAGACATGCACCGACAGCCCGCCCGGCGTCGTCCGATGGTCGGTGAGCCGCAGCCCGGCCGGTGCCCCGCCGTCCGGGAAGAGGCGGCGGCCCTGGCCCACCACGACCGGGGCGATCGCCAGCCGCAGGGTGTCGACCAGCCCGGCGGCCAGCAGGGACTGCGCGAGCCGGGCGCTGCCGTGGATCTGGATCTCCCGGCCGGGCAGCCGCTTCAGCTCCGCCACCTGGGCGGGGACGTCGCCGGACAGGATCGTGGTCGGGTTCCAGCCGGCCGTGGTCAGGCTGTGGGAGGCGACGTACTTCGGCAGGCCGTTCAGTACGGCGGCGGCGGGATGGTCGGTCATCGTCGGCCAGTCCCGGGCGAAGTTCTGGTAGGTGCGGCGGCCGAGCAGCAGCGCGTCCGCCTCACCGAGCCAGGTGCCGACCAGCCGTTCGAACTCCTCGTCCAGATGCGGCACGAACCAGCCGCCCCGCTCGAAACCGTCGCTGGTGTCCTCGTCCGGGGCGCCCGGCCCCTGGGAGACACCGTCGAGCGTCAGGAACTCCTGCACCACGAGCTTCATCGTGCCCCTCTCCTCTCCTCAGTGAGTCAGATCAGTGAGTCAGATCAGTGAGTCAGATCGGTGAGTCAGATCAGTGAGTCAGACGCCCCGGGACGCGGAAACTCATCGGCCCCCGAATGGGGAAACCGCGAGAACCGCGTCAGTCCTGGCGGACGATGTTCCTGCCCGGCCCGCCGGAGAGCGTGTCCGCGCCGGGTCCGCCGTACAGCTCGTCGTCGCCGCTGTTCCCCCAGATCCGGTCGGCGCCGCCGTTCCCGTGCAGGATGTCGTCGCCCCTGCCGCCGTAGATCTCGTCGTCGCCTGCCCCGCCGTAGACCGTGTCGTCACCGTCGTCGGCGCGCAGGATCTGGTCGCCCGCGCCGCCGTGCAGGACGTCGTCGCCCTCGCCGCCGTCCACGATCTCGCCGTCGATGCCGGCGTAGAGGGTGTCGTCGCCGGCACCGCCGCCGGCGTACCCCAGCGCGCCCGCCCTGATGGTGTCGTCGCCCGCGCCGCCCCGCACCGACGTGCCGTCGACGCGGCCGCCGGTGGTGCCGGTCCACCGGTCGTCGCCGTCGCCCAGCTCGACCGCGTTGAAGTAGTAGACCTGGTCGGTGGCGTTGTCGAAGGAGGCGGTGTCGGCGCCGTCGCCGAGGTCCATCTCCATGGAGGTGAGCGGGGACTGGCTCTCGGGGGCCTCGACCGTGCAGGAGATCCTGGTCTTGTCCGTGCTGTCGGGATGGCCGCAGCCGGTCCCGGCGCTGATCGGGACGACGTCGTCGATCACATAGGTGAACCGGGAGCGGTCGCCGGTGAAGGACTGGGTGATGGCCACCTTGTTGGCCTGCCCGGGGGCGGCCGTGTAGGTGAGCTGCCAGCCGTACTCGTTCACCGAGGCGGTGGCCGTAGGCTGCGCGGCCCCGGCCGGGCCCGCCAGGGCGATCGGGACGGCAAGGCCTATGCCGATAAGGGGCGTCAGAACCGTCGCCGCGCGTAACGTCCGGCGGCCGATGAGGCGAGAGGGCATTGCATAACCTCCGTGAGGCAGTGGTCGATCCTTTTGTTGGTTGTGACCGGTGGGGCAGGAGCCCGGTTGTCCGCGGAACCGGGATCGACAGCCTTTTCACGACGGGGACAACGCCCGTGACCTGCGATTTCCGATCGAGTTCACCTGCCTGTCACGCTCCCGGGCCCGACGGACAAGTGAGCCCATCGGGAGCCCTTCACCCTCGAACGGTTGAGCGGTGAGCGGTAATGATTCGGTAAAAGTCGCGAACAGGGACACCAACGGGGAAATGGAGTGCCCCCTTCCGGTGTTCACCCCCGTGCAGGGCACAGCGCGTCCTGCGTGAGGCATGCCCGGAGCGAGGAGGAACGCCACGTGAGCCAGTACATCGGCAGGCTCGGGCGGCGCTCCGCGTCCGCGCCCGCGCGCCTGAGGCTGCACCGCAGGCCCCGCCGGGTGGCCATGCTCTCCGTGCACACCTCCCCGCTCCACCAGCCGGGCACCGGCGACGCCGGCGGCATGAACGTCTACATCGTGGAACTCGCGCAGCGCCTCGCCGCGCAGGGCGTCGAGGTCGAGATCTTCACGCGCGCGACCGCGGCCGCCCTCCCGCCGACCGTCGAACTGGCCCCCGGCGTCCTCGTCCGGCACATCGACGCCGGCCCCTACGAGGGCCTCAACAAGGAGGACCTCCCCGCCCAACTGTGCGCCTTCACCCACGGCGTCATGCAGGCCTGGGCCCACCATCGCCCCGGCCACTACGACCTGGTCCACTCCCACTACTGGCTCTCCGGCCACGTCGGCTGGCTCGCCGCCCAGCGCTGGGGCGTCCCCCTGGTGCACGCCATGCACACCATGGCCAAGGTCAAGAACGCCAACCTGGCCGACGGCGACAGCCCCGAGCCCGCCGCCCGCGTCATCGGCGAGACCCAGATCGTCGCCGCCGCCGACCGCCTCATCGCCAACACCACCGAAGAGGCCGACGACCTGGCACAGCACTACGCCGCCGATCTGGACAAGCTCGCCGTGGTCCACCCCGGCGTGAACCTGACCCGCTTCTCGCCCGCCGACGGCCGTGCCGCCGCCCGCGCCCGCCTCGGCCTGCCCCAGGACGCGCTGATCCCGCTCTTCGCGGGCCGCATCCAGCCCCTGAAGGCCCCCGACGTGCTGCTGCGTGCCGTCGCCGTCCTCCTCGACGAGCGCCCCGAACTCCGCTCGCGCATCCTCGTCCCCGTCGTCGGCGGCCCCAGCGGCAGCGGCCTCGCCAAGCCCGAGGGCCTGCAGAAGCTCGCCGCCCGCCTCGGCATCGCGGACGTCGTACGGTTCCGCCCGCCGGTCGGCCAGGAACAGCTCGCGGACTGGTTCCGCGCCGCCTCCCTCCTGGTCATGCCCTCCTACAGCGAGTCCTTCGGCCTGGTCGCCATAGAGGCCCAGGCGGCGGGCACCCCGGTGCTCGCGGCGGCGGTCGGCGGCCTGCCGGTGGCCGTGGACGACGGACACACCGGCTTCCTCGTGCGCGGCCACAACCCCGCCGACTACGCGCGCGTGTTGCGCGACTTCGCCGACGACCCGCACCTGGCGCCCCGCATGGGCGCGCAGGCCGCCCGCCACGCCCAGTCCTTCGGCTGGGACACCGCGGCCGCCGCCACGGCGGACGTCTACACGGCCGCGATGCAGGCGCACCGCCGTCGCGTACGCTCGCATCATGGGTGACACCGGTCAGGAACAGCGCGCGGCACAGGTCATCGAGGGAGTGCTGAAGGACGCCGACCTGGAGTGGGAGAGCCCCGAGCCCGGCACGTACGTCGCGCAACTCCCCGGCACCCGCAAGCTCAAGACCACGGTCTCCCTGCTCGTCGGCCGCCACTCCCTCTCCCTGAACGCCTTCGTCATCCGCCACCCCGACGAGAACGAACCGGCCGTCCACCGCTGGCTGCTGGAACGCAACCTCAAGCTCTACGGCGTGAGTTACGCCGTCGACCAGCACGGCGACGTCTACGTCACCGGCCGCGTCTCCCTGTCCGCCGTCACCGCCGACGAGCTGGACCGCCTGCTGGGCCAGGTCCTGGAAGCGGCGGACGGCAGCTTCAACACCCTCCTGGAGCTGGGCTTCGCCTCGGCGATCCGCAAGGAGTACGAGTGGCGGGTGTCCCGGGGCGAGTCGACGCGCAACCTGGACGCGTTCGCGCACCTGACGCAGCGCCCGGAGCGCTAGCTCCGGTCAGGCCCCTCCCGATACCGCCCGGGCGGCACCCCCACCAGCCTTCGGAAGTGCCGTGTGAGGTGCGACTGGTCGTAGAACCCGGTCGCCACCGCCACCTCGCTCGGCGTCCGCCCCTCGAGCAGCAGCCGCCGGGCGCGGCCCACGCGCAGGGACGTCAGGTACTGGTGCGGGGCGATGCCGTAAGCGGCACTGAACGCCCGTACGAGATGGGCCGGATGGGCTCCGACGAGGGCCGACGCCTCACGGAGCTCCATCCCCTCGACGACCCGCTCGTCCAGCAGTTCGCGCAGCCGGCGTGCGAGGACGGGATCGGCAGGCCGTGGGGAAGCGGGGTCGCCCCGCAGATGCCCGCGCAGCCGCTCCCCGACGAACAACAGCCTGCTCTCGGCCTCCAGTTCCTCTCCGGGCCGCACCAGCGTGCCGTGCAACTGCCCGACGCGCCGCCGCAACAGCGGATCGCGCAGGTCGGGATGGTCGACGGCGGCCCCGATGAGCTCGTCACCGAGATACGTCCCGTCGAGATACAACACCCGCTTGCGGAAGCCCTCCGCGGTGACGGGAGAGCCGTTGTGCGGCACATGCGGCGGCAGCAGCGACACGGTGTCGTGCGGCGTGCCGTGCTCGTGCCGGTCGAGGTCGTACCGTACGGCGCCGGTGTCGACGATCAGCAGCGTCCAGGCCTCGTGGACGTGCATCGGATACGCGTACTCCGTGAACCGCGCGTGGAAGACCTCGACGACACCCGCGACAGGGGGCCGCCAGGCGGAGACGGTCCGGGAGGACAGGGACGTCCGGGAGGACCGGGACGTCCGGGAGGACCGGGAGGGCTCGGAGGCCATGCAAAAAACGTACAAGACCCCGGCGGGGGCCGCCCGGCACGCTCGCATCATGAACACCGAACCATCCACGGAGCCGGTCGAGCCGATCCGCTTCGACACGAAGATCGCCGTGCTGCTGCGTGAGGACCTCGAGCAGTGGCAGCGCCTCAACGTCACATCGTTCCTGGTCAGCGGCCTGGGCGCGCAGCTCCCCGAGGTGATCGGCGAACCGTACGAGGACGCGGACGGAGTGCCCTACCTGCCGATGTTCCGCCAGCCGGTCATGGTCTTCGAGGCCACGAAGGAAACCCTGACCACGGCCCACACCAGGGCCTTGTCCCGCTCCCTGCCCCGCGCGCTCTTCACGTCCGACCTGTTCTCGACGGGCAACGACCGCGACAACCGCGCGGCGGTGCGGGCGGTGCCGACGGCGGACCTGGACCTGGTCGGCCTCGCGGTCTACGGACCGAAGAACGCGGTGGACAAGGTGGTGAAGGGGGCGCGGATGCACCCGTGACCCTTGGGCCGTGCCGTCGCGTCGGCGGAGCGACCAAAGTCGGGGGCACGTAGACCAACGGCTGATGACAGGACGGACGGCACCTCCCGAGACTCTTTCCCATGGAGGAAGCCAAGAAGGACCGCATGGGAGCCGAACTCGCGGAATCGGCCTGGGCCATCGTGCTCTTCTGCGTCGGCTGCGGCGCCGCCGCCGGCGCCCTGCTCCCTCTCCTCGCCCGCTGGCTGCTGATGCTCCCGTGGGCACCACTGGAGGGCCCGGCCGAACTGCTGACCTCGATCCCGGAACCCGCCCTCACCCTGGGCACGGTCGCGGTGGGCGTACTCGCGGGCCTGCTGCTGGGGCTCACGGCCGTGCACGAGTCGCTGTCGGTGAGCATCTCCGCCACACACCTGACCCTCACCATCAGGGAGAGCACGCGGGAGTTCGCCCGCGAGGAGATCGCGGTGCTGTTCAGGGAAGGCAAGCACCTGGTCGTCCTGGCCCAGGACAGCGGGGAACTGGCCCGGGAACACTGCGGTCTGTCCTGGCCCCGTCTGACCGAGACCCTCGCAGCGCACGGCTACCCCTGGGCGGAAGAGGACCCGCACCGAGCCGACTACCGCCGCTGGGTCCCCGGCACGCCGGGCCTCCCCGAGGGCGCGGACGCCCTGCTCAGGGCACGCGCGCGGGCCCGAAAGAACTCGGACGACGCCGACGACGCCCGGGAGCTGCGCGGTGAACTGCTCCGGCTCGGTGTGGTCGTACGGGACGAGGAGAAGCGGCAGTACTGGCGGCTGGCGCGACGGAGCTGACGCGCAGGCGCCCGGAGCCGCCGCAGCGATAAAATCCGCCGCGGGAGGGATGCCCGTGACCCGAATACCCGGCTTACGTGCCCTGCTCATACTCTTCGTCTTCGTCGTCGCCACGGCGGCGGTCGCCGGCTGCGCGGGCCGGGGCCCGGACACGGCCCCGGACACGGCCCCGGACAGGGGACACTCTCCGGCCGCATCGGCACCTCGCCCGGCCATCCACCTCGGCACGGACGGCGATCGCGCACTGGTCCCCGGCGGCCCGCCGCTCCCCTTCCGCGTCACTGTCGCCGGCCTCACCGAGGTGCAGGCCGCCCGGCGCGTACTGGCGCTCTACATCGGCACGGTCCCGGACCGGCTCCAGATCCGCGAAGACGGAACGTGGCGCGATGTGCGGCTCCAGTGGACCAACGAGCAGGACGACGACGGGGAGTTCGCCGCCGTGCTGCCGCTCGCGCACCGCGGCAAGGCGCGCAAGGAGATCGAGTTCCGGCTCTTCACCGCCGACCAGCGGCGCAGCTATGTGGACGGCCAGGTCCCTGCCGTGGCCGACACCATCGCCGCGCAACTGGCCCCGGCCCGGAAAGGCTGGGTTCCGGATACCCACCCGGCGGCGTCCGCGTCACGTGTGCGCCTTCCGGTCGATCCCACTCACCTCGCCGTCGAGGTTCCGCAACTGCTCAGGGCGACCGAAGGCGGTCCACCTGTGGAGTGGGAGGTGCGGGTGCGCAACGAGGCGGGCAAACGCACACGCTCCGGCCTGCGCATCGCGGTCACCCTCAGCCCCGGCGCGGTCGGCCAGTCGGTCAGCCGCCTGCACTGGGCGATCGACCAGGAGGGCCGCTGGACCGACCTGACGGGCCGAACCCACGTCGAGACGGACGAGTTCGCCCTCGCGCCCGGGGAATCCCGCACGGTCCGCATCCGCATCGCTCTGCCGACCGGAGCCACCTCGAAGAACACCGGCGAACTCGCCGCGGCCCTGTCCGCAGCGGTCTCGGCCCCTTGGTGGCCCTCCGACCCGAACGAACCTTCGGGAGTCGCCCTCGACCCGGAGTCCACGAACGTCCTGGCCGAGGGCTAGATCGTGGTCACGGGGCGCAGGCCTCGGCGATCGACAGGCTGTTCTCGTAGAGGTGGTGCCGCGTGATCCGCCCGTCCTCAACCGTGAGCCGCAGCGCGAACGGCCCCTCGAAGGACTTCCCGGTCGCCCGTACGGTCCCTGCGAGATGCCCCATCAGGACGGCGTCGGTGCCGTCGACGAGAAACGTGTCGACGGAGGCCCGGGCGTCTTCGGGCACGGTGTACTCCATCAACTCCGCTGCCTGCGCGGCACACTCGGCAGCGGTGGACCGCGGACGTATCCACGGCACTCCCGGATTCTCGGCGAGCATCCAGTCGACCTTGTCGGCGAAGAGCGCGGTGAGCCCCTCGATGTCCCCGGCGAGACGGAGCTCGAGGAACTTCTGAACGGTGGCCCGGGTCGCGTCGGCGGTGGTGGTAGGCGTCATGAAGCCCAGACTGCCGGGACACCGCAGGAGCGTCGATTACGTCCCAGGTAAGGAGACTCGGCGTCCATCACTGCCCGACGCGACCGTCGATCAGCTCACGCAGCAGGTCGGCGTGGCCGCAGTGCCGCGCGTACTCCCCGATCTGCGCCACCAGGACATCGCGCAGCTGAAGCTGTCCACCGGGTTCGGGCCCGAGGTCGGAGAACCCGGCGTTCCGGGTGGCGAGATCGCCGACGCCGGCCAGGTACCGATCGGTGAGCTCCACTTCCACCCGCCACTGCCGCCAGGCATCCTCCACGACCACCGGGTCCGCGACCGCCCCGTTCCAGTCGCCGTCACGATCCTCCTCGGTCCGATACAGCTTCGGCGCGTCCTCACCGGCCATCACCCGCCGAAAATGCCGCTCCTCTTCCGTCAGGTGCCGCACCAGCCCGAGCAGCGACATCGTCGACGGCGGCACGGACCGCAGAGCCATCTGCTCGGCGTCCAGACCGGCGCACTTCATCTCCAGGGTCAGCCGGTAGTGGCGCAGATTCTCGAGCAAGGTGCTGCGCTCATCGACGACTTCGGTGTCGCTCTCGCGAGGATCATCATCCGGGTCGACCCACATGTCGGGGTAGACGGTCGACTGCGTCCACCGAGCCACAGCTCGTTCATTGGTGTGCTCATCCGAGACCATGGGGCATGGTGGACCAGGCCGGAAAGGCTCCGCCACCGAATATCGGGCATCCTTCGGGCATCCAGACCGACGGCCGGAGGGTGCTGTGAAGGTACCGGCGAACGAGGGACGCGAGCCGAGACTGATCTCACTCACCTGACGTCCAGGCCCACCAAAAGGCCCTCGCCCCGCGAAGAAACCGCAGGGTGAGGGCTCACTGGCGTCGAACTACTTCTCTTCCCCTGGGTGTTGTCGGGGATCTTGGTGAGCTGGGCTTTTGCTGGTCAGCGGGATGTTCATGAGCGGCCGAGCGGTCGTCATTGGTCGTCATTGGCCACTGTTGAGCGACCTTGGACGGCCCAGAGACGGCCCAGGGACGGAGGAGGGATGGCCTACGAGCTGATGGGCAACTCCCGCGCTCGCTGGCGTGCTTGGGCCCGTAGCTCCTTCAGGCGACTGTGAAACGCGTTGTGGCGGTTCTGGTCGAGGTTCAGCGGGAGGTCGAATTGGGAGATGAGCTGCGACTCCGAGGTCCACGGTTCGTCTTGCTCGACCCAGCACACTCGCGCGTTATCCGCCATCCACTGACTGAGGGCGGCTTCGCCGGCCTTGCCGAAGGTCATCCGCTTACCGCTGCCCACGCGGCGCAGCTCAAGTCCGAGCAGGCATCCGAGGGTGAGCCGCAGGGTTGAACCAGCAGCGTTGCCCCGGTAGTGGTAGCGCACCCGCTTGCGCAGGTTCTGGGTGCTGGTCCGATTGGCCATGTACCGCGGGGCTATTCCGACGTAGAGCAGGCGCCGGGCGTCCAGATCCGGATGAGGCGGTTGCTCGAAGTGCCACCCGTACACCCCTGCCACCGCCGGTACAGGGCTCTGACGAACCAAGACCTCCTGCGCTGACCACAGTCGGTTGGGACTGACGAGAGCGGTAGCGTCCACGAAGCCTCCAGTCGTGCCACGGCTGATCATCGCAGGCTACTGGTCGACGCTGACATGGTCCCTGGCCTGCGCAGCTGCCGTGACATCAGCTTGGGAAGCTGCGAGTATTCGTGGTCGGTTTGGGCACTGACCTGGGCGAACGGCTGTGGTGCGGCCTCGTCCGGCCTGGTTGCTTTCACCGTGGTTCCCCGCTGTTCCCCGCTCGCTCTGGTGCGCTTGTGGTGCGGTGCCGTATGCGCATCCTGTCGAAGGCGTGGAGGTAGGAGTGTCCGTGCCTCGTGCCATGATCCCCGCATGCTGCAGATCCCGGGATACGAAGGTGGACCTCTGATCGAGGGGAGCGCCTATCTGGACAACCCCTTGTTCTGGCCGGTGCACCTCGGTACCTGTTTGCGTGATGAGGACGCGCAACGAGCCGCGTTCGGTGCCGACTGGGACGCGGCCATGGAGCTGTACCGCGCACTCTCCGCCGACCATGAGTGGCCGGTGTTCGGCGTCCCTCTGTGTTCTGGCCACACCATCTACGTCGTCTACCGCAACTTCGACGGAGAGCGGGGGACGGACTACCTGATACACCACCCGGCTTGGCCCGCGGCGGAAACCCTCGCAGTGGACGACGGCCACTTCATGGGGCCCGGCACGGCCTGGCCGGAACTGCTGTCCGCTGCTCGGCAGCAGCCGGCACCAACGGGTGTCGACGATACCGACGCCCGCCTCCTGCTGCTTTTCCCGACCCTCGGCGATGCGCAACTCCCCGACGACGCGGCTGTTCCCCTCACCACCGCGCTCGCCGCTCTCACCGCGATAGAGGAGCCCGCCGAAGTAGCGGGGATGCTCCTGGAGAACCAGGGCCAGTGGGAGCCCGCCCACTGGAGACCGGCGGACGGCGTCTGGATCAACGACGGCGGGCACTCCTACCGAAACCCCTGCAACGCCTTCGCTTTGCCGGAGGAGCGCCTGTGGGAGATCAGCAACGCTTTGAACGACGAGGAACGACAGCCGCATCGGGCATCCGACTGAAGCTACGAGCTTGGAAATCACCTGGTACGGGGAGTTGCGTATGGCTGCTGACCTGCGAAATCAGTTGCGAGAGTCGGTGGCGGGTCGACGCTGCTGATCCTCTGCAGACCGCTGTTTGCCGTTTCTACTGGCACGTTATGGCATGGTCGCCGCCTCCGGTCGGATCCTGCCCGGACTGCGCGTCCTTGGCGTGCAGCGCCTGCGCGCCTCGCGGACCAACATGGGCCATCTATCTCTGGGCAGCCTCTCCACTGGAGCGTGTGAGCTGATGGAGTTGTGCGGCTGCTGCCCACTGGTGCCCGAGAGCCTGGATACGCTGCCCCGCTGTGTGGACACTGGCAGTACAGCGGTATCGCTGCTCAGAGCGTTGAAGCACTCCGATTCGGTCCGAGGCCAGAAACTCAAGGGCTTCCACGACCGCGTCTGCCTCGACGCGGTACCCGCGGGTGCGAAGCTCGCGGCGGATCGAAGTGAGATCGAGCCAGCCGCCCTCTTCGAGCGGGTCCTCTGCCTCCACGTTCAGGATGTCGACAAGCGCGTACTCAAGCTGACCCCGGATCTCCTGCGCCTCCCAGTGCCCACGCAGGGCATCCCCGCGTGCCGCTGCATGCAGGACAGGATCGACGAGGATCTCTAGTTGGGCCAGGGTGAGCGGAGTCTATTCCTGGCGGCGGACGACCTCGGCGAGTAGCCCGGTGTCGATGACAGCGATCTGGGAGTCGTCGTCGGCTTCCTTGAGCATGCGACGTTCGAATCCCGGGCCGATGAGAAGGTGAACGTGTGCCCCGATCTCCGCCCGGTGTTCCGCCAATCCGAACAGCGGCTGATCCACAACGCGGCCGGTGGCCGATGTCTTTGCCTCGATGGCCAGGATCCGAGAGCTCGCGCCGACGCCGAATCGCACGTAGCCGTCCGCCGCCCCGTTGCCCCCCACATGCTTGCCGGGCATACCCAGGTAGCCCAACGCAACCACTGCGGCCTTCTCCAAACGGTTGGGGTTCGCACTGTCCCGTGCGGCAGTCTCAAGCTCCGCCGCGATGTCCGACGCCTGCGAGGTGGATTGCAACGTGTCGTCAGAAGGGCTTCCGCCCTCGGGGGCTGGCCCACCGGCAGCGTTGACCGGTGTGCGAGATGTGGAATCGTCCGCGTGGAGGCAGGGCAACGACGCCATGAACGCTCGACCGAGCGCCGTCGTACGGTACGCAGTCTGCGAGAGCCGGGTGACGAGCCCACAGGCCTCCAGCAAATTCAGCCGGGTGTTGACCGCGCTCCGTGCCAGTGGCTTCTCACGGTTGGGCAAGTAGTGCACGCTCCGCTCCGCAAGCCTCCCGGTTGTGGGCCGATCTGCCTTATCAAGCTCGCCCAGCACCTCACCGAAAAAGGCGATGGCAGCGTGAACAGTGCGTGCTAGATCCAGCGGTTCGCCCGATTCAATCCAGGCAACAGCGGCCGGCGTGGCGATCCAGCACTTTGACGACGCCCGTTGGATGAGCCCGAAAGCTTTTAGCGTTTCCTTCGCGGTTCGTGCTGTGGCTGCCGTTTGGGCCTTGGGAAAGGTGCTTTGCACGAACCGGGCGAACTCCGCGTCACTGATCGACGGCGTGGACGCCTCAACGAGCGCCTGAAGCGAGTCCAGGATCCCGCCGTTGGCGGAGGTGCCGGGTATGTAGAGATTCGCGCCATCCGCCCTCTCCCTCAGGGCCGCCTCGTCGAGCTGTTCGAAGAGGCTGGCGACGGCTCTGGCAGGGGGAGCGACTTGTACGAATGTGTCGGTGTCATCCGGCTGGGGTTTACCTAGAGCGATGTCGGCCAGGAGGCTCCGGCCAGCGTCCGTTAGATGGACATGCCGGTCGAAGAGTTCGACCATCCCTGTGACTGCGAGCCAGGAGGTTCGATCGCGTACAGGAGCCGGGGTGTCCCACTGCAGGTTGAATTCTTCACGGGCCAGGTCGAGCAGTTGCTCATGCGTGCGCGGCCCGGAGGTGAGAGCGTCCAGAGCCTCGCCCACGAACCTGACGTTGCAGTGGAGAGCGACCACCAGCACTGCAGGATCGCTGCTTTGATGCCATGCAAGGGCGGCAGCGCTCGGCAGGAACGCGGACCCCTCGTGGTCGAGCAGCCCGCCTCGGACGAGCCGCAGGAGCTGGTGTCGCGTCAACCGGTCGTTCTCGGGCAACGAGGCGTGATTACCGGAGGACGGCTCCCTGCGGGCAGCCAGCTCTTCGATGACCGCGCGGAACGTATTGATCCAGGAGGCCCGTGTGCCCGGCAGCACTGGCATGCCTGTTGACCGTTCCGTCCATGCCCGGGGCTGTATGAGGTCTCCCATGGCTGCGCACACTATCCGGGCCATGGCGGTGATACCTCGCTCTTTGGAAGAAATCCTGGCTGGTATCGCGAGCGTCGCTTCCCGTATTGAGTCAACTCTGATACCTGATGCTCTCGCCGACTCCGGGGTGCACTCGTGTGCAGCGGGAGGTCTAGATAACAAGCAAGCCCAGGTGTCGCTGACTTGGGGCTTCGTCTCTACGAGCGGGTGTCGGGAATCGAACCCGCGCTATAAGCTTGGGAAGCTGAGGTGATCTTCGGGTGGTTGATAGGCTGACCTGGGCCGGGAGCCGTGACGGCGTCCGATCGATTGTCGAGTTGCTACTCGCTGTTCCCCGTGGTTCCCCGCACGATCTGGCACGTATCTGGCACGAGCCAGGTGCTTCGGATCATTCAGCGCACAGAAGGGCTTCTGCTTTGGGCCGTCGAGCGCCGTGACCATCGATGCCATCGGCCAATGAAAGATCGATCGACACAAAGGCGTCTCGGGCGATCATTGACCAAGGGCACAATGTGAACGGTTGAACCTGCTGGTTCACGCTGGGGCTTGGGGCACCAAGGGGGAGATCGTGCCACTTTTCATACCGGTCATACTCATCGGTGTCGGTGTGGCGACCGGCGGTAGCGGGGCCGCCCTCTTCGGTAAAGGCGCCCACGACTTCAAGCGTTCGATCGACCGGCGCAAGGAGGCGAACCAAAGCTTCGAGCGACGCCGAGCCCAGACTGAGGAGGCACTGGCAGCGACGAACGCTGCCCTGAAGGCACTGGGGGAGCAGCAGAGGCAGGCGCTCGTCGATGCCGTCGTGCGCATGGGCGACTTCCTGCGTCGCCACGAGCGACAGGTGCGCGAGAGCGAGCGGCTGCTGGTGGAGGGCGTCGACGCCACCATGACCGAGGTCCCCGGGCTTCGCGGCCTCGAGGTTGACGCGGTGGCATGGATCGGCGGGGCTCTCGGATCCGCGGCGGCGGCAGCGGGGGCGGGCGCTGGGATCACAGCGGCAGCGAGCAGCTTTGGAGTTGCGAGCACCGGAGCGGCGATCTCCGGCTTGACGGGCGTCGCCGCCGAGAGTGCGACCCTCGCTTTCCTGGGCGGTGGGTCGCTCGCGTCGGGCGGCGGCGGGATGGCCCTGGGAGCCACGGCGCTCAACTTCGTCACCATCGGCCCCGCGCTGCTCGCTGGCGGACTGGTCGCCAAGAGCCAAGGAACAAAGGCGATCACCCGGGCCAGGGAAGTCGAGGCGGAGGTCGCCGTGGCAATCGCTGAGCTCGACGAGACGGACACCCGTCTGAAAGGCGTCGACGCCCGCGCCGCGGAGCTGCGTGAGCTTCTCACGGACCTCACCTTCCGAGCGCTCGAGGCGCTGGAACTTCTGGAGTCCGAGCCGTTCGATCCACCGAGGCACGCCGCGCGCTTCCAGCGGGCCATGACACTGGTCATGGCGGTCCGCGACGTGGCGGCGACTCCGATCGTCGACACCGAAGGCAAGTTGGACGAGCGCAGCGCAAACCTCACCATCAGGTACAGACCCTTGACCGAGGAGACTCACGATGCCTGACCAACCCAAGGTGCATGTAGGCAAGGTCGTCAACGCGGCCAAGGGCTCCATTCGGGCGATGGACGGCTTCGCCGCGCTGAACCAGATTGTCGAAGCCGCCCGTGAGTGCATCCAAATCCACGAGGTCGAGAGCACCAAGAGAGCCCGGATCGAGGCCTACGAAGCCACGGAGGTCGCTCGGATCCGGGCCGCCGAAGCCGTCCTCAAGGACTACTTCGCACAGGCATTCGCGGAACGACGCAACATCTACGAGGAGATGTTCGCCCGGCTGGACAGGGCACTCGACGAGGGCAACGGTGAAGTGCTGCACACCGTCGTGCGTGGGATCGTCGACATCGCCAAGAGCTCGCCGCTCGCGGACATCGGAGACCTCTCTCAGGTCCGGGCGGCATTGGACGACCCGGATCAAGTATGGGAGCTCTGACCGCAACGCGTTCGGAGATGAAACCGCTGCCGAAACATGAGCTGTTCCGACGGCGGCGCAGATCGGAGAGGCGGCTGGCTCAGGTGACATGTCAAAGATCCCGGACCATGATCGATCCGAGGCCTTGTGCCTGGTGCCCCCGACAGTAATCGAACCTGCGACACCCGCTTTAGGAGTTCGGTCCGATCTTTCTCAGGCGGCCGTCGTCGGCTGGTGTGACGGCCGGACAGAGACACTGGTGTATGCCCTCGTCCGGCGCCGTTGATGTCAGCCGTGGATGTCAGAAGCCTCATGATCCGTAGCTCTAGATAGATCGGTCAGCAAACTCGACCGCTGTATCTGGCACGACGGTGGCAGGGACCTCAGCCGACGGCAGCCAGCCACGACGGCGGGTGCGCCGGGCGATCAGGCGCGCGTATGCCTCGCTGCACCCCCACCGGCCTCAACCACGCTACTGGTTTGTAGCGTCGACCAGAGTCAGACAACGACGGCCGGTCCGTGGTCGAAGCGCCAGCCGTGGTGCGCCTGTTGAGCGATTCACGAGCGATCACCTCTCGGTCGGGCGGGCTTCTACGGGCAAGTATTTTCGGTCAGTGGGATGCGGACTCCCCGCCCTCAGGGACCCAGCGCTGAAGGCTCCGTGCACCTACCTACCTCTAGCTTGCGCGCTCAAAATGACCTCGAACGCTAGGTGTCGAACCAGCTCAATGTCTGGCCAAAGCGCCTCGGCTTCCTCGCTCTGCGGTAGCAATGCCGGAACGTTTTCGTACTTCGGGTCATCCTTTGCGTGCACGATTCTGTTTCGAATCCTATATACCCGATCGGCAACCTGGTGAGCTAGCGGCTTAGATCGATTCTCCGCGTTGATGCCGTCAGTAATTCCCTGGATCGGCCCGTTCTTTGTGAAGTGCTTACCCCAGTCCGTTTCGGCGAAGAAGTCGACAAGACTGGATCCGCGCACGAATTCCTCTAGGAGGGTTCGCAGTTGAACAGACTCGGATGCGGCTGCGGCGTTCTCGCCGACCGTCAACAAGCGCATCAAGTATTTATCGTCGCGACGGTCGAACCTTGGGTCCGAGAGCTCTAGTTCCAGCTTTCGAATTGCGCTCCTGCGTGTTGCAAGCGGGAAGAAGTTCTCCAGCACTTGGTAGTAGGAGAGGAATGACAGTGGGGGGTTGCCGGATGCACTTCCCGCGAAGCCGAAGAGGACAGATACCTCTGGATCGATCCTCGTCTGAGGGAAGCGTACGACCCGGTTGGGCCGTGTGCGCCTAAATGGGCGGCGGTCTGACTTGGAAGGCCACCGAACAGCGCGGGCCTTAACGTTGTTCCGTACGTCCAGTTCGTAGATCAAGGAGTTGATGATCGGCTCTGCCTCGGCCTCGATGTCTTCCGGGTCCATCTCTCGGCCGAACTCGATCTTTAGGCTTGCCAGGTATCTGGGCCGAACTGAAATACCATCATTCGCCAGAATGTGGCAGCTTGGAGAAGGGCTCGACAGTTCAATGCAGCAACGCTCATCTGCGAGATGCAGTCGGAACTGGTCGTATCCGCCGCCGATCCGAGGAAAGGGTAGAGTTGGGAATTCGGTTTGATCTCGTTCGCTGTGCTTTCGGCAGTTCTCGTGGTCGTCAGTGACAAGCCTGCTGAACGAGCGTACAAGCTGGTCGCGAATCATGAACTGCGTGTTGGGGCGAAGAAGGACTTCGATGTACCCCTCAGTTTCAATTATGATTCCTGCCCACCGGGAGGAGATGCGTGGATTTTTGCATAGCTGATCGTGCAGCTCGCCAGCGTACTTGCGGGGTAGGTAATTCTCGTCAGAGTTGCCGCCATCCCACCGTGTATTCGGTGAAAAGACGAGGTCGTCCCGCTTGATCTTTTTGAAATCGATATCGTGCGTGGCAAGTTTCCGTAACAGACTCTTCTCAAGGTCTGTGGGCAGGCTGGGATCCGAGACCACGGCTCCGTTTGGTGCTTCATCGACCTCTTCGGACACGTCGTCATCGACTTCGGGCCAATCGGCTCTCGCATCGTCGTTGCCCAAGTTCTGATCCGCCATGCTTCCCCCACTCACTGGTGCTAGGTGAGCAGATGATAGTGACAGCGAGAGGGCGGCGGAGCGAGTTTGGTTGGTGGCCCCCTGGCTCTTGTTCGGCGGGGAAGGTGACTGAAGCCGTGCGGCCGCCCGGTCGGCCGCACCCCTCTACGTCAGGCGGCTGATTGCTGTGCGCGCGGCACGGGCGCCGGCCGGGCTGGAGCGGGGCGGAGACAGGAGAACCAACCAAGTGACCAATGTGACGATCCAGCGCAAGTGGCACACGACGGCTGAGGTCGCCGAAATGCTCGGCTTCGGCCTCTCCAAGACGAAAGCGCTGGTGCTGAGCGGCGAGATCCGCTCCGTGAAGATCGGCGCAACCGGCGCATCCTTCCGGCCTGGGGCGACGAGTACGTGAACCGCTGCGCGGCCGACGCCGAGGAGAGGTGGGCGGCATGAGCGGATCGCGCCCCTCTCATACGTCTCGTACGAGGGCTCGGTGCGGCTCTACATCGCCCCTCACCTGGGCGCCAAGCGGCTCGACAAGCTGACGGTGCGAGACGTGCGCGAGTGGCTCACCAAGCTCGCCGGCATCTGTCAGTGCTGCGCGCAGGGCAAAGATGCCAAGCGCGGTCCGGCTCAGCGCCGGTGCTGTGCCGTTGGGGAGTGTTGCGAGGCGTACCCCTCCCGGCGAGTGATCCAGGCGGCCCGTGACGCATTGCGGGCAGCGGTCACGCACGCCGTGACCGAGGAGGAGATCACCAAGAACGTGGCCGCCCTGGTCAAGGTCCCCAAGCCGCGTCGCCGTCGCATCAAGCCGTGGTCCGTGATCGAAGCGGGGCGCTTCCTCGCCGATTCCCTGGCTCGCGAGGACCAGCTGTTCGCGGCCTGGGTGCTGGTCCTGAGCCTGGGGCTGCGCCGTGGTGAGGTCCTCGGGATCACCTGGAAGTCCATCGACTTCGAGACGGGGGAACTGTACGTCGATCATCAGATCCAGCGGGCGGGGCGCCAGATCCTCCACCGTGAGACCAAGACTGAGGAGTCAGATGACTTCCTTCCGCTGCCGGAGTTCTGCCTGAAAGCTCTGCGGATGCGCCGGGCCCAGCAGACCGGGGACCGGAAGGCTGCCGGTGATCTCTGGCAGGACACGCGCGGCCTGGTCTTCACGACGAAGTACGGGACGCCCATCGAGCCGGGGAATCTGACTCGCATGTTCGCCCTGCGTGCCCGGCGGGCCGGGCTCCGGGTGATCCCGCTCAGGAACACCCGGCACACGTGCAGCTCACTCCTGGTGGCTCTCAAGGTCCACCCCAAGGTGGCGCAGCGCATCCTCCGGCACTCGCAGATCGCCATGACGATGGAGGTCTACGCGGAAGCGAGCGAGGAGGAGGTGCGGGCCGCGCTCGGCAAGCTGTCGGCTGCGATGGGCGGTGCCGAGACCGGCTGACATCAGCCGTTGCTGTACTTCGCTGCTGTACGCCCCTGTAACGCAAGAGGCCCCGGATCTCTCCGGGGCCTCTGATCTGCTGTGCACTCGGCAGGATTCGAACCTGCAACCTTCTGATCCGTAGGATCGGGCAGGGTGTTGGGCGGGAGTGCCGCTTTCCCCCCGACCGATCGCTGACGGTCGTGATCGTTGGCCTCTGCCTCAACCACGCTTCTTCCAGACGTCACGGCCTGTCCCTCGATCTTGCATGAGCGTTGCCGACATGCCCTGCGACTCCACCGGCCGCGCGGATGTGAGCTGTGGGCGGTCTGGTGGTGCGGTCGAGCTTGACGCGTCCCGGTGTGGTCGTGCTCGGAGTGGGCGCGTTGCTTCCTGGTCTGGTTGTCCGCCCTGGCGGTTGTGCGCGCTGAGCGGCGGGGGGCCGCCGGAGCGGTGGCGGAGACATGGAGCGGCGGCGGCCGCGGGCCGCCTTGAAACCAGTAGAGAAAGTTGTAACTCAGTCTGTAGTGGGGAGCCCGTTCAGTCGTTTTCGCGTAGAGCGGCGACCAGTTGCTGTCCTTCTTTGGCTCCGCGTCGCAGGAGAACCGCCGCTGTGGTGTGCAGTTCGTTCCAGGAGTGAGGACGGCCGACGGCTGAGGCTTCGGGAACGGCCTTCGTGGCTACCGCGAGTGCCTGTGCTGCTTCACCGGCGCCGGCGAAGGCGTGTGCGAGGCAGGACTGGTACCAGGTTCTGTCGCGTCGGTAGTCGTCCGGAAGTGCGTTCAGGCCGGTGGTGAGGTGGGTGATGGCTGTGTGCCAGTTCCGTAGGTGCAGTGCGGCCATGCCGCGTTGCAGGGTGAACCAGGTTTCGCCGTAGAAGTACATCCACGGGGGCTCGTCCTCGGGGTGCTCGGCGGCCCGGCTGATGAGGGTCTGGGCGTCGTCCAGGTGGCGTTCGGCGTTGTCGGCGTCGCCGTTGAGGGCGTGGCCGCGGGCGGTCATCTGGGCGGCCATGCCCTGGACGCCGAGGGATGTGCCGGGGGCGGACCAGCGGGCGGCTTCGGCCAGTCGTACGCAGCGGGTGCCGCGTCCGCCGGACCAGGCCATGTGGGCCTTCATGCTGAGGGTGGTTGCGGCCATGTCGGCGTCGCCGGCTTCCAGGGCCCATTCGTGGCTGCGGTCGTACCAGGCGAGTGCGGCGGCTGTCTGGCCTTGGTCCTGGGCCATCCAGGCGAGGAATTGGGCGTGTTCGGAGGCGAGGCGGACGACGCGGTCGGCGAGTGGGCCGCGGGCGGCGGCGTAGAGGTCGACGACGGTGTTGAGTTGTCGGCGCATCACTTCGACCAGGGGGCGGGAGCCGATCACGTCCTCTGCGCGGCGGTGTTCGGCGAGCAGGCGGTCCAGCCAGTCCAGGGTGGGGGCGTCCACGCGGTGTGTTGTGTCGACGACGCTCGTGACACGGGCCAGGAGGTCTTCGTCGGGGCCGGGGCCGGCGAGGGAGAGTGAGGGGACCAGTGCCGTGTTCGGGTGCTCCGGTGGAGTGTGCAGGAGCGGTGGGATATCGAGCCCGGCCGTGATGCGCTGCCGTACTTCGAGCGAGGTCACTCGGCGCCGTCCGCGTTCGATGTCGGAGACGTCGGGTTGGACCAGGCCGACGAGTTCGCCGAGCTTGGTCTGGCTGAGGCCGGTGAGCTTGCGGTAGGTGCGGAAGACCTGGCCCCAGTCTTCGTCGGTGACCGCTGAGGCGAGTGCGGGATGGGACCAGAGGTCCGTGCGGAAGTCCCCCATAGCTCCAATATAGGGCGTTCCTATGGGGCTTGGGATGGGAGCGATCGGCGTCTGGCGCAAGGGTCTTCCTGCAAGGACCCCGGCGACCGTGCGACCGGTCCCGGGGCGTGGCCAACGCTGCTGAGGAGCGCCGACATGACAGAGATTAGGTTCCCGGGGGGCTCCTGCCCATCCCCGGCGGGTTCGCCGGGCTCCGGGACGGCCGAGCGGTGGCTGGCATCGGCCCATCCGTCACCGGACACCGCGCGTGGAGAGTGGAACGGTGCCGCCAAGCTCGCCGTGATTCCGTTGGGAAAGGTCTTCGAGGCGGTTCGTCTGCCTGAGCGGGTCGTGCACCGGGCGGTCGCGAGCGCGGATCGGGACACGGTGAGCGATCGGCTGGCCCGATGCCTCAGCGGTGCCCCGGTCATTCACGATCCGGGCTTCCGCCGCTACTACGCCCTCGTACCGCCCGGCACCGCACAGATGTGGTGCGCGCCGGTCGCGGAGTGCCTGGGCGAGGGCACGTACCTCGGAGTGCCGCGAGCCGACCGCACCGCATTCGATGAGCAGACGCGGGCGTCCTACTGGGCCGTGCCCCTCCTCCGGCCAGGTCGGCTGGGCATGGCGGTCGACGTGCTGGCTCTCGCGATGGCGGGTCGTTGCCTCGGTGACGAGGACGAGTCATGACCGTGCCGCCCGTCAGCGAGGCCGCCCCACCGCTGGACCTCGAGACCATGCGCGCCAGCGCGGACCGCCTCCTCGGGAGCAACGCTGAGGTGCTGTCTCCAGAAGGGCTGGAGACGCTCACGCTCCAGTTGCACGGACACCTCATGCTGGCCGTTCCAGAGGTTGAGTCGGCTGTGCTGGCTCTGCCCGAGGACAGCGTGGCGCGGGCCTGTGCGCTCTTCTGCGTCGGGGAAGCCCGCCTGCGACTGAGCGCCCAGCCCGGTCGCAACCTGTTTGCCCGCGGCCGGACCGCTTACGCGCAACGCCTCGCCCGTTCCGTCCGCACCCTCTGCGATCACTACGAGAATGAGGACCACCAGTGCCCGAACGCCCCTGAGCGAGCCGCGTACCTGCGCATGCTGCTGCACTGCCCCGCGTGCCCGGACTGCCGGACCGTGGATGACGACGGCGAGGCCGTCGGCAGCTGCGTGACCGGGGACCGGCTCTACGAGGAGTACCGGCAGGCCCGGCGCAGCCCTGTCCTCGGAAGCGGCCTCTGACGGCCCAGAGACGACCCACCCCTACCAGAAAGCCCCCGCCCCACGAACAAGCCGCGGGACGGGGGCCCAAGGGGCGTCGAGTTACTTCTTCGGTCATGCCCCTTGCCGTGGTGTAGGCGATCAGTCGCCTGACGTGGCGGGTAGGAGGATCGTGTCGTCGGGATAGAGGGCGTCCATGCTTTCGTTGGAGAGGTAGCGGCGGGGGAAGGCGATCCATTCGTCGTGAAGTTCGGCGAGGACCGCGGTCGCGAGGCGGAGGACGGCGGGCGGGTTCGGGAACACCTGGACGACGTCGGTGCGGCGTTTGATCTCCCGGTTCAGCCGCTCCAGCGGGTTTGTCGACTGGATCTTCTTCCAGTGCTGGTGGGGAAAGTCCGCGAACGCGGTCAGATCTTCCTTGGCCTCCAGCAGCATCTCTCTGACCTTGGGGAACTGTCGGCCGAGCATGTCGGCGACGGTGTCGAGCTGGGTGCGGACCGCGTCCGCGGTGGGCTGGGCGAAGACGGTGCGGATTGTCGCGGCGACCATCTCGGCCGAGCCTTTCGGGATCACGGCGAAGACGTTGCGGACGAAGTGGACCCGGCAGCGCTGCCAGGCGGCGCCGAGCATGACCTTGCGGATCGCTTTGACCAGACCGCTGTGGCTGTCGGAGATGACCAGGCGGACGCCGGTCAGGCCGCGTTCTCGCAGGTGACGCAGGAACTGGGCCCAGAAGACTTCGGTCTCGCTGTCGCCGACCATGACGCCGACGACTTCGCGGCCGCCGTCCTGGGTGACGCCGGTGGCGATGACGACGGCCTGGGAGACGATGCGGTGGTCGACGCGGGCCTTGACGTAGGTGGCGTCGAGGAACAGGTAGGGGAACCGGATGTGGTCCAGCGGCCGGGTGCGGAAAGCGTCCAGCTGTTCGTCGAGCTCAGCGCAGATTCGGGAGACCTCACTTTTCGATATCCCGGTGTCGGAGCCGAGGGCTTTGACCAGGTCGTCGACGGAGCGGGTGGAGACGCCGTGGACGTATGCCTCCATGATGACCGCGTAGAGGGCCTGGTCGATGCGCCGGCGGCGTTCGAGGAGGCTGGGGAAGAAGCTTCCGGCCCGTAGTTTCGGGATGGCGAGTTCCAGGTCACCGGCCTGTGTGGTCACTGTCTTCTCGCGGTGTCCGTTGCGCCAGGTGGTGCGGGTGTCGGTGTGTTCGCCCCACGCGGCGCCGATCTTTGTGGTGGCCTCGGTCTCGATCAGTTCCTGGAGCAGCCTTTCGGCGACCTCGCGGACGAGTTCAAGACCATCGGCCGAACGTAGTGACTCAAGCAGGCGAAGTAGGTCATGCTGGGACAAGGCCACCGTGCACCCCCTGGGGTCGAACTGCCCGTTCACTCCGGACAGTTGCACGGTGGCCTGCCAGTTGAGCAGGGAGCAGACACCGGCAGACGGTGCACCCCAGGGAGCAGAACCCGCGCACTCAACCGCGGAGATCCCCTACACCACACAGCGGGACGCCATCACTTCTTCTTGCCCTGGGTCTTGCCGGGGATCCTGGTGAACTGGGTCTTTGCTGGTCAGGGCGGTGTTCATGAGCGGCCGAGCGGTTGTCATTGGTTGTCGTTGGCCGCTGTTGAGCGGCCTCGGACGGCCCATGCACGGCCCAGATAACGGCCCTGCGGCGGTCTACGAGCTGATGGGCAACTCCCGTGCTCGCTGGCGTGCTTGGGCCCGTAGCTCCTTCAGGCGACTGTGAAACGCGTTGTGGCGGTTCTGGTCCAGGTTCAGCGGGAGGTCTAGTTGGGAGATGAGCTGTGACTCCGATGTCCACGGTTCCTCTTGCTCGACCCAGCACACCCGCGCGTTATCCGCCATCCACTGACTGAGGGCGGCTTCGCCGGCTTTGCCGAAGGTCATCCGCTTGCCGCTGCCTACGCGGCGCAGCTCCAGTCCGAGCAGGCACCCAAGGGTGAGCCGCAGGGTTGAGCCAGCCGCGTTGCCCCGGTAGTGGTAGCGCACCCGCTTGCGCAGATTCTGGGTGCTGGTCCGATTGGCCATGTACCGCGGGGCTATACCGACGTAGAGCAGGCGCCGGCCGTCCAGATCCGGATTGGGCGGTTGCTCGAAGTGCCACCCGTACACCCCTGCCACCGCCGGGACAGGGCTCGGGCGCACCAAGACCTCCTGCGCTGACCACAGTCGGTTGGGACTGACGAGAGCGGTAGCGTCCACGAAGCCTCCAGGCGTGCCACGGCTGATCATCGCAGGCTACTGATCGACACTGACAAGGTCCCTAGCCTGCGCAGGTGCGTGACATTAGCTTGGGAAGCCAAGGTGATCTAGGGGTCGCTACCGGGGTGACCTGTGGCGGAAGGGTGCTGCGCCTGGTGGGCCGGTTCGTTGGTTCCCCAGTGTTCCCCGTGGTTCCCTGTACGATCTGGCACGCGAACGGCACGATCCCTGCCTGGGCGGGCTCTCGGTACGCATTCGGCTGCGGGACGGACGCGTCCTTTTACTGTAGACACTCACCGACATAGGAACCGGCGTCGTAGGAGTCGGGCGGGTTGCACGGATGACTGGCATGGGTCCGCCCGTGCCGGCACGTACCAGCCTGCTTCGGCGCAGCCGGTTGGTGACTGGTGAGCTCGTAGCGGAGTAGCAATCGCCATCATTCACGATGGCGGCATATGCTGAGAGTGCTGCCTACCACAAATGACGCTGTGCACCTGCGGACCGAGAACTATGTTTATGGCTCCGCATCCCGCCCCTTTAGCGGCATCGGCGATATGGCCCGGAAATTCCTTGAGGTCTTTGTAGCTTCGCTGCCGAAAACCGACATACGTTGCTGTCGCCATTAGCCAAGGAAGGACTATGAGAACCGCATCGCGGGCCGGTTGCTCTTGATTAAGTTGGATTGACCAGCAAACAGACCATGCTCCGAATCCCGCAATCGATAGAGTCTGTAGAATGATGGTGCTCCTGAATCCTCTGTCACCTCCTGAACCCAAAGGATAGGATACGTAAGCGGCTGCCGCTACCGCGAGCGCGGCAGTTGCGAAAAGCAGTGATGCACTGTCCTGCATGGGTGTCAGGTATGCCGCAAGGACAGATCCACATACAGCCGATGCCCAGTAGGCAACATTCCAGGGAGACCAGAAAGAGAAGTCTTTTGAATCTTTCAGCACTGCTCTCCTGCTGCACTCTTCATCCGGCGTGAAACCTTGAACGTCGACTGACTTTATCTTTGGGGTCTTTAGATAGTCGACGAGCAGGGTAATGTGAGACTTCCGATTCAGTCCCTGTCCAATTTCCCATCGCTCATCTGTAATTTTGCGACAGTAGCTCGTAGCCTCAAGCGTCCAAGTGAGTAGGACAAACATTACACCGAAACAGAACGAAAAAGCCATGCCTGTTTCCACGAGCGGACTGAGAAGATCAGCCTTTGCCGCGTATGATCCCGCCAGTAACCGAAGCGAATAGCCGAAGCCAACGGTAAGCCAAATAGCGGTAGGCATCAGCTTCTGACGCACAGGAGATGCTCTGTTGATGAAACGCTTAGGAGACACGGAACGCAGGAATTCGTAAATCGAGGCAACGGCAAATATGATGCCAGAAAAAATCAGCACACCCTGGAGTGCGTGCACTCGGTATCCAATTACTACGGCCACGATCAAGCGCAGAAACGCTGTGACGAGACTACCAGTCACCATGAGCCGCTTCTGTGATGGATCCTCCACGCGAGGTAGACGTTTTCTCGCCGATGCCTCAGGGTGCTCTGCATCCTCGCTCATGCCACGCAAATCATTCCATTGGTACCGGGCAGAGTAAATCAAGTACTCGACTACAAATAGGGTCAAGAACATCCTGGACCATGGGAAACCTTCGCCTGAAGCCCAGCTGACGATGGTGAATGAAACGGGAATGAAAAGCCACTTGATCAAGTCTTCTGGCCTTGGCAAAATGAAGTAAGAAGTGAGGCTCCGGCCCGTCGCTATGGAGCCGATAGATGCCTGCAGGATTGGTCTATGTTGACGGGAAATGAACTTACTGGCGATTCGCGCGAAGGTACTGCCGGCACCGTAAGTCGCCGCCATCACGTCAGCCACGAGGATCCCAAATGCCGCCCCGTATATCAGCAGCATGGATATAGTGTAAATAGTGCTCAAGTGGATCGCAATGTATATTGTCAAACCCCCAAAAAAGAAGAGAGCAATGAGCATGATCATGGTGGCGAGGATTCGATATCCGGACCTTCCACGCCGCATGGTAGTGACTTCTGTCATGAGTCCTGAGTACGACGGCGGGAGTATTGGGCCAAGAGTTGTCAGGGTCGAAAGTGGCGCGTCTGCATATTTTCGCAGTTCTGCTTCCACTGCCCTCAGATAGTAGCTACGCAAGGCTGCGGCAACGCCAAGCAATTGCATGAATGCGAGAGATGCTAGCGGAATTGCTGGTGCGGAGGCGAGAAATAGGTCCGGCGGCGCTGAGCAATCTTTGGTTTTTGGCGGGTTTAGCTGACAAGTGTTTCCTACGACGCTTGCTACAGCTCCCAGGAGGGCGACAGTTAGGCCTACTATCGCCGCTTGAATGTTGTGAAAGGTGCGCTCATCCTCTCTGGTCATCGTGTAATCCAGAGTCAGTAGCTCAAACTCTTTAGCTTCGGGTGGCTGAGGCACTCCTGGGCTCCATCGTTGTCGACGAAGAGGTGTGCTCTGATACTCGTTTGTGGCCCATGCCTAGCCAACCAGTGCTAGTCCATACGGGGGACAAGCCGTGCCAGGGTGAGGTGGGATTCAGTATGAGGTCGGTGGAGTCTCTATGGGCCAGTCAAGCGCCGCGGGGCGCGACCAGTATCCGAAGGAGTGGTGGACCAAGTCTCCAGCGCGGGGTGGCCCACTGAAGCCGCCTTAGCGACCGGCGCTAACGCGTGACCACTTGTCATTACCGTTCACCTCGCACGGCCTCTGCCTCCAGTCGCGAACGCCTGATGTGGGCGTTATCGTCGATATCATGGAAGGCATAGGAGGGTGCTGCCTGTTCATCGCGGCAGTGCTCGTCATCGGGCTCATCGTTCTGTTGATACTCACCTTCACCACTGACGATATCGACTGGTCCGTGATGGACTCGCTGGGGTCGACGGTGTCCAGCGCTTCACGGTGACGAGCGGTCGGCGGAGCGGCTTGGGGCTGGGGTTTCAATGACCGAGTCAAGGTCGTTGGCGTCCTCCACCAGTGCGGCCGATACGGCGCCTCGAAGATCGTCTGTGCCTCAGCCGACGAAATTCAGCCCCGACGGCGGGCACGCCGACTGGTCAGGTGCGCGTGTGCCTCGCTGGGCCGCCACCGGCCTCAACTACGCTGCTGGTGCCGTCGACCAGAGCCAGCCTCGCCGGCGGAAGCGTCTTGGTAAAAGCCTTGGCTCCCGCGTTGCAACATCAGCGCGCCGTCATGTGACCAAAGGCTATGAGGTGCTTTCCCGGAGACCCCGTGCTTGGTCCAGCAGATATTCGCTGAACCGCTGAGCTTTCGTTGCCCTCTCCAGAATGACACCTTCTCGCCGAAGGTAAACGCTAGACCACTCTTTGAGCTTCTCAAAAAGATCCTTGAGTATGGCGTCATCCACCGCAGCATTCGCTGAGGATAGTGCACGGAGTTGCTGCGGCCGTCGAATGGGCGCACCATTCAGTCGCTCTACGATAAGCATCGACAAATGGAACTTGAGGTTGCTCTTCTGTGACACGTTCGCTTCGGCAGCTTCAGACAGGATGAAGCTATCCACTTGACGTTGAAGTCTGGCGGCCCAGAGGTAAACCTGGAGGTCGATTGATGAATTGAACACGAGTCGATAGTCCTCGTCATTCTTGAGCAGCGAGGACGGCTTGCCACGTGATTTGTCGGGCCGCGCCAGACCCATGGCGGTGACAGATGCCCCGAGGAACTGAATGCTTACAATCTTCGCGGGATCTTTTCCGTCGTTCTTGTAGTAACCCTTTCTTCTGTCGTAGTACCAACCTTGAGTCAAAAAGTAGTTTTCAATATTGCGCTGAACTTCGTCGGTTGCACGCAGAGAGGCATCCGTAATTGCAGTCTGCCGGTTCGTGGCTCTGATCACCAGGTCCCTCGTTGCGGCATCGCCGGTGACGATAATCCGCACCAGCAACATGCGTTCTCCGGCTTCTGCTGAATCGTCGCCCCTGAGCGATTCGAAGATTTCATGGCTCGTTTGCAGGCCGTTTACAATCTGAATGTTCGAGAGCGAGTATGTTTTGGCCGTGCTGGTCGCCTCACTGCAAATGATGGTGACACCGTTGTTCAGCCACCAGAACTCGGGGCTATCAGGTGACGTAAGAGACTGGCGAATCTCTTGATTCACTGAGACGTTCCCCTGGTAATCCCTCACGTTCCACTCAAAGAGGTGGCGACGAAGGCGACCGTTGTCGTCGACAATAAGATCGTAATAGTCCCTCAACTTTACGATAGCTACGTGCGACTCCCCACTCGTAGCGCTTTCCTGGTAGTTCATCGCAAGCGTGTACGGCGGGCGTTCGTTGTACCTCGCCAGCAGTTCCTTGTCGCCGAGAAGCTCCACTGATGCTGTGCGTGCATCCGGAACGGACGCAATGATCACTTGCCTCAAGGCGTTCAGCTTTGCCTCAAATTGCGGGGTGATATTGCTGGAGTCGCCCGGAGTTGCGTAAATGACATTCACGCTAATTCGGGGCCGGCGGGTGATTAGTTTTTCCCATGCGTCGCGGAAGATGCCAAAGCGCGTGAGGAGTGTTGGGTTGTACAGGACGGACAAGGACTCGATGGGCAGTGACAGGTCCAAAAGTCGACGCATTGTGTTCTCAAGCTTCTCTGCTACGTCTTCGGCGAAGCTAGGTGTTCTCTTCGCTTGGACTACCCAGAGTTCCAAGTTTCTGTCTTGCCCGAAATCGGACGGACGGCTCGTTTCCGAAACGACGTCTGAGTCCTCATCTAGCAGTGTGTCATCGAAAAAGACGTAGACTGAGTCGATCGCGCCGTCCTGCCCCCCTCCTACGATGCCTGCCTCGATTTCTTCAATCCCTAGCCCAAACGACCGCAATGCCAACTCCGAAGAAAAGACTTCAAAAGCAGTTCCTCCGTCAACGGCAGGAAGGTTCTCTTCTTTCCATGCATCAAAGATTCGCAGGATCAAGGTCTGCGCGTTACTGGGCATTTTCGGCATTGGAGCACTCCCGCCATCAAAGGCACTATTCAGCTGAAGGTAGCATCGGCGCACGCCACGGTGCAGAAGCTTCGCCGCATCTGTGAGGCCCCGGTCGCCTGCGGGCGTTCCGGGATCTGGATGGCTGAGTAGCCTCAGGCCAGCCCTTACCTGGCATCAAGCACTGATTGCTGTGAGCGCGGCACGGGCGTCGGCCGGGCTGGAGCGGGACGGAGGCAGGAGCGCAGGCCCGGCCGGGGGCCGGGCCGCGCGCGGGGAGCGGAGCGAGCCGCCTTGAACCAGTAGAGAAGGTTGTTACTCAGGAGTGGATGTGATGCGCCACAAGGGTGCGTCGTACTGCTCCGGGCGGCTGTTGATGAGCAGTTGGCGCAGGTCCTCGCGCAGGGAGCCGTTGAGGTTCAAGGCCTCGGTGATGCGGCGGAACGTTGTGTGGGTGACTCCGCGGCTTTGGGCCTCAGCTTCGAACTGGTCGAGTTGGGACAGTGCAGCGTCGCGTTCGAGTTGCAACGGTGGCTGGTCCTTGAGCCATGCGGCCTTGTTGCGCTCGTAGTCGATCTCCGAGTAGCCGCAGATCTCACGGCTGTGTGCCTCTGCCTCGTCCAGGGTGGCGGTCGTCAGGATGGCGCGGGCCAGCTGGTTGCGGCTCAGTGCCTCGTCCAGGTCGACCTCATGGACGGTGGGGCCTTCGTCGGTGAGGGGAACTGGGAGGCCGGCGTCTCGCATCTCGCATGTGCCGCGTACGCCTCGGGCTGTCGCCGCGAGCATCCCGGTCGCCTCGGAGGGGTGCCACTCCAGGACCGAACTGATCGGCTCGACGTCCTCCGCGGTGAAGGTGTGGACGAGCGGGCCGAGCATGTTGCGTAGGTCGTCGAGGGGCAGTTCACCGTCCAGACCTGGGCCTGCCACCAGTAGGCGGATCGGTGCGTTCACCTGGCAGCACGCCGCGAGCGTGACGGCGTCGGCAAGCGGGCTCTTCAGCGTCGGCTCATCGCCGCGGGCGAGGATGTCTCCGCCTACGTCCAGGAGGTCGATCGACTCCGGAGCCAAGTGGTCCACCAACTCTTCGAGTTGGTGTGTGATGCCCTCGACCCCGTGGCGCGGGTCGATCAGCGCGATGGTGTGCGGGAGCTCTGCCGCGAGTCGGGGGAGGGTGGAGCCTGCCGGAGCGATCGGGCGGGCCTCGACCGGCACTGCCCGGACTGCTGGGGTGAGCGGCTTGAGGCCAGTGAAGTTGTCCGGTCCTCGGGGGCCCGGTACCGGGTCGATCAGGAGGCGGTCCCACGCGTACGTGAGGATCACCGCCTGGTCCTCGTCGCCGTAAAGGGCGGCGTGAAGCATTGCGGCGGCGACTGCGTCGCCCCCTCCTCCTGCTGCGACGATCAACCGCGTCATGCGCTTCAGCCTACGGGGTACGGGGTTGACCACTCACCCTATAGTGGCTAGAGGCCATAGCCACTTGTGTCGAGAATCGGCCTCAGGCCGGTAGCGGGGTTCCCGGCTACTCACCTGGAGCCCACGTTGGGTGAGGAGGACTGATGCCACAGATCGAGGAGGCTCAGCCGAAGTATCTCCAGATCGCGCACTACATCCGTGATCAGATTCTTCGGGGTGACCTGCGGCCGGGGGACGAGGTCCCGTCTGAGCGGCAGTTGGCGGCTGACTGGAAGGTGTCCCGGCCCACGGCTGCTCGGCCGTTGGAGGCGCTGAGCCATCAAGGGCTTGTCGAGAAGCGTCAGGGTTCGGGTACGTACGTGCGGAGCCTGGAGGTCAACCGGCGGGCGCGGGAGTTGTACGGGCGGGCTCGGCAGACCGGAAAGATCTACACGCCTGGTGAGTACGCGGTGATCACCTCGACCGGTTGGATGGAGGCGCCGGCTCACGTCGCTGAGGGGTTGGGTCTGGTCAAGGACCGTCGGGCTGTGCACCGGCGGCGCGTGACCAATAATCAGGACGGGCCGATCACACTGTCCACCTCGTGGTTCGCTCCGGATGTCGGCCACCGTGCGCCGAAGCTGCTTGAGCCGGAGCGCATCCAAGAGGGAACGCTCATGTACGTCGAGAACATGACGGGGCGGCAGGGCAGCTACGCGGAAGATCGCATGTGCGCGCGGGATGCCACGGAGGAGGAAGCCGTGGACCTCCAACTGGAGCCCGGTTCGGCCGTCCTGATCGTCCACCACGTCGTCTTCGACCTCCAGGACCGGCCCTTGGAGTTCGCCGAAGCCACTTACCCGCCGCATCGCTGGGCTTTCGAGCAGGGCTACCCGCTCACCTGATGGCGCGGTGAGGTCCCGCTAGTTGCGGCGAACGGGTTGCGGAGCCGAAGTGGCTAATGCCACTATCCAGAAAAGTGGCTAAGGCCACTTGAATCGGAAGGGGGCACGGGTGACGAGTCAGCGGCCGGATGAAGGTGCGCGCTTAGCTTGCCGGGGTTGTCGTGGGTGCGGTTGGAAGCGCGTCGGCTCCCGTACGGCTCTGGCGCTCTCCACGGCCAACGACCGCCACCGTGTCACATCGAAACGGCGCTGCCTCGACTGTGACGGCAGCGGCAAGGAGTGAGCGCGGATGGCCTACACGATCGACCGCTTTCCTTCTGAGGACTCACCGCGACTCGGTGCCATGACCTTGCACCCCGTCGCGGAGTCTGTGCCTCGGGCTCGGTACTGGTTCCGGAAGTTCCTCGCCCCGTACAACCCGGCCTGCTCGATTGACGACTGCGTGTTGATGATTTCGGAGCTGGTGACCAACGCCATTCTCTACGGGCGGGCGGATGAGACCTGGGTGGTGCGCGTTGAGTGGTATCGCGTGGAGACGTCGCTTCGGATCGAGGTGCACAACCCGGGCTTCCCAGCGAACGTCCAGATGCGGCAGCCAGAGGCCAACGACGCCCACGGCCGCGGTCTGCTGCTTGTCGACTCCATCGCCGAGTCGTGGCACTCCGGGCCCAGCCGCTTCGGTGGGACGGTGGTCTCCTGCGACGTGGCCGACGCATGGCCGCCCAGTGCGGGCTTCAGGCCGATCCTGTTCTGACGCTCCAGTTGTCGCTAGTCTGGTTGACCAGTTGACTTGGCCAATCTCGACAGGCGGCGCACATGGCGTATGAAGTGGCGGCACCGAAGTACGTGCGCCTAGCTCAGACGATCCAGAGCCGCATCGAGGATGGCACGTACCCGCCCGGTACCCGGGTTCCCAGCGAGAACCAGTTGGTGCAGGCCTTCGGGATGTCCCGTCCCACCGTCGTGCGGGCGCTGGAACTGCTGAAGCGCGACGGCTGGTTGGAGTCCCGGCAGGGGTACGGCACGATCGTCCGGGGGCGGCCGGAGGTTGTGGAACAGAAGGGCCGGCGGGGACTAGAGGTCCTGGAACGCGACGAGTCGAAGGCCTCCGGGCGCCTCGTTGAAGTCGGTGACGTCCCTGTTCCGGAGCGGGTCGCCTCTGCGCTCGGGCTCCCGAAGCGGGCCGAGGTCCTCATGCGTCGCTTTCTGGTGGAGGAGGACGGCGAAGCGGTCGAGTTGGTCTCGTCGTACTTTCCCGCCGGCCTGGTCGACGGCACCGAGCTGGCGAATGCGGAAGCTCTGAGAGGCAGTGCGCGTGAGCACCTGGAGGCCCGGCAGAAGGTCCGCTTCGACCATGTGACGGAGCGGGTATCGGCCCGACTGCCGGAGAGTGGCGAAGCCGAGCTCTTGGGTGGCATGCCGGACGGTGTGCCGGTGCTCAGCGTTCTGGTCATCGCGTGCGATGCCTCCGGGCAGGCACTGCAAGTCTCTGAAGTGCTGCTTCCTGCTGATCTGCATGAGCTCGAAGACACCTATCGCTTGAACTGACGCCTGGTCCAGGTGAGTTCACTCATAACCTCACTTGACAAGTCAACCTGTCATCCGTAGCTTCGAACTTGCTAAGTCAACTTGTCAGGTGGCAAGTTGATCGACTCAGAAGGAGAAATCTCTGTGCGTGTGATCCGCATTGACACCTCGACCGCCACGGTCCTGCTCACCGAAGCTCCGGCGCCGAAGGTGCGCGACCGGCAGACCGGTGAGATCGCCAAGGACGCCGTGAGTGGTGAGGCACTGATGACGATCGGCGTGGTCTACATCGAGGAGGGGGAGTCGTCTCTGATCAAGGTCACGGTTCCTGAGAGCGGTGTCTCTGAAGGGCTGACGCTCGGGGCTCCGGTCGCACTGCCGGGGCTCGTGGCTCGGCCGTGGGAGAGCGTCTTCAACGGCCAGCAGCGGCACGGCATCGCCTACCGGGCCACCGCCGTAGCTCCGGGCGCTTTCCCGATGGCTGAGGCTGGCTGATCGCTGTGACGGACCTGGTGACGTGGGCCGAGCTGGGCGGCACGCTCGCTGCAATAGGCGGCGCGGCATACGCCCGGCACGCCCACCCGGCCGCGTACTGGTCCACGGTCGGGCTGCCGATCTCGGTGGCTCGGCTGCTGGCCTCGTACTCCTCGACCATGGACGCGTGCGGCCTGACGGTCGAGCCGTCCCGGTGGCGGGTACTGGCCGTCAAGGCGACCACTCGTCGAGAGGTCCGGCCGGTTCCCCCTCGTCGGGGCGTGATCCGGCCCACCTCGACCGGCCTTCGGCTCCGGCTGCGGCTCGCTCCGGGGCAGGAACCTGCGGACGTGGCGGCCTCGGCCGAACGGCTGCGGCACGCCTGGGGCGTTCACGCCGTGTACGTCCGAGACGTCAAGCCTGGGGTTGTGGAACTGCGGCTCGTCGGCTTCGACGTTCTGCGCAAGGTACGAATGCCTCGCCGGATCGACGTCGGCCTGCTCCAGGTGCCGGTGGCCCTGAGAGAGGACGCAACCGCCTTCGTACGGGACTACCGAGCCGTACCGCATCAACTCGTGCTCGGCGCCACGCTGTCGGGCAAGTCCATGTTCCTGCGGAACCTGATCACCGGGCTGGCCACTCAGCCGGTGGTCCTAGTGGGGATCGACTGTAAACGCGGGGTGGAGCTGGCTCCGTTCGCGGCTCGGCTCTCCGCGCTGGCCACCGATCCGGAACAGGCTGCCGAGCTGCTGCCCGCACTGGTGAAGGAGATGGAGGACCGATACGACCTGATCAAAGCCCGTCAGGGCATCGCCCCCGGCACTCCGGATGAGGAGATCACCTCAGACATCTGGGGCCTGCCGGAGGACGAACGGCCCGCGCCCATCGTGCTGTTCATCGACGAAGTGGCCGAACTCTTCCTCATCGCCACGAGGAAGGAGGAAGAACGGCGGGACGAGATGGTCACCCAGCTCATCCGACTCGCCCAGCTCGGCCGCGCGGCCGGCATCTACCTGGAGGTCTGCGGGCAGCGCTTCGGTGCTGAACTCGGCAAGGGCGCGACCATGCTCCGGGCCCAGCTCACCGGCCGCGTCTGCCACCGCGTCAACGACGAAGCGTCCGCCAAGATGGCGCTCGGCGACATCGCCCCTGAGGCGGTCTATGCGGCTTGCGCCATTGCTGCCGAGCTGCCCGGCCTCGCCGTCGTCGGTGACACGTCCGGTGGCTGGTCCCGCATCCGTACCCCACACCTGTCCCTCGCCGACGCTGCGGCCACCTGCCGCGAGACGGCACACCTGGCCCCGGACGTACCGGCGCTCACGCCCTTCCGGCCGTACGTCCAGCCCATGCCCGTGAAGGCGTCCGGGCCCGTGGCCACTCCGCAGACAGTCACCGACTAACCGCACCGCTCCAACGGCTGGCGCGGCCGTCCCGCGCCAAGTCCCTACCCCATCCATGCCTGGAACCGGAAGGAGTCGCGCCGTGCGCACTCTGCCCGCCCGCGTTGACGCCGTGCTCGTTCAAGCACTGATCGCCGCCGCGCTGTCCTTCGCCCACCTGCATGACCTGGCCTCGGCTGCCGGACAGGACGGCTGGAAGGCGTGGGCCTACCCGGTGTCCGTCGACCTGCTCTTGGTGGCGGCCTGGCGGCGGCTCCGCTCCGGTGAGGCGAAAGCGGCCGGGTGGTGCTGGTTCCTCGTCGCACTGATCGCGTCCCTCGGGGCCAATGTCGCCACCGCCGGACTGCTCGACCTGGACGACGTTCCGGCCTGGCTGCGCATTCTCGTCGCGGGCTGGCCTGCGGTGGCCTTCCTCGGCGGGACGCTCCTCGCCCACGGATCGCCGAAGCCGATCGAGGCTCCGGCGACGGCACCCGAACCGCCCTCGACGGGCACAGCACCCGAACCCAATCCCACACCAGCGACCGAACTGCCTGCCGCCGAGCCGAAGTCGGCTCCGCCGTCACCGTCTCCGGCACCACCCGCGCTCGTCGCCCTGGCCCGCAAGGTCGCCGACGAACACCGCGCCCAGACCGGAACTGACATCGACACCCCGACACTTCGCGCCCGGCTCGGGGTCCCGATGCCGCTCGCCGAAGCCATCGCCACCCAACTCACCTGACCCGGAGGACTTTCCCCCTTGCGTCCGTCCACGCTCCGCGCGCTGAAGCGCGCCGCCGAGCTGACCCGCCAGAACCGACTCACCGAAGCCGTGCTGATCGCAGAGCCGGTGATCCTCGCCGCCGACAGCTACGAGGGCGACGAGATCTTGCGCTGGCTGGCCGACCACGTCACCGACTTCACCGGCGAAACCGCAGAGGAGAACCCCTGATGCCCGCCAACCGCCGCTTCCGCAACGTCGTCCGCGTCGGCCCCGTACAGGTCGCCACCTACTACGACGGCCGTGGCCGCGAGAAGCACACCGCCGCCTGCACGGCGCCGCGCTGCGGCTTCTCCACGGACTACGACAGCCGCGCCGCCGCCGAGCTGGCCGCCCGCACCCACCGCTGCTCCGTCCGCTGACCGCCGAGGAGATCCCGTGACCGTCTCACTGCCGCTCGTCTTCGTCCTGGGCGTCGTCGCCTGGGCCGCGATCAAGTTCCTTGGCATCCGCGTCTGGGTCGCCGTCGTGATCGCGCTGTTCGGCTTCTGGCTCTCCCACACCTTCCTCGCCCCCGCCATCGAGTCCGGCACCCGCTCCGGGGTCGACATCGTCAACGGCACTCACGAATGACACCTCGACTGACAAGGAGTCCCGCCATGCTCCGTCCCAAGCTGCCCGACACCCCGCATGTCCAGAGCATCACCACGACTCACGCTCCGGCTCCTTCCGCCGGCCGCCCGGTCGCTCCGTTCGTGGGAGTCGGCGTAGGCGCGGTCGCCGCCGTGGTCGTCGTGGGCGTCGTACTCACCGCGCTCCTGGCGGCGGTCGCCGTCTCGGCCATCTCCGTGGCTATCGCCGCCGTCGTCCTGCGCTCCCTCGTCACTGGCGCCAACAGGCGCTGACCGGCCGCCGGGGCGGCAAACGCCGCCAAGCATCCCGCCGCCCCGGGGCCGTCACTCCCAACCGTCAAGACGGCTGAAAGGAACGCCCATCATCACCCGGCAGACTCCGCCCCCGCTGGCGGAACTCTCCATGTTGGCCTCCTGCGGCACCATGCCCGAGCTGGCCCGCCAACTCTCCGGCCTCGGCGGCTGCACCCACCCCGTGCGCCTCGACGGCCACCGCACCGAACACGAACTCAACGCGACAACCGGCGAGATCGGCCGCGTCCTGCACCACCTGGACTCGACCGCCCTCCCCGCCGGACAACTCCTCGTCCGCTGCAACAACCGCCGCGCCACCCGTTGCGCGGCCTGCGCCGAGACCTACCGCCGCGACACCTACCACCTGATCACCGCCGGACTGCGTGGCGGCAAAGGCACCTCCGAACAGGTCGCCACCCACCCCCGCGTCTTCGCCACCTTCACCGCCCCGAGCTTCGGCCCGGTCCACAACCGCCCCTCCAGCGGCCGGAACTGCCGCTGCGGCATCCGCCACACCGAGACGGACTCCGCCCTGGGCACACCACTCGACCCCGAGAAGTACGACTACGAAGCGGCCGTGCTCTGGAACGCCCACGCAGGGGCCCTCTGGCGCCGGTTCTCCATCTACCTCCGCCGTGAGGTCGCCAAGCGCGGCGGCCTCACCCAACGCGCCTTCCGCGACCACGCGCGCCTCTCCTTCGCCAAGGTCGCCGAGTACCAGAAGCGCGGCGCCGTCCACTTCCACGCGGTCATCCGCCTCGACGGCCCGGAAGGCGGCGACACGGATCCTCCAGCCTGGGCCACCGCCGAGCTGCTCACCGACGCTATCCGCGCCGCCACCACGGCAGCACGCGTCAACGGACCGGAAGTCGACGGCCGGGCCCACACCTTCACCTTCGGCCGCCAGCTCGACGTCCGCGCGATCCGCTCCGCCGACTTCGACGGCGGCCAGGAACTGACCGAGCGCGCCGTAGCCGCGTACATCGCCAAGTACGCCACCAAGGGCGCCGAGACCGCGACCGGCACCCTGGACCGGCCGCTTCGCTTCCTCGCCGAGCTGGCACAGGCCCGGCTCACCGACCACGCGCGCCGCATGATCCGCACCGCCTGGACCCTCGGCGCACGCCCCGACCTGGCGGAGCTCCGACTGCGGGCTTGGGCTCACATGCTTGGCTTCCGCGGCCACTTCTCCACCAAGTCGCGCCGCTACTCCACCACCCTCGGCGCCCTCCGCGACGCCCGCGCCGAATGGCGCCGTGCCCAAGCGGCTCCGGTCACCGCCTCGCAGGACGGCGAAACCACGCTCGTCCTGGCCCACTGGGTCTTTGCCGGAACAGGCCTCAGCGCGGGTGAAGCCTGGCTCGCCGCGTCCCTGGAGCCCGCCCCCGGAACGGAAGGACAACCGACCGATGGCTGAGCGCCACGCCTCGGTGCGTGTGGCCGCCGAGCCACGTGCCCTGCCTACGCGGTACATGACTCCTTACGACCTGGTGGAGATGTTCGACCTGCCCAGCGTCGAGACGGTCTACCAGTGGCGCCGCAAGCGCACGGGTCCGCGCGGCTTCCGGGTTGGCCGGCATCTCCGCTTCGACCCGGAGGACGTACGCGCCTGGGTGGACTCCCAGCTCAAGGGGGCTGCTGCCTGATGGCCGGACACATCCAAGACCGCTGGTACAAGACCGAGGTCGGCCCGGACGGCAAGACCCGAAAGACCAAAACCGAGCGCTACGGCGCGGGCATGCGCTACCGCGCCCGTTACGTTGGCCCGGACGGCACGGAGAAGTCAAAGAGCTTTCCCGACCGGCAGAAGCGGCTGGCCGAGCAGTGGCTGTCGCAGACTGAGGCCGACATGGCGCGGGGGCAGTACATCGACCCGCGCGCGGCACGGATCACGTTCCAGCAGTACGCCGAGAGCTGGGTGACTCACGCGTCGGATCCAAACACCCAGGCGTCGATGGAGTCGCAGCTTCGCTTGCATGCCTTCCCGTACCTGGGGTCGCGTCCTCTCGGCTCCTTCCAGCCCGCTCACATCCGGGACTGGGTGAGGCAGCTCCAGGAGAACGGCGTCCGTGGCTCGTACGCTCGGACGATCTACTCCAATGTGCGGGCAGCTCTGAGCGCGGCCGTGGACGATGGGCACCTTCCCCGGAACCCGTGTGCTGCTCGCTCGGTCCGGCCGCCGACTGTGGACAGCAAGCGCATCGTCCCTTGGACAGTGGAACGGGTCTTCGCCGTTCGGGCCGGTATGCCCGAGCGGTACCAAGCCATGGTCGACCTCGGCGGCGGTTGCGGTCTCCGCCAAGGGGAGATCCTCGGCATCGCCGTCGACGCGATCGACTTTGCGGCGGGCACGCTCCACGTGGTCCAGCAGCTCAAGCTGAGTCGCAGCAAGCCTGTGTTCGCCCCACCCAAGGGTGGCAAGTTACGGGACGTGCCGCTGCCTGGTCCCGTCGCTGATGCCCTCCGGGACCACATGAAGCGGTTTCCGCCGGTGGAGATCACCTTGCCGTGGAAGGTGGCGGACGGGCCTCCGGTGACCAAGCGGCTGATCTTCACCGGCCCGCGTGGCGGTCATGTCTGGCGGACGTCGCTCAACGAGGAAGTGTGGAAGCGGGCGCTTGCCTCGGCCGGAGTGATCCCTGAGCGAAAGCCGGGCGAGTCCTACGCCGAGTCCCGCGAGAACGGCATGCACGCCCTACGCCACTTCTACGCCTCGGTGCTCCTGGACGCGGGGGAGAACATCAAGGCCCTCGCCGAGTATCTGGGCCACTCGGACCCGGGCCTGACGCTCCGCGTGTACGCGCACCTGATGCCGTCCAGTCAAGAGCGCACCCGCAAGGCAGTGAGTGCGATCTTCATGACGCGAAGGCCCTAGCCTTCCAACGGCCAGCTTCGAGGTCCGCATTCGAGCTGGTCTTCGTACCTGAGATGCACCTTGGCTTTGCAAAGCGGGATTGCACACTGAGTAGGCAATCCGGGCGGGATAAGCAGAGTTGTCCCGACCGATTTGGTTGAAGCGGTTTACCCAAACCGGTTTGGCGAAACGGGGTTGGCCAAACCGAGTTGGCCAATCGAGCCTAGTGAACCCTCTGCTCAGATCGAACCTGACCATCTCGTTAGAGGTTCGTTCCGCCTCGGCGCTGGTCCTTTACGCAGGTAGACAGGGCAGTCGTCCAGTCACTGATGGCTGGACAGGCCAGTTCACCCGCGACAACCTTGACCCAAAAGTGAGCCCCCTACCCGACGCCTCAGACTTTCTCGAAGGAGTCCTCTCCAAGCGGTTCCACAACTGGCAATAGGAGATCAGTGCGACTCATTGCAGCCCTCATCTGCACGTTTGTCGATCTACGCAATAGGCCGCTAAAGTCCACCACATCGCCGGGGGAACAAAGAGGGGTCACCCACTGGCATGGGTGACCCCTTACCCCGTCGGTGTCAATTCCACTCACTCTGAAAGAGGGCTCATGAAGCCAACGGAGAGCGCCATGGTGCCACGTCCTGGTCTGCGTATCGACCTCACCCCGCGTGAGGCACATCTTGGCATCATCAGCCTCGCAGGCGCGACACTGGCCGTCTGGGTCGGCGCTGAGCTGCTCGCTGTCATCCCGCCGGCCTTCCTCGCGTCAGTCCACGTGAGGGTCCGTCGCATCTAGCGCGACGGCCCAGAGACGGCCCACGGGCATGAAAGAGGCCCCCTCCTGACGGTAAAGCCGCAGGTAGGGGGCCCTTTACGAATCTGCTTACTTCTTCTTCCCCTGGTTCTTGACCGCCTCAATGGCAGCCGCAGCCGCCTCAGGGTCCAGGTACGTCCCCCCCGGCTTCACCGGCTTGAAGTCCGAGTCGAGCTCGTACGACAGCGGGATGCCCGTCGGGATGTTGAGGCCCGCGATGTTCTCGTCGGAGATGCCGTCCAGGTGCTTGACCAGGGCGCGCAGCGAGTTTCCGTGGGCCGCGACCAGGACCGTCTTGCCCGTCAGCAGGTCCGGGACGATCGCGTCGAACCAGTACGGGAGCATGCGGTTGACGACGTCCTTGAGGCACTCCGTCTGCGGGCGCAGCTCCGGCGGGAGGGTCGCGTAGCGCGGGTCGGAGAACTGGGAGTACTCGGCGTCGACGTCCAGCGCCGGGGGCGGGGTGTCGTAGGACCGGCGCCACAGCATGAACTGCTCCTCGCCGAACTCGGCGAGGGTCTGCGCCTTGTCCTTGCCCTGCAGGGCACCGTAGTGGCGCTCGTTCAGGCGCCAGCTGCGGTGGACCGGGATCCAGAGGCGGTCGGCGGACTCCAGGGAGAGCTGCGCCGTGCGGATGGCGCGCTTCTGGAGGGACGTGTGCACGACGTCGGGGAGCAGGCCGGCGTCCTTCAGCAGCTCGCCGCCGCGCGTCGCCTCCTTCTCGCCCTTCGCGGTGAGGTTGACGTCCACCCAGCCGGTGAACAGGTTCTTCTCGTTCCACTCGCTCTCGCCGTGGCGGAGGAGGATCAGCTTGTACGGTGCGTCGGCCATGCCCCAGAGCGTAATCCACGCATTCGCCCGTTCGCGTGGCTGCCCGGCAGGCGGACGTTTGACCGGACCTGTTAATTGAGTGGCTTGCCCTCCACCCTCATTTGTAATTTGTGCCTGCAGTACGCGCCACTTACATCCCGGGGGAGTCCATGCCGTACGCCGTCCGCGCCAGACGTGCTGTCCAGGAGACCGTCTCGGGGCTGCCCCGTGAGTTCTGGTGGCTGTGGACCAGCACCCTCGTCAACCGGCTCGGCGCCTTCGTCGCCACCTTCATGGCGCTGTACCTGACGCTCGACCGCGGCTACTCCGCCACGTACGCCGGGCTGGTCGCCGCCCTGCACGGGCTCGGCGGAGTGATCTCCTCGCTGGGCGGCGGGGTGATGACCGACCGGCTGGGCCGGCGGCCGACGCTGCTCATCGCCCAGGCCTCGACCGCCGTGTCCGTCGCGCTCCTCGGGTTCGTGCGCGACCCGGTCGCGATCGCCGGTGTCTCCTTCCTCGTCGGCATGGCGAGCAACGCCTCCCGGCCGGCCGTGCAGGCGATGATGGCGGACATCGTGCGGCCCGAGGACCGTATCCGCGCCTTCTCCTTGAACTACTGGGCCATCAACCTCGGCTTCGCCGTGTCCACCATGGCCGCGGGGTTCATCGCCGAGGTCAGCTACCGCGCCGGGTTCCTGGTCGAGGCCGGTATGACGATGGCCTGCGCGATCCTCGTCTTCCTGCGGCTGCCGGAGTCCAAGCCCGCCGCCGAGACGGCCGTGAGTGCCAAGAACGGTGCCCGGGACGACTCCGTCAGCCTCGGCACCGTGCTGCGCGACGGGCGCTTCATGAGCGTCGTCGGGCTGTCCTTCCTCGTCGCGCTGATCTTCCAGCAGGGGTCGGTGGGACTGCCGGTGGCGATGGGGGAGGCCGGGTTCACGCCAGTCGAGTACGGCGCGGCGATCGCCGTCAACGGCGTACTGATCGTCGTCCTGCAGATTCCCGTCACGCGGTTCATCGAGCACCGCGACCCCCGCCGGCTGCTGGTCCTCTCCTCGCTCCTCGCGGGGTACGGCTTCGCGCTCACCGTCTTCGCCGGGTCGGTCGGTGCCATCGCCCTCACGGTGTGCGTGTGGACGCTGGCCGAGATCGTCAACGCCCCGACACAGACCGGCCTGGTCGTCCGGCTGTCCCCGCTGCACGGCCGCGGCCGCTACCAGGGCATGTACACGATGTCCTGGTCCGTCGCCGCCCTCGTCGCCCCGCTGCTGTCCGGCTTCGTCATCGACCGGGTCGGGGCGGAGTGGATGTGGGGGCTGTGCGCGGTCGTCGGGACGGTGGCCGGGCTGGGGTACCAGGTGCTGATGCGGCGGCTGCCGCAAGAGACGACGGAGGAGGAGCAGAGGGAGCCTTCCGCGCAGGCCCTGGGGCACGTCCCGGAGGGGTCCGCCTCCGGGACCTGATCCAGACCCGGGATGTTCCCGGTGGTGTGCGGCTACGGCGCGAGTTTCTGCCGCCGGCCGCTCACCTCACCTCACTGAATCGACAGCGGCACCGGATGGATCTCGTCGGCCTTGTGCCCGGCGCGCTCGTGAACGCGCTGGATGGCTTCGGCCGAGGGCGCCTCGGAGAGGCAGTAGACGTGGCCCGACTCCGGGTCCGCCCAGGCCTTCTCGAAGTGGACGCGCTCCTCGCCCTCTATGGCGAGGTCCGCGTTGTGGGCCTCACGCAGTTGCTCTTCCGTGATGCCCTTCATGCTGTGGTGGACATCCATGAACTTGGCCATGGCCCGCGCCTCCTTCCGTACGAACCCTCCCGTGAACCCTCCGGTTCCATGCTCCGCCCGTACGCGCACGCGGGCGACCTCAACGCCGTAGGGCCCCGGAGGCGAACCTCCGGGGCCCTACGGAATTCAGCCGCACTGGCAGGGGCTGCCCGACTGGCACCCGCAGCCGCAGCCCGAGCCGCAGCCGCACGCGGCGATCAGGGTCAGTTTCCTGATCTCGGCGGGCTGCTCGGTCTCGCGCTCCTGCGTGGGGTCGGGCGTGGTGCTGGGGGAATCGGCCATGGGTTCCTCCTCGAGGCTGGTGCCTGTCCCATTGGACGCCCGTTCCGCTGGGCGCATCAACGGCGCACTGAGGCTTGCGCGCGCCCCGGCCGATCCTCACCCGCCCCCGGCCAGGCTTCAGCCGATGCCGAACCCCTGACCACACTCCCGCTCAGGCGCTCTCCGCCTCCGTGGCCACCGCCTGGATCTCCGGCTGCACGTCCGTCTGGAGGTCGTCGGCGTGCTCGCCCGTCACCAGGTACACCACGCGCTTGGCGACCGAGACCGCGTGGTCGGCGAACCGCTCGTAGTAACGGCCCAGCAGCGTGACGTCCACGGCCGTCTCGATGCCGTGCTTCCAGCGGTCGTCCATCAGGTGCTGGAAGAGGGTGCGGTGCAGCAGGTCCATCTCGTCGTCGTCCTGCTCCAGCTGGAGCGCCAGGTCGACGTCCTTGGTGATGATCACCTCGGCGGCCTTGGCCATCAGGCGCTGGGCGAGCTGGCCCATCTCCAGGATGGTGGCGTGCAGGTCGCTCGGGACCGCGCGGTCCGGGTAGCGCAGGCGCGCCAGCTTCGCCACGTGCTGGGCGAGGTCGCCCGAGCGCTCCAGGTCGGCCGACATGCGCAGCGACGTGACGACGATGCGCAGGTCCGTCGCCACCGGCTGCTGCCGTGCCAGCAGGGCTATGGCCCGGGCCTCCAGGTCGTGCTGCAGCTCGTCGACCTTCTGGTCGGCCTCGATGACGTTCTCGGCCAGCTTCAGGTCGGAGTCGAGCATGGCGGTGGTGGCGCGCCCGATCGCCGATCCGACCAGCCGGGCCATTTCCACCAGACTGTCGCTGATCGAGTCCAGTTCCTCGTGGTACGCGTCCCGCATCAGGCTTCCCTCTCGTGCGTCTGTGTCGGGGGTTCAAGGGCCGGGGCCCGGCGAACAGGCCGGGACCCACCGAACAACCGGCGATACGACCGTCGTATTACCAACGGTCCGAACCCCACGCTCCCACGTTCCGGCCTGTACGCGTCCGTTTCCGTCATCCCAAATGAACCAATACTGGCTCCAAGGTGAACTCTGGGCGACGAGTGTTCGAGGTCGCAGTCCGACGGCTGTGGCCCGCGCCCGAGCCATGCCTAACCTGGGTGCATGGACGTGAACGCGGCGGTCGCCGCAGTGGCAGCGATCGCCGGAGTGCTCACCGGTGTCATCGCCGTGCTGGCGTTCCGGTGGAGCGAGCGCGAGCAGAAGCGCCCCACGCGTACCTCCCTGCACACGGACCCGGTGCTTCCGCCGGGCGTGGACACCGTCCTGTCGGTCCTCAGGTCCTCCGCCGTCGTGCTTGACGAGGCGGACACGGTGGTCAAGGCGAGCTCGGCGGCGTACGCCCTCGGGCTGGTCCGCGGCGGCAAGCTCGCCGTCGAGCCGATGCTGCAGATGGCCCGGGACACCAGGCGCGACGGGGAGATACGCCAGGTGGAGCTGGACCTGCCGCGGCGCGGTACCGGACGCGGAGAGGCCCTGGCCGTCTCCGCGCGGGTCGCGCCGCTCGGCTCCCGGCTGGTGCTGCTGCTCGTCGAGGACCTCACCGAGGCCCGCCGGATCGAGGCGGTCCGGCGCGACTTCGTCGCCAACGTGAGCCACGAGCTGAAGACGCCGGTCGGTGCCCTCTCCCTGCTCTCCGAGGCCGTCATGGACGCCTCCGACGACCCCGAGGCCGTGGAGCGGTTCGCCGGACGCATGCAGATCGAGGCCACCCGGCTGACCAGCCTGGTGCAGGAGCTCATCGACCTGTCGCGGGTGCAGAACGACGACCCGCTGGAGGACGCCGAGCCGGTCCGCGTCGACGAACTCGTCGCCGAGGCCATCGACCGCTGCCGGCACCAGGCCGGCACCAAACAGATCAATATGGCCTCGAATGTGTGGGCGCCCGAAGGGCCCGATCAGGGTGGCGGCGGGCGACGGGCGGACGGCACCGCCGACCTGCGCGTATGGGGAAACCGCGGCCAGCTCGCCGCCGCGCTCGGCAACCTCGTCGAGAACGCGGTCAACTACTCGCCCGCCCGTACCCGCGTCGGCATAGCCGCCCGCAGGGTGAACGCGTCCGGCGGGGAGCACATCGAGATCGCCGTCACCGACCAGGGCATCGGCATCTCCGACAAGGACAAGGAGCGCATCTTCGAGCGCTTCTACCGCGTCGACCCCGCTCGCTCCCGTGCCACCGGCGGTACGGGACTGGGGCTGGCGATCGTGAAGCACGTGGCCGCCTCGCACGGCGGGGAGGTCTCCGTGTGGAGCGCCGAGAACCAGGGCTCCACCTTCACCCTGCGGCTGCCGGAGGCCGGTGCGGCCCGCGACCGCGCACATCAGCAGCCCGCCCGAGATGAACGCGCAGGAGGCGCGGGCCTCGACGAGGAGGCCGGGCGGTCCACCCCCACATCCCCCGAATCAACCGCGTACGAAACGCTTCCTGCCCCGGAGGTCCTTCCGTGACCCGAGTGCTCGTCGTCGAGGACGAGGAGTCCTTCTCCGACGCCCTGTCGTACATGCTCCGCAAGGAGGGCTTCGAGGTCGCGGTCGCGACCACGGGCCCCGACGGACTCGACGAGTTCGAGCGCAACGGCGCCGACCTCGTCCTCCTCGACCTGATGCTGCCCGGCCTGCCGGGCACCGAGGTGTGCCGCCAGCTGCGCGGCCGCTCCAACGTCCCCGTCATCATGGTGACCGCCAAGGACAGCGAGATCGACAAGGTTGTCGGCCTGGAGATAGGAGCCGACGACTATGTCACCAAGCCGTTCTCCTCGCGCGAACTGGTCGCGCGCATCCGTGCCGTGCTGCGCCGCCGCGGCGAGCCCGAGGAGGTCACCCCGGCGGCCCTGGAGGCCGGTCCGGTCCGCATGGACGTCGACCGGCACGTGGTCACCGTCGGCGGCACCAAGATCGACCTGCCGCTCAAGGAGTTCGACCTGCTGGAGATGCTGCTGCGCAACGCCGGGCGCGTCCTGACCCGCATGCAGCTCATCGACCGGGTCTGGGGCGCCGACTACGTCGGTGACACCAAGACCCTCGACGTGCACGTCAAGCGCCTGCGCGCCAAGATCGAGCCGGACCCGGGCGCCCCGCGCTACCTGGTGACGGTCCGCGGCCTGGGCTACAAGTTCGAGCCGTAGGCCGCGAAGCCGGACCCGTGAGCCGCACGCCGGCGACGGAAACAGGCGGAAACAGAAGGGGCGGGACCTCCAGGAGGTCCCGCCCCTTCTACGTCTCTTACGGCGTCTACGGCCGCTCAGTGCCCGGCGCCCGCGCCGCCCGTCGCGCTCGCCGAAGCCGCGTCGGTCGGCGTGGCCGGCGACTCGTGACCACCCGGGGTCTCACCGCCGGCGGGGCTCTCCGGCGCACCCGACTCGCCCTCGGCCGGAGAACCGGCCGGCGAACCCGACGGCGAACCGGACGGGGTGCCCGACGCGCCCGGCGCGGCCGGGACCTCGCTCGGGCCCCACTCGGTGAAGTAGTGCTCGGCGGGGACGACGAACGCGCGCAGGCTCACGTCACCGGTCTTGCTGAAGGTGAAGGTGACCTTCTGGGCGTTGCCGTCCTGGACGGCCTCGCGGCTGCTCGGCAGGCTGGCCGTGGCGTTGCCCTTGCCGCCCACGATCAGTGAGCCGCCGGCCGGGATGCTGAGGCTGCCGCCCTTGGCGGGCTTGAGCTCGGCGGTCTTGCCGGTGCCGGGGATGGTGATGGACTCCAGCGTCTCGGCGGTCTTGCCGGAGTTGAAGAAGGTCGCGGAGATCGCGGCCGGGCCCGTCGACTCGAGGTCCGGCTGGGTGATCACCACGGCGTTCTGGATCTTGATGTCGCCGACGCTGGTCGCAGCGTTGTCCGGCTTGATCTCCAGTGTCTGGGCGTTGTTTCCGGCGCCGCACGCGGCGAGCGAGGCGATCGAGAACGCGACGGCGGCAGCGGCGAGGGCGCCGCGTCGAAGGCTGCTGCTCACGGCGGCGGCAACTCCTTGACTCGAGCAGAGCGGCCGATAGAGCCGCCCTAAGTGTGTGTCAGCAGGCCTCAGGTTACCGAGCCGTTCCCGCACGGCCGCACCCGACCCCCCGGGACCTCTGATCGCACCTGCGTCACAACTGACTCCCGCATCACATGTGACTCCTGGGTCACATTGCCGGAGTGCTCGTCCGGCATTCACATAAGAGTCCCGCGCGGTACCGCGAGATTTCCGTGAAGGAATGCGCGGACCACCTCGGAATTGATCACCGACGGCCCGCCCGGAGGACTCGTGATCAATTCCGGATTCGACCGGAACCCCGCTCGGGCCGCCGAACGGAGTAGCGGAAGTCGATCATACGGAACGGGACATATCGGGATGTTCGGCCGTCTGGAGGGGGCTTCGGATACGTGTAACGTACGCGTTTCGCTCACCCCGGACAGCCGCCCTCACCTGCGAATACCTTCTTCCATCCCCTGGTCGAAGCACGTTCCTGTCGGACTTGTCAAGCCCCGAGATATGCCCTGACCTGCGAAAACGCCATTCAGAACCCGCAGTTTCCGTGTTACCCTGGATAGCCACGGAAGGGGTACCTGTCACATGACGTTCAAGGTTGGCGACACCGTGGTCTATCCCCATCACGGGGCCGCGCTGATCGAGGCTATCGAAACTCGCCAGATCAAAGGCGTGGACAAGACCTACTTGGTGCTGAAGGTCGCCCAGGGCGACCTGACGGTACGTGTGCCAGCGGACAATGCGGAGTTCGTCGGCGTGCGTGATGTGGTCGGTCAGGACGGGCTGGACCGGGTCTTCGAGGTGCTGCGCGCGCCGTACGCCGAGGAGCCCACGAACTGGTCCCGTCGATACAAGGCAAACCTGGAGAAGCTCGCCTCCGGCGATGTCATCAAGGTCGCGGAAGTGGTGCGTGACCTGTGGCGTCGTGAGCGCGAGCGCGGACTCTCCGCAGGCGAGAAGCGCATGCTCGCCAAGGCCCGCCAGATTCTGGTGAGCGAACTCGCCCTCGCGGAGAACACCAACGAGGACAAGGCCGAGGCCCTGCTCGACGAGGTACTCGCCTCCTGAGGCGAAGCCCGTCGCTCAGCACTCTGCTGATCAACGCTGCACATCGAAATGCCGCGGTGCCCGATGACGATTTTCCTGTCGCCGGGCGCTGCGGCATGTTCGTACTCGGATGCCGGTGCACCGCCACCCCGGGATGTGTTATCACTCACGACCCGGTTGATTTGGCGTGCCGGGCCCGGGCAGCCGGCTCGACCAGCGTCACGGAAGGGTCCGGTCGAGCGCGTCGCGCCCGGCACTCCTCCAGGCCATACCCACGCCAGGCCAGCACACAAACCTGACAGGAACCGATGTCTGACGAATCACGCCCTGCGCCGCCGGCCGCCCCCGCGGCAGCCCGTACGGCGGCCGTGATCCCGGCCGCCGGCCGCGGTGTACGGCTCGGCCCGGGCGCCCCCAAGGCGCTCCGCGCCCTGAGCGGCACCCCCATGCTCATCCACGCGGTCCGCGCGCTGGCCGCCTCCCGCGCCGTCTCCCTGGTCGTCGTCGTGGCCCCGCCCGACGGTGCCGCCGAGGTCAGGTCGCTGCTCGACGCGTACGCGCTGCCCGAGCGGACGGACTTCCTCGTCGTCCCGGGTGGGCAGACCCGCCAGGAGTCCGTGAAGCTCGGCCTGGAGGCGCTGCCGTCCGGCCATGACATCGTCCTGGTGCACGACGCGGCCCGCCCGCTGGTACCGGTGGACACCGTCGACGCCGTGATCGAGGCCGTACGGGACGGCGCCCCGGCCGTGGTCCCGGCGCTGCCGCTCGCCGACACCGTCAAGCAGGTCGAGCCCGCCCGGGCCCCCGGCGAGCCGGAGCCGGTCGTCGCCACGCCGGAGCGCGCGCTGCTGCGCGCTGTGCAGACCCCGCAGGGCTTCGACCGGGCCACGCTGGTCCGGGCGCACGAGACGGTGACCGGCGAGGTCACCGACGACGCCGGCATGGTCGAGCAGCTCGGCCTCACGGTCGTGGCCGTGCCCGGGCACGAGGAGGCCTTCAAGGTCACCCGCCCCCTGGACCTCGTCCTCGCGGAGGCGGTCCTGGCCCGCAGGAGGCTCAACGATGGCTTCTGACGAGCCACTGCTGCCCCAGGTTGGCATCGGCACCGACATCCACGCCTTCGAGGAGGGCCGCGAGCTGTGGTGCGCCGGCCTGAAGTGGGAGGACCAGGGCCCGGGCCTCGCGGGCCACTCCGACGCCGACGTCGTCGCCCACGCCGCCTGCAACGCCCTCTTCTCCGCGGCGGGCCTCGGCGACCTCGGCCGGCACTTCGGCACGGGCCGGCCCGAGTGGTCCGGCGCCTCGGGAGTCGCCCTCCTGACGGAGGCGGCCCGCATCGTCCGCGAGGCGGGCTTCCGCATCGGCAACATCGCGGTGCAGGTCGTAGGCCCGAGGCCGAAGATCGGCAAGCGGCGGGACGAAGCGCAGAAGATCCTGTCGGAGGCGGCCGGGGCACCGGTATCGGTCTCGGGCGCGACCACGGACGGCCTCGGCTTCCCCGGACGGGACGAGGGCCTCATGGCGGTGGCAACGGCCCTGGTCGTGAAGCGGGGATGACTGGTCCGGCCATGAGGGGCGCGGGGCTGTGTCTGATGTGCGGCTCCGCCGCGTGGGCGCGACAAGCCCCCCACAACCCGCACGCGACAACAACAGGGACGGCCCCACTCACCCCCCACCGCCCACTACCCTAGGTACCGTGACTATTCGCCTGTACGACACCAGCGCCCGGCAGATCCGTGACTTCACCCCGCTCCAGCCGGGTTGCGTCTCGATCTACCTGTGTGGTGCCACCGTGCAGGCCGCCCCGCACATCGGCCACATCCGCTCCGGCCTGAACTTCGACATCATGCGCCGCTGGTTCGAGTACCGCGGCTACGACGTCACGTTCGTGCGGAACGTCACCGACATCGACGACAAGATCATCGCCAAGTCGGCCGACCAGAACCGCCCCTGGTGGTCCATCGGCTACGAGAACGAGCGCGCGTTCAACGACGGCTACCACGCCCTCGGCTGCCTCCCGCCGACCTACGAGCCGCGTGCCACCGGCCACATCACCGAGATGGTCGAGATGATGCGCGGCCTCATCGAGCGCGGGCATGCCTACGAGGCCGACGGCAACGTCTACTTCGACGTGCGCTCCTTCCCGGGCTACCTGGAGCTGTCCAACCAGGAGCTGGACAACCTCCAGCAGCCGTCCGGCGCCGGTGAGACCGGCAAGCGCGACCCGCGTGACTTCGCCATGTGGAAGGCGGCGAAACCGGGCGAGCCCAGCTGGGAGACGCCGTGGGGCCGCGGCCGCCCGGGCTGGCACCTGGAGTGCTCGGCGATGGCGCACAAGTACCTCGGCACCGCCTTCGACATCCACGGCGGCGGCCTCGACCTGGTCTTCCCGCACCACGAGAACGAGATCGCCCAGGCCAAGGCCTACGGCGACGAATTCGCGCGGTACTGGGTGCACAACGCCTGGGTCACCATGAGCGGCGAGAAGATGTCCAAGTCGCTCGGCAACTCGGTCCTGGTCAGCGAGATGGTCAAGCGCTGGCGGCCCATCGTGCTGCGCTACTACCTCGGCACCCCGCACTACCGCTCGATGATCGAGTACAGCGAGGAGGCGCTGCGCGAGGCCGAGTCGGCGTTCGCGCGGATCGAGGGCTTCGTGCAGCGCGTGGTGGAGAAGGCCGGCGTCGTCGAGCCCTCCGCCGAGGTGCCGCTCGCCTTCGCCGAGGCCATGGACGACGACCTGGGCGTGCCCCAGGCGCTCGCCGTGGTGCACACCACCGTCCGGCAGGGCAACAGCGCGCTGGCCGCCGACGACAAGGAAGCCGCCGTGGCCCGGCTCGCCGAGGTCCGCGCGATGCTCGGCGTCCTCGGCCTCGACCCGCTCGACCCCCACTGGGCCGGGGAGGGCGACCGCGGCGAGGACCTGCACGGCGTGGTCGACACGCTGGTGCGCATGGTCCTCGACCAGCGCGAGGCCGCCCGGGCCCGCAAGGACTGGCCCACCGCGGACGCCATCCGCGACCAGCTGGGGCAGTCCGGCCTGGTCATCGAGGACAGCCCGCAGGGGCCGCGCTGGAGCCTCGGCCCCCGCTGAGACAAGGCCCACGGCTGATCGACTGTGCCGCCCGGGCCTCCGGGCGGCACACTGCAGAGACGTAACAGACGTACGCAGACGTACGTACGAACCACTTCACGGAGACGGGTAGCTCATGGCCGCGAACAACCGCCGCATGTCCGGCAAGAAGGGCGCGCAGGTCGGCAGTGGCGGCAAGCGGCGCCGGGGCCTGGAAGGCAAGGGGCCGACGCCGCCCGCCGAGGCGCGCAAGGGACACGCCAAGCAGCGCGCCGCGCAGGCCAAGTCGCGCCGCGCCCAGAGCCGCACCAAGGGCCCGCGCGCCAAGGGCACCTCGGAGCTGGTCGTCGGGCGCAACTCCGTCGTCGAGGCGCTGCGCGAGGGCGTGCCGGCCTCCACGCTGTATGTGCAGCAGTTCATCGACAGCGACGAGCGGGTGCGCGAGGCCCTGCAACTCGCCGCCGAGCGCGGGGGCATCAACCTCATGGAGGCGCCGCGCCCCGAGCTCGACCGGATGACGAACGGGCTGAACCACCAGGGCCTCGTGCTCCAGGTCCCGCCGTACGAGTACGCCCACCCCGAGGACCTCGCCCGCGCCGCCGCCGACGAGGGCGTGGACCCGCTGATCGTCGCGCTCGACGGTGTGACCGACCCGCGCAACCTCGGCGCGGTCGTCCGGTCCGTCTCGGCCTTCGGCGGGCACGGCGTCGTCGTCCCCGAGCGGCGGGCCGCCGGCATGACCGCCGGTGCCTGGAAGACGTCCGCCGGTGCTGCCGCCCGTACGCCCGTCGCCCGCGCCACCAACCTGACGCGCGCGCTGGAGGCGTACAAGAAGGCCGGCATCGTGGTCGTCGGCCTCGCCGCCGACGGTGAGGTCGAACTCGGCGAGCTGGAGGCCCTGGGCGGGCCCGTCGCCATCGTCGTCGGGAGCGAGGGCAAGGGACTGGGCCGGCTGGTCGGCGAGACGTGCGACCACCGGGTGCGGATCCCCATGCCGGGCGGCACCGAGTCGCTCAACGCCGGTGTGGCGGCGGGGATCGTGCTGTACGAGGCGGCGCGCCGACGTCGCTGAACAGGCATCCGGCATTTCACCCGTACGGGGTAATTCCGGAGGCGTCGGGGCGACAAGGACAAGCTTGACGGGGTCCGGACAGATCCGGCCGGTCAAAGCAGTGTCCTATCGCGACGTCACTCGGTTAGATGAGTGTGGACACCAGAACACCCCGCACTCCCACGGGGGACCGCTCGTCGGGACTCGACGACGCTCCCGCGCTGAGCATGGTGAAGGTGCCGAGCGACCCGGCGCAGGTCATCGTCAATCACGCGAGTTTCCGCGTGCAGTTGGGCGTCTCGACGCGTCGCGTCCAGTCCCCTCGGGTCGCACGGCATCTGACCGCCAGCGAGGACACCGCCCGCATCCCCGTCGCCACCGCCGGGGGCGGGGCGGACGGGGCCACCGCCCGCCGTCGGCCCGTCGTCTGGAGCGGCAGATCCGCGCCCGACGACACCGGCGCCCACCGGCTCCTCCAGGCCGTGCGGCACGAGAGCATCCGCCACACCGAGGAGCCCGCCTCCGACGCCGGAGCCACCCAGGTCATCTCCCGCCCGGCCACCGGCCACGGGAACACGGGCTACGGCGGCCCCGGATACCAGGGCGACGGCTACGGCGCCGGATACGAGGACGACCTCGACCAGACGGTGGAGACGCCCGTCGTCGGCCCTCAGCGCACCCACTCCGACGGCACCCGGCTGCTGCCCCCCATGCGCACCGTCGGCAGCGCCTACGACGAACCCGCCTACGCGGAAGAGGACTTCGAGGACCTCACCGCCGACACGGACGGGGCCGGACGGGCCTCCAGGCGTCACGGCGACGACCCGGCGCGGCACGCCTACTATCCGGGCCGCCGGATGAACCTCGGCGTCGTCCTGCTCCCGCTGCGCGTGTTCCTCGGCTTCATCTCCATCTACGCCGGCATGGGCAAGCTGTGCGACCCCGTCTACTTCGACGGCGGCAAGCGCGGCTCCATGGTCACGTGGCTCAACACCCTGCACCCCTGGGAAGTCGCCGAGCCCCTGCGCCAGTTCGCCCTGCAGCACCCGGTCGGCTCCGGGCTGGTCATCGCCTTCGCCCAGGTCATCGTCGGTGTCCTGACGGTGCTCGGCTGCTGGCAGCGTGTCGCCGCGGCCTTCGGCGCCCTGCTCTCGGCCGCGCTGCTGGTCACCGTCAGCTGGAAGAGCGTCCCCGCCTACGAGACCCCCGACATCATCTACCTCGCCGCCTGGTCCCCGCTGATCATCGCCGGCGCCCCCGTCTACTCCGTCGACGGCCGACTGGCCGGCAGCGCCTGGCGCCGCCTCGGGCCCCGCGCCGACATCTGGGACCTGCGCAGCTACGTGCTGCGCCGGGGCGCCCTCGTCACCGCCATCGCCGCCGGACTCACCCTGCTCGTCGGCTCGCTGCTCGGCGGCGCCGTCCGCGACGCCGACCGGGTCGTCGTCCCCGGCCCCGGCGAGGCCCCGCGCAACGAACTGCCGGGCTCCCCGCTCCCGGACGAACCCGGCAAGCGGCAGGACAAGAAGACCCCGTCGGCCTCCACGTCGCCCACCCAGGGCGCCACGGCCGGCACGGCCAGCCCCAGCGCGGGCACCACGACCCGGCCGGACGCCACCCCGGGCAGCGGCACCGTCACCGGCGGTTCGCCCAGCCAGACCCAGGGCAGCGCGGGCCAGGCCCCGCCCCGGCAGTCCTCCCCGGCCGACGAGGCACCGAGCACGACCTCCGGCCCCACGTCCGGCGGCTCCACGACGGGCGGCGGCTCCGGCTCGACCGGCGGCACCGGCGACGGCTCCTCCTCGGGCCAGCCGGGCCTGGTGGGCGGCCTGCTGGGCTAGCCGGCCAACCGCGAAGCAGGAAAAGGAGAGGGGCCCCGCACCGTCACGGTGCGGGGCCCCTCTCCTTTCTCCTGGGCGCGTTCTCAACGGCCCGTGGCGGCCAGTTCCTTCGCCGCCTCCGTCAGATCCTTCGCCGTGTCGATGGCACGCCAGTAGGACCCCTGCGGGATCGTGAAACCGGCCAGACGCTGCTCCCGGGCCAGGCGAGGGAACGTCGTCCGCTCATGGTCCCCCCGCTGCGGCAGCAGACCGGCGAACTCGGGGGAGAAGACGTAGACACCCGCGTTGATCTCGAAGGTCGACGGCGGGGCCTCGATGAAGTCGGTGATGTGCCCGAAGCCGTCCGTCTTCACCGCGCCCCACGGCAGGCGGGGCCGGGCCAGGGCGAGCGTCGCGATCGCGTCCCGCTCGGCGTGGAAGTCGGCCATGTCACGCAGCGAGAACCGGGTCCAGATGTCGCCGTTCGTGGCGTACCAGGGCTGGTCAGGGTGGGGAAGGTGAGCCGCGGCGTACTTGAGGCCGCCGCCGCGGCCGAGGGGCTCCGACTCCACGACCGTGGTGACGGAGACCGGCAGATCGGCCGTGTCCAGCCACGTCTGCAGTACCTCGGCGAGGTGGCCGCAGGAGACCACCACGTCCGTCACGCCCTCCGCGGCGAGCCAGGACAGCTGATGGCCGATGATCGGCGTCCCCGTCCCGGGGATCTCGACCATCGGCTTGGGCCGGTCGTCGGTGTACGGACGCAGCCGGGAGCCCTGGCCTCCGGCCAGAACGACGGCTTGAACGGGGCGGGACGCGGCGCTCGGATCGCTCATGAGACCGAACTGTACGGTGCGTCCCGCCCGGGGAATGTGGCGGACGAGGGGGTCCCGCGTCTGCCGCTATCGACTGCCCACCCGGTGGCAGGGCGGTGCGCTCAGCTGTGTGCGGCCGCGACGCCTGTGGCGAAGGCGGTGTCGCAGACCGGGCGCGCGTAGGACTGGGCGCGGGTCGGGCCGTAGACCCGGACGGCGGCCTGGCCGAGGGCGCGGGCGAGGGAGGCGCAGTGCCGGGCCAGCGACGGGCGGTCGTCGACGGCCTGCTGGAGGTGGGTGAGGGCGACGCCCGGGTTCTCCTCCTGCAGCTCGGTCAGCAGCTTGTCGCGCAGGACGTCCTGCGGGGCTCGCTTGGCGGCACGCGAGCCGCCGGCGGACGTGGCGGTGTCCACTGCGGTGAGCACCGGGTCGGAGGAGCCCCCCGACCAGTTGACTCGGCTCACCGCGAGGGTCCCGGAGAGCACCAGGACGACGGGCAGGACGAAAGCGAGGGTGCGGCCGATTCGCCGGGCGGGGCCCCGGCCGCGTCGCGTCTGTTGGGTAGTGGAGTGCTTCACGCGTGTGAGGGTAGCGCGGGGTAATGGTTTGTAGACATTTAGTCACCGGTTCGGGGGATGAGCAGGGGACCATTTTTGGGTAGGGGGTTGACGCACACTGCTCGAAACGTCCGGTCTGCCGGGGTATTTGTCGACAACGAGAAAGGCCCCGCAGCGCTCTGCGGGGCCTTCTTCGTCAACCTGGGTGAATTACCCGGGGTCGGGTGTTTGCGGTTGCCGTCAGTCGGAGAGGCGCGCGCCGGTCGACGTCGAGAACACGTGGGTCTCGCCGGAGCGGGGCACGATGTGCAGCTGGCTGCCCTTCTCCGGGACGTCACGGCCGCTGACGCGGACGACGAGGTCCTTGGAGTCGTCGCCGACCTTCGCGGTGCCGTAGACGTAGGCGTCGGCGCCGAGCTCCTCGACGACGTTCACGGTGACCGCGAGGCCCTGCTCGGCGTCCGAGACGTCGAAGTGCTCGGGGCGGACACCGACGGTGACGGTCTTGTCGGTGGCGGCGGCGATCGCGTCGCGCTGCACCGGCACGACCGACTTGCCGAACTTCACGCCGCCGTCGGTGATCGGCACCTCGACCAGGTTCATCGCGGGGGAGCCGATGAAGCCGGCCACGAAGAGGTTGGCGGGCTTGTCGTACATGTTGCGCGGGGTGTCGATCTGCTGGAGCAGACCGTCCTTGAGGACCGCCACGCGGTCGCCCATCGTCATGGCCTCGACCTGGTCGTGGGTGACGTAGACGGTGGTGATGCCGAGGCGGCGCTGCAGGCTCGCGATCTGCGTACGGGTGCTGACGCGGAGCTTGGCGTCCAGGTTGGACAGCGGCTCGTCCATGAGGAACACCTGCGGCTCACGCACGATGGCGCGGCCCATGGCGACACGCTGGCGCTGACCGCCGGAGAGCGCCTTCGGCTTGCGGTCCAGGTAGTCGGTGAGGTCGAGGATCTTCGCGGCCTCCTCGACCTTCTGCCGGATCTCCGCCTTGTTGACGCCGGCGATCTTGAGCGCGAAGCCCATGTTGTCGGCGACGGTCATGTGCGGGTAGAGCGCGTAGTTCTGGAACACCATGGCGATGTCCCGGTCCTTCGGCGGCAGGTGCGTGACGTCGCGGTCGCCGATGCGGATGGCGCCGGCGTTGACGTCCTCGAGCCCCGCGAGCATGCGGAGCGAGGTGGACTTGCCGCAGCCGGACGGGCCGACGAGGACGAGGAACTCGCCGTCCTCGATGTCGATCTCCAGCGCGTCAACAGCGGGCTTGTCGGTGCCCGGGTAGATCCGGGTCGCCTTGTCGAACGAGACAGTGGCCATGATGAGTGAACCCCTTCTACCGGCAGGAACGTGCCGGACGATCCGAGTAGGAAGGCGGTGCCACGACGGGAACTCCGTTGTGGTGTAGTCCACGCGTGTGAACTGGCTCAGGACCGTACCTGGCGTTCACCTGGTCTGTCAGTACCTCCGGCCCTGTGAACTTCGCGGAAATTTTCGACGGGGCCCCTCGGGGACCTGGGTACACTGCTCGGGCACGTGCGGGTGCACACCCGTACGGGCCTCCTTAGCTCAGATGGCCAGAGCAACGCACTTGTAATGCGTAGGTCGTCGGTTCGAATCCGACAGGGGGCTCTGCTGAAACCCCAGGTCGGATGTGCTCTGACCTGGGGTTTTGTCGTCAGCGGATGCGGCGGCGGCGCCGGGCGTGGGCCGCGCGGCGGTCGTCGGTCTCAGTTGTGGTCTCAGAGGCGGGCTCCGGGGCCGCTACAGGGCCCGGCATGAACGTGTCTCCCATGCGGAGCATGGCGGCCTTCGCGAGGTGGGACCTGCCCTTGACGTACCGGCGGGTCTGGCCGATCTGGGAGTGGCGGAGGATTTCCATGATCGTGGGGAGATCCACCCCCAGCTCGTTCAGGATCGTGCCGGCGGTGTGGCGGCTGCCGTCGTGCTGGCGCCGATCGTCGATGCCCGCTTCTTCGAGCAGTTCCTTGAATTCCTCCCAGTCGTCGCGGGGATCGATGGGCCGGCCGTCCGGCCGGGTGAACAGCACGTCGTGCTCCTGCCACTCGTCACCCGCTGCGGCGCGCATTTCCTCTTGCTGCGCCTTGTGTTCCAGCAGGTACGGGATGAACGGGGGCGGGATAGGGACTGCGTTCCGGCTCTTCTTGGTCTTGGGACGGGTGAAGACGAGACCGCCGCCCTTGCGATCGGGGCAGACACTGGCGTGCTTCGTGCAGTCCCTCGGGCATGGCTTGGGGCAACCGCGCTTGTAGCTCTTGTGCGTCGTGCATTCGGGCGGGCAGGGGGCGAATCGGTGCAGCCGTCCGCCGCACGCATGAGCGTCCTTGCAGCCGTGGCGCCAGGTGAGCCGTTGAAGCTGCCACTGGGGGTGGAACAGCTCGTTGTCGAGGTCGACGTACTTCCACCGGAATCCCAGGGCTTCACCCTGTCGGAAGCCCATGCCGACACCGACGACCCAGCGCATGAAGGTGGGGCGTTTGGTGGCGGCCTCCAGGAACGCCTTTGCCTCCTCGATCGAGAACGGGTTCGTCTCCGTCTCGTCGACGGTCGGCGGGTCTACGAGGGTGGCCACATTCTCGACGATGATCCGGCGACGGTGAGCGATCTTCAGGGCGCGGGAGAGGATGCGGTGCACCTTGAGGACATGGGATTCCGCGTGCCCGGCGTCGAGCATCTTTCGGTACATCCGTTCCAGGTGTTCCGGCTGGAGCTTGTCGATTCGGTGCTGGCCGATGCCCGGGATGATGTCGTTGCGGGTCTTGGACCAGTAGTCATCCAGGGAACGGGGCTTGAGCTTCAGGCTCGCGATGTCGGCCAGGTAGGTGGTCATCCACTGGGCCACGGTCGGCTTGCGGCCGGCCTTGGGGGCGCGGCCCTTGTCGCGTAGGTCCTCCAGCTCGCGAACCTTGCGCTTGATCGCGGGCTCGGACTTGGCGCGTCGGTGACGCCGGTCGGGGCTGCCGTCGTCCTTGACACCCATGGTGACGCGGCCGTGCCACCAGCCGTCGCTGCCGAAGTAGATGGACGATTCCATGTTCGGTTTGCGGGTGCTCAACGATCTCCTCCATGCGAAAGGCGCCCCCGGACTCAAAGTCCGAGGGCGCCTTTGTGCGGTGTGGGTCAGTGCGTGACGGGTTCGAGGTTGTCCACGTATGCCTCCAGGTCGCGGCGGCGGATGCGGCGTGAGCGGCCTCGCATGACGTACCTAAGGGCCCCTTCGGCCATCAGCTCGTAGATGGTGGAACGACCTATGGAGAGCGCTTCGGCAGCCTCTTCGGGCTTGTACAGGAGTCGGTCGACGGGGCCAGCAGTCGCGGTGCTCATCCGGTTGTCTCCTTGAGCTGAGGATGTTGGGTGCTTCCCAGGGCCTCGTGTCTGTCCGAGGTGCGGATTCCTGCGTCACCCGCGTCATCTGCGTCATTCGCGGCTCTGACCTGCGGTTTCGAGGTGACGCAGGAATCTGGGGGTGTGTCACCGGTGACGTAGGCCTTCGTCATCGGGTGACGCGGGTGACGCGGGGTGACGCAGAAATTGGCCGTCTGCGTCACCGCTGTTTCGGCAGGTCACATGCCGTTTTTGGGGTGCGGGTGACGCAGGTGACGCAGGGTCTCTCTACTTCGGACAAGGGAGGGGGTGGTGTCTGTTGCGGTGTGCGGCTCAGTGAGTGAGGAACGGGCCGCTTCGCGGCGCGACCAATGCAGGGCGGCTGCGCCGCCGAACAGCAAGAGGAGCACGCCCAGGCCGGTGGTGCTCCTCTTGCTTGTGCGGGCGGCCGTGGTGCCGCGCGGTCAGAAAGCCGCTTCCTGCTCCGGCGGCGGCGGTGCGGCGGCCGGCCGCGCGATTTCGATGTAGCGGGAGGTTTTGGTGCGTCCCCAGTCGATGAGGACGCCCCGGGCCGCGAGGGTGGGCTGAAGCCGCTTGAGACGGTCTGAGAGCACCTTGCCGGTGGTCGGCCACCCCTTAGGCAGGGGACGGAAGTCCTCGCCCGCGTAGAGGCCGGTGAGGCAGTGCAGCCACTCGGCCGACGTCATCCGCTGCTCGGTCCCAGGGTCGATGCCGGCGGCGTGCTTGAGCACGGTCTGCGCCAGCAAGTCGCCTTCAATGACGTCGTCGTTGAGGTCGTCCAGGCTGGCCCGGTAGGCGGCGAGCGCCCCCAGACCGGTGGCCGCGTCGAGCTGCGCACACAGGTGCGCGAAGTCGGCCATGCGCAGGTCGGTCGGAATGTCCGCCTCAGCCGCCCGCACCTGCACGGTGAGGTCCAGGAGCGAGCCGAGGATGACGGGCAGCACCTCTGCGAAGTCGGCCCACAGTTCCGCCTCCGTGCGCCGGACGCGGGGGCGCTCCAGCCGCAGGGGCAGGAGCCGTTCGGCGAGGTCGGGCCGGATGACGCCGACGTCGATGCCGGTCAGGAGCAGGGGGCGGCGGTAGCCGACGCGGAAGACGTCGCCGTCGGTGAACAGGGCGCGCTTGACGTTCTCGGCCCCGGTCACGATGCAGCACATCGCGTCTGACAGCTCGGGGGTCATGTGGGAGAGGTTGTCCAGGGCGGTGACCCAACCGGCCGCCACTGCCGTGATCAGGTTTTCCTCATCCTTCGGGGCGCGGCGCAGGTCGCCGGTCATGCCCTCGATGATCCGTACGAGCATCCGCCCGCCGGTGGACTTTCCCGCACCCTGCGGACCGGTGAGGAACGGGGCCGGGACGGGAACCGTCGGCCCGAAGCAGCCGATGAGCCAGGCGATGGCCAGGCACTCGGTCTCCGCGGTGGCGAAGTTGCACAGCCGCATCAGCAGATCGATGCCCTTGCCGTCGGTGTCCTTGACGGGCAGGGGCAGTTCCCCGGTGAGCTGGGTGCGCCGCCAGGACACCTCACGCGGGTCCGGGGTGCGGATGTCCCATCCGGTGGGGTGGATCCGCACGGACTGCCCGTCGCTGCGCCCGAGGTCCAGCCACGTCGCCCCGTCGAATCCGGGGGCGACGCGGATGTGCACGGGCTGCACGTCCTCGGTCAGCGCGAGTGCCTCGATCAAGTCGAGCGCCTCCTTCATGGCGGTGCCGTTGAACACGCCGATGCCGTCCTTGAACAGTCCGACCATGAGTTCTTGGCGGTGGCTTCCTGTGGTGCCCTGGGAGCGGATAGGGCGGGCCACGGGGTGGCCGTTGCGCTGCGCGTATACGGTGCCGTCGGCGGTGCGGAAGTACCGGAAGTGGGATTGGGCGTAGTCGGTGATGACTTCGCGGGCGGTCTTGTCGTCGTCGGACATGGTCACAGTCCCAACGTGGTGCGGGCGTTGGTCCACGCGTCGGTGCAGTGCCGCAGGGTTTCGCCCTTGGTCTGGGCGGCGGTGAACAGGCGGGTGATGTGGGTGTCGGTGAGGCAGCCGCACCGGCCGTGGGTGGACAGCACGGCGAGGAACGTCCGGTACACGGTGGCGTGGATCGCGCTGCGGGCTTCGGCGATGCGCTGCTCGGCCATGGCGATGCCACGGTCCAGATAGGCGGGCGTGCGGTGACGGCATTCCCCCGCCCCGGACCGTGCGGGCACGGCGATGGTGTGCGGCGCCGGCCGGACGGTGGAGGGTTCCTTCACGACCAGGGCGCGGACGGTGTCCGGCAGGGTGGTCATGGTTTCGGTGCCGGGCCCGAGGTAGCGGGCGTAGGACATGGTCGACTTGATGTCGACGCCGGGTCGGACAGCGTTGTGCGACGCCATGGTGCCCCGGTAGATCCAGTGCTCACCGCGCGTCGTCGGCACGGTGCGGGTGGCGGGCAGGGTCGCGTGCGCCCATGCGACCGCTGCCGCGTCGTCGAGGTCGACCACGGTCAGCCCGGCGGCGCCGGGGTGGTAGGCGACGCACACGGCCCGCCGCCACGCAGCCACCCAGGCCGGGGACGAGAGGACGTCAAGGTCGGTGGTGGCGGCGGCCCACGCGTGGCAGACGCGAGGGCATCGGCACGGCCCGGCGGTCTTCATGTTCGGCCGGCCGCCGCACGCGTTGTTCGCGCACTGGTGGCAGTTGCCGAAGGGTGCCTTGCCCCGGCGCAGGGGCAGCACGGGGAGTCCGGCGGTGGCCAGGTTGAGTGCCACTCGCCGGAGGGGGGTCTGTTGGGTCATGCTGGGAGACCTCCAACAGGTCTGTTGAGGACTGGAGACAAGGGCGGCCCCGGTTCTTGGCGGAGTGGGGGCCGCCCTTGGCGTAGCTAGAAGGGCGGTTCGTCGCTGTAGCCGCCGGGGGCCCACGGGTCGGCGTCGCGACGGCGGCGGCGCAGCCAGCGGGGCAGGGTGGGGAGGGGCAGGAGCAGCCAGCGGCGGGACTCGTGCCAGCAGGTGCATGGCTCCCAGTCGGTGCCCGCGTACTCGCCGGTGTCGTAGTCGCCGTAGTCGTGCTCGATGCCGCCCCATCCGTCGCAGTCGGGGCAGTCGGGGCGGGGCGTGTCGGTCAGGATCACCGCGTTGCGAGGCAACGCGGTGCGCTGGATACGCAGTCGCACGGGTCGGATCTCCTTGTCTCAGCCGTGGAAGTGGTTGCGCTTGAGCACGGCCTTGCGGATGTTCACCGTGGTCCCGCCCTGGTGGCCGCTCGCGCTGAAGATCTGCACGGCGATCCAGCCGCCGAAGATGACGGCGGCGAGGGTGATGAGCTGGGTGATGAGCGCGGTCAAGGCGGTGATGAACGTGGTGAGCAGCAGCATGCCGCCGCACACCGCGAGGAACCCGACGCCCCCAAGAGCGACGTTCACCGCCGCGCGCGAGACCGGCGGCTTGGCGACGACCGGTTCGGGCTTCGCGGGCTCAATGGCGTAGCCGGTGACCACGCGGCCGTCGGGCAGGACCACACTCGCCACGGCCGGGACGTGGCCCGGCTGCACGGGCACGAGCGGCCCGGTGTGCGCGGGCGTGATCGGGGTGGGGCGGTGGACCTGCACGGCCGGGGAGCTGTAGTTGGTGGGTTCGTTCACGGCGGGTCTCCTCAGTTGCCGAGGGCGGTCAGGGCGTCGGCGGATGCCTGCACGAGGTTGTGGATGGGCTCGTAGGCGCCGGTGCCGGCGGCGAAGAAGCCGAAGAGGAACAGGACGGTGGCCGCGCCGCCGCCGGCGGATTTGGTCTTGACGGCGAAGACGGAGGCGGCGCCGAACAGCAGCACGGCGGAGATGTTCAGGATCATCAGGGGCCTTCCGGTCGGGGGGTGTCGGTGCCGGCGCGGTAGATGCGGGCCCAGCGGTTGTAGAGCCAGCGGCCGGCGCGTATGCGCTTGCCGGTCGCGCGGCAGCGGCGGCAGTCCTTGCCGCGCTTGAGTCGTCCCTTGCGGTCGTGCTTGAGGGCGTGGCCCATGCCGCGGCACTTGCGGCAGTTGCCGAACGGCGACGCCGCACACAGCCCGCCGTAACCGAGCGTGACGGTGAGCAGGCAGGCGATAGCGAGGAGAGTGGGGGTCATGAGGGGCCCTCCGGACGGGTTTCCTGGGGTTTCCGCAGGTGGGGTGCTATCCGCTAGCAGGCTGGTGGGGGCGGGTTTGGTGTGCTAGCGAGGGTGCTACCGGTAGCAGGTGTGGCTGCTACCGGTAGCGGCGCGCAAGGCCTATGCGGCGCCCGGCTTTTCGTTACGCTCCGCAATCACCTTGAGGAGGTCGGCGCGGACGATGCCGCGTCGGGTGGTGCGGGTGCCGTCGTCGGTGGTGCCGGCCACGTCGCGGGTGCGGATGCCGTGCGGCTTGAGCGCGGAAGTGACGTTCTCGCCCTTCCAGCCGTCGTAGACCTCGGGCCGAAGTTCGGCGAGGCGAGCGGCGATGCGCTCGTTCCACACCCGCTCTTCCTTCTCGCTCACCACGGCGGCGATGTCGGCGAGCAGGTCGTAGGCCGGGCCGGTGACGTCCTCGGGTGCCTCCCCGAGGGCGTAGCCGGACAGCAGACCGGCCTTCTCTCGCACGGTGCGGGCGCGGGCGGCGATGGCTTCGGCGCCGGGGGCGTCGACGAAGGTTGCGGAGACGATCCGGGCGTCGGAGCCCTCGCCGACGAAGTAGTGCAGGCCCTTGTCGCCCCAGGCGAACATCGTGGCGCGCACGCCGCGCTTGTAGCTGGAGGTGCCCAGGACCATGTCGTTCTCGGTTTGGCCCATGACCTTCAGGCACCAACGGGCGCCGGCGTTCGCGCTGATGCCGGTGGGCAGGGACTTGGCGTCGGGCCGCTGGGTGGCCAGCAACAGGACGATGCCGGTGGCCGGGCCGCGCTTGACCAGGTCGGTGGCGATCTCCTCGAACTCCTTGCCGTGCTCGGCGTGCTCGAAGAGGACCTGGCACTCGTCCACGGCGATCACGATCGGGTGCAGACCGAGGGAGCGCTTGTCGGCAAGAGCGCTGGTCACCTTGGACTCGGGGCAAATGTCCCGGGGCAGCGAGCGGATCACCTTGGTGCGGCGCCGGAGTTCCTCGCGCAGGGCGCGGAAGTCGTTGAGCGCGTACTGGATCGTCTCGTCTTCCTCGCCGACGCCGTGCCGGTGGGAGACCTTCTCGCCGACCGGGTCGAGGTCGCCGGTGCCCTTCATGTCGTAGCTGTGCAGCTCCGCGCGCGGGTCGAGTGCGGCGATGAGCAGCAGCAGACGCAGCAGGAACGTCTTGCCCATGCGGGGAATGGCGCCGATGACGCCGGCGATGAACATGAGCGTGACCTCGACCCAGCGTCCGCGCTGGTCAGTGCCGTAGGGCACGGGCTTGAACAGGTCGACCGTGCCGGACTTGAGCAGCGGCCAGGCGGGCTTGGGTGCCGACTTCAGGTCCTGGTCACCGACCCACAGCACCAGACGTCCGGTGTGCTCATCGGAGACAGCCTCCGGCCACACGCAGCCCAGCGGCCGGCGCAGACCCGACGCGAGGCGTTCCCGCCGCTCGATCACGTCGGTCACGGTGACGCCGAAGGGCAGGTTGCCTTCCGCGCGCCAACCGGGCCCGTCGCGGGTGATCGGGGCGGTGAACTCGAACCCGTCCCGCCCCTTGGCCTGCGCCTGATTGATCGCCGGGATACCCAGAGCGCCGAGGGCGCGCAGCACGATGTCGCTGGTGAGCTTGGACGCCTTGGGCACGTCCACGGCACGGTGGATGACCGGGGTATCGGCCTGGCGGCCGTTGACGCCCAGGGCGAGCACCAGGGCACCGACGGAGACGACTTGCAGCCAGTCCGGGGCCAGCACGTACAGGGCGAGCGCCAGAGCGAGACCGACGAACATGCCGAGTACGGCTGTCAGGGTGCGCAGGCGGACGCGGCCGTCACGCTGCCGGGACAGCTTCAGGTACTCGGCGGCGTCCTCGCGGCGCACCGCGGCCAGGCGGACCGGTTCGCCCTCGCGGTCGGCGAGCCACCGCATGGTGCCGCCCACGAATCGGGCCAGCCCGGCCGGGGCCTGCAGGGTCAGGCGGGCGCCGTACACGGGGGCACGTAGTGCGTGGTAGCCGATGGTGTGCGTGTAGTGGCGGGCCACCCACGCCGACGCCGTCTTGAGCTCAGCGACCGATCGCAGCCAGACGGGCAGGACCGGGCGACGCTTGGCAGCAGCGAGCCGACCGAGGTATCCGGGGCCGGTCGCGGCCTGGCCGGACTGGTCGACCATGACGGGCGTGGTCGGGTCGTCCGACACCGCACCGGCCGGGGCCTGCTCGCGGGCGGCACGGGCCTTGTCCAGGTCGACCACGTCAGCCCCGGAGACGGAGTCGGAGGCCATCTCGGCCTCAAGCCGGTTGAACAGTTCGTTGTCGTCGTCGGGATGCTTCACTGGGATTCCTTCCGGAAGGTTCGGGAGGGGAGGGGCCCGGCCGTCGCTGTAGGAGGTGGGCGGCCGGGCCCATGCACGACTCTTGCGGCTCCTCGCTGTGTGCACGAGGTCACGGAGCGGCCATTGAGCGGCCATCCGGCGGCCACGCGGGGAGACCTGTGATCAGCGGCCCGCGATGGCCAACTCAGCGCCGTCCGTGCCGGGGTGGCGCTGCTCGGCGTAGCGGGTGGAGACCCATCCGACCGACCAGCCGCACAACTCGGCTGCGGCCCGCACCGCCAGGCCGGCATCGAACGCGGCGGTCACGATCGCGCGGGCTTCGTCTTCTGGCAGCTTGCCGTGGGCCGGGCCGCGTTCCAGCAGAGCTGCGCGTTCACGCGCGGCCTGCTCGGCACGCTCACGGCGTTCACGCTCTGCTGTTTCGGCGTGCTGGCGCTGCTCGTCTTCGGCCCGTTGCCGGGCCTGCTGTTCAAGGCGCAACCGCTCTTGTTCACGCTGTTCACGCTCGTGTTCACGGCGTTCACGACGCTCCCGCTCGGCAGCCTCCGCCCGCTCCCGGGCTTCGCGCTCCTCGCGTCGCTGCCGCTCCTCCCGCTCGGCCTGTTCGCGGGCCAAGTGGGCTTCGTGTTCACGTTGTTCACGCGCCAGCGCGGCGGCATGGTCGCGCTCCTCGCGGGCCTCGGCACGAGCCTGCTCGGCACGCTCGCGGGCCGCCTGCTCGCGCCGCTCCCGTTCGGACGTCTGCTTGGCTTCCAGGGCGGCCACGGCGCGGGCGATGGCCCGCCGGTAGGCAAGGCTGGTCTCCGCAGTGACGATCAGCAGCAGCGGCGCCACCGAGTGGACAGCCACGCCCACCAGGTCCTTCTTCAGCGCGGAGTCGGCCGTGTTGAGCGCGAGCGTCATCAGGCCGGTCATCCAACGCAGCACGACCGGCCAGCGTCCGCCGTGCCCGCCCAGACGGGCCAGCACGTCATCGAGCTTGACCACGATCACGACAGCGGCGTCCACCACGAGCGGCAGAATCGGGGCCGTCCAGTCCCACTCATCGGCCGTGTGCTTCGACATCAGCGGCGTGACCGTGAGGATCGAGTAGAGCATCGCCCCGCACACGATCAGCCACGTCCCGCCCGACAGCGCGCGCTCCGCTGAACGCGTCTGAACACTGTTCACGCCGCCTCCCCGACCGGCTTCGGAACGGGGACGTACACGCGGCGGAAGCCGTTGGATGCGGCGTCGTAGATGAACGCCTCACACCGCCACTCGGACTCAGACGGCGGGCGTTCACCAGCAGGCACCCACACCGCATTGGGGGACGTGCCGTGGGCGGCGGTGTCGGCGTAGGCATCCTCGCGGGAGGCGTAGACGGTGTGCGGCTCGCCGTAGTGCAGCAGCACCGTCAGCGTCTGCCCCTCCAACGACTCGCCCTCCAGCTCCTCACGCAACCGGCGGATCTCGATGTCCTTCAGCAGCAGCTCCTGCTGCGCGGCGAACAGCTCCTCCAAGGTGCGCGAGAGAAACTCGCCCACCTCGGCGGCGGACGCCTCCACCCGCTCCGCACGATCGGCGGCGGTACGGGCGTCGTGCTCAAGCCGGGCGAGGCGGGCCCGGGTGACGATTCGGATCACGCCGCACCCCCTTTCTCGGTGGCGGTCACTGGGGCGTCCGCGAAAGCGGTCAGGACGATGTCGGCACCGCCGTAGGCGCCCTCGGCGCGCAGGACGCGGGTACGGCCATTGCCCTGGACGCGGAAGGTGACTGCGTCGGGGACGATGCCGAGTGCCTCCCGCCACGTCTCGAACGCCGCGAAGGTGTCCTCCGTCAGGTCCACGTCGTGCAGCGACAGTTCCAGCTGCTCCGGGCCGACAGGCGACAGGTGTACGAACGGGGCGGGCAAGTGTGGGAAGTCGGCGAGCAGCAGCCGCAGCGCCCGCATCGACACCGCGAGTTCGCTCAGCGCCGTCACAGCGCACCCCCCGCGGTGAGCAGGGCGGCCACGATCAGCAGGGCGCCACCAGTGAGCGTGAGGTCGACCGCGCGGCGCAGGCATGTGAACTTGGCGACCGCGAGGCGGGACAGCCCGGCGATGTCGGCGGCCAGGTCGGTTTCGACGGCGGCAGTGATCTCCTCGGCGGTGAGCGTGGCCCACAGCGGGAACCCGTGCCGGCCACGCAGGTTCGGCCGAGTCGAGCGCAGCAGCAGACCGGCCGCCGCGACCAGCAGCACCATTCCGGCGCCGCCCGCCACGCAGGCCGGAAGCGTCAGGGGCAGGTCGCGGGCGACCGACCAGCTACCGGCCAGCACCGCGCCGACGAACGCCAGCAGCAGAGCGGTCTTGGCGTCGGTCCGCGTGATCTCCGCCTTCACCTCGGCGTGCACGTCCTTCAGGCTCCGGACGGCGGCGCTCATGCCGCACCCCCGGGCAGGGCCATGTCGGCCGTGCGGTTGGCGAGGGCGATCCGCGCGGCCAGCGCCCGGCGGCGGGCCCGGCGCAGGCGCCGGTTGTCCAGCTCGGTCGGGACCCGGTCCAGCATGGTGATCTGCGCGTCGAGCAGCTCGACATCCGCCAGGATGACGGGCATCTCCTGCTCGATCGCCTCCAGCTCCGCATCCGTCGGCTCGATCCCGTCGGCGAACGCGGTAACAGCGTCCTGAACAGTGACGATGGTGTTCATTGGGTCGTGTTCCTCTCACAGGGTGGAACGGCCCGACAGCGGCTCCCGGGTGGCACCCCGGGAGCCGCGCGCCGTTATTGGTGTCGTGTGGTGCTGCGGACCGCTCAGGCGGTCAGCCCTCGGTGGTGAGGTTGTCGACGTGGACGTCCTTGTAGCCCTGGCGCGCCAGGTCGCGACGGATCGACTCGGGGTAGTCGTGGCGGGAGACCCAGTGGCTGACCGTGGTCTCGCCGGAGCCGTGGCCCCTCTCGCCGGACTTGGTGTCGGTGGCGAAGGCAGTGAACTTGATCTTCGGCATGAGCTGTCCTCTCGGGCGATGGAAGCGGAAACCTTCGCGGCTCCCCACGCCCCGCCCGTACAGCCCTCGCACCAAAGTGCGGAGCGGGACAGGCGAGGGAGGCAACCGGCCGCAGCGCTAGCCGCTGCGATGGCAGGTAGAGAGCGGACCGGGTTGGCCGTGAGCGCGAGTTCCGCTCACGGGCCGGGATGAGGCACTGGCGCCGCCGGCCGATCCATCACGGCGGCGCCCGAAGTCTTCGTCGATGCATTGGGATTCCCTCTCAGCGAGGATGAACAGGGGTGAAGCACTGCAAGGGGGACCACGTCCCCACCCTCCGGCCGTTGCTCGCGGTCACCGGGCCACCTCGCCAGTACGGGCCGAAACCCTGTTCCACCTGGCCTTCAGCGGGATTGCAGCGTCCCCGCCTTCTGCGCATGCGGCATGAAGCCGCCTTCCGACCGAGGTGTTGCGTTCGGTCGTTGCAGTACCTGTTTTACAGGTACTGCATGAGGGTCCGTCAAGTACCGCGACGGGCCCTCATGCCTTCGCGCCTGGAACTTCTTGGCGCACCATCAGAATCGCCGCAGGTCAGGGGCGTTCGTAACCGCGCCCTTGGAAACCTTGGGGAGCGCTGACTACGCTCAAGAAGTCCCTACAAGTCCCTCAGGGGGTGTAGATGTCCAACGAGCGCTTGAGGTCGGCCCTGTTAGCGCGTGGCATGACCGTTCAGGACCTGGCCGAAGAGATCGGCGTCATTCCGAAGACTGTCGAGCGTTGGATCACGCAAGGGAAGGTTCCGTACCGGCGTCACCAGTACGCGACAGCGGCAGCGCTCAAGGTCGACGTGACGACGATCTGGGAAGACGGCCGGACCATCGAGAGCGCCGCGGACCTGTCCAAAGCCGAGATAGCGACCGTCTACCCGCACCGCCATACGGTGCCACCAGGGCTCTGGCGAGAGCTCTACGGCCGCGCTGAGCGGAACTTGGACGTGCTCGTCTACTCCGGGTTGTTCCTCTCCGAGGACCCGCTGTTCCATGACCTCGTGAAGGCGAAGGTAGAAGCCGGAGCCCAGGTGCGCATCCTGCTCGGCGACCCCGAGTGCGCTGCCGTACGACAGCGCGGCATCGACGAGGGGCACCAGATCATGGACGGCAAGATACGCAATGCCCTGCTCCACTACCGCGCACTCATGCGGAGCCATCCGGACATCGGCTTCCGGCTGCACGACTCGACGCTCTACAACTCGATCTACCGGGCCGACGACGAGATGCTGGTGAACCCTCACGTCTACGGCATCGGCGCCTTCATGGCGCCCGTCCTCCACCTGCGCCGTCTGCCGGGCGGCGGCATGTTCGACACGTACGCGAATAGCATCGAACACACCTGGGAGAACGCCCGCCCGGTCACCGAGCAGGACGTAGCGAGCATCACGGGAGCCTGAACCATGGGACGTATCGACTACCTGCACGACCCCGATGCCCCGCCGGCCAACTCGGTTGTGCCGTCCGTCGTCGCGTTCGTACAGAACGACGTGGGACAAGTGCTGATGATCCAGCGTTCCGACAACGGGCGCTGGGCACTGCCCGGCGGTGGTCACGACGTGGGGGAGTCGATCAGCGACACCGTTGTGCGGGAAGTCTGGGAGGAGACCGGGATCAAGTCGGAAGTCGTCAACCTGTCCGGGATCTACACGGACCCCGGGCACGTGATGCAGTACGACGACGGTGAGGTGCGCCAGCAGTTCAGCATCTGCTTTCGCGCGCGGCCGATCGGTGGTGAACTCCGTACGAGCAGCGAGACGACTCAGGTCCGCTGGGTCGACCCAGCGGACCTGACGACTTTGGACGTGCACCCCACGATGCGGCTCCGGATCGAGCACGCCATGGATCAGGCGCGCGCGACCCCCTACATCGGCTGACGCTTGGCTGCGGCGACCCGTTCGAGCACGCGGGCCGTACAGGCCAGGATTTCCGGTTCGGCCCGGCGGATGAACTGCCCGATCAGGCTGTCAGGCCCATACCGGCCGGTAATCTCGTTGATCCGGTCGATCGGGTTCGTGGGCGTGCCGTCCGGCGTGGTGCTCATGTCGCAGTAGCAGAGCGCGTCGTTGAGGTGGGCGTTCTCGCGGGGGAACTCGCCCTCCAACTCCTCGCGCATGCCGCGCGCTTCAGCTTCCATCCAGGCGCAGGAGTGGTGGGCGACCAAATTGATGACGCGGTTGTCGGCGCCGGCAACGTCCCGGAGGTAGCGGGCCCCGTCCAGCGGGTGGAAACCGGTCTTGGCCAGGTCCGGCGCATACCCGATGTCGTGCAGTACCGCCGCAGCCTCCAGCAGATCCGCGTCTTCGCCAAGAACGAGCGCAATGGTGCGCGCCCTCTCTGCGACCCCGAGGCAGTGCTTCCAGCGTCGGGGCAGCGGTTCGGCAAGCAAGGATTCGGCGAGCGGGTAGGCCCACTGTGTGAGTGCCGTCAAGGTCAGGAATGCCCTTCTTGGTTTGGCAGTGCGCGTACAAGCCGGAACTTGCCTTGGCCTCCCTCAGACAGCACACCGACTGCTGTCAACTTGTCCAGAGCCTTGGTCACGGTCGGACGCGAGACACCGAACCGTGCGCTAAGGGAGGAAGCGCTCGGGAAGATGGAGCCCACCTCGAGCTCATCCGCATCAATGACGCCAGCGATGCGCTCATGTAGCGGCCGACGGTCGACCTGGTCACCTGGCCTGAGAACGCGCCATCGGCCGCCCGGTACTGGTTCGGCCACTCCGTCCACTTGAAGGACGCGAAAGGCACGCAGCACAACTCCGCGAGAGACGCTGTGGTCGCGCATGAGGTCGGCAGCAGACGGCAACTCCTGCATCTCCTGGTCTGCGTTGATCCTGGACTTCAGTGCGTCCGCGATCGTGAGGAAGGTTCCCCGGGGACTGGCCTGCTGCTCGCCAGTGCCTGCGTTGTCGGTATGTCCCGGACGGGGACTGACGCCGCCGGGGGAAACAGCACGGAGCCTCTCTCGTAGCTCAAGAAAATCGCTACAGCCGACGGCCGCGGCGAAGCGGGTGAGCGAAGGTTGGCTGACGCCAATGCGGTCTGCGAGATCTGTGATCGATAGAGACAGCGCCTCGGTGGTGTTCTCAAGCAGGTATCGAACGATGCGCCGCTGCGCCGGAGTAAGGCGGGCGGTGTCGACGTGTGCGGCAAACCAGGATGCGGGCGAATCTTCCGGTACATGCACTGCCTGGTTCTGGCCCTCCGCCCCGTCTGCGACGGAAGTACCCCGGGCTCTGGCTTGCTGTGACACGTGCTCTCCCTCCGTCCATCAGTCCCGAGGCCAAGCCTTGCACGGTAGGTCCCGATTCCAGAACGGGCGCGGTTCAGCTGCGGGCGCCCGCAGTTTCCAAAGATGTGATGTTGAACACAGTTCGATGGGCAGGAAATAACCAATTGTCGCCATTGTCCCTATTGCATAGGCAACTTGCGGGGCATTGATGCAGCTGCTGCTGTGGTCGCCGTCGGTCGACGGTCCCTGGTGCGAGTGGTTGCGCGGGTCGCAAGTCGTCACCCGTATGCGGGCACCGGGGAAGGCTCTTCGTGACATTGTGCTGGGCGTTTGCTGGAGCCATCCGTAGTACCCGTATAAGCATTGCCATGCAATGCCTATATGGGGTTTCTTGAGCAACTCTAATTTGCCTACAGCTTCTGGTGTGCAAATAGCGCAGGGGTGTATGTGGTGCGCTGGCGAGTCTCCTGGTGCTGCACACTAATGCGGTGCCCGCCCTCGAATCGGCGACGAAACTGAACGAGGGCGGGCTCGACCAGTCCTCACGGAGAGAGAAAGGTCAGGTATGACGTTACCGACCGAACGTGCGCCCCTCAGCTCCGAGTGCCTCAGTCGACCGATGACGACCCGATGTCGCATGCCAAGGATCAGTCGGCGGGTGGCGATTGCCGTCGGTCTCGCGGCCTTGGCTCTGACTGTTGCTCTGCTCGTAGCGGCGGTGCCCGCCCTGGCTACCCCGATCGGCACAGCGGCGGGGGTGGCAGCAGTAGCTGCCGCTGTTGCTCAGTGGCTTTGGCCAGGCAAGCCGAGATCGGGAGACGGCTCAACTGAAGCTCCCTGAAGGCCTGTCGCCGGGTGGCGGTGGTCTCAATTGCGGTCTCAAAGGCAACCGCGTCCACCCCAGTCCGTCCTCGTCTGACGGAGTTTGGCGACCCCTTTTGAGCAGGCATGTAGCCCGAAGCTCGGACTCCCCTGGACGCCCCCGGAGCAAGATCGGACAACTTGTAATGCGTAGGTCGTCGGTTCGAATCCGACAGGGGGCTCTTCACCGCCCAGGCCGGACCTCTCCGGGCCTGGGCTTTTTCATGGCGTCGGTGTTGTCCGTGAACTGGTCGATCGCGCCGGTGTCCGGCAGTGCGCGCAGGTCCGGATCCGTGACGCTGGCGCGTAGGGCCGCGGTGAAGCGTTCCGCGTGGAGGACCTGGAAGGGGCGGCCGTGGTAGGGGCGGGTGGTGGGGTCGACCGGGGGCGTCAGCGCGAGGGTGTTGTGGTGGGCGGCGAGGGCTTCGTAGGCCCGTGTCAGGTGGCGTTCGCGGGTGGGCCAGTCCGGGGCGGTGAGGGCCGCTGTCAGGGTCGGGGTGAGGGCCGGGCCCTGGGGGGTCTGGGCGAAGGCGGTGCCCAGCCACTTGCTGTAGGGCGGGTAGCGGCGGTTCATCAGGAGGCACAGGCGCATCAGGTCGCGGACCAGGCGGGCGGCGACGACCGCGGAGCCGAGTTCGTCACCCACCTCGCCGCAGCGGCCTACGAAGGCCTCCTCCTGGGAGATGCGTTTCCACTGGCAGGCCAGGACGTACAGCCAGACGTCGTGCGGGTACCAGCGCAGGGCTGTGCGGGCCGGGGTGAGCCGGTCGAGGCCGTCGTGGAAGACCGCGCCCGCGGTGGCTTCGGCCAGGAGCTGGGTGGGAGTGGCCAGCCAGTCCGTGGTGGTGACGGTCTCGGACGGGTCGAAGCCGAGGTGGGCGGTGAACCAGGTGCCCGGGTCCGTGATGTCGACTCGGTGGTGGACCGGGCCGTCTGTCCTGGTCATGACGCGGATGTCGGTGCCGGGGTCTTCGCCGGTGAGGGCGAAGTGGGTGGGGAGGCCGAGGAAGGTCTTCGGGAGGCGGTGGGAGAGGAGGGCGGTGAGGCGGGGGCCGTGCTGGCCGGCGTCCTGCGGGCGCAGGAAGAGCTGCAAGCGCGGTCCCCACTCGTGGTCGGCCGAGCGCGGGGTGTCGTAGCCGAGGACCTCGGAGCCGCTGCCGAGGCGGGCGGCGGAGTGGGGGATGCCGGGGAGGTCCTCGTCCAGGAGCGGGCGTACGGCTTCGGTGTAGAAGCGGCGGGAGAGTTCCAGGCCGGGCAGGAACGGTGGCATCGGTCAGTTGCCGTGGCTGCGGAGGCGGCGGGCGATCTCGAGTTGGGCGTCGTCGAGGGGGCGGTCGTCCTCGATGTCCCACAGGGTGTTCTGGAGGAGGCGGGCGAGGGTCCAGGCGCGGGCTCGGGGGCGGTCCAGGGTGAGGACGTCGGTCATGGCGTCGAAGCGCCAGAGGATGTCGTCGGGGTCGTAGCGGTTGTCGAGGGCCGGCCAGAGTTCAAAGCCGGGGTCGCCTGCCAGGGGCTTGGGGTCGATCGCCAGCCAGGGGGCGCGGTCGGACGCGAGGACGTTCTCGTCGTGGAGGTCCCAGTGCAGGAGGCGGTCGCCCGGTTCGTCGACGACCTCGCGTAGGGCGGCCGCGCAGTCGGCGACCAGGCGGCGGGCCTCGGGGTCGGGGATGCGGCCGAGGGCCCACGGGGTCTGGTCGAGCATGGCCCGGGCGATGTCGCCGAGGCGGCGCAGGCCGGGCGGGGCGGGGAAGGAGGTGAGGTGGGCGAGGAGCTCCGCGATCGTGACGACGGCCTGGTGGGGGTCCGGCACGTGGGACAGCATGCGGGTCTCGTCGAGGCGTTCCAGCAGCATGGTGCCGGTGGGCTCGTCGTGGTCGAGGAGGCGGACGGCTCCGTCGCCGTTCCAGACGCGCAGCGCCACCGGTTCGCCTTCGCTCTCCTCGTCGAGGATCTGGAGCTTGAGGACCGCGGGGGCGTTGTCGGGGCGGAGGACCGGGAGGACCAGGGCGGAGACGCCGTGCATGGGAGGTCCGTCGGGTTTCAGTTTCCAGTGGTCGAGGAAGCGGGCCGTCTGTTCAGGCAGTCCGGTGATGAAGGCGCGGCCCGCTTCGCCGTTGAACTTCTCCTGTGATGCTGCCAGTTCGCGGGGAATGTCGATCACTCTCGGCACGGTAGTGGGGTGTGCCGGGTGGGGCATGTGAATTTGGGGCGGGCCGGGGAGGCGTATCTCGCGGGCGGTATGTCGTACCTGTGTGCGAGCATCTCGCCAACGACCAATGATCCAGGGGGGATTGCCATGTCGGGTACCGACGCATGTCCGAGACCGAGACCGAGATCGCGCGAGAGACGGGGGCGGGCCGTCGCGTCCGCCGTCGCCGTCTCGCTGTTCGCTTCGCTGCTGAGCCTGACGGGAGCGGGGGTCGCGGTGGGGGCCGCGGCCGGGGTCGCCAAGGCCGCCGAACCGGAGTGTGCGCCGCTCGCGCTCGCGCCGTTCGGGGACCCGGGTGACGCCGTCGGCAGGGCGACCGTCCCGGCGCAGAGCAGCGCCTGTTTCACCGTGACCGCCGGCTCCGCCGGTCCTCACCTGGTCACCCTGGAGGACAGCGGCAACAACGCCTACGCGGAGCTGTACGACGCCGACGGCGCCCAGGTCGACTGCTACGCCGACGAGCCCCGCTCCGAGGGCTGGTGCCAGGTGCCCGCGGCAGGTACGTACACCCTCAAGGTCGTCAACAGCGGCTGGGTGGACGACGAGAAGACCGAGCTGACCGTCGTCCCGCTCGGCTCGGGGACCAGCGGCTGCGCCGAGCCCGTCGGCACCGGCTGGGACACGCCGGCCGTGATCCGGAGCGCGGCGAGCCCGCTGGCCGTGGACTGCCAGGCCTTCGAGGCCCGGCCCGGTGAGCGGATCAGGCTGAAGCTGCAGCGGAAGGTGTACGGCGAGTCGGTCGCCTGGATCACCGACGAGACCGGTGCCCGGATCTGCGAGCGCTTCCCGGAGGACGGCGAGGACAGCTGTGTGCTGCCGGGCGACGGTCCCTACCGGGTGCTGTCGAGCGTCTCCCGCTCGGAGACCGGCTTCCCCGCCGCCTACGCGCTCCAGGTGCGCCGGCTGAACGACCCGCAGGGCTGCACGACCGCCTCCGTACTGCCGTACGGGCCTCTGAAGCCGCAGGACTTCCGTACCGACCTCTGTTACACCTTCACCGCCGACCGGGCCGGGCCGTACACCGTGCACGCCGTGGACGAGGACCGGTCGGCCGGGGCGGTCCGGGTCTACGACGCCGACGGGCGGACCGTGTGCGACTCCGGCACCGACCCGTGCCGGATCCGCGAGGCGGGCACCTACACCGCCGTCTTGGACCGCTACCCCTTCGAGGCCTCCCGGGACCGGCTGGTCGTGTTCGACCGGGCCTCCGACGCCGGCTGCGAGGAGATCGGGACCGGCCTGTACAAGGGCGAGCTGAGCACGGTCGGGCAGTACGACTGCCTGACGCTGCCCGTGCCGAAGGACGCCCGGATCGCCGCGCTCACCGCGAACTCCTCGGCCGGGCTGACCCCCGAGGTGGAGGTCCTGGACCGCGCGGGCGCCCCGCAGTGCGGCAGCGAGGCGCTCCGGAACGGCGACTGCGCGCTGACCGGTGAGGCGCCGTTCCGCGCGCTGGTGCACACCGAGGACACCGGGGACACAGCCACCGGCCGCTACACGGTCGCCTTCCACCGCACCGACGCCGCCGAGGGCTGTCCCGCCCTGCCCGCGGGCAGATTCGCCCCGGGCGGCGCGAAGGCCACGCTGACCACGGGCGGCGGCGTCTTCTCGCACTGCCTGGGCATCCCGGCCGACGCGCACTCGAACGCGGAGCTGCTCCAGCTGACCGCGACCTCGGGGACCGCTCCCGCCGGCTTCTCGGTGCTGGACTCAGACGGCAAGCGCGTCTGCGACCGTTACGCCACCACCGACGGCTGGACGATCTGTTCGCTGACCCCGGGCAAGGCCCACACCGTGCTGGTGACCGGCCGGGACGAGACCGCGACGTACAGCCTGACCCGGCGTGACGTCACGGCCGGAGCCTCCGCCGCGGGCTGTGCGACGACCGCCGCGGTGAAGGTCGGCGGGGCGTCCCTGAAGAGCGCGTACGCGCCGGGCACCATCAACTGCCACCAGGTGACCACCGGCGCGGCGACCGACGTCGTACACGTCGACGTGCGGGACGCGCTCGGCACCGCCAACAGCGCGGTGGTCGCCGGGGACGGCCGCGTGGAGTGCTCCTTCCGCAACACGTCCTGCGCGGTGAGCGGTTCGACCACCCACCAGGTTCTCGTGCAGACGCCGGCTCATCTGAAGGCGGCGCCCGAGTACCGCCTGGACCGCCTGCGGATCGCGACCGCCGACGGGCCCGCCCCGGAGTGTGTGAAGGTGCCGTCCGTGGCCTTCGGGTACGGGCCGGTCACCGGCACACTGGACGAGTCGCGCACCGCCGTGTGCGCGGCGCTGCCCACCGCGGGATTCGACCATTTCGACACCGACATCAAGGACACGGCGGGCGCCGACGTCAAGGCGGTACCCGTCCTGTACGACAGGTCCACCTGGAAGAACGGCTGCACGCGCTTCATCCCGGAGGGCTACGACTGCGCCGTCCAGGGCTCGGTCTCTGCGAGTACGCCGTCGCTGTTCCTGCTCGGCCTGCCGGAGAAGGCGTCGAGCACGGCCTACAGCGCCGAACTCATCTGCTCGTCCGCGCTGTGCGGCACGGAGAAGACGAACGTCACCGCCGTCAGCCCGGACACGGGCGCCACCGGCGGCAAGGTGAAGCTCACGGTCACCGGCACCGCGCTCGGGAAGGACGTCACGGTCCGGCTGAGCCAGGCCGGCAAGACGATCACGGCGGAGGCGGACTCGGTCGCCGCGGACAACCGGACGGTGACCGCGACCGTGGACCTCACGGGCGCGGCGACCGGCACCTGGAACGTCAGCGTGATCACGCGCGGCTGGGAGTTCCAGCGCGGCACCTTCACCGTGACGCCCCGGCCCGAGCTGGAGAACACGGCGGAACCGAAGGTGACCGGCACGCCCAAGGTGGGCGCCGAGGTCACCGCGGCGCCGGGCACCTGGTCGGCGGCGGCGACGTCGTACACGTACCAGTGGAAGGCGGACGGGGCCGCGATCGGCGGCGCTACGGCGTCGGCGTACCGGATCCCCGCGGCGCAGGCCGGCAAGAAGATCGGCGTGACCGTGACGGCGGTCAGGAGCGGCTGGCAGAGCGGGTCGGCGTCCTCGCCGGCGGTGACCGTGGCCAAGGGCGACGCGTCCAAGGCGACCAAGCCGCCGGTGATCAGTGGGACGGCCAAGGTCGGCAAGACGCTGAAGTCGTCGACCGGGACGTGGAGCCCGGCCGCGTCCTCCTGGTCGTACCAGTGGTACGCCGACGGCAAGGCGGTCAGCGGGGCGACGAAGTCCTCGCTCGTGCTGAAGGCGGCGCAGCAGGGCAAGAAGATCACCGTGAAGGTGATGGCCCACCGCGCGGGGCACAAGGACGGGTCGGCGGTGAGCAAGGCGACGAAGGCGGTCGTTCGCTGATCGGCTTGTGGCAGACCCTCTCTTCCTGGAGGGCGAGCAGACCCTGGTGACGAGGAGGGCCCTGCGGTGCGTGGGGCCCTCCTCGGTGTCGTGTCAGGGTTCCAGGACCACCTTCCCCGTCGTGCCCCGGCTCTCCAGCGCCCGGTGCGCGGCCGCCGCCTCGCGGAGCGGGAAGCGCTGTACGGCCGGGGTGAGCCGGCCGGTGGCGGCCTCGGTGAGGGCGCGCAGTTCGAGGGTGCGCAGGGGGTCGGGGCCGCCGGCCTTTGCCAGCATCACGGGGCCGAGGACCTGTTCGGAGACGCCGTCGACGAGGTAGGGCTCGCCGTCGAGGATGCCCTGGCCGGACCAGCCGAAGACGATGTGCCTGCCGTCGGGGCCGAGGAGGGCGACGGCCTCGCGGGCCACGTCGCCGCCGACGCCGTCGAAGACGACGGTCGCGGTGCGGCCGCCGAGGTGGGCGCGGACCTTGGCGGGCCAGGCCGGGTCCTTGTAGTCGGCGGCGAGATCGGCGCCGTTCGCCTGCACGCGGGCGACCTTCTCCGGCCCGCCCGCGAGGCCGACGACGGTCGCGCCGGCGTTCTTGGCGTACTGCACGAGCAGCGTGCCGATGCCGCCGGCGGCGGCCGGGACGACGGCCACCGAGCCGGGGCCGAGGTCGGCGAACTGGAGGATCCCCATCGCCGTACGGCCCGTGCCGATCATGGCGACGGCCTCGGCGAAGTCCAGGTTCCCCGGGATCTCGTGCAGGCGTTCGACCGCGGTGACGGCCAGCTCGGCGTACCCGCCGGGGACGAAGCCGAGGTGGGCGACGACCCGCTTGCCGAGCCACAGGTCCGCGACGCCCTCGCCCAGGGACTCGACGACACCGGCGACCTCGCGGCCGGGGACGGTGGGCAGGGTCGCCCGCTCGGCCGCCGGTCCGCCCCGCATGCCCTCGCGCAGGGCGGCGTCCAGGAGGTGGACGCCCGCCGCCCGTACGGCTATACGGACCTGACCGGGGCCCGGCTGGGGGTCCTCGACCTGCTCGTGGGTGAGGTTCTCGGCCGGGCCGAAGGCGTGCAGGCGGATGGCGTGCATGGGAGCTCCTCGTGGTCGCGTCGGGCGGGCGCCCGATGGACCCCAGCCTTCAACCTCAAGCTTGCTTGAGGTCAAGCTCCCGCCGGCCGAGGGCCAGGGACACCGCCGTCAGGGCGCTGTTGAAGGAGACCTCCGACAGCACGCCGGGGGCCGCGACCTGGTCACCGGCGAGGTAGACACCGTCGCCCCGGTCCACGGCGGGCCGGTCGCGCCAGCTGGTGCCGGGCAGGTCGACCGCGCCCGTACGCCCGGCCGCGACGGACTCGCGCCGCCAGGTGACGCGCTCCCGCCAGCCCGGGAACCCCAGGTCGAGCAGCTGCTCGGCGCGGGCGGTGCCGTCGGACTTGGACTCGTGCGGGGCGAGAGGGATCTGCCCCTGGATGAGCTGCTCGCCGGCCGGGGCGAGGCTGCGGTCCTGGGCGGTGAACCGTTCGAGCCAGCCGGGCGCGTCCAGGTCGGAGACCGCGAAGGCGTCCCCGCGCCGCGTGCGCACGGCCAGGTCGACGAGGGTGGTACGGCCGCTCGGCCAGGTCAGGGAGTCGTCGCCGAGCAGACGCCGGGCGGCGTCCAGGGAGGTCGCGACGACCACCGGTGTGCCGGTCGGGAGCGTGTCGATGCGGGACAGGGTCTCCATCCTCACCCCCAGGTTCCAGGCCCGGGCGGCCATCCGGTCGATGAGGCTGGCCCAGCCGCCGTGTGGGTAATGGGCCTCGGGCGGAAGCTTGGTGGCCCGGCGCAGGCGCTCCTGGACGAACGCGGCCGACAGGGAGCCGGGGTCGTGGTGGAAGAGGGCGACGGCGGAGTAGTGCGCGGCGGCCCGGGCGCCCTCCTCGCCCGCGATGCCGGTCGCCCAGGTCAGGAAGTCGACGTCCACGGGCGCCTGCCGGGCGTTCCGGCGCAGCAGCTTCAGCATCGGGAAGGGCGGGGTGCGGCGCAGCACGCCGTGGTGGCGCAGCCGTAGCCGGGCGCCCTCCAGGGGAGGGATCGGGGCGAGCGGGCCGATGAGGTCGCGCTGCTTCAGCCAGGCCCAGTGCGGGCCGCCGCTGTAGAGGGCGTGCGGGCCCTCGTTCGTGCGGTACGGGCCCTCGGCGGTGCGGGCCCGGCCGCCGAGGGTGTGGTGGGCTTCGTGGAGGGTGACCTTGACGCCCGCCTCGGCGGCGGTGATGGCGGCGGTCAGTCCGGCGAAGCCGCCGCCTATGACGGTGATGCGGTGCATGGCTGGGATCTCCCTGAGGCCTGAGGTCGACAATCGCCTTCGGGATTACGACCGTTCGCGGGGGCCGGAATGTGACATGGCCGGTGTTCGCGCAGGTCAGGGGGTGTTGTCAGTGGTGGGGTGCAGCATGGGGACATGGCGAGGAGAGCGGCGGGCGGTACGGGTGTGAAGGGCGCGCGGCGACCGGAGGTGCGGCTGCCGCCGCTGGAGCCGTACGGGGGCGGTGAGCTGGAGCCGGACGGGGACTACGACGGGCTGGAGTTCCGGGACGCGGAGCTCACTGGGCAGGACGGGGCGGGGGCCCGTTTCATGGACTGCGCGCTGACGGGGTGCGCGCTGGACGAGACGCGGCTGCGGCATGCCCGGTTCCTGGACTCGGCCCTCACCGGCGTCCGGGGCGTCGGCACCGACCTCGCCGAGGCGACCCTGCGGGACGTGGAGCTGACCGACGCCCGCCTCGGCGGGCCGCAGTTGCACGGGGCGGTGCTGGAGCGGGTGCTGATCCGCGGCGGCAAGATCGACTATCTGAATCTGCGCACGGCCCGGCTCAGAGACGTCGTCTTCGAGGGCTGTGTCCTCGTCGAGCCGGACTTCGGGGGCGCCCGCCTGGAGCGGGTGGAGTTCGTGGACTGCGCCCTGAAGGGCGTCGACCTGCACGCGGCGACCCTCACGGACGTCGACCTGCGCGGGGCCGCGCCGCTGGAGATCAGCGGGGGTCTCGACCGGCTGTCGGGGGCGGTGATCAGTACGGCGCAACTGCTGGATCTGGCACCGGTGCTGGCGGTGGAGTGGGGGATCAGGGTGGAGGGATGATCGCCGCGTGCTCATGGCCGCACGCTGGCCTCCGCGTGCTGATCGCTGTCCGCTCACCCCTCGTACCAGCCCCCTGACCCCGCCTGCTCCGGGCAGTCGTAGGACTGGTGCAGGGCTATGAGGGCGGTGACCAGACGGGGGTCGAGTTCATGCCGCAGCAGCCGGTAGTCCTCGGCCACCGCGCGGAAGACGAGGTGGGCGCGGTGGCTGCCGTCCCGCCAGGTGATGCGCCGGGGTGGGCGGAAGTCGTCGTCGATCTCCGCCATCAGGGCCAGGAGCACGAAGAGGAGATAGACCGGCAGCCCGAAGGGCCACCACAGCGCCCACCACACCAGTCGGCCCTCGTACCCGTGCAGGACGGGCCCCGCCGCCGGTTCCACGGTCCAGCGTTTGCGCCCCCACCGGAAGGCGCGGCGCCGCCGCAGGGTGATCCGCCCGAGCGGGGCGCCGTACGGATCCAGGACGTGGTACACCGCCGGGCGTCCGCTCAGCCGTGACCCCAGCGGCTGCTCCGTCACCACCCGGGCGACCGGCGCCCAGTCCTCCGCGCGCAGATGGAAGGCCCGCTGGGAGCGGAGCCGGTCCGGCGCGGGGCTGTCGGGGTCGCGGTGGAGCCGGACGATGGTGCCCTGCTCAAGCCCCTCTCCGCTGACGATGACCGGTGGCGTCATCTTGTAGTTCAGGCCGTAGGTCACGCGCCCCTGGCTCACGTCGCCGTTCTCCCCGTGTCCGCTGTATCCGCTGCCGGTCGAAGGTTGATCGTGCCAGCCCGGTGGCGGACGTCGTCAGGAGACCCTGGGAAAGCGCGCCTGAAGGGTCCAGATCGCCGGGTTCTCGGCGAGGTCGTCGTGCAGATCGGTGAGGTCGGCGATCAGGTCGTGCAGGAAGTCCCGGGACTCGCGGCGCAGTTCGGTGTGGGAGACGGTGAGCGGGAGCTCCTCCGCGCGCATCCAGTCGGCCTCGATGTCCACCCACCCGAAGCGGCGCTCGAAGAGCATCCGGTCGGTCGACTCGGTGAAGTCCAGTTCCGCCCGCTGCGGCCGGGACGCCCGCGAGCCCGCCGGGTCCCGGTCGATCCGCTCCACGATGTCGCACAGCGCCCACGCGAAGTCGAGCACCGGCACCCATCCCCAGGCTGTGGACACCTCGTGGTCCGTCTTGGTGTCCGCCAAGTAGACGTCGCCGCAGAACAGGTCGTGCCGCAGGGCGCGGACGTCCGCGCGGCGGTAGTCGGTCTGCGGAGGGTCCGGGAAGCGGTTGGAGAGGGCGTAGCCGATGTCGAGCACGGGGGTGATGCTGTCATGCCCCCCATAGGATCGAGGTCGTGGCCCGGTCCGTACGTCTTGTCCCCGCCCTGCTCGTCTCCGCGCTCGCCCTCACGGCCTGCGGCGGGGTCCACGGCACCCCGGGCGGCTCCGGCGTACGCGACCCCTACTTCCCGAAGGCCGGCAACGGCGGCTACGACGTCACCCACTACGGCCTGCGCCTCGCCTACGATCCGGACGCCCACCACCTCACCGGCACGGCCACCCTCACCGCCCGCGCGACCAAGGACCTCTCCGCCTTCAACCTCGACCTGATCGGCCTGGAGGTCGGCAAGGTCACCGTCGGCGGCGAGACGGCCCGCTGGAACCGGGCCGGGCAGGAGCTCACCGTCCGGCCGCGCAAGGACCTCGGCCGGGACGAGACGTTCCGCGTGACCGTCCGCTACTCCGGGGCGCCCGAGACCGTCACCGACCCGGACGGCTCCCAGGAGGGCTGGCTGCGCACCGCGGACGGGGTGCTCGCGCTGGGCGAACCGACGGGGTCGATGGCGTGGTTCCCCGGCAACCACCACCCGTCCGACAAGGCGTCGTACGACCTCACGGTGACCGTGCCGCCGGGGCTCCGGGCGGTCTCCAACGGGGAGTTGCGCGACGTCACGACCGCGAAGGGCGGACGTACGACGTTCAGCTGGCACTCCGCCGAGCCCATGGCGAGCTACCTCGCCACGCTCGCGATCGGCCGCTACGACATCGCCCGCTCCACCGCCCGGGACGGGCTGCCCGTGTACACGGCCGTCGACCCGGGGGAGAAGGAGGCGAGCCGCGTGGTGCTCGCCCGCATCCCCGAGATCCTGCGCTGGGCGGAGAAGCGCTTCGGCCCGTATCCCTTCTCCTCCACCGGCGCGATCGTCGACCGCGCGGCCGAGGTCGGCTACGCCCTGGAGACCCAGACCCGCCCCGTCTTCCCCGGCGCCCCCGGCATCACCCTCCTCGTCCACGAACTCGCCCACCAGTGGTACGGCGACTCCGTCACGCCGGAGAGCTGGCGCGACATGTGGCTCAACGAGGGCTTCACGACCTACGCGGAGTGGCTGTGGCGGGAGGGCCACGGCGGGGAGAGCGCGCAGGAGTCCTTCGACGCGCTGTACGAGAACGGCGAGAAGACGTACAAGGACCTCTGGGCGTTCCCGCCCGCGAAGCCAGCGGATGCCGCGAACATCTCCGGCGACCCCGTCTACCAGCGGGGCGCGATGGTCCTCCACAAGATCCGCCAGGCCGTCGGCGACGACAGGTTCTTCGCCATCCTGCGGGGATGGGCGACGAACCATCGCCATGGGAACGCGGACACGGCCGAGTTCACGGCGTACGTCGAAAAGCAGGCGCCCGGGGAGGACTTCGAGGGGATCTGGGAGGACTGGCTGTACGGGGAGGGGAAGCCGGAGAGGCCCTGAGAGGCCTGGTGCTACGGCGTGGTCAGATCCTTGCGCAGGACCGCGCACGGGCGTTTCAGCTGCACGTCCTCGCGGTGGTCGATGACCTCGTAGCCGAGAGCCGTCCAGAAGGCGAGGGCCTTCGGGTTGTTGGCCAGGACGGCGAGACGTACGGCCGTGCGGTCCGCTGCGCGGAAGCGGTCCTCCACGAGGGAGGCGAGGCGGCGGCCGTGGCCTTGGCCGTGCAGGCTCGCGTCCACCATCAGCAGGCCGATCCAGGGGTCCGGGTCGGCGGGGTCGGGGTGGTGGGCGAGGGTGATCGCGATACCGATCAGGCGACCGAAGCCGCGGGCGAGCAGCACGTCGACGTCCGGATGGGCCCATTCCTCGGCCAGGGCGGCCGCGACCTGTTCCGGGCGGATGTCGTCCGGGTCGGGGAAGTCGCCGCTGAGGGTGTGGAACTCGTGGTTGGCGGCGTAGAGGGCGGTGAGTTCGGTGAGCAGGGGAGCGGGGACGGATTCGCCGGGGGACGGCGGGAGCAGGGGTTCGAGGATCACCCCCGGAACGTAGCGCGGGTGGCTTGGTCGTCGTGGGGCTCCGCCACATGAGAAGTGGGGTTCCGCCCCATGAGAAGTGGGGTTCCGCCACCTGAGAAAAGGGCGGAGCCCCCGGCCTCTTCCAAGGCTCGGGGGCTCCACAGTCAGAACAAGCTCGACGTCCGTCAGACGTTCACGCCGAAGTCCTGGGCGATGCCGACCAGGCCCGAGGCGTAGCCCTGGCCGACGGCGCGGAACTTCCACTCCGCGCCGTTGCGGTAGAGCTCGCCGAAGACCATGGCCGTCTCCGTGGCCGCGTCCTCCGACAGGTCGTAGCGGGCGATCTCGGCGCCGCCGGCCTGGTTGACGATGCGGATGTAGGCGTTGCGGACCTGGCCGAAGTTCTGCGAGCGGTTCTCGGCGTCGTAGATGGACACCGGGAAGACGATCTTCTCGATGTCGGCCGGGAGGGCGGCGAGATTGACGTTGATCGCCTCGTCGTCGCCGGCGCCCTCACCCGTGCGGTTGTCGCCGGTGTGGACGATCGTGTTGTCCGGGGTCTGCTTGTTGTTGAAGAACACGAAGTGGGCGTCCGAGAAGACCTTGCCCTGCGTGTTGACCGCGATCGCGGACGCGTCGAGGTCGAAGTCCGTGCCGGTGGTGGTGCGGACGTCCCAGCCGAGGCCCACGGTGACGTCGGTCAGGCCCGGAGCCTCCTTGGTGAGCGAGACGTTGCCACCCTTGGACAGGCTTACAGCCATTGTTGGGAGTCCCTTCCCTCGTTTACGTACGGCAGTACGGCAAAGAAGCTACAGCTACCCCCTGAACGCAGAGAGGGGTACGCGAGGTTCCAGCTCCTTTACTTTCTTTACTCGCGATTATTGGGATGACGCGGACCGGACAGAAGCGGGAACATGGACGGCATGTCTGGTCCCCACGTCATCCGCGGCTCCGTCTCCCTGCCCGAGGCCGAGCTCATGTGGCGTTTCTCGCGCTCCTCGGGGCCCGGCGGACAGCACGTCAACACCAGTGACTCGAAGGTCGAGCTCAGCTTCGACCTGGCGAAGACCGAGGCGCTGCCCGAGGTGTGGAAGCAGCGGGCGCTGGAGCGGCTGGCCGGGCGCCTGGCCGACGGAGTCGTCACCGTACGGTCCTCCGAGCACCGCTCCCAGTGGCGCAACCGCGAGACCGCCGCCGTACGCCTCGCCGCCCTCCTGGCCGAGGCCACCGCACCCCCGCCCAAGCCCCGCAGGCAGACCCGGATCCCCCGGGGTATCAACGAGCGCCGGCTGCGCGAGAAGAAGCAGCGCTCGGAGACCAAGCGCGGCCGATCGGCCCAGGGCTGGAGCTAGCGCCTGTCGAGGGGCCCTGGGCCAGTCAGCTCCAGCAGCCCCACCGTCTGGCCCCCGCTGTTCTCCCCGTCCGGGCGGAAGCCGAGCCCCAGGTAGAAGCCCTCGGGGCCGTCCGGTCCCGGGTGCCAGGTGACGTAGAACCTCTTGGTGTCGCGTCGGCGCAGCTCGGCGGCGACGGACTCGACGGCGAAACGGCCGTACCCCTTGCCCTGCTCTCCGGCCGCGATGTTCAGCCGCCACAGGCCCGAGCGGAAGTCGCTGCCGTCCCCGTACCAGTCGATGCCGAGGCAGGCCATGAGGAAGCCGACCGGGCGGTCGCCGTCGACGATGAGGCGGGGCCACGCGATGGCGCCGTGCGCGTACGCCTCGGCGAGTGACTTCACGACCGGGGCGACCGCGTGTTCCTGGTCGGGGCGGACGCGGATGCCGAGGGCGGCGTCGAGGTTCGCGGCGGTGATCTCTTCGAGGTGGAGGCCCGTCGTCGTCATGCGCGCACCCTAGGGTCGGCGATCAACCCCGGGCCACCGGATTTCCGCCTCACCCCAACTGCCGGTATCGCCCCCGGAAGTACGTCAGCGGCCCGCCCTCAGCGCTCGGCACATGGGCCGTCAGGACGCGGCCGATGACCAGCGTGTGGTCGCCGGCCGGTACGCGCTGCTCGGTGCGGCACTCCAGGACGGCCAGGGCGCCGCCCACCAGGGGTGCCCCGGTGTACTCGCCGCGCGTGTAAGGGATGTCGGCGAACAGCAGCCGGTCGCTGACCCGGCCCTTCATGGCGAACCGGCCCGCGATGTGCCGCTGGCTCTCGGACAGGACCGAGACCGCCCACTGGGGCTGTTCGTCGAGCAGCTCGTCCATGCGGGAGCCCTCGCGCAGGCTCACCAGCACCATGGGCGGGTCCAGGGACACCGACATGAAGGCCGTGGCCGTCATGCCAACGTCCTCGCTGCCCGGCGCCGAGGGGTCGTCCGGGTCGAGCGGCGGCTCCTGCGCGGTCACCAGGACCACGCCCGAGGCCAGCCGGGACATGGCGGCACGGAACTCGTCGTTGCTCACCCCCTCAGCATGCCCGGAGGCGGGTGACGGAATGATCGGGGACGTGGCGGCGGGAGTGTTCGGCACACCCGAAACGCTAATCTCCGCCCCGCGCGCCGCGCATCGGGCTCCCGCCCGATCAGGGTCTTAGGACTAGCGACGGACTCCTGAAGGCCTTCGGGAAGAACATGGGCGCAACCTGACAAAGTTTGCGTTCGATAGACGCACGTGAAAAACGCAGAAACTCCACTCAATTGTTCAGCTTTGCCTGTGACTTGAGTCACAAGGGGCAGGAATTGTTGACCCTGTGTACCGAGTGAGCAGCGCGCTGTGATTCAGTGGCGGGGAAGCTGCCAGGACGAACGCCGATGAGAACCCTTGATTCGCTGCGAGGTCTCGGGGGGGAGGGCGAGCATGGAGACCGAGTCGGAGCCCTACGTCCGCCTTGCGTCCCTGCGACAACTGCACCAGGTCATGGCCGACATGAACACGGCCCGCAGCCTGGCCGACACACTGCAGACCGTCGCGGAGGGCGTCGTCGCCGCTCTCGGGTACGAGATGGCGTGCGTGAACCTCGTACGCCCCGACGGCGATCTCGTCGTCGCCGCCTTCGCCGGGAACCCCGCCGCAGAGGCCCTCATCACCGGCCGCGTCGGCTCGCGCGATTCCTGGGAACGCCGCCTCGGCATGGGCGAGCGCTGGGGCGACCTGGTGTTCATACCGCACACCGAGGGCTGGGTCCTCGACGACGACGACGTCCCGCAGTGGTACACCGACGGTCCCGCGCCCCGCTTCGAGGACGAGTGGCATCCGGCCGACAGGCTCTTCGCGCCCATGTACGCGCCCGGGCCGCAGGGCAGCGCGGCATGCGGCGAGCTGATCGGCGTGCTCTCCGTGGACCGCCCGCGCAACGGCCGCCGGCCCGGCGCCTGGGGCCGCGAGGCACTCCAGATGTACGCGTTCCAGGCCGCCATCGCGATCAGCAACGCCCGGCTGCGCGCCAACATGCAGCGCGCCCTCGTCCGGCTGGAGCGCGAGCAGCAGGCGCTGCGCGCGAGCGAGGAAAGCTTCAGGCAGGCCTTCGAGTACGCCCCGTCCGGCATGGCCATCGCCGAGATGGGCGGCGACCAGCACGGCCGGATCCTGCGCACGAACGACGCCCTGTGCCGGCTGCTGGGCCGCCCCGCCTCCGCGATGCGCCGCTACTCCTTCTCCGACCTGGTCCACCCCGAGGACATAGGCACCCTGCTGCGGACCTCGGCGGAGGGCGGCCGCGCGGAACTCCGCCTCGGCCGCCGTGACGGCACCTACGTCTGGGTCTCACTGCGCAACAGCGTCGTCGCCGACGCCGCCGACGGACCGCGCTTCCTCCTCACCCACGTCGAGGACATCGAGGAGCGCAAGCGTCGTGAGCTGCAGCTCGCCCACCGCGCCTCGCACGACTCACTCACCGGCCTGCCGAACTCCGCCGAGCTGCGCTCCCGCCTGTCGTCGCGGCTCTGTCAGCGCGCCGCGCCCCCGCACTCCGCCGTCGCCGAGTCCCATGACGCGGCCTACGGCCACCCCGCCTTCGACGTCGTCGGCCCCGGCTTCGACTTCCGGCAGGCCGCCGAGCCGTACGACGCCTATGACCATCATGTGCACACCGTCGCCCCGGACGGCGACCACGACGACGGTATGAAGGGTCTCGCCGTCCTCTTCTGCGACCTCGACGGCTTCAAGTCGATCAACGACCGGTTCGGGCACAACGCGGGTGACGCGGTTCTCATCGAGGTCGCCCGGCGTCTGAGCGGCGGCGTCCGCGACGGTGACACGGTCGCCCGGCTCGGGGGTGACGAATTCGTCATCCTCGCCGACGGACTCGGCCGGGCCGACGCGCAGGACCTCGCGGTCCGCCTCCGCAACGAGATCATCCAGCCCATCCGCGCCGAGGGGCGTGCCGTCCGGGTCGGCGCCAGCTTCGGCATCGGATGGGCACACTGTGGAATGACGGCGGACGAAGTGTTGAAATCCGCTGACGAGCGGATGTACGTCGAGAAACGATCTCGTCCCAAACAACACAGACGCGCTGGGTGAACCCGAGGTCAGCGAGTGGATGCGGTCTGAGTCACCCGTTTGGGTCACTGGGAGCGGGTAGGCTCGCTCTCTCACGACCCGTACCGCATTGCACCGCACCTGACTGAGGAGACCAAGGGATGACGCCCGGCAACAACGGCGCGAGCACGCCCGAGGACGACGACCCGTTCGGCTATCTCTACGCCGACGGGCAGGCCAACGGAGCCCAGCCGCCGTCCGGGGGCTACGGCTACCCGAACTCGGTCAACCGGGTGCGTGCGGTCGGTACCCGCTCCTACGGCCAGCAGCAGCAGGCGGGCGCGGGCCAGACCGCGGCGTACGGTCAGGCCCCCCAGCAGCAGGGCGGCTACGGCCGGCCGAACGCGCACTACGCGGCACCCGAGACGCTGCCCGGCGGCGGCGGAGCCACCACCGCCCCCCAGCACCAGGTACCCGGCGGCGGAGGCGGCCGCGGTGGCCGCGGCCCGAACACCAAGGGCCTGCTGATCGGTGCGATCGCGGTGGTCGCGGCGGTCGTCATCGGCATCGGCGTGGCCATGCTGGGCGGCGACAAGGACGACAAGAAGTCCGAGGACCAGGCCGGCTCCGGCCAGAACCAGTCCCAGAGCGCGGAACCGACTCCGTCGGCCAGCAAGAGCGCGGCGGGCAAGACCGAGCTTCCGAAGATCGACGCGAAGGCGATGCGGCTCAGCCCCGGCCTCACGACGGCGTCGGAGTTCAAGGGCGCGAAGGCCGACGGCGGGGTCTATGTGACGGGCTTCAACCAGGTCGGTGCCAAGGTCACCTGGACGGTGGACGGCATCGAGAAGGCCGGCTCCTACAAGCTCTACCTGAATTACGGCGTCCCGGGCACGGACGCCAATGCGACCCTGGTGGTCAACGGCAAGCCGGACCCCAGGCCCATGAGCATGAAGAACTTCGGGAACTCACCCAAGGGCGACTGGGAACAGGGCTGGAAGAACACCTGGGCCATCGTGAACCTGAACAAGGGGACCAACACCATCGAGCTCGCCTGCAACGAGGGCAACAAGTGCGACGCGGTCCTCGACCAGTTCTACCTCAAGCGAGGCTAGCCGGTCGGACTGATACGACGACGGCGGCCGTCCCCCCACCGTGGGGGACGGCCGCCGCCGTACGAGCGGTAACGAGCTCAGCTCACTCGACCCGGCCCCACTCCAGGCAACGGCTCGCGGCCCACGCCTTCTTGCCGTTCCACCGGACCTCGTGCCAGTCCTTCTCGGTCGGCGAGCTGCTTGAGCACTTGTAGGCGCCGCCGTTGTGCGTGCCGCTGCACCCGGCGACCCAGCACTTGACGATCTTCCCCTTCTTCAGGGTGCCGACCTTCCGTGCGGTGGTGCTGGGCTTCTCACGGATGCTGACGTCCCGGACGTCGCTCCAGCCGCCGCCCCATTCCTGCGCGGCCGCCGGAGCAGCCTTGATCTCCGGGGCCGCCGAAGCGCCGGAGTTCATGGTGGCCATGAGGCCCACGGAGGCGATGCCGACCATGGCCAGCCTCGTGATCTTGTTCAATTGTTCCCCCAGCAAAAAAGGTCGATCTTTGGTCGTCGGTGATCTTAGGTGGGGGAGAGGCGAATCGGCCAGAGGATTTCGGTCACCTGTGCCCTACGCCGCAGATGCCTCACTCGTCACCGTGACCCGCCCCAGCAGCTCCTCGTACACGCCCCGGTCGAACTCCCCCGCGACCGGCGCCGAGACCGTCGCCGCCGACAGGGCGACCGCTCGGGTCAGGCGATCCGGCCAGGGACGGTGCTCCACCAGGGCCGACATCAGGCCGGCGACCGCTGAGTCGCCTGCGCCCGTGGGGTTGCCGTGGAGGGATGACGGTGGGGCGGCGCGCCAGCGGCCCTCGGGGGTTACCGCCAGCAGGCCTTCCGCGCCGAGGGAGGCGACCACCGCGCCCGCGCCCCGGCGGCGGGCGTCCTGGGTGGCTCGCACGGGGTCGTGGGAGCCCGTCAGTTCCGCCAGTTCGTCGGAGTTCGGCTTGATGATGTCGGGGCGGGCGGCGACGCCGCGGCGCAGGGGTTCGCCGCTCGTGTCGAGGAGGACCGGGACGCCGGCGGACCTGGCCGTGCGGACCAGTCCGGCGTATGCGCCCACCGGGACGCCCGGTGGGAGGCTGCCGCACAGGGCCACGGCGGAGGCGGTGGGGAGCAGGACCTCGTAGGCCTCCTGGAAGGCGGACCACTCGGTGGGTGTGACCGTGGGGCCGGGTTCGTTGAGTTGTGTGGTGTCGCCGGACCGGTCGTCGACCACGGCGATCGTGCGGCGTGTCGGGCCCGTGATCGGGATCAGCGCGTCCACCACGCGCGGCACCGAGGCCAGAAGTTCCTGGACGACCCGGCCCGTCGCACCGCCCGTGAATCCCGTCACCGTCACCTCGTGCCCGAGGGCCGCGAGGACCCGGGCCACGTTGACGCCCTTGCCGCCAGGGCGTTCCGTCACCTCGGAGACGCGGTGGGAGGCGTGCGGCCGGAGGGACCGTACGCGGTAGGTGATGTCGAGAGCGGTGTTCAGTGTGACCGTGAGGATCACCTGGGCCGACCTCCCCCCGGACGCGCTTGTTGCCGTGAACGTTCCCTGATCATGCCAAAGAGACGGCGGTCGGCCCAGTCCTGGACCCGGCCACCGTCTCCCGACTGGGGGATGGATCAGCCCAGTTGGGGACCCACCACCCATTCGCCCCTGCGCATCACGCCCTTCAACTCGAAATCCGAGTCCAGGAGCACCAGGTCCGCGTCCTTGCCGGGTTCCAGGGAGCCGATGCGGTCGGCCATGCCGAGCAGGCGGGCAGGGGTCGCCGAGAGGGCCCGCACCGCGTCCTCGACCGACAGGCCGTCGATCGTGACGGCCCGTTTGAAGGCGCGGTCCAGGGTGAGGGTGGAGCCCGCGATCGTGCCGTCCTCGACCAGGCGGGCCACGCCGTCGGCGACCTCCACCTCCAGCGGGCCGAGCCAGTAGCGGCCGTCGCCGAAACCGGCCGCGTCCATCGCGTCCGTGATGAACGCCACGCGGTCCGCGCCCGTGTGGTGGAACGCCAGCCGGAGTGCGGCGGGGTGCAGGTGCGTGCCGTCGTTGATCAGCTCGACCGTGATCCGGTCGTCCTCGAGGAGCGCGGTGATCGGGCCGGGGGAGCGGTGGCCGAGGGGTGGCATCGCGTTGAAGAGGTGGGTGGCCACCGTCGCGCCCGCGTCGATGGCCTCGACCGTCTGCTCGTAGGTCGCGTCCGTGTGGCCGATCGCCGCGATCACGCCCTGTTCGGCCAGAAGGCGTACGGAGTCCAGTCCGCCGGGGAGTTCGGTGGCCAGGGTGACCATCTTCGCCTGACCCCGGGCCGCGTCGATCAGCTTGCGGACGTCCGCGGGGTGCGGGTCGCGCAGGAGGTTCTCGGCGTGGGCGCCCTTGCGGCAGGGGGAGATGAACGGGCCCTCGAAGTGGACGCCGGCGATCTCGCCCTGCTCGGCGAGTTCGCTGAGCAGGCCGGCGCGTCGGGTGAGGAAGTCCATGTCGCCGGTGACGGTGGAGGCGACCAGGGTGGTCGTGCCGTGCAGGCGGTGGGTGTGGATGCCCTTGAGGATGTCCTCGGCCGAGCCGGAGGTGAAGGAGGCTCCGCCGCCGCCGTGGTTGTGGAGGTCGACGAAGCCGGGGATGACGTAGTGGCCGGTTACGTCGATGACCGTCGCGTTTTCCGGGGCTGTGGCGGTGATGCGGGTGCCGTTGATGACGACCCGGCCGTTTGTGACCGTCTCCGTGGGGAGGACCACGGTCGCGCCGGTGAGGACCGTGAGGGTTCCCGATGGTGCGGAGTGCGGGTGGTGCGTGGCTGGTCGCGCAGTTCCCCGCGCCCCTGGGGCATCGGTCATCAGGGCGTTACCTCCATACGGTCGGTCCGGTCGAGGAGATCCCAGGCGAGTAGGCCCGCGCCCAGACAACCCGCCGCGTCACCCAGGGCCGCGGGGACGATCGACGGCTGTTTCTGGAAGGTGATGCGGCTACGGATCGCTTCCCGCAGGGGTGTGAAGAGGGTTTCCCCCGCTTCCGCCAGGCCACCACCGATGATCAAAGTGCGTGGATCCAGCAAGGTCAGGGCCGTGACCAGGCCGTCGGCCAGGGCGTCGATGGCGTCCTGCCAGACCGCCCGGGCCTTCGGGTCGCCGGATTCGACGGCCTTCGCGCAGTCGGCCGCGTCCGCGTCCGGGTCGGCCGAGGCCGCGGCCCAGGCCTCGCTCACGGCCGCCGCCGAGGCGAAGCGCTCCAGGCAGCCGCGCTGCCCGCACGGGCAGGGGGCTCCTCCGGGCCGTACGACGATGTGGCCGATCTCGCCCGCGAAGCCGTGCGCGCCCGACTCGACCCGGCCCTCGACGCCGATGCCGCCCGCGATGCCGGTGCCCAGCGCCACGAACAGGAACCGGTCGGCGCCTCGGCCCGCGCCGACCCGGCCCTCGGCGAGAGCGCCGGTGCGCACGTCGTGGCCGAGGGCGACCGGGACGCCCAGGCGTGCCGCGAGCGCGTCGCGCAGGGGGACGTCGCGCCAGCCGAGGTTCGCGGAGTAGACGGCGACGCCCTCCGCCTCGTCGACGATGCCGGGCACGGCCACACCGGCGGCGGCCGCGGGCATGCCGAAGTGCTCGGCGCCGTACGCGTGCAGCTCGGCGGCGAAGCCGAGGATGCCCGCGACGACGGCGTCCGGACCCTGGTCGCGTCCGGTGGCACGGCGGGACCGGTGCAGCACCTCGCCCCCGGGCCCGGCCAGGGCGGCCTTCATTCCGGTGCCGCCCACGTCCAGGGCGATGACATGTCTCACGGAACACAGTGTGACCCGGGGACCCGCAAGAGGTCTAGTCCACTCACGTGGTGTAGACCTTATTCCGAATATCGAAAGTTTTCGGTGGCGGTGACGCCAGGGTTGGGGAAGTGCAGCGGTGCAGCGGCGGCGGATGGCAGGAACGATCGCGGTGGTGTCCGCACTGGGCATGACGGCGGTCCTTGGCGGCTGCGGTGTGACGGGCGGCTCGGGCGACGTGACCCTGAAGCTGGTCGCCGCCGACTACGGCGACAGCAAGGCCAACAGCTCCCAGAAGTACTGGGACAAGCTCGTCGCGGAGTACGAGGCCGACCACCCCGGTGTGAAGATCGACGTCAGCGTCTACTCCTGGAACGACGTCGACCGCAAGGTCAGGGAGATGGTCGCCGCCGGTGACCCGCCGGACATGGCGCAGATCGGCTCGTACGCCGGTTACGCGGCCCGGAACCAGCTCTACAAGGCCGACGAACTGCTCTCCATACCCGTGCAGGCCGACTTCGTCGGGCAGCTGGCCTCCGCGGGGCAGGTGAAGGGCGTGCAGTACGGCATGCCGTTCGCCTCCTCCACGCGCGTGCTCTTCTACAACAAGACCCTCTTCTCCGAGGCCGGCATCACCCCGCCCAAGACCTGGGACGACCTGGCCGACGACGCCGAGGCGCTCAAGGCGGAGGGCGTGACCTACCCGTACGCGCTGCCCCTCGGGCCGGAGGAGGCGCCGGCCGAGACCATGCAGTGGATGCTCAGCGGCGGGGGCGGCTACACCGACACCGTCGACGGCTACGGCATCGACGCCCCGGAGAACGTCGACACCTTCTCCTGGCTGAAGGACGACCTGGTCGGCAAGGGCCTGACCGGGCCGGTCGCGCCCGGGGAGCTCAACCGGGCCGACGCGTTCGCCGCCTTCGCCAAGGGCGAGGTCGGCATGGTCAACGGGCACCCGTCGCTGATGAACATCGCCGCGAAGAAGGGCGTCAAGTACGGCATGGTGCCGACACCGGGCAAGGAAGGCACGAGCAAGTCCACGCTCGGTGTCGCCGACTGGATGACGGCCTTCCGCAAGAACGGCCACCGCGACCAGGTCGGTGACTTCCTCGACTTCGTCTACAGCGAGAAGAACGTGCTGGCCTTCTCCCGCGAGTACGACCTGCTGCCGGTCACCACCTCCGCGTCCGGGGCCATGTCCGTCTCGGACCAGGACCGGCACCTCAGGCCGTTCCTGGAGGAGCTGCTGACCTCCGAGCTCTACCCGGTCGGCAAGACCTCCTGGGCCGACGTCAGCGCCGAGATCAAGCAGCGGATCGGCAAGGCCGTCGCCCCCGGCGGCAGCCCCTCGGCAGTCCTGGGCCAGCTCCAGGCGGAGGCGTCCCGGGCGGAGAACGCGGAGTAGCCCGGCTGACTGTCGGTGGCGGGCGTTACGGTGCCTGGCATGGACGAGGACACGGGTGAGCAGGGGCTCGGGCGCCGGGAGCGGGACATCCTCGCGCTCGAACGCCGGAGCTTCCCCGGCCCCGGCGCGAAGGAACGGGCCGTACGGGAGGAGCTGGGCCTCGCCCCCGTGCGCTACTACCAGCTCCTCAACGCCCTGCTGGACGATCCCAGGGCCCTCGCCCACGACCCGGTGACGGTCAACCGGCTCCGGCGGATACGGGAGACGCGCCGGGCGGAACGCTGAGAGGGCGTTACCGCAGCCGGGCGGCCAGTGCGCTCAGCAGGTGCACGACGCCCTCCGGGCCGTCCACCACCAGGTCCGCCCGCTCGCGCAGTTCGGTCACCTCGTCGCTGCCGCTGCAGACCAGCAGGCCCGGGGTGCCGTCCGAGCGGAGGCGGTCCACGGCGGAGTAGGCGGGCAGGTCGCCCAGGTCGTCACCGCCGTAGAGGACGGAACCGGCGCCGATCTCCCGGGCGAACTCGGTGAGGGCGACGCCCTTGTCCATGCCGGGCGGGCGCAGTTCGAGGACCAGCCGGCCGGGCTCCACGATCAGGCCGTGGCGGCCGGCCAGGCCGGTGAGCGGCTCGCGCAGCAGGTCCAGGGTGGCCTGCGGGTCGGCGGCCCGGCGCGTGTGCACGGCCACGGCCCGGCCCTTCTCCTCGATCCAGGTGCCCTGCGACGCCCCGAGCCGTTCGAGGAGTTCGGGCAGCTCCCCGCGGACACCCGCGACTCCGGGATGCGGGGCGGGCGCGCTGATCTCGCCGCTGCGGGCGTCCCACCGCTCGGCACCGTAGTGCCCGAGGACGACGAGGTGTTCGAGACCGGGTACGTCAGCGAAGCCGCCGTTGCGGACCGCGACCTCGGCCGGGCGGCCGGTGATCACCGCCACGGCGGCCACCTTCGGCGCGAGCGCCGCCAGCGCCCCCAGCGCCTCCGGATGGGCCCTGGCCAGCTCCGGATCGGCCACGATCGGCGCGAGCGTCCCGTCGAAGTCCAGCCCGATCAGCGCCTCGGAGGGCCGCGCGAGGAGGGCGTCGAGACCCTCCTGCCCGGCCTTGGTGACGGGTGTCGGCAATGCCTCCGGGCTCATCACCGCTCAGCCCCTCAACGCGTCGAGCTGGTCCAGGAACCACTGCGCCGGCGGCAGCGCGGTCGCCGCCGCGGCCAGCCGTTTGCCGCGCTCGGCGCGTTCCTCCGGGCGCATCGAGAGCGCCTCGTGCAGGGCCGCCGCCGTGCCGGTCACGTCGTACGGGTTCACCGTGACCGCGTCCTCGCCCAGCTCCTCGTACGCCCCGGCCTCCCGCGACAGCACCAGCGCGCAGCCCGCGTCGGAGACGACCGGGACCTCCTTGGCGACGAGGTTCATGCCGTCGCGGATGGGGTTGACGAGCGCCACGTCGGCGAGCCGGTACGCGGCCAGGGAGCGGGCGAAGTCGTCCTTGAGGTTCAGTACGACCGGGGTCCACCCCGGGGTCCCGTACTCGGCGTTGATCTCCTCCGAGACCCGCTGCACCTCGGCCGTGTAGTCGCGGTACACGGCGAGGTCCTGCCGCGAGGGGTAGGCGAAGGCGACGTGCACGACGCGCTCGCGCCACTCGGGGTGGGAGTCGAGGAGCGTGCGGTAGGCCAGCAGGCCGCGCACGATGTTCTTCGACAGCTCGGTGCGGTCGACCCGGACGATGGTGCGGCGGCCCTCGCCGATCTGCTCCCGCAGTGCGGCCATCCGCTCCTCGACGTCCGGCTCGTGCGCCCGCTTGCGCAGGAAGTCCGCGTCGGCCCCCAGCCCGTGCACGCCGACCCGCGTGCCCCCGAGCCCGTCGGCGAACCGTTCGGCACACGCGACGAACGCGTCCGCCCAGCGCTGGGTGAGAAAGCCCAGCCGGTCCGCGCCGAGCATGCCGCGCAGCACCTGCCCGGCCACGTCGTCCGGCAGCATGTGGAAGTACTCGGGCGGCGCCCACGGCGTGTGCGAGAAGTGCCCGATCCGCAGGTCCGGCCGCAGCTCGCGGAGCATGCCCGGCACCAGCGTCAGGTGGTAGTCCTGCACGACCACGGCCGCACCCTGCGCCGCATCCTCGGCCAGCGCCTGAGCGAACGCCCGGTTGTACGTCTCGTACGACGTCCACTGCCGCCGGAACTCCGCGTCGAAGACCGGCTCCAGGGGAGTCTGGTAGAGCATGTGGTGGACGAACCACAGGACCGAGTTGGCGATGCCGTTGTACGCGTCGGCGTGCACGTCGGCCGGGATGTCCAGCATCCGTACGCCGTCCTCGCCGACACCGCGCCGGACCGCCTCGCGGTCGCCGTCGGACAGCGCCGAGCAGACCCAGAGCGCGTCCGCGTCCGAGCCGATCGCGGAGAGCCCCGAGACCAGCCCCCCGCCGCCCCGTTTGGCGTTCAGCGAACCGTCCTCGCCCACCGCGTACGAGACCGGGCCGCGGTTGGAGGCCACCAGCACCTGTGCAGCACCGAACGTTGAAGCCATAGCCCTCAACCTAGCCCGGCCCGGAAACGCTCAAACGTACGGACCTGCCGTACCCGGCCGAAAACAGCCCCGGTCAGGCGGCCTTCCGTGCCTGGTACTCGGCGATCTCCACCATCGGCGGACGCTCCTCGGTGTCCACGGAGTACGTCCGCGGCTCGAAGCCGTCCCCTCCCCGCTCGAACTGCGTCAGGGACGGCCGGATCAGATGCCCGCGGGCCAGCCGCAGCTGGGCCGTGCGGTAGATCGCGGCGGCCATCCGGCCCAGCGCCTGCCCGTCCTGGTGCCGGTGCTTGCGCACGCCGACGTCGACCTGGGCGAGGGCGTCGAGGCCCGCCAGGTGCAGGGCGTCGACCAGCATGCCCAGCTCGACGCCGTACCCGACGGGGAACGGCAGCTGCTCCAGCAGCGAGCGGCGGGCCGCGTACTCGCCGCCGAGCGGCTGCACGAAGCCGGCCAGCTGAGGCCAGTGCATGTTGAGCAGCGGCCTGGCCATCAGCTCGGTGACCCGGCCGCCCTGCCCGGCGGCGCCGCCGAGCGGACGGTCGTACATGGCCTTCACCAGCTCCACGCCCGGATCGGTGAGCAGCGGGCCCACGATCCCGGAGACGAAGTCGGACGAGAAGTCCCTCAGGTCCGCGTCGACGAAGCAGACGATGTCCCCGCGGGTGGCGAGCAGCGAGCGCCACAGCACCTCGCCCTTGCCGGGCACCGCGGGCAGCCGCGGGAGTATCGCGTCCCGGTGCACCACCGTCGCGCCCGCGGCCGCGGCCACCTCCGACGTACGGTCGGTCGAGCCGGAGTCGACGACGACGAGCTCGTCGACGAGCGGCACCTGCCGCATCAGATCGTGGCGGATCACGGCGGCGATGTCGCCGACCGTCTCCTCCTCGTTGAGCGCGGGCAGCACGACACTCACCGTCTGACCCGTGCGCTGCTTGGCGGCGAGTATCTGGTGGAGGGGGCGATCGGTCGCGGACCAGGAACGGGTGCTCAGCCAGCGCTCGACTTCTTCCAGCACCGTGGCGGCTCCTCTGCGTACTTTCGGCGGGACGGACTGTGAGCCATCTCGCGGTTCGGACGACTATCTCAACTGTCCTGGTCGTCGGTTACAGTCTTGAACAACGCGGGTGACCATCGCATGTCCGGGGTCAACCCACGTCGACAACCGAATACAGCTCATCCAGAGGGGCAGAGGGACACGGCCCGTTGAAGCCCCGGCAACCCTCCAGCCGGTACTCGTAGGTCACTGTCGACCACATGCGCGAGGCTCCCGGCTCGGGAAGGTGCCAAATCCGTCTCACGGCGAGATGCGTCGTGAGGAAGATGAGGAGAAAGGGCCTCGCCTCACATGGCTGCGCAGACTGTTGCAAGCACCACCGAATCCACCGTAGACCTCGGCCCCGCCGCCGCCCTGAGCTGCCGCGAGTGCGGTCACCGCGTCCCCCTCGGCCCGGTCTTCGCGTGTCAGGAGTGTTTCGGCCCGCTGGAGATCGCCTACGACTTCTCGGCCTACGACACCGAAGAGCTCCGCAAGCGCATCGAAGCGGGTCCCGCGAACATCTGGCGCTACGCCCCGCTGCTGCCGGTCCCGGCCGACGTGGCGGACAAGCCGAACATCAACCCCGGCTGGACCAAGCTCGTCAAGGCCGACAACCTGGCCCGTGAGCTCGGCGTCGACGCCGGCAAGCTCTTCGTCAAGGACGACTCCGGCAACCCGACGCACTCCTTCAAGGACCGCGTCGTCGCCCAGGCCCTGGAGGCCGCCCGCGCCTTCGGCTTCACCACCCTGTCCTGCTCCTCCACCGGCAACCTCGCCGGTGCGGTGGGTGCCGCCGCGGCCCGCGCCGGCTTCCGCTCCTGCGTGTTCATCCCGCACGACCTGGAGCAGGGCAAGGTCGTCATGGCCGCGATCTACGGCGGCGAGCTCGTCGGCATCGAGGGCAACTACGACGACGTGAACCGCTTCTGCTCCGAGCTGATCGGCGACCCGGCCGGCGAGGGCTGGGGCTTCGTCAACGTCAACCTGCGGCCGTACTACGCCGAGGGCTCCAAGACGCTGGCGTACGAGATCTGCGAGCAGCTCGGCTGGCAGCTGCCGGACCAGCTGGTCGTGCCGATCGCCTCCGGCTCGCAGCTCACGAAGATCGACAAGGGACTGCAGGAGCTGATCAAGCTCGGTCTGGTCGAGGACAAGCCGTACAAGATCTTCGGCGCGCAGGCCGAGGGCTGCTCGCCGGTGTCGGCGGCGTACAAGGCCGGGCACGACGTCGTACGCCCCCAGAAGCCGGACACCATCGCCAAGTCGCTGGCGATCGGCAACCCGGCGGACGGGCCGTACGTGCTCGACATCGCGCGTCGTACGGGCGGTGCGGTGGAGGACGTGAACGACGAGCAGGTCGTCGAGGCGATCAAGCTGCTCGCGAGGACCGAGGGTGTGTTCGCGGAGACCGCCGGTGGGGTGACGGTGGGGGTGGCGAAGAAGCTGCTGGAGAACGGGCTTCTCGACCCTGCCAAGACCACGGTCGTTCTGAACACGGGCGATGGGCTGAAGACACTGGACGCGGTGGCCGGTACCGGGCTGACCGCGACCATCCGGCCCAACCTGGATTCGTTCCGGGACGCCGGACTCGTCTGACCGTTGCTTGCTGCGGGCCGGTGGGGGCTGGTCGCGCCCACGCGGCGGAGCCGCAGATCGGCACAGCCCCGCGCCCCTGAGGGCGCGCCCCAGCCGTAGCTTCAATCAAAACCGGAGGTCATATTCCGATGAGCGTCACCGTTCGCATCCCCACCATCCTGCGTACCTACACCGGCGGGCAGGCCGAGGTCGCCGCCGAGGGCGGGAACCTCGGTGAGGTCATCGCCGATCTGGAGAAGAACCACACCGGGATCGCCGCCCGGGTGCTGGACGACCAGGGCAAGCTGCGCCGGTTCGTCAACGTGTACGTCAATGACGACGACGTGCGCTTCGAGCAGGGTCTTGAGACGGCGACGCCGGACGGTGCCGGTGTGTCGATCATTCCGGCCGTCGCCGGTGGCTGAACCGGTCGACCGGCTTGATTATTACCATCGGTAACGGCCGTCACTGAGCGTTCATTGAATTGCCCCCTCCGTGAGAGAAGCGGAGGGGGCAATTCTGTGTGGTTGAGCGCGGTACAGTTGGGGAACGCGATCCCGATCCCCTGATCGGACACCCTGAATTCCTGCCGCGCGCCCGACAAGATGTAGCCAAAGTGTGTGCGTCTTTCGCCGCTTTTGTTCCCTTTGCGTGGCCCGACTTGCCCTGAAGTCAGGCGAATTCTCCCCACATTCCGGATCCCGCGCGTCCGGAATTCTCGTCCGATTGACCTGTTGCAGAGGGCAGTTGGACAGATACATTCGGCCGCGGTCGACGCGTTCCGGCGCACGCCCCCAATCCGTGGGGGGTGAGGTCTGACCCGGATCCGCGAAGTGCGGGTCTGTGCAAGGGCCAGTAATAGGGGAGTTAGGCATGGCTCAGGGCACCGTCAAGTGGTTCAACGCGGAGAAGGGGTACGGCTTCATCGCGGTCGACGGTGGTGCGGATGTTTTCGTCCACTACAGCGCGATTCAGATGGACGGCTACCGCACCCTTGAAGAGGGTCAGCGGGTCGAGTTCGAGATCTCGCAGGGCCAGAAGGGTCCACAGGCCGACATGGTTCGCGTCGCTGCCTGAACGCGCGACCACGACAAACCGCAAGCGGCAGGTCTTCTCTGAAGGGCCCGTACCCCCTGGGGTGCGGGCCCTTCGGCCTGTCCGGCGGCCGGCCGGGGCGAAGGGCCGACGGGGGCGAAGGGCCGGCGGGGGCGGCGGCTCGTAGAAGTCCGCCGCGCCCGGGGGCGCCCCGGTGCCCGCCCTGGTGCGGGGGCGGCGGGTTCGCGCTCCGGACCCGCTCGTGTCGGCCGCTCGGCCGCCGCCGCGAGCCGTGGGCCCAGGCGTTTCCCGGCCTCGGGCGATCCGCCGTGGCGCTGTCCGCGGCCTGCGGACGAGCCGGGCGCGCGCCGTTCGCCGGGGGCTGAGAGCGCCTCCGTATCCCGAGAGGCGCTTGCACTCGCCTAGGCCGAGTGCTAATCATTGCGTTAGCACTCTGAAGGTGAGAGTGACAACGTAAGGACCGGGTCGGTGAGGCCCGCAGGCCGGGTGGGGAAGGAACCACGAGGCTGGCGAGCCGTCCGTCGCGGGCGCGGGCGCGGTCCGAAGTAATCACCCCCAGTCCTGGAGGGACCACTTCACATGGCCAAGATCATCGCGTTCGACGAGGAGGCGCGGCGCGGCCTCGAGCGCGGCATGAACCAGCTCGCGGACGCCGTCAAGGTGACGCTCGGCCCCAAGGGCCGCAACGTCGTCCTCGAGAAGAAGTGGGGCGCCCCCACGATCACCAACGATGGTGTCTCCATCGCCAAGGAGATCGAGCTCGAGGACCCGTACGAGAAGATCGGCGCCGAGCTGGTCAAGGAAGTCGCCAAGAAGACGGACGACGTCGCCGGTGACGGTACGACCACCGCGACCGTTCTCGCCCAGGCCCTGGTCAAGGAGGGCCTGCGCAACGTAGCCGCCGGCGCCAACCCGATGGCCCTCAAGCGCGGCATCGAGCGTGCCGTCGAGGCCGTCTCCGCCGCCCTGCTGGAGCAGGCGAAGGATGTCGAGACCAAGGAGCAGATCGCTTCCACGGCCTCCATCTCCGCCGCCGACACCCAGATCGGCGAGCTCATCGCCGAGGCCATGGACAAGGTCGGCAAGGAAGGCGTCATCACCGTCGAGGAGTCCCAGACCTTCGGTCTGGAGCTGGAGCTCACCGAGGGTATGCGCTTCGACAAGGGCTACATCTCGGCGTACTTCGCGACCGACATGGAGCGTATGGAGGCCGTCCTCGACGACCCGTACATCCTGATCGCGAACTCCAAGATCTCCAACGTCAAGGACCTGCTCCCGCTCCTGGAGAAGGTCATGCAGTCGGGCAAGCCGCTGCTGATCATCGCCGAGGACGTCGAGGGCGAGGCCCTGTCGACCCTGGTCGTCAACAAGATCCGTGGCACCTTCAAGTCCGTCGCCGTCAAGGCCCCGGGCTTCGGTGACCGCCGCAAGGCGATGCTGCAGGACATCGGCATCCTCACCGGCGGCGAGGTGATCTCCGAGGAGGTCGGCCTCAAGCTGGAGAACGCCACGGTCGACCTGCTGGGCAAGGCCCGCAAGGTGGTCATCACCAAGGACGAGACCACCATCGTCGACGGTGCCGGCTCGGCCGACCAGGTCCAGGGCCGCGTCAACCAGATCCGCGCCGAGATCGAGAACAGCGACTCGGACTACGACCGCGAGAAGCTCCAGGAGCGCCTGGCGAAGCTCGCCGGTGGCGTGGCGGTCATCAAGGCCGGTGCCGCCACCGAGGTGGAGCTCAAGGAGCGCAAGCACCGCATCGAGGACGCCGTGCGCAACGCCAAGGCGGCCGTCGAGGAGGGCATCGTCGCCGGTGGTGGCGTGGCCCTGCTGCAGGCCTCCCAGGTCTTCGAGAAGCTGGAGCTCGAGGGCGACGAGGCGACCGGCGCCAACGCCGTGAAGCTCGCGCTGGAGGCCCCGCTCAAGCAGATCGCCGTCAACGGTGGTCTCGAGGGTGGCGTCGTCGTGGAGAAGGTCCGCAACCTCCAGGTCGGCCACGGCCTGAACGCCGCGACCGGTGAGTACGTCGACATGATCGCCGAGGGCATCATCGACCCGGCGAAGGTGACCCGTTCCGCGCTGCAGAACGCCGCCTCCATCGCCGCGCTGTTCCTCACCACCGAGGCCGTCATCGCCGACAAGCCGGAGAAGGCCGCCGCGCCCGCCGGTGGCGGTATGCCGGGTGGTGACATGGACTTCTGATCGACCCCCTGGGATTCCCCGGGTTGATCAACGGTCTTGCCGAGGGCGGCACTCCCTGTTCCGACAGGGGGTGCCGCCCTCGGGCGTGTGCGGGGTCACAGTGCGGGCGGGATGGCATGGGCGGGCCGGATGGTTGAAGCGTACGTCTTATGCGTATGCACATACTGTCCGGTATCCGAAGGAGCCCCTGAGTGACCGTCGCCGCCTCCCGCGCCGCCGAAATCCTGTCCCGGCCCGTCACGCTCAACGGCCTGACCGTCCCGAACCGCATCGCGATGGCGCCGATGACCCGCATGTTCTCCCCGGGCGGTGTCCCCACCGAGGACGTCGTCTCCTACTACTCCCGCCGTGCCGCCGCCGGAGTCGGCCTGATCGTCACCGAGGGCACCTACGTCGGCCACGAGTCGGCCGGGCAGAGCGACAGCGTGCCGCGGTTCCACGGCGAGGAGCAGCTCGCGGGCTGGGCGAAGGTCGCCGAGGCGGTGCACGCCGCGGGCGGCACGATCGTGCCGCAGCTCTGGCACATCGGCATGGTCCGCAACCAGGGTGAGCCGCCGGTCGCCAACGCCCCGGCCGTCGGCCCCTCCGGTCTGCGCATCGGCGCCACGGAGCCCACCGGCAAGGCCATGACCCAGGCCGACATCGACGCCGTCATCGGCGCGTTCGCCGAGGCCGCGGCCGCCGCCGAGCGCATCGGCTTCGACGGCGTGGAGATCCACGGCGCCCACGGCTACCTGCTCGACCAGTTCCTCTGGGAGGGCACCAACCGCCGCACCGACGCCTACGGCGGCAACTCGGTCGCCCGCGCCAAGCTCTCGGAGGAGATCGTCGCGGCCGTCCGCGAGACCGTGTCCGCCGACTTCCCCGTCATCTTCCGCTACTCGCAGTGGAAGCAGGAGGCCTACGACGCCCGCCTCGCCGAGACGCCCGAGGAGCTGGAGGCCATCCTGGCCCCGCTGGCCGCCGCCGGTGTCGACGCCTTCCACGCCTCCACCCGCCGCTACTGGGTGCCCGAGTTCGACGACTCCGACCTCAACCTGGCCGGCTGGACGAAGAAGCTCACCGGCAAGCCCGCCATCACCGTCGGCTCGGTCGGCCTGAACGGCGTCGACTTCCTCAAGTCCTTCCAGGGCGAGGGCGCCGAGGTCAACGACCTCGACAACCTCCTGGACCGCTTCGAGCGCGACGAGTTCGACATGGTCGCCGTCGGCCGCGCCCTGCTCCAGGACCCGCAGTGGGCGGCCAAGGTCCTGGCCGGCCGCTTCGAGGACACGGCCCCGTACGACCCGGCGGCGCTGAAGACCCTCAGCTGACCTCGTCGCCTGAGGCTCTGGATCTGCTTGCGTCAGTCAAGGACACTGGCTGAGCGCCTGTTCACCTGCCATTTCGTGAGGAGATCCAGATGACGACGACCGAGTCCCGCCCGGCGGAGGGTGGCTCTTCGGATGAGCCCGCACCGGTGGTCCGTACGACCGCCGGTGCGGTACGCGGCCGAACGGAGGAGGGACTCGCCGTCTTCCGCGGCATCCCCTTCGCCGCGCCCCCGGTGGGCGAGGCCCGCTTCCAGGCACCGCGCCCCGCCCACGCCTGGGACGGCATACGCGACGCCCACGCCTTCGGCCCGCCGCCCCCGCAGGACGTCGGCAGCCTGGGCGGCCCGGGCCTGCTCGACGTACCCGAGGGCGACGAGTGGCTCACGGTCAACGTCTGGACCCCCGAACCCGACCCGGCCGCCCGCCGCCCGGTGATGGTGTGGATCTACGGCGGTGCCTACAAGCTCGGCCACTCCGGCAGCCCCGGCTACGACGCCCGGCATATCGCGGCCGACGGCGATGTGGTGGTCGTGTCCCTCAACTACCGCCTGGGCATGGAGGGGTTCGCGTTCGTCGAGGGCGCGCCCGCCAACCGCGGCCTGCTCGACCAGGTGGCCGCGCTGGAGTGGGTCCGGGACAACATCGAGGCGTTCGGCGGCGACCCGGACCAGGTCACGGTCTTCGGCGAGTCCGCGGGCGCCGGCTCGGTCGCCTCGCTGCTGGCCATGCCCCGCGCGGCGGGGCTCTTCCGGCGGGCGATCGCGCAGAGCGTGCCGGGGACGTTCTTCTCCGACGCCCTGGCCCGTGACATCGGTCTCGCCCTGGCCGCCGAGGCGGGGCTGCGCCCCACGGTCGCCGATCTCTCGACGATCGCTCCGCACCGGCTGACGTCGGCGGGCGAGACGCTGAGCGCCAAGATGCTCCAGTACGTCGACCGCTGGGGCCAGGCGGCGCCCACGGTCACGCCCTTCTCCCCGGTGGTCGACGGCGAGGTCCTGCCGACCACGCCCTGGCAGGCCCTGGCGGCCGGTTCGGCGAAGGACATCGACCTGCTCGTCGGCCACAACCGCGACGAGTACCGCCTCTTCATCGCCATGTCGGGCCGACTGGGCCAGATCACCGAGGAGCAGGCGACCTCGGCCCTGCGCCTGTTCGCCCCGGGCCCGGACGGGGAGCAGGCCTACCGCGCGGCCTTCCCCGACGCCTCACCGAGTGAGCTCTACGAACGCGTCCAGACGGACTGGCTGTTCAACATGCCCTCCCTGCACCTGGCCGAGGCGCAGCGCGCGGGCGGCGGCAGCGCGCACGTCTACGAACTGACCTGGCCGGCCCCGGGCAGCGGCGGTGCGCTCGGCGCCTGCCACGGCCTGGACATCCCCCTGCTGTTCGGCACGTTCGGTGCGGACCTCGGGGCCCTGCTGTTCGCGGGCGCCGAGCCGTCCGCCGAGGCCGAGGCGCTGTCGTCCCGTTTCCGCTCGTCCTGGACGTCCTTCGCGCGGTCGGGCGACCCGGGCTGGCCGGCGTACGACGAGCAGGAGCGGCTGGTGCGGGTGCTGGACGCGGAGCCTGAGGTGAGGGTGTACCCGGAGGAGGCGTCGCGGCGCCTGTGGGAGGGCTACGACTTCCAGGCCCTGCCCCTGCTGTGAACTACAGGTTGCCCATCGGCTCGATGTCGACCTTGACCGGCGTGCCCCACACCCGCAGCACCTCGTAGTCGGTGAACTCGTGCACCAGCCGGTACGCCATGGCGGCCCGGGGAGCCTTGCGCTGGGCGGCGATGAACAGCTCGGCCTCGCGGCGGTCCCGTCGCGGGGTGCCGCACAGCTGCCACGTCTGGCCGGTCCACAGCTCCGGCAGCCAGCGCTGCTGGGGCTGGGGGCGGTCACCGCTCACGCCGTAGCGGGACTGGACGGGGTCGGTCTGGGGCTGCTGCGGCGCGGGCCCGTTGAACTCGTTCCGCCGGGCCGTCCTGCGCCGGGTCTCGCACAGCAGGCACAGGTCGGGGGCGTTCTCGTCGACGGGGCCGTTCGGATGCTCGGGGCAGCGCGTGCTGGGCGCGGCGCCCGTGACGCTCTCGTCCAGCAGGTCCAGGGCCCGCTTCAGGTCGGCCTTGACCTCGTGCAGCTTGGCGTCCGGGGTGTCGGAGGTGAGGGCCTCGCCATGCTCGCCGAGGACTCGGAGGGCTCGGCCTAGGGCGGTCAGCTGGGCGTGGTTCATACGCCCATTGTCCTCAGTCGGCGTAGTCCTTGAGTTCTTCGGTGTCCAGCGTGAAGCCGAGAGGCTCGGGCAGCTCGACCTGGGTGCCCCAGGAGTGCGACGTTTTTTGCTGGTACCGGCCGTCCTCGGGCTCGCTGTACACGACGACCGTGTTGTGGTCGCGGACGATGAGCAGGTAGACGGGGATGTCCACTGCCGCGTATCCGACGGGCTTGTCGATGCGGTCCCGCTGGTTGATGTCACGGTCGTGGGAGGTGATCTCGACGACCATGAGGACGCCGTTGGCGGCGGACCACTCACCGTGCCCTTTGAAGTGCCGCCGTCGTACGAGAGCCCCGTCGGCCCGGGCACGGCCTTTGCGGTAGGCCTCGGTCCGGACGCCTCGCTCGTGATGGAGCCGCAGGTCGGGCCGATGGTGCAGGCACTGCTCGAGCAGCCACATGTGAATCTCGCTGTGGTTGCCGTCCGGCATGGCCTTGACCTCTAGTTTTCCGTTGATGTACTCGAGCCGCACGGTCTCCGGGGCGCGGCGTTCCAGCTCTTCGAAGTCCTCGACGCTAAGCGGGTCCTTCGTGCGGACGCGCCCGTCGACGTACTCGAGCCGCACGTGGTCCGGGGCCGCGTCGGCAAGACCCTCGAAGTCCTCGATGGGCATCAGCGGGCGGTCAGCGGTACCAGGGGTCATGGTGCCTCCTCCCTTCCATCGTGCCCTGGGGGAGTGACGTCGCACCGTAGGAGCCGTCATGCGTATGCCTTCTCTTGCAGTCGTTGGGACATTGCGGCGCGGATACCGGCCGCGTGGGCCTGGACCGTGGGGGCGGAAAGGGGTGCAGGGGGTTGTGCGGGGGCGTGTTCGCCCCGGCAGGCGCTGCAACGGCCCCCTGGCAGGGTTTCCGGACGCCCCGGGGCGCCGCAGTTCGCGCACTCCAGGACCCGTAGGGGCGGGCGCGGGGTGGGCGGGGGTGGGAGTTTGCTGGTCAGGCGGCTGCGGACCAGGGCCGCGGCGTGGTGGACGGGAGTCGGCAGGCCGGATGTCAGCTCCCGCAGTACGTCGCCCTCCGACGCCCCTCGCGCGAACCAGTCCGCCACGAGTGGGGCGAGCGTCGCGCAGTCCCTCTCGGAGAGGGACAGGACGGAGGCTGTGCGGCCGAGGGCGGCGAGCAGGATGTGGGCGCGGGAGCGGGTAGGGCGCGCTGCCTGTGGCCGTGGTGCGTCGCCGTGGGTGAAGGCGGCCCACCAGTCGTCGTCCCGGGCGGTGCGGGTGAACCACGATCGGGTGATCCAGCGGGAGCTGCCGTCGTCGGCCGTCACGCACTCCCGGCCTCGGCGCAGGTGGCCTGCCTGCTGGATGCGGTTGAGGGCCGTGCCGAGGGCGCACTGTCCGTACGGGAGGTGCTTGGCCAGCGTCTTTACCGAGATGTCGGCGCCGTCGGGGAGCCGGTCCAGGTAGGCGGCGATGGCGGCTTCGCGGGGTGGGAGGTGTGCGAAGTCGTCGTTCGTACGGGGGTGTTGGTCGGGGGTGGTGCGTTTGCCGTAGCCCGGGTTCGCCATGGGGTGCGCGGACGGGGAGGCAGCACTAAAGTTGGCTTCAGCCATGGGATCGACAGCGTCTTTCGATCTCGATGGTTAAGCCCCCGCAAGGTGTTGGCGCACCGGGCGGGGGCTGTTGCTTGTCCAGGAACGTTAGAGGTACGTGACTGTCCGTGGCAAGCCGGACGCGTCGCGTCAACTCGCCGGGTGGGAGGGTGGGTTGAGGCCCTCCGCCCGTTCCTTGAAAAGAGGGCTCGAAGCTCGGATCCCGAAGCTCAGGCCGTTTCGTCCTTGAGGTTCGCGACGAACAACGCCCAGGCTCCGGCCCGGAACACGAGCTTCGGGCCGTGGGGCGTCTTGGAGTCGCGGACGGGGATGACATCAGGGAATGCCTGGGTGACCTCCAGGCAGTTGTCGCCGGTGCCGCCGCTGTAACTGGACTTGTACCACTCAGGCATGTTCCTCATGGCCGTAATCCTGCGCCATCGCATCGAGGAGGGCCAGAGACTTCTCAGGCGAGAGTGCCGAGGCCGTGAGGAATTCGAAGTAGAGCCTGTACCGCGCGACGGTGGCGGGGTCGTCCTCCAGGCGTCCGGTGTCGACCCCTTCCAGGTAGACCAGCGGAGGGGCGTCATCGAAGTCCATCAACCTGACGCACCCCTGCATCCCCGGGTGGGCTCCAGCGTCGAACGGCAGCACCTGAACGATGACGCGGTTTCGGCGGATCAAGCCGATGAGGTGGCGTAGAGCCCCCATCATCACCTCCGGCCCGCCCGTCACGCGGCGCAGTGCGGCCTCGTCAATCACCGTCCACAACAGAGGCTTTGTTGGATCGCCGAGGATCCGCGCCCGCTCCATCCGGCCTGTCACCAGCGCCTCGATGGACTCTTCAGTCGCCGAGGGCTGGTAAGCGCGGCTGACGGCTCGTGCGTAGGCGGGTGTCTGGAGCAATCCGGGGATCAACATCGATGCGTACTCCCTGATGGCCGTAGCTTGCGTCTCGACCTCTGCGGCTTCCGCGAAGTGCTCGCGATACTTCGACTTCGCCGCCGCCCCGCAGTTCCGTTGGAAGAAGTCCTCCGTCCCCAGCGCCTCGTCCAGCAGCCGCGCATACTCCCGCTGCATCCTGCGCGTCCCCGCCTCCAACTGCCCGATGAACGACCCGCTCGCGAACAGCCGCTGCCCCAGTTCCTCCTGGCTCAGGCCGGCCTTCTCGCGGGCGTGGCGGAGTTCGGCGCCCAGGAGGGCCCGAGGGGAGGAGGACGGGTCGAGGTCCCTGGATCCGGGCATGGGCAACTCCCTGTCGTACACATCGGGTTGTTGGACCGCCGTATCTGGCCAGGTTAGGGACGTGTCGGCCACGCTGTGTGGTGAATCACCAACTCAGCGTGGAGGTAGGAAAGGTGCGCTCGACCGAAGAGATCGTGCAATCGCTGCGGGACGCCCTCGCCGGAGTCGGCGTCGTGCTGCCGTCGCTCGGCGTCGACCCGGTGACCGGCGCGAGCGACGAGCCGTTCGCCCTGGTCGATCTGGGGCGGTGCAACGTACGGACGGCCGAGCATCTGACCGACGTACTGCGGTCGTTGCCCGTGAAAGAGACGCTGCGGGCTCGGGTGAGGCAGGTCAACCGGGAGCCGAAGTCACGGTGAAGTAATGGTGGCCGGCAGGTGTACAACCATTCACCCGGCATCGCCGTCGAACTGGCGTAGCGCGCATACAGCGGCGTACGCCCCACCGCACGCCACCCCACAAGACACGTCTTTTCCCCAGAGGAAGCCTCTTCATGACGTTCCGTTGGTGGTGCGGTGTCCTGCGCGTGCGCGGGAAGACCGACCTTTTTCTCGTGTTCCTGTTCGCCGTCGGATTCGCCGCACTGCCCGTGTTCGCGCTGATGCCCTCGTTGTGGGGCTTCGCGGTCGCCTCGGCGGTGAGTTACGCCGTGGACGAGGTGCTGCACACGCGCTCGCCCGCCTTCGTGCGGCGGCTGGCCGCGTTGCAGCTGACCCGCACGATGCGGTTCGCCGTGCGCACGGTGATGCTGCTCGCCCTCGCCGACCGGATGAACGCGCCGGCCGCGGTGCTGGTGGCCGCGCTGGCCGTGTTCAGCGCCCATTTCACGCTGGTGATCCTGTACACGGCCATGCATCACGCCATCCGGCGGCGGCGCACGCTCCCGGTGGTGGTGCGCAACCTCGACATGAGCGGGGCGGGCGTTCCGCAGTCCCCGCCCGCCTTCCTCTACCGGCGTTTCCTGCGCAAGCTGCTGCATCTCGACGTGCCCGCGCACGCGGGGCTGCTCGGCGCACTGGCGGTCGGGGAATGGGCCGCGGCGGGCGTCGGCTTCGCGCTCACGGCCGGGCTGGCCGTGGCGGCCGTGGGGGCGCTGCTGGGGCAGCTGCGCCGGGCCCGCCGGATGCCGTCCGGGGACGAGGTGATCGCCGAGGTCAACCGGCAACTCGCCAGGTACCGGCCGGAGGTGGCGCTGTACTTCAGCTTCGCGTCCGTGTCCCGGGACTTCATGTACCAGGTCAACATGTGGATCGAGACGCTGGAGCAGCTCGACCGGCGGCCGTTGATCATCCTGCGGGAGCGGGCCTCGTTCCGCTATCTGAGCCGTACGCGTATTCCGGTGGTGTGCGTGCCGAAGGCGGACGACGTGGCGCAGCTGGAGCTGCCCGAGCTCCGGGTCGTGCTGTACCCCGGCAACGCGGGCAAGAACGTGCACATGCTGCGCGTCGCCGAGGCCAAGCACGTCTTCATCGGGCACGGCGACAGCGACAAGCTCGCCAGCAGCAACCGGGTGAGCAAGGTGTACGACGAGATCTGGGTGGCCGGGCGGGCCGGGCGGGACCGGTACCAGCGGGTGCGGCACGCCATCAGTGACGAGGCGATCGTCGAGGTGGGCCGTCCGCAGCTGTCGTCGATCCGGCTGCACGCGGACCAGGTGCCCGGGCCGCTGCCGACCGTCCTGTACGCGCCGACCTGGGAGGGCTGGAGCGACGACGACTGCCACACGTCGCTGATCCCGATGGGCGTGACGCTGGTGGAGAAGCTGCTCGCGGAGAACGTACGGGTCGTCTACAAGCCGCATCCCCTCACCGGCAAGCGCTCACGGGCGGCGGCCGAAGCCGACCGGGCCGTACGCGCGTTGCTGCGCGCCGACAACGAGCGACGGGACGCCGAGCAGGCCGAGGCCGCGATCACCGCCGCCCGGCCGCGGCTCGCGGAGATCCAGGCCCGGCTCGGCGAACTGTCGGGGCGGCTCGCCGGCGACGACGCCCAGCAGACCCGTGAGGCGCGTGTGCCCGAGGCGGGCGGGGAGGCCGAGTGGCAGGCGCTGCGCGCTGAGTGGCACCGGATCTTCTGGGCGAGCCGGGGCCCCGCCCGGCACAACGTCGTTCTCGGGCAACTGCCCACGCTCTACGAGTGCTTCGACCAGGCCGACATCCTCATCAGCGATGTCTCGTCCGTGGTCGCGGACTTCGTGGCGAGCCTCAAGCCGTACGTCCTGACCAACGCGCACGATCTGCCCGACGAGGACTTCCGGGCGGCCTACACCACGGCCGGGGGCGCGTATCTGCTGGACCGGTCCTGTGCCCGGCTGCCGGAGATCCTCGACTCGGTCCGCGCCCCGCTCCACGACCCGATGGCATCCGAACGCCGGGTCCTGAAGGACTACGTCCTCGGCCCGGACCGCCCCACCTCCATGGAGCGGTTCAACGCGGCGGTCAACGTCCTGGCCGAGAGGTCGGCGGCGGAGCAGGACGAGCGGCTCGGGGACGGGCAGCGGGTGGCGGTGGGGGTGTCCGAGGAGGCGGCGTAGATCAGGTGTCCCCGGGGTCGGGCCGCGTCACGCGCCCCTGCCCACCCCGTCGCACCGCGCCGAGCTGGGTACGGTCCAGGTCGGCGCCGGTGAACTTCTGTGCCACGGCACGCAGGACGCCGGCCATGGCTTGGGCGGGCGGTGTGGCTTCGCGTGCTGCGGCGCGGGCGAGCAGGATGCGGCGGGTGGGGGCGGGAACGTCGGATCCGAACGGCAGCAGGCGGACGTCGCTGCGGCGGCTGGTGAGGGCGAGCCGGGGTGCGAGGGCGATGCCGAGGCCGGCCGCGACCATGGCCTGGGCTTCCTGGTAGTCGTGTGAGGCGTAGGCGATGCGCGGTTCGAACCCGGCCCGGTGGCAGCTGCGGCGCAGGACGTCGGCGACGGGGTGGTTGTCGGCGCGGGTGATCCACTCCTGGTCGGCGAGATCGCTGAGGCGTAGCGAGGGCAGGGTGCGCAGCGGGGAGTCGGCGGGGACGACCAGGACGGTGGGGTCGTCGAGGAGGTGGGTGAGAGCGAGGGCGTCGTCGTTGACGCGGTTCCACTCGTAGTCCCAGAGCAGCGCCTTCTCGACCTCTCCCGTGTGCAGCATCTCGCGCAGCTGGTCGAGGACTCCGGCGCGTACGACGGTCCGTACTCCGGGGTAGCGGCGACTGAACCGGGTGAGGGCGAGCGGCAGCAGCGAGGCGCTGGCGGTGGGGAACGATCCGAGCCTGAGCGTGCCCTGGTCCAGGTCGGTGAAGGCGTCCAAGTCGGCTTCCGCGGCCCTCAGTTCGCGGCGGATGGTCTGACCGCGCTCGGCCAGGGCGGCGCCCGCGGGGGTGGTGCGGATGCCGCGCGGCAACCGTTCGATGAGGGGCTGTCCGGCCTCCCGTTCCAGCTGGGACATCTGCTGGGAGGCGGCGGACGTGGTCATGCCCAACGCCTCCGCGGCGGCGGTGAGCGAGCCGCGCTCGGCGGCCTCGGTGAGCAGCAGCAGGCGGCGTACGTTGAGCATGCCTGCGAGTTTAGCTGCACTTAAGTGAGGTGAAGAAAACTGCCATTGTGCCCAAGTCTCGCGGCTGCGAAGGTCTTCGCATTCGCCGGAGCGGTTCACCGGGGCGCAACGCACCCGTAACCGTCCGCCCCGGCCTTCCCCTTCGCTTTGTGACCCAGGAAGAGCCTCAGCTGTGCACATTCCCGCGACCTTGGTCCGTGGCGGCACCAGCAAGTGCTGGTTGTTCAGCCAGGTCCATGTCCCCACCGACCGCAGTGCGCTGGAGAAGCTGCTGGTCGCCGCGTACGGCTCCACCGACCCCGTGGAACTGGACGGGGTGGGCGGAGCGACACCCACCACTTCCAAGGCGGCCGTCGTCGGCGTTTCCCCCGCGCCCGGTGTGGATGTCGACTACCTGTTCGCGCAGATCGGCATCGGCACCGGCACGATCGAGTGGACCAGCAACTGCGGAAACTGCGCCACCGGCATCGCCTTGTACGCAGTCGCGAAAGGGCTGGTGCCCATCAGCGGTGACCGGACTCGCGTGGTGATGCGCAACAGCAACACCGGCGCCGTCATGGAAGGGGTGGTGGACACCACCGGCGGTGTAGTACATCACTTCGGTGACCAGACCGTGCCCGGCACACGGGCCGGCGGCGTGGCGGTCGGCCTTACCTTCCTGAGCCCGGCCGGCAGCACCACCGGCTCGCTGCTGCCCACCGGGCGGGCGGCCGAAGAGCTACGACTCGGCACCGCGGAGCCGCACCAGGTGACCATGGTGGACGCGGGTGCCCCCGTGGTCCTCGTGGACGCCCGCGGCGCCGGACGCTCCGGGGCCGAGTCCCTGGAGCAGGTCCGTGCCGACGTGCCCTGGCTGCGCGCGGTCCGCCACGCGGCCGCGCCGCTGATGGGACTGCTCACCCCGGGCCAGGAGCCCGGTGACGCGGTGCCCAAGGTGGGCCTGGTCGGACCCCCGGTGCCGTACACCACCACGCTGGGCGAGCCGGTCGCCGCAGAGGACTACGACGTCTCGGTACGCATGCTCACCATGAACGCCCCGCACCCGGCGATCGGCCTCACCTCCGCGGTCGCCGTCGCGGCCGCGGGCCTGCTGAAGGACACCGTGGTTTCCCGGGCCGCGGGCGGGCCGACCGGTGAGTGGCTGCGCCTGGGCACCCCCGCCGGCGTCGTGGCCGTCCGCTGCTCGGACCCGCGCGACGGCGTCCCGGACCGCGTCACCGTGCAGCGGGCTGCCCGGCTGCTCGCCGACGCACGCATCTACGTACCGGAATCAGGAGCACGCAAAGCTGCCTGAACCGGGATGAATCGCCCTGGACGGTCCCCCAGCCGTCGCCCCGGGGCAGCCCCGCGCCCCTAGGGCGCGCCCTCCCGTCCCCTCCCCGCACCAAGGACAAAGATGTCTCCTGAAGTGATCTCCATAGGCGCACTGCTGGTGATGTTCGTGGTCGGTACCGTGCTCCCGATCAACCTGGGCATTCTCGCCTTCGTCGCGACCTTCACGGTCGGAACCGCCTCACTCGGCCTCACCGAGGACGAGATCTTCGAGGGCTTTCCGGTGGAGCTGTTCCTGACGATCGTGGGAGTCACCTACCTCTTCTCCGTCGCCCGCCGCAACGGCACCATCGATCTGCTCGTCGCGGCGGGAGTACGCCTGGTCCGCGGGAAGGTCGCGCTCATCCCCTGGGTGCTGTTCCTGGTCGCCGCACTGCTGACGGCGTTCGGCACGTTCACCCCCGCCGCCGTGGCGATCCTCGTGCCGGTCGCGATGAACTTCGCCTACCGCTACAAGCTGAACCCGCTCGTGGTCGGCATGATGGTGATCAGTGGCGGCCACGCCGGCGCGTTCTCGCCGCTCGCCGTCTCCGGTGCGCTGGTGCTCGGCATGGTCGACAAGACCGGGCTGCACGTCTCTCCCGTCGCCCTGTTCACCGCCAGTTTCGTGATCAACCTGCTGCTGTCGCTCCTTACGTACGTCCTGCTGGCCAAACGCCCGGCCCCGCTGCTCGACCAGGACGAGACGGCGGACGAGGACGAGGACCCCGCCGTGTCCGGCAGGCCCGACTGGCGGCAGTGGCTGACCCTCGCCTGCCTGCTCGGCCTCGTGGTGGGCGCGCTCGGCTTCCAGCTGGAGATCGGCTTCCTGGCCCTGGTCGCGGGCGCCCTGCTGGCGCTGGTGGACATGAAGAGGCAGGAGAAGGCCGTCGACGGCATCAGCTGGGCCACGCTGCTGCTGGTCGCGGGCATGATGACGTACATCGCCATGCTGGAGAAGGCCGGGGTGATCGAGGAGATCTCCGAGCACGCCGCCAACCTGGGTGCGCCGCTCGTCGTCGCCCTGTTCCTGTGCTTCACCGTGGCCGTCACCTCGGCCTTCGCCTCGTCCACCGCGATCCTCACCGCGATCATCCCCATCGCCGTGCCGCTGCTGCTCTCCAGCCACCTCAGCGCCGCCGGACTGATCGCCGCCCTCGCCGTGTCCACCACCATCGTCGACACCTCCCCCTTCTCCACCAATGGCGCCCTGGTCCTGGCCAACGCCCGTGGTGTCGACACTCGCCGCTTCTATCGCCAGGTCATCGGCTACACCGGCGGCATCGTCGCCCTCGGCCCCGTCGTCGCCTGGGGTGCGCTGGTCCTGCCCTGGTCGTAGCGCACGGGCGGCGACGGGACGCCGGAGGGCCACTGAGCGCGATCAACGTTCTCAGCGGCCCTCCGGTCCCACTGCCGGGATCGATCACGCATCGAGACGCGCCCTAGGAGCGTGAGTCGAGGGCCGCCCGCAAGTGCCCGTCGGATTCCTCCAGCAGCCGGGCCGCCGTAGGGCCGTCCACGTCGGCCAGGAGGGTGAGGATCGCGTTCTTCACCTCGCCGTCGGTGGCGGTCAGGGCCTGTTCGATCTCCTTGTCCTCGGCGCCGGTGGCGAGGGCGACGATGCGGTGGGAGCGGGCGCGGAGTTTGTCGTTCGACGCGCGGACGTCGACCATCAGGTTTCCGTAGGTCTTGCCCAGCCGGATCATCGTGATCGTCGAGAGCATGTTGAGGACGAGCTTCTGTGCCGTGCCGGCCTTCAGGCGGGTGGAGCCGGTGAGCAGTTCGGGGCCCACGACGATCTCGATGCCGTGGTCGGCGGCGGCCCCGAGCGGGCTGCCGGGGTTGCAGGCGAGGCCGACGGTGAGGGAGCCGCGGGTGCGGGCGTGCGCGACCGCGCCGAGGGCGTAGGGGGTGCGGCCGGACGCCGAGACGCCGACCACCGTGTCGTCCGGGGTCAGGCCCAGGGTCTCCAGGTCGGCCCGGGCCAGCTCCCGGGAGTCCTCCGCGCCCTCGACCGAGGTGACCATGGCCTCGGGGCCGCCCGCGATCAGGCCGACGACCCGGGAGGGGTCGGTGTTGAACGTGGGCGGGCACTCGGAGGCGTCCAGGATGCCCAGCCGGCCCGCCGTGCCCGCGCCCGCGTAGACGAGGCGGCCGCCCCGGGCCATCCGCTCCGCCACGGCGTCGATCGCGGCGGCGATCTGGGGCAGCCGTGCCGCGACGGCCCTGGCCACGGTGGCGTCCTCGCCGTTCATGAGCCGCGCGATGTCCAGGGTGGGCAGCCGGTCGATGTCCGCGAACTCCGGCCTGAAGGCCTCGGTGGTCAGGGACTCCAGCTCGGTTCTGAGGTCCCGGGGGTCGGAGGTGGAGGTCATGACGGCTCTTTCCGTGTCTTCCCGTGTCGTCCCGTGCTTTTCGGTGCCGGCCGGGGCCCGCTCAGGAACGGTGCCGGTGGGCCAGTGCCTCGTACGACGCCGAGAGCGCCGGCGCCGCTGTCTCGTACGTCCGTTGCGCCACCCCTATGAACAGGCAGTCCACCACAAGGAGCTGGCCGGTCCGCGACGACATCGCCGCCGGACGGAGTTCACTCTCCCGCGCGGTGGACGTGGTGAGGACGTGATCGGCGTACTGCGTCACCGGCCCGTCCGGGCGGCCCGTGATCGCCACGGTCGTCGCGCCGCGCTCGAAGGCGACCCGCAGCGGCTCGATGACGTCCCCGGTCGACCCCGAGTGCGTGATGGCGATCGCCACGTCACCGGCCCGCAGCTGCACCGCGTTCGTCACGGCCAGATGCGGGTCGCTGTGGGCGTGGGCCATCAGCCCTATGCGCAGCAGCTTCTGCGTGAGGTCCTGGGCGACCAGGCCGGACGCCCCGACGCCGTACACATCGGTGCGGCGGGCCGCGACCAGCGCGGTGACGGCGGCGCCCAGCTGGACGGTGTCGAGGCCGGCGGCGGTGTCGGCGAGGGTCTGCTGTTCGTCGTAGGCGAGCTTCGCGACCACGTCGGCGATCGGGTCGTCGACCGCGATGTCCGTCGTGATGGCCGGGGCCCGGCCGGACTGCTGCTGGGCGGCGAGGCCGGCGAGGGCGAGGCGCAGGTCCCGGTAGCCCGGATAGCCGAGCAGGCGGGCGGTGCGTACGACGGTCGCCTCGCTGGTGCCGGTGAGTTCGGCGAGGCCGGTGACCGTGAGGGCCGCGCAGCCGGCCGGGTCGCCCGCGACGGCCTCGGCGACGCGCTGCATGGAACGCGTCATCGACGGGGCCAGGGTGCGGACCTTCGCCGCGAGGGCGGCGGGGGCGGGCGGGGTGCCGAGCGTGCCGACGAAAATTTCCTTCACTCTGCGGGTCACCACTGAAAGATATTTTCGGCTCGGTGCCGGGGTCAAGAGTGCGCACAATGGGGTGCATGGAGCCCATCACCCCCCTGGAGCAGACGCTGCACGCCGCGCGTGCCCTGGTACTGGCCGACCTCGTCGCGGGACGCGTCGCCGAGGCGGATGTCGTGTCCCTGGTCGAGGAGGCCGTCACGCAGCGGCGGTGGTGGGTCGAGCAATGGCCGGAGGGCGCGCCGTACGTGGCCGGTCTGGTCGCGCAGGACGTACAGGACGCCCTGCTGGAGCGGTACGGCCGCTGGCCGCTGTGCCCGGTGTGCGGCACCGGCGACCCGCACGCGCTGGACGTGGACCCGGTGCTGGGGGCCGACCCGCACTGGGTGTGCGGCGAGGCGGGCGTGAAGGTCGCGGCGGTCGGGTCGCTGAGCGACGCCCTCGGCGGGGCGTCCTCGTGAGGCCCTGGTGACGATCTACATCGACCCGCCGGCCTGGCCCGGGCACGGCCGCATGTGGTCCCACCTGATCAGCGACGTCTCGTACGACGAACTGCACAGCTTCGCCGAACGCCTCGGCGTGCCCCGGCGGGCCTTCGAACGCGACCACTACGACATCCCCGCCCAGCGGTACGCCGACGCGGTGAACGCCGGTGCCGTGGAGGTCAGCAGCCGCGAGGTGGTGCGGCTGCTGTACGGGGCGGGGCTGCGGCGGCCCAAGGGCCTCTACCGCTCGCCGGGTTCCCGCAGCTCGTAGGTCACCTGCTCGGTGTCCTCCGCGACGGCCGTGAATCCGGCGCGGGTGAGGACGCCCCGCGAGGGCGCGTTGTCCCGCTCGACGTTCGCGACCACGATCCGCACCTCGTCCCGGGCCAGGGCCCACGCCGACAGCGCGCGCAGCGCCTCGGTGGCGTAGCCGTGCCCACGGGCCGCTTCGACCAGGTCGTAGCCGATCTCGACCCGCCCCGCCTCGTCGGGAACGGCGTGGAACCCCATGGCGCCGAGCGCCTGGTCGTCCTCGCGGCGGACCAGCACGTACATGCCCCACTCCGGCAGGTGGACCCCGTCCTCGTACTGCTTGAACACCAGTCCGGCGCCCACCCGGGTGCCCTCGGCCGGGCTTCCTCCGAGCCACTCGAAGCAGCCGCCGTCACCGACCGTGGCAAGGTCGTCGGCCACCGCCGGGGTGACGCCCTCAAGGGTGAGCCGTTCGGTGTCGATCACCAGGTTGTTGTTCCACCGCCACTCGGTGACGGGCGCCCGCCCCGGCAGCTCACCCCGGCCGGTGGCCCACAGCAGGGTCTGCCAGGGGGTCGGTCCGGGCTGGACATGCGGAAAGATCCGCCTGAGGACGAAGTCGCACAGCTCGGAGTCCGCCTCGTACGCCACGCCCAGCCCCTCGGCGATGTCGTGCGTGTGCAGCAGCACCTCGGCCGTGCCCATCGCCGCGAACCCCTCACGGTTCGCGCTGCGGAACGGATACGGATGGAAGGCCCGCACCTTGCGCGGCGTCGTCCGGATCGCCGCCGCGAACAGAGCCCCCGTCGTCCTGATCACCCGCAACGCACCCGCGTTGTCCGTCCCCTCCTCCAGCGAGATCTCGAAGGGCGTGTATCCCTCGGTCTCCCGCCCCGCCAACTGCCCCGCGTACGCGATGAGATCCTCGGCGATGTGCACGGCCGTCTCCCGGCAGCTCCATGTCACCCGCCCGGCCGGTGTCCCCTCCCAGTCCCGGCCGGCGACCGCCCCCAGCAGCTCCGCACACTCCTCGACGGCCTGCTCCACCTGTTCCGCGCCTGTTGTCCACATGGTGGGGAGGCTACGAGGGGGAACGGGGGGAGAGCGACAGCATTTCCAGCTCGGCGGTGAGGTTGTAGCGGGCCGTCGCCTCCCACGTCGCCGCTCCGTGCGGGGTCCTGAACAGCCTCGGCAGGGCGAGGAGTTGGCGCAGGATCGTGGCGCGGCCCGTGCGGAAGGCGTCGTTCGGGACGAAGTGGTACTCCTCGCGGACGGCGGTGGTGTAGGCCGCGTACGCCGACGGGGGCGAGGCGAGGATGGCCAGGTCGGCGTCGCACAGGACCTGGCCGTCGGGGTCGTCGTCGGCGGGGTCGTGGGTGACGGTGAGGCGGACCAGGCGGGCCACCTCGGCGGTCTTGGTGGCGGGGACACCGGCCTCCGCGAGGGCGCGTTCGGCGAGGCGGGCGGAGCGTTCCTCGTTCTCGGAGCGGTCGGGGAGGTAGACCGCGTCGTGGAACCAGGCGGCCAGCCGCACCACGTCCAGGTCGTGCGCGTGCCGCTCCAGTACGTCGATGTGACCGAGGACCGCCGTCAGGTGCTCGACCGTGTGGTAGCGGCGCTGGGGCTCCTGCCAGCGGGTGAGCAGGTTGTCCGCGTACGGCGCCGGGTCGGGGCCGCCGGCCGGGCCCCGGGCTCCTTCCAGGGCGCGGGCGAAGCGGGTGCGCAGGGTGTCGGGATCGGCCATGGAGTCATTCTCCGCTGACCGGGCTGGAACCCCAAGATCCTCATGAGTCTTCCAGGGCCTGTCGTTTGGATCAGGTCGCGGGGAATCGGCGGCACCTTGTCAGCGCCGGTGAGCCCCGCGTCTGCGGCGTGATCCAAACGACAGGCCCTAGTCGATGATCTGGTTGAAGAACACGACGGCCATGGCGCTCGCGCCGCTGCCGACGCTGACCGCTAGGGGCCAGGCGTTGCCGGCCAGGCACGACAGGACGGCGGCACCGACGCCGACCAGTGCGGCCAGCAGGAACACCATGGCGGCGCGCTGACTGATCAGGGGCCCGTTCCCGTCGCCCTTCGTGCGGTTTCCGTGTTTCACCCGGGTGCTCCTCGCTGCCTCTCGTGGGGCGTCAGCGACGTACGAGACCGCTGGGCCGGGGGGTGGGCACGGCGGCCCGGCCCGCCGGGGCCGGCACCTCGTAAGGGTCCTGGGCCGGTCGGAAGAGTTCGAAGGCGACCTGGCCGTCCGCGCCGACCCGTACGCCGTACACGGCCGGCTCCGGCAGGCTGTTGTAGTGGAACGGCGTCGAGAAGTAGTAGGCGCCGGTGTCCGGGAGCAGGACGATGTCGCCCGGTTCCAGCCGGGGCAGTGCGCGGTCGCGTGCCAGCAGGTCGCCGGAGAAGCAGGCCGGGCCTGCGATGTCCTGCCGGACGGGGCTGCCGTGTTTCGCCCGGCCACTCGGGTCGTGCGCGGTGATCCGCAGGGGCCAGGACTCCGGGGCGAACACCGTCCGGGTGGCGACCTGCACTCCGGCGTGGGTGAGGGCGATCGGCCGGCCACCGGCGGTCTTGGTGTACTCGACGTAGGCGGCCATGAAGCCGTTCTTCGCGAGGATCGAGCGTCCGAACTCGGTGACGATCGCGTACCTGCCGGAGAACAGGTCGGGCGCGTGTTCGGCCAGCAGCGCGACGTAGGTACCGAAGCCGGGGGTGACCTCGTCGCCGGCGAAGTTGACGGGCAGCCCGCCGCCGATGTCGATCCCGGTCACCTGCGGCCCTCCCGCCGCCCGGTTGACCTCCTCCGCGAAGGCGACGGCCTCCGCCACCCCCTGGGCCATGAGGTCCAGCGGGCATCCCTGCGATCCGGCGTGCGTGTGCACCCAGGTCAGCCAGGGACGTTCCCGGAAGGCCCGCAGCAGTTCCCGGCGGCTCCGCGGGTCCGAGAGCGGGATGCCGAACTTCGACGTCCGCGTGGCCGTGCTCATCGCGGCGATGCTCCCCCCGCCCACCTGGGAGTTGACGCGTACGCCGATCTGCGACACGGGGGCGCGTCCGGCGAGGATCGCGTCGATGCGGTCCAGTTCCTGAAAGCTGTCCACATTGATCGTGACGCCCAGGTCGAGGGCCCATTCCAGATCCGTACGGTGCTTGACCGGCGAGTCGAACACGATCCGCTCCGGTGGGAAGCCCGCCGCGAGCGCCCCGGCCAGTTCGCCACCCGTCGCCACTTCACAGCCCATGCCGTGGCGTTCCAGCTCCGCCAGGACGGGCACCAGGCTGTTCGCCTTCGCCGCGAAGGCGTGCAGGGCGGAGAGCGAGCGGGGGAACGCCGCGTGCAGGCTGCCGACCGTCGCCGCGACGCCGTCGAGGTCGACGAACCCGGCGAGCAGGGACCGCTCGGGATTCAGCAGTCCCTGCCGTACGGCCGCTCGCAGGATCTGCTCACGCCGGTCGGCGGAGTCGGTGAAGCCGGTCATGGTGTCTCCCGTGGGGGCCGTGTGCGGACGCCCGGCGGACCCGGGCTGGTTCCCAGGCTGCCCGGGTCCCCGGGGAGACGTCTTCGTGGAGAACGCTGAGGTGCCGGCGCGGGGACCGGGGCCGTGGTCAGGGTCCGGGGCCGGGCCGCACCGCGGTTGTGCGCGGCGACGAAGTCCGGGCCGAGCCATGGTGCGGACGGCCGAAGAACGGGGGACCCACCGAGCCGGTCAGTGACCGGCGCCGTCGGTGTCGCGGTCGAGCAACCGCAACTGGAGCTCGGCGAACAGCCGGGCGTCGGGACTGTCCAGGGCGATCCCGGAGACCTCGACGATGCGGCGGATCCGGTAGCGCAGGCTGTTGGGGTGCAGGCACAGGGAGCGGGAGGCGGCCGGCACGTCCCCGAAGTGGTCGAGGTACACCCGCAGAGTCCGCAGCAGGCAACTCCCGCTGTGCTCCGCGTCGAACGCCGCCAGCCGCGCCACAGGGGTCCCCGGCGGCAGCGGCACCGCCCGCAGCGCGTCCATGACTTGCATGAGGCCGACCGTCTCCGCGACATCCTCGGTACGGGCGACCACACGCGGCCCTTGTGCTGTCGTCAGCGCGGCGAGGGCCAGCTCGGCCGACCGGCGGGACACGGGCAGCTCCGCCAGCCCCGCGGCCAGGTCGCCCAGACCGACCCGCACGGTCGTCCCCAGGGTGGCCGACACCTGCCCCGCCACCGACGTCCCCAGCTCCTCCACCTGCGCCTGCGCCCGCTGTTGTTCGCGGTCCAGCGCGCCCAGCACCACCAGCATCGCTCCGTTCACCCGCACGACGACGGCCCGGTAGCCGTGTGCGGAACAGAGCAGCGCCAGCACGTCGTGCAGTCGTGACGCCTCGGCGCTTTCCTTGTGAGTCCCGGCGTGTACGGCGAGGACGGCGCAGTTCCCGGTCTCCGGCAGCGAGGCCCGCTCGGCCAGCACCGCCACGGGCCCACGCCCTTCCAGCACCGCCCGCGCCGCGTCCTCCAGCAGACGGGTGTCCGCACCGCGCGTACGGTGGTGCAGCAGATGCGGAGCGGCCGCCCGGGTGGCCGCGCGCAGCGCCTCCGAGGCGTTCGGGGCGAGGGGGCGGCCCCCGACCGCCGCCACCCAGATGGACCCCAGCACCTCGCCGCCCGCCCGTACCGCCGCCACCAGCCGCTCGGGATCCGCCCCGCGGGCCGGCCGGTGGAGGACATCGTTTCTCCCCCACAGCGCCCGGAAGAACCCGGCCTCCCGCATCGCGTCGACCCGCCACGCCGGGACGCGGCGCCCGAGGATCGTCAGCCGCCGCAGCTCGTCGACGTCCTCCTCGGTGTCGGTGGAGGAGTAGGCCAGCACCTGGGACTCCATGTCCTCGATCGTCACGGCGCCCCCGACCAGCGCGGCCACCGCGTCCGCCAGCCCGTTGAGATCACCGAGGGGCACGCCCCGCGTGGTGAGGCCAGGGGGAAGTCCCGCCGAGGCGAGCCCTGCCCGCAGTACGCCCATCAACTGGTCCCAGGAGCACCAGGACGTACGGAACAGCACAGCCGTACCGGCTTCTTCGGCCGATTTCCGGAGTGCGGGGGCGGTTCCCTCCACCGTGCCCGGGCCGAAGACCACCCCTGCGGCGCCGCCCTCTCCGGCCCGCCGCACCACGTCCACGGCGTGGGCCGCCCGCGCGTCGACACCGACGGCGAGCAGCAGTTCGCGCGGTCGGACGCCGGGCTCCAGCGCGTCGAGCACGGTGACACCGGCGACGGGCACCTCGAGCCCACCCGGCGCCACGTGCAACTCCAGTGCCCCGGAGCCGACCACCGACAGCAGGCCCTCCAACGTCACCTGCGACGCGGCGGCGGCTCCCCACTCCGGTAACGGGTCCATCCCCACGAGCGCCCCCTGCTCCCCGTTGGTGAGGACCGTACGACACCACACAAACGCCCGGCGCTCAACGGCGCACAGCCGCACGGGCGGGCGCAACGGGTTGTCGCCCCTCACCGGCGTCCCACTTAGCGTGGGTGCATGACGACTCCTGCTGATGTGCACGACGTACGGGACCCCGAGCAGCCCGGGCGGCTGCTCACGATCGAGCGTGACGCGCTGATCCCGCTGCTGCGGGGCAGGGCCGAGGAGGACTTCGCACGGCCCGTGGCCGCGTGTCCGGGCTGGACGGTGCGGGACGTGCTGGCGCACTGCTCGTCCGCCCTGACACGGGTGGTGGAGGGCAGGTTCGAGGCGGGCGTGTTCTCGCCCGAGTCGAACGACCAGGACATCGCGGAGCGGGAGGGCTGGAGCAACGCGCAGGTCGTGGGGGAGCTGGAGCGCGGGCTGGGCGAGGCCGGGGCCGTGATCGCCGGGGCGGACGGGAAGCTGGACGGCCTCGCGCTCGGGGAGTGGGTGCACGCCGGGGACGTGCGCGAGGCACTCGGGGAGCCGGGGGCGTACGGCGGGGCGGGGCTGCCGGACGCGCTCGCGCTGCTCGCCCGGATCACCCGTGAGCGGGGCCACGTGTCGCTGCACGCCGACCTCGACGACCTGGACGAACCGCTGCGGCTGGGCGAGAGCGACGGGGAGCGGCCCCCGGGGCGTTTCATCGGGGACGGGCCGACCCTGGTACGGCTGTACACGGGGCGGCCGGTCGACGCGGGCGCGTACGAGCTGGCCGGGGTGGAGGCGAAGGAGCTGAACATCTTCGGATGACCGAGAGAAGACCCCGAGAGAAGACCCGAGGGGAGGGGTGAAGGGGCCGGCCCACGGGAAGTAGTCTGGATTGGACTAGACCTGTGGGTGGGTTGCGGCCGCCCTCGACGCCGATGAATGCCGATGAATGGGGCCCCATGAGCAAGCGTGCAGTCCTGGAGGTGATCGCCCTCGGGGTCGAGGACGCGGTCGCCGCCCAGGCGGGAGGCGCGGACCGCCTCGAGCTGGTCACCGACATGGCGGCCGACGGGCTCACCCCGTCGGCCGGGACCGTCGCCGGGATCCGCCGGGCCGTCGACCTCTCGCTGCGGGTGATGCTCCGGCTCACGGACGGTTTCGCGGCGGGGGACGCCGACCGGCTGGTCCGGGTGGCGGGCGAGCTGCGGGAGGCCGGGGCCGAGGAGTTCGTGCTCGGGTTCCTCGACGCGGACGGCGGCGTGGACCTGGCGGCAGTGGAGCGGGTCGTCGCGGTGCTGGACGGCTGCCCCTGGACCTTCCACCGCGCGATCGACCGGGCCGCCGACCGGGACGCCCTGCGCAAGCAGCTGGACGGGATGCCGGGGCTCGACACGTACCTCACCGCCGGATCGGCCGACGGGGTCGACGACGGGCTTTCCGTACTGCTCGCGGAGGCGGCCCGCCGAGGAGAGCCGGGGTACGAGCAGCACCTGCTGGTGGGGGGCGGGCTGCGGCTCGACCATGTGCCGACGCTGCTGGCGGCCGGGGTCGACGGCTTCCACATCGGCGGAGCGGCCCGGCCGGAGGGCTGGGAGGCGCCGGTGTCGGCGGAGGCCGTCGCGCGGTGGCGGACCGCCCTGGACGCCGCCCCCGCGTGACCCCGGACGTCAGACCCGTTCACCGGGTTCGGCCAACCGGCCGTGCCTGCCGATCGTTCGGGAGACACAGGGAAGCAGGGCATGTGCCCGGGCGTTGTGCTGCTGCATGAGCCTGCGCTTCTCACTGATGGGTCCGGTACGAGCCTGGCGCGACGAAGAGGAGATCGAACTGGGGCCGCGCCAGCAGCGGGCGGTGCTGGCGGCGTTGCTGCTGAACAACGGCATCCGGCTGAGCAACGACCAGTTGATCGGCATGGTCTGGGACGACCCGACGCCGAGCGCGGTGATGGCACTGCGGACGTACGTGTACAAGCTCCGCAAGACGCTGCCGGAGCTGAACCTGAAGTCCCAGGACGGCGGGTACACGGCCCGCGCGGAGATCGTCGACGACTGCCGAGGCGAGCCGTTGGAGGGCCTCCGGAGTGCCTACTTCGATGCGCAGCGGGTGCGGCTCGGCGACTACCGGCTCAAGGCGCGGGAGGACTGCCTCGAACGCGAGCTCGACGTGCTGGAGCTGCAGAAGCACGTCGCCGCCTTCCCGCTCAGGGAACGACCGCGCGCTCTCCTGATGCGCGCGCTCTACCTGGAGGGCAGGCAGGGCGAAGCACTTGACCACTTCCACCAGGTGCGCGCACTCCTCATCGAGGAGCTCGGCCTCGAACCAGGGCCGGAGCTGCGCAAGGTCCACGCGCAGATCCTCAACGGCGACCTCACCCTGCCGCGCAGGCCGGAGCAGCTGGTGCCGGATCTGGTCGACTTCACCGGCCGCGCCGAGGAGATCGCGCAGGCTCTCCGGACGCTGCCGGGCACCGTGGGCATCACCGGTATGCGGGGCAGCGGCAAGACCGCGCTGGCCACCCGGATCGGCCACCTCGTCAAAGGACGCTTCCCGGACGGGCAGATCTTCGTCAGGGGCAGGGACGTCGCGGGCGAGCTGTTGCGCGCGGTCGGCGTGGAGAACCCCGTCGGCGACAAAGCCGCGCTGTGGCGGGAGAAGGCGCGCGGCAAGCGGTTCCTGGTCGTGGTCGACGACGTGCGGGACGCGGCGACCGTGCGCGATCTCGCCACGCCCGGCTCGGCGATGATTCTCACGAGTGTCCGCCGGTTGCACGAGCTGCCGGGGGTGACCTGGCTGAAGATCGCCGGGCTGACCGAGCGGGAGGCGCGGGAGTTCTTGCGCAAGGCCCTCGGCCCGGTACGCGCGGACGCGGAACCCGAGCAGGCCGAGGTGCTGCTGGAACGCCTCTCGCGACTGCCGCACCCGATCAGGGTGATCGGCGGCAAGCTCAGCTCGCGTCCGCACTGGACGATCGAGATGGTCTTGCTGCAGATGGAGCGGGACAGCGGGCTCGCCGACGTGATCCCGTCCGACTGCGCCGCGATGATGGCCCCGTTGATCGCGGCCGAGAAGCAGCTGAGCGATCCGGAACGGCGCATGCTCATGTGCTTCGCGCGCCAGGACGCCGAGGTGATCGACAGTCACAAGGCGGCGGAGATGTCCGGGGCCGACGCCGGCGAGATCGAGCTGGTGCTGGAGTCGCTCGCGGGCGTGCATCTGATCGAGCCGCTCGTACTCGGCCGCTACCGGCTGCCGCGGTTCGTGCGCCTCTGCTTCGGGCTGCGGGCGGCGGCCTCATCGCGACCTGACCAGGCCGTATATGCCGAAATTATGCTCTGACGATCTGGCGCGGCCAAGTTGGCAGACATGACAACCAAGGAACTTCAGGACAAGAAGGCACTCGTCACCGGCGCCACGTCGGGCATCGGCCGCGCGATCGCGGTCAAGCTCGCGGAGGCGGGTGCCACCGTCTACGTGACCGGGCGCAGGGCCGAACTCGGCAAGGAGACCGTCGAGCTGATCGAGCAGGCGGGCGGGACGGGCCACTTCGTCGTCGCGGACGTCGCGAACATCGACGACGTACGCAAGCTCGCCGAGGAGGTCGGCGAGGTGGACGTGCTCGTGAACAACGCGGGCGTCTTCCCGTTCTCGACGACCCCCGAGCAGCCGCTCGACAGCTACGAGCAGGTGTTCGACATCAACGTCCGTGCCACCTACTTCCTGACGGCCGCGCTCGTGCCGGCCATGGTGGCCAGGAAGAAGGGCGCGATCGTCAACGTCTCGTCGGTCGCCGCGCAGATCGGCACCCCGGTCGGCTCCGTCTACAACGCCTCCAAGGCCGCGATGGACGCGCTGACCCGGTCGTGGGCCGTCGAGTTCGGCGCGGCGGGCGTTCGCGTCAACTCCGTGGCACCCGGCCCGATCCGCACCGACATGGCCGTCGGCACGGTGGGCGAGATGTTCGACGAGTTCAGCCAGAACACACCGCTCACCCGCGCCGGCGAGCCCGAGGAGATCGCCGAGGCCGTGGCGTTCCTGGCCTCCGACAAGGCCAGCTACATCACCGGCGCGGTGCTCGCCGCCGACGGGGGCTACGTCGCGACCTGAGCGGTCAGGGAGATGCCAGCTGCGGCGGCAGCCCGGCCGCATGCGTGACGATCAGACCCGACACCGCTCGTGTCAGCGCCACGTACAGGCGCCGCAGCCCTGTCCGTTCGTCCGGCTCGCCGTCGACCACGGCCCGCGGCTCGTCCAGGACCACGTAGTCGTACTCCAGACCCTTGGCGAGTGACGCCGGGACCAGGGTCAGGCGGGTCTCCTGCGTGGTCTCCTCGCCCGGGCCGAGGTACGGGATCCCGGCCTCCGCCAGGGCCCGTGCCAGCTCCGGGACCCGGGCGTCCGCCGCGATCAGGCCGGTCGAGCCCTCGTTGCGCAGCAGCTCGCGGCAGGCCTCGACGACGTCGGTGGTCGCGGGGGCCGCCCGGACCTCGAAGTGGCCCGGGTTCTCGCGGATCGACACGACCGGGGTGAGGCCCGGGGCGATGTGCGGCAGCAGCCGGGAGGCGTAGGTGATGACGTCCGTCGGCACGCGGAAACCGGCCGTCAGCTCCTCCACCAACGCGTCCTGCTTGCCCAGGTGGGTCAGCGCCTCCTGCCAGTCGCGCGTCGCCCAGGGCGTGGTGCCCTGCGCCAGGTCGCCGAGGACGGTCGCGCTGCCGGTGGTGCAGCGGCGGCCGACCGCCCGGTACTGCATGGGGGAGAGGTCCTGCGCCTCGTCGAGGACGACATGCCCGAGGGAGTGCGTGCGCTGGATCAGGTCGGTGGCCTCGTCGATGAGCACGGCGTCGGCCGTCGCCCACTTGGCGGACTTGACGCTGCGCGCCGGCTTCGCCCACAGGACCGCCTTCTGCTCCTCCTCATCGAGGATCCCTGCCGCGTGTTCGGCGAGGAAGTCCGCGTCCGACAGCAGGCGCAGCACCAGTTTCGCCGGGTCGACGGCCGGCCACACCGTCTTCACGGCCGCCTTGACCGCGCTGTTGCGCGCCACCGCGTCCTGTACCCGGTCGTCCGGCGCCTCGCCCGAGCGCTCCATCTGCACCAGCACGGCGTGCGCGATGCGCTGCGGCAGGGCCTCGCGGGCGGCGCCGTAGCGGATGTCGCGGTCGAGCAACTCGCGGACGATGGCCTCCAGTTCGTACTGCGCGACGCGCCAGCGGCGGGAGCCGCGCACGACCATGACCGGCTCGGTGGGCAGGGTGACGTGCGCGTAGAGGGCCCTGCGCAGCACCTGCGCCATGCGGGCGTCGCCCTTGACCACCGCGGCCGTCGCGTCGTCCGTGCCCTTGATCTCGACGTGCGCCACCAGGTCCTCGACGGTGGCCTGCTGGACGCTCAACTCGCCCAGCGCGGGCAGCACTTGCTCGATGTAGTGCAGGAAGGACCGGTTGGGTCCGATGACCAGGGTGCCGGTGCGGGCGAGGCGCTCGCGGTGGGCGTAGAGGAGGTAGGCGACCCGGTGCAGGCCGACGGCGGTCTTCCCGGTGCCGGGGCCGCCCTGCACGCACACCGAGCCGGAGAGGCCGGACCGCACGATCTCGTCCTGCTCGGGCTGGATCGTCGCGACGATGTCCCGCATCGGGCCGACACGCGGACGCTCGATCTCCTGCTGGAGGAGACTGCTGGTCTTCGCCGCCTCGGCCGGGTCCGACAGGTGCTCGTCCTCGTACGCCGTGAGGTCGCCGCCCGTGTAGCCGAAGCGGCGGCGCAGCGCGATGTCCAGCGGGTCCTTCTTGGAGGCCCGGTAGAACGGCTGCGAGACGGGTGCGCGCCAGTCGATCACCATGGGGTCGCCGTCGGCGTCGTGCACATGCCGCCGCCCGATGTAGAAGCGCTCGCCCTCCGCGCCCTCGGCCTGCTCGGCGCCGGGCGTGTGCAGATAGTCGAGCCGCCCGAAGAACAGCGGCGTGTCGCTGAGGTCGGCCAGCGCCTTGATGCGCTTCTCGATCTGGTGGTTCAGCGCCTCCGCGTTGACCCAGTTCGCGGTGACGTCGCTGATGTCGAGGGCCTCGACGTCCTCGCGCATGGCGCGCAGGGCGGAACGGGACGAGGCGAGGTGGGAGCGCTCACGGGAGAGCGGGTCGTCGACGGGCGTGGACAAGGGGGTGCCTCCGGAGGACCTGCTGAAGGGATGGCGGTGAGTTGCCGACCGGTTTCCGTCCGGTCGGCGGCGCTCCATTGAGGGAGGCGGGCAAGAGCGGAGATCTTAGAGGAGCCGGGGAGGCGACCGCCAACGGTTTTTCCCGTCCCTGTTCCTCATCCCCTAGGGGACGAGGCCCTCCTCCCTGAGGGGCAGGAGTCGGTCCGCAGGCGTACGGACGGAGTGCGCGGGTTCGGTCCCCAGACCGACGCGGGCTTTACGGGCGAAACCGCACCATGGAGACATGAGCGCAGCAACCCTCTCTCCTGCCCCCGCACCGGGCCGGCCGCCGGGTGCCACCGCCGTGACCGGCAGCCACCGCCACCGCCTCGGCGACGCCCTGCGCGCCGTCAAGGTCTTCGCGGGCGCCGCCTTCGACGTGATCATCCTCGGCCAGTACGGCGAGGAGGTCGGCGTGGTCCGCCACAAGCGAGCCGACGGACCTGCCGTTGCCCCCGGTTCCTAACTCTCGGCCAGCAGCTCGTCCGCGTCCACGATCCGGTACGCGTACCCCTGCTCCGCCAGGAAGCGCTGCCGGTGGGCCGCGAAGTCCTGGTCGATGGTGTCCCGGGCGACCACGGAGTAGAAGTGGGCCTGGTGGCCGTCCGACTTGGGGCGGAGCACGCGGCCGAGGCGCTGGGCCTCCTCCTGGCGGGAGCCGAACGTGCCCGACACCTGGATCGCGACCGTCGCCTCCGGCAGGTCGATCGAGAAGTTCGCGACCTTGGAGACCACCAGCACGCTGATCTCGCCCTCGCGGAAGGCGTCGAAGAGCTTCTCGCGCTGCGCGTTCGACGTCTCGCCCTTGATCACGGGCGCGCCCAGGTGCTCACCCAGCTCGTCGAGCTGGTCGATGTACTGGCCGATCACGAGGATCTGCTGCCCGGCGAAGCGGCGGACGATCGCCTCCGTGACCTTCCGCTTGGTCGCGGTCGTGGCGCAGAAGCGGTACTTCTCCTCCGTCTCGGCCGTGGCGTACGCGAGCCGCTCCGAGTCGGTCAGATTGACCCGGACCTCGACGCAGTCGGCGGGCGCGATATAGCCCTGCGCCTCGATCTCCTTCCACGGCGCGTCGAACCGCTTGGGCCCGATCAGCGAGAACACGTCCGACTCGCGGCCGTCCTCGCGGACCAGGGTGGCCGTCAGGCCGAGGCGGCGACGGGCCTGCAGATCGGCGGTGAACTTGAAGACCGGCGCCGGCAGCAGGTGCACCTCGTCGTAGACGACCAGGCCCCAGTCCCGCGAGTCGAACAGCTCCAGGTGCGGATAGACGCCCTTCCGCTTGGTCGTCAGCACCTGGTACGTGGCGATCGTGACGGGCCGGATCTCCTTGCGCGTCCCGCTGTACTCGCCGATCTCCTCCTCGGTGAGGGAGGTCCGCTTCACCAGCTCGTGCTTCCACTGCCGGGCGGAGACGGTGTTGGTGACGAGGATCAGGGTCGTCGACTTCGCCTGGGCCATCGACCCGGCCCCGACCAGCGTCTTTCCGGCGCCACAGGGCAGGACGACGACGCCGGAGCCGCCGTGCCAGAAGTTCTCGACCGCCTGCTTCTGGTACGGCCGGAGCGCCCAGCCGTCCTCGGCCAGCTCGATCGGGTGCGCCTCGCCGTCGACGTACCCGGCGAGGTCCTCGGCCGGCCAGCCCAGCTTCAGCAGGGTCTGCTTGATCTGCCCGCGCTCGGAGGGGTGCACGGCGACGGTGTCCGGATCGATCCGGGCGCCGACCAGCGGCGTGATCCGCTTCGACCGCAGGATCTCCTCCAGCACCGGCCGGTCGGTGGTCGTCAGGACCAGGCCGTGCGCCGGGTGCTTGGACAGGGTGAGCCGACCGTAGCGGTCCATCGTCTCGGCGATGTCGACGAGCAGCGCGTGCGGCACCGGATAGCGGCTGTACTCCACCAGCGCGTCCACGACCTGCTCGGCGTCATGGCCGGCCGCGCGCGCGTTCCACAGGCCCAGCGGGGTCACCCGGTAGGTGTGGATGTGCTCCGGCGCCCGCTCCAGCTCCGCGAAGGGGGCGATGACGCGACGGCAGTCGTCGGCCCGCTCGTGGTCGACTTCCAGGAGCAGGGTCTTGTCGGACTGGACGATCAGCGGACCATTCACACGCGGCACCCTTTCTGCGGCCAAACGTCCAGTGTGCCTGATCGACGCCGCCCGAGGGTGTGATCTGCGCTGCTGGAACGACACCGGTCCTACAGAATGCCTTTTCATCCCAACGTGTGGTGTGAATTCAGTTTTTCCGCGAGGGCCCGAAGAATGGCGAACCGTGCAGAATACGCCGACTACCACGCTCGGATACGCCCTGTTCGCCACCCGCTGGCTCCAGGCCCCGCTGTACTTCGGGCTGGTGGCCGCTCAGGGCGTCTACGTGTACAAGTTCTTCAAGGAACTCTGGACCTTAATCCTCATGTGCGTGAGCGGGCACGCCACCGAGACCTACGTGATGCTCGCCGTGCTCAAGCTCGTCGACGTCGTCATGATCGCCAACCTGCTGATCATGGTGATCGTCGGCGGCTACGAGACCTTCGTCTCGCGCATCGGCCTCCAGGGCCACCGCGACCAGCCGGAATGGCTCTCGCACGTCAACTCCAATGTACTGAAGGTCAAGCTCGCCACCGCGATCGTGGGCATCTCCTCGGTGCATCTGCTCCAGATGTTCGTGGACGTCCACCACACCTCCCACCACGCCTTGATGTGGGGGACGGTGATCCACATGGCGTTCATCGCCTCGGCGGCGATCCTCGCGTACATGTCGGGCCCGATGGCGGCGCAGAGCGATCGCGGACACGCGGATCGCGGCCATGCCGACCGCGGACACGCCGACCGCGAGCCGGCCGGGCACCCGCAGGTCACGCGCCCGCGGCCGGGCCAGGAGACCCCGGCGGTCACGCTGCCCCATCCCCGGCGGCCGGAGCCGGAGCCGGCGTCCCTGTCGGAACCGGACGCGGACGCCGAGGCCCGGATCCGCGCGGCCGGCTTCCCCGCCCGCAAGCTGCTGGAGGACTTCGACCAGCAGCATCCCCGGGGCTTCGACCGGGAGACCGTGGCCCGGCTCGGCAAGGCGGAGTTCGTCGCCGCCCGGCGCAACGTGGTGTTCGTCGGCCCGACCGGCACCGGAAAGACGCACCTGGCCGTCGCCCTGGGCGTGCGGGCCTGCCAGGCGGGGCACCGGGTGCTGTTCGCGACCGCCGCCGAGTGGGCCGCCCGGCTGTCCGACGCCCGGGCCGCCGGCCGGCTCGACGCGGAGCTGGCCGCCCTCGACGAACACCCCCTCCTGATCGTCGACGAGATCGGCTACACGCCCTTCGACGCGGCCACCGCCGGTCTGTTCTTCCAACTGGTCGCGCACCGCTACGAGCGTGGCTCGCTGATCGTGACCAGCGACCGCCCGCTCGGCCGCTGGGACGAGGTGTTCGGTACCTCCGCACCCGCGATGGTGGACCGCCTCGCCCATCACGCCGAGGTGGTCCGGCTGGAGGGCGACAGTTACCGGACGCGCCGCGCTACCGCAGCGTGGACAGACTGATGGTGTTGACCAGCGGGCCCTCAACGGAGACGCCTTCGCCCACCAGGGGTTCGGGGTGGACCGCCGGGATCGGCAGCGGCAGCGCGGGCGGGGCCGCCGCGGCCGAGGGCGCGAGCACGGCCACGAGGGCAGCGGCGGAGAGTACGACGGCGGGAAGCTTTTCACGCATGGCGGCAGGGCCTTTCACGGGCTGAGCGGTGAGGGACACAGCACCGCGGGCCGGCCCGGAAGGCGGGGCCAGCCCCGACGGGTGCGCGGAGGCGGATCAGATCTGCGGCGTCTCGATGACAAGGCCGGCGACATCGATGCCGACCGCCGCGGCCGGGGTGGCGAGACCACCGAACATCATCAGGGCGGCGGTGGCCAGGACGGCGGAGACTCGACGGACAGCGCGCATGCTGGGACTTCCTTTCGACGGTGCTCACAGGAACACCCGGTGGCTGCCCCCGGGCACAGCGCGTGATGCGGCACGCCCGGCAAGGTCGCCCAAGGGTGGGACATCCCCGGCGTGGCGTGCATGAACGCCGGCGTGCACCCGAACGGGTGAGACAACGCCCGGCTGTCAGCCCGCGTCGTCGGCGAGCTCCGCGACCCCGGTGATCCGGTGCAGCGGATACGTACGGACCTCGTCCGCCGTGTGGTCGTACGCCGTGACGAAGCCGCCCTCGACGCGGATGGGCGCGATGACCCGCTGGCTGGCGGTGCCCTCGGCGTTGACGTAGCCGATCCACAGGGCCTCGCCGGTCAGGACGGCGGCCTGCATGGTGGCGAGGGTCTCGGCGGAACCGGTGCGGGGCAGCTCGCCGTTGACCGCCGGGGCGGTGCCGGGCTTGCGCGGGGTGGTGGAGGCGAGGTCGCCGGCCCGGATGGCGCGCAGCGCCGCCGCGAGGAGGACGTCGTCGGGGACCGGCGGGCCGTCCGGCACCGGCTCGGGCGCCGTACGGGGCGGGGTGCGGTGGGCGAGGGCGCGGGTGATCAGCACATCGCCCTCGGCGGACTCGGCGGCCGGCGCGAACCCCATCGACCGCAGGCCTTCGAGGAGCCCCGCGGGGTCGGCCTGCGCGGCCAGCACGGTCGGGGCGAGCCGGCGCAGCCCCAGCCCGGCGGCCCGCTTGTCGGCGAGGATCTCGTTGAGCACCGAGTCGTCGTCGCATCGCACATACGCCGAGGCCGCGCCGACCCGCAGATGGCCGTGTCTGCGGGCCACGTCGTCGATCAGATAGGCGAGCGGCTGCGGCACCGGCGTACGGGAGTGCGCGGCGAGGAAGGCGTGCAGGTCGGAGGCGGCCTGCCCGGCGTCGAGCGCACGGCGCACCGACCCGGGCGTGAACCGGTAGACGGTGGCCCCGCCCTTGGACTCGACGTCCGCCAGCACCCCGAGCATGTCGGCGAGCGGGCGCCGCAGGGGCCCGGGCGCCACCGCGGTCAGGTCGGCCTGGAGCAGCACATGGTCCAGCGGCTCGGGCAGCTGGGGCGTGAGAAGCCGGGCCGCGGCGGCGGAGGCGACGGCCTGTTCGGCGGGGGAGAGGGGAGCGATCGGGGCGGGACGATGGTGGTGGTGATGGACGGGGAGTTTGTCTCCCGGACCGCTGTCTCCCGGGCCGGAGCCCTCCGCTTCGGGGTGGCGTACGGCCGCCGCCGCGCCCAGCAGGGCCCGGCCATGGGCCGACAAGGCGCCCCGGCCGGTGACGCCCAGCAGCTCCGCCTCGGACAGGGCCCACCGGGCGAGGCGGGTGCGCGGGTCGTCCTCGTGCTGCGCCCCGCGCAGGGGACGCTCCCAGCGCAGCCGGGCGAGCACCGACTCGGCGTCCGGAGCGGCCCCCTCCGGCAGCCCGGCCAGCAGCGCCAGCACCCGGTGCCGTACCTCGGGCGCCGCCGAACGGTCCAGGCCCGGCCCGAGCGCCGACAACGTACGGTCCTTCGCGTCCCGCCCGCCCACCAGCCCGGCCGTCCGGGTCGCCGCGAGCCACGCCGTGGCCAGCCGCGACCAGCGCTCGGCGGCGGGCGCCTCCAGCCACTCGTCGTAGGCCGGGGTCGCCGCGTACCGCTCGTCGGCCTCCCCGTCCGAGGCGATCAGGCCCGCCGCGTACGCCAGTTCCACCCAGAACGCGGCGACCGGCTCGGGCACGTCGAGCGCGACGGCGGTCCGCTTCAGGTCCCGCACGCTCAGCCCGCCGGCCCGCAGCACCGCGGGCCCGCCCTCGTCCCAGTCCTTCAGCAGCTCCTCGACGGTCGCCAGCGCGGTGTACGCCTGCCCGGCCGCCGTACTGTCCACAACCTGTGGACGATGGACGGCGACGGCCTCGACCACCGGCGGCACGGGCTCGGGCGTCCGGTGCGCCAGCCCCCGCCGCAGGTGCAGGGCGACCTCGCGCGGCAGGACGACCGTCCCCGGCGCCGTCGGCAGCAGCAGCCCCCGGTCCAGCAGCCAGCGCAGCCGCGCCGCCGGATCCGCGGTGACCTGCCCGTACGGCGGCCCCCACACCAGGCGATCGAGCACCTCCAGGGAGTCGGCCGGGGCGTCGGAGAGCAGCGCGGCCATCCGGGCCCGGTCCGTGAACAGGCCGGTGAGGGCGGTCACCGCGGAGACCGAGTCATGGGTCGAGGACAGCCCGGCGGTCGTGACGATCTCCTGGATCCGCCCCGGGGACATCCCGGCGGTGGCCTCCTGGACCGTCGGGCCGAGACCGGTCGGCGAGGGGTGCTGCGGCGCGGGAGCCAGCAGTTCACGTGCCGTGCGCACCAGCCGCAGCCGGTCGTCGCCGCCCCAGACCAGGGCCTGCTCGCGCAGGATGTCCAGGGCGTGCGGCAGGGCGGCGACGACGGCCGGGTCGGCGTCGTCCCCGGCGGTGAGCCCGAGCAGTTCGTCGTACGTCGCCGGTTCCGCCGCCACGGCCAGCGCCTCCGCCGTCTGCAGCGTGAACCGGTCCAGCCGCTCCAGGGCCCGTACGACCGAGGCGCGGGTACCGGCCCGGGTCGCGAGCTGGGTGAGGTCGGTCGGCACGGGCGTGATGAGGTCCGGGCGGCCGCGCAGGAGCGCGCCCAGCGCGGCATCGCCCCGCGCGCGGAGCGCTTCGGCGAGGGAGCGGGGGGCCGGGGGCCTGTCCTCGGTGCTCATCCGGTCCACGGTAGCGGGTCGCCTCGGGCGGCCGGGCCGACTGCGGGCCCGCTCGGCCCCGATCGCGGGACGGGCTTTTGGCCGACCTGCCGGGACTCGCGATACCGTCGTCCGACGGCGTCAGCCAACGCACCCGCCCCGGAGGGGACTTCGTGGGGATTGAGAGCGACCAGGTCGTTTACGAGTATCTGAGCCGTGTCGGCGACGTGGCCCAGCAGCGCCAGTTGTCCTCGGCCACCCGGATGCGCCTGGTCGCGGACCTGCGCAACGAGATCGACCGGCGCCGCGCGAAGGCCACCGTCGACTCGCCCGCCGCCGTCCGCCGCATCCTGACCCGCATGGGCAGCCCCGACGAGGTCGTGGCGGCGGCAGCGGAAGGCGCCGGTGGTGCGCCGCGGAGCGCCGCCCCCGCTCCCGCCTCCGTGCCCGTGCAGCGCGACGCCGAGCCGGAGGAGCGTGCGAAGGGGGTGCTGCGGCGCGTCGTACCGCGGCCCCGCCCTGCGCGGCCCGCGGAGGAGTCGCAGCCGGCGCCCGCCGAGGGCCCGGCGCCGCCGCACCTGGCCGCCGGGCACGAGCTCGGGGACAGCGTCGTCCAGCCCGACTGGTGGCGGGTGGACAGCAGCCCGTTCGGTGTGGGCGAGGAGGTGCCGGGCTTCGTGGGCGGCGTGGAACTGCCGGACCTGCTGAAGCCGCCGCAGCCGAGGAAGCCGGAGAAGGAGAAGCCGGCGGCCGAGGAGGCCGAGCCTGCCGTCGAGGCCGTCGAGGAAGCGGCCGGGACCGGCACCCGTCGCCGCCGCCTCCCCCGTCTTCCCTCCGGCAGCTGGAGCAACCCGCTGCTCCTCGCCGCCGCGGGTCTGCTCGTCGCGGGCGCCGTGCTCGGCAACTGGTTCGTGCTCCTCCTCGGCTGGCTCATCGCCTACGCCTCGCGCCGCCTGACCCAGGCGGAGACGAAGTGGGCGGTCATGGTCCTGCCGGGTCTCGCCGTCACGTCGGGCCTGGTCTGGCTCTGGGGCAGGATGAACGGCCGCTGGGGCACCCCGATCGCCGAGGGCCATATGAACGACGCGGTCTCCGAGACCTGGCCCTGGGTGGTCCGGGGCGCGGCGGTGGCGTCGGCGCTGTTCCTGGTGTGGCGCTCCCAGCGGCAGAGGTAACCGGGGCCCGGGAACCCAGGAGGCCTGCCCGTCCTGCGCCCTGGGCACAATGGCCCATATGGCACTCACCGTCGGTTTCGACCTGGACATGACCCTCATCGACTCCCGTCCCGGCATCCGCGCCTGCTACCAGGCGCTGTCCGAGCGGACGGGGACGTACATCGACGCCGATCTGGCGGTCACGCGGCTCGGGCCGCCGCTGGCCGAGGAGTTGATCAACTGGTTCCCGGCCGAGGAGGTCGCGGACATGGCCGATCTGTACCGCGCGATGTACCCGTCGATCGCCATCGCCGCGACCCCGGCGATGACCGGCGCCGCCGAGGCCATCGCGGCGGTACGGGAGGCCGGAGGGCGCGCGATAGTCGTCACCGCCAAGTACGAGCCCAACGCCAAACTGCACCTCGCCCACCTCGGCATGGAGCCCGACGCGGTGATCGGCGACCTGTGGGCCGAACAGAAGGCGGAGGCGCTGCGCGAGCACGACGCGGCCGTCTATGTCGGCGACCACGTCGGGGACGTGCGCGGCGCCCGGACGGCCGGCGCGCTGTCCGTCGCGGTGGCCACCGGCCCCTGCCCTCCGGAGGAACTGCGCGCGGCGGGCGCGGACGTCGTCCTCGGCGACCTCACCGAATTCCCCGGGTGGCTTTCGGACTACCGCCCCGCGCGCGCCTGACGCCGGCCGGCCGCCACGGAACGCAGTACTCCCGCGCCGGCCATCAGGAAACCGACCGCCATGAGCATGCTCAATCCGAACATGTACGTCGGAAAGGGCGTCGTCCCGAGGAACAGCGGGGCGACCGTGACCAGTGTGGCCACGGCACCGATGAAGAAGACGATGGCACCGGCACGGACCAGACGGTCACCGGGCGCGGCGGAATTCGTTTGGGTTTTGTCAGGCACCGGACCAGGGTAGTTCCCTGCCCGAAGGAACAACCCGGTGACGTCTTGTCACCGGCCTGAAGAGCATTAGCCTTGGTACCGGCGGGTCCGTGCGGCCCGCCCGAGTGCTATCAAGAGCCGTTTCCCGAAGCAGTTTTCCGACGAGTACGAGGACGAGGACAGACGTGCCTACCGGCAAGGTCAAGTGGTTCAACAGCGAGAAGGGCTTCGGCTTTCTCTCCCGCGACGACGGCGGTGACGTCTTCGTCCATTCCTCGGTCCTCCCCGCCGGAGTCGAGACGCTCAAGCCCGGTCAGCGAGTGGAGTTCGGCGTGGTCGCCGGGCAGCGCGGCGACCAGGCACTGTCCCTGACGATTCTGGACCCGACCCCCTCGGTCGCCGCGGCGACGCGCAAGAAGCCGGACGAACTCGCCTCGATCGTCCAGGACCTCACGACCCTGCTGGAGAACATCACCCCGATGCTGGAGCGGGGCCGCTACCCCGAGCGCACCTCCGGCAAGAAGATCGCCGGCCTGCTGCGGGCGGTCGCCGACCAGCTGGACGTATAGGTCCGTCAGGGGAATCGCAGCGCGTTCGGGCCGAGGGGCGGTACGAGTCCCTCGGCCGCCGCGCGTGTCAGCAGTCCGCGCACGGCCGCGTAGCCGTCCTCGCCGAGGGCGGCCGTGAACTCGTTGACGTACAGCCCGATGTGCTGGTCGGCGACGGCCGGGTCCATCTCCTGGGCGTGCTCCATGACATACGGGCGGGAGACCTCGGGGTCGTCCCACGCGGCGCGCACGGACGTCCGGATGGAGTCGGCCAGCAGCCGCAGCCTCTGCTCGCCCAGCGACCGCTTGGCGATGATCGCGCCCAGCGGGATCGGCAGCCCGGTGGTGTGCTCCCAGTGCTCGCCCATGTCGGCGAGCTTGTGCAGGCCGTAGCCGGCGTACGTGAAGCGCGCCTCGTGGATCACGAGCCCCGCGTCGACCTTCCCGTCCCGCACGGCCGGCATGATCTCGTGGAACGGCATGACGATGATCTCGCCGACCCCGTCGGCCAGGGTGTCGGCGGCCCAGAGCCGGAACAGCAGATACGCGGTGGACTTCTCGCTGGGCACGGCGACGGTGCGCCCGGTGAGGTCGACGTCCGCCTCCCGCGTCAGCACCAGCGGCCCGCAGCCCCGCCCCAGGGCACCACCACAGGGCAGCAGCGCGTACTCGTCGAGGACGTACGGCAGCACGGCGTACGACACCTTCAGTACGTCGAACTCGCCGCGCTCGGCCATGCCGTTGGTGACGTCGATGTCGGCGAAGGTCACGTCGAGGGCGGGGGCGCCGGGGACGCGGCCGTGGGCCAGGGCGTCGAAGACGAAGGTGTCGTTCGGGCAGGGGGAGTACGCGATCTGCAACTGGTCACTGGTCATGCCGGTTCCAACTCTCCAGTACGGGCACGAGCTTCCCGAAACCCTCGGTCAAAGCGGCCAGGGCGTCCCCGATGCGCCAGGCGGCGCGGTCACGCGGCCCGACGGGATTGGAGACCGCCCGGATCTCCAGCACGGGCACCCCGTGCGCGCCGGCGGCCTCGGCGACACCGAAGCCCTCCATGGCCTCGGCGAGAGCGGTGGGGTGCCGCTCGCGGAGCGCGGTGGCCCTGGTGGCCGTACCGGTCACGGTGGAGACGGTGAGCACGGCCCCCGTACGGGCCCCGGCGGCGTCGGCGACCCGCCGTACGAGGTCCCCGGGCGGCTGGTGACGTACGGTCCCGAACCCGAGTTCGGTGACCGACAGGAACCCGTCGGGCGTCTCGGCCCCCAGATCGGCCGCGACGATCTCATCGGCGACGACGAGCGCCCCCACGGGCGCCTCCGGCTGGAAACCGCCCCCGATCCCGGCGGAGACCACGAGGTCGTAGGGGGTGCCCCGGAGGGCGGCGGCGGTGAGAGCGGAGGCGGTGGAGGCGGCGGCGAGGGCGGGCCCGACACCCACATCGATCACATCGGTCCAGCCGTGGGCGGTCGTTCCGCTGGGGCGATGGGGGTCCCCCCTGCCCGAGCGAAGCCGAGAGCTTGAGGGAGGGTGGGCACGGCCCACAACGCCGAGCGCCTCGCCGTCGGACCCCGGCGAAAACCCACCAAAGGCCTTTGCCACCGCGTCCCTCTCCACAGGAACGGCGGTGGCGACAAGCACCCTGCCCAGCTCAGCGGCAGCGATTACGCGTCCTTCTCCAGCTTGAAGTTCCACAGGCCGGACGTGTCCTTCTCGCCCTCCTTGATGGAGACCAGCGTCGAGTCGCCCTGCGCGCCGTACTGGGCGTTGAAGAACACGCTGCCCGGGATGGTGCGGTACGTCTTCGTGCTGGCGTCGGTCAGCGGCTGACCGTTCATCAGGATCGTCCAGCCCTTGTCGGCGATCTCCGGGTCGACACCAAAGCGCACGGTCTCGTCCGGGTCGACCGAGATGGACTTGATGCCCTTGTCCTTCAGGCACTGCGTGAGGTCGGCGGGCTTCAGGGCGTCGCCCTCGCCGCCACAGGTGGCCTCGGAGTTCACCGAGTCGCTGCCCACGGTGACCGTGGCGATCGGCGTCGGCTTGTCACAGGCCGACAGGACGAGCAGTCCGGCGGATACGACACCGACGACAGCGACGGCGCGGCGGCGTCGCACTACGGATTGCAACGTGTTCATGGGCGAAGGTTATCGGGCACACGACCGGGAGTGCCCACGCGGGGTACGGCGTGCCCGACGGCTACGCCACACGCGGCCGCGTCGCACCGCCGCGCCGGGCCGAGCCGATCAGTCCCCGTACGGTCGTCAGCCACCCGGTGCCGACGATCGCCGCGCCCACCGCCAGCCCGACCGTGCCGTTGAGCGGCAGCGCGAGGCCGATCGCCCCGCCCAGCACCCAGGCCATCTGCAGCAGGGTCTCGGAACGGGCGAAGGCCGAGGTCCGAACCAGTTCGGGCACGTCCCGCTGGATCAGCGCGTCCAGGGACAGCTTGGCCAGGGCCTGCGCGAAGCCGGCCACGGCGGCCAGACAGGCCACCAGGACCGCGCTGAAGAACACCGAGGCCATGATCGCCACGCCCACCACACACGCCACGACCGTCACGATGATGATCTCCGGTGCCCGGGAGCGCAGCCACGCCCCGACCGCCGTGCCGAGCGCGTTGCCCGCGCCCGCCGAGACGCCCACGATGCCCAGGGACACGGCGGCGCTCTGGCCGGAGACCGGGTGCTCGCGGAGCAGGAAGGCGAGGAAGAAGATCAGGAAGCCGGTCAGGCAGCGGATGGAGGCGTTGGCGGCCAGGGCGTGGGTGACGGCCGGGCCGACCGTGCGCAGCCCCGGGCGTTTGACGGGCCGGCGGTGCGGGCCGTGCAGATGCTGTTCGTCCGCGGCCAGCAGCGCGGTGTCCTCGCCCTTGGCGGAGTCCACCTTGGGCGGCAGCGTGAACGACAGGACCGTCCCCGCGATGAAGAGCACGAAGGCGCCGTAGAGCGGCCAGCGTGGCCCGATCTGCTGGAGTCCGGCGCCGATGGGGGCGGCGATGCCGGTGGCGAGGAGCCCGCCGAGGGTGACGCGGGAGTTGGCCTTCACCAGGGAGAAGCGGGGCGGCAGCAGCCGGGGCACGACGGCGCTTCTGACCACCCCGTACGCCTTCGACGAGACGAGGACGCCGAGCGCCGCCGGGTACAGCTCGATCCCGCCGGTGACGACGGCTCCGGACAGGACGATCGCGAGCAGCGCCCGGGCCAGCATCGCGCCGGCCATGGCCGCCCGGCGGCCGTGCGGGATGCGGTCGAGGAGGGGGCCGATGACCGGCGCGAGGAGCGTGAAGGGCGCCATGGTGATGGCGAGGTACAGCGCGACGCGGCCGCGGGCCTCGTCGGTCGGGACGGAGAAGAAGACGGTCGAGGCGAGGGCGACGGTGACCATGACATCGCCGGCGCCGTTCACGCCGTGCAGCTCGATCAGCTTGCCGAGGCCGGACTCGCCGGCGCCGTGCGCGTGGGTGGCCTTGCGGATGCCGCGGGCGGTTCCGGTCACCGGGAAGTGCAGGGCACGGCCGACCGCGCGGAGGGAGCCGCGCATACGGCCCGGTCCGCTCAGTCGGCTGCTTCCCTTGACGGGCGTCTTCGCGGCTGCCACGACGTCATAGTGCCCCGAGAAGGCTGTGGGTAGTGCCGTTACCGCTTGTATAGGGCCTGTGGGGTGACTGTCGGGCGACTGTCCGGTCGCCGGGTCATGGCACCGTCGGTGTACGCGACGTGGGGCGGAAGGGTAGCGTGCGTATCTCAGCCATCCCGCAAAATGGATGAAGGACGTCGACGCGGTCCCCCGGTCCGCTCCGTCCGCCCCGGCGCTGGGAGTGGCGCACTCGTCAGACGGCGTATGGAGAGAAGCGATACCTGTGAGCGCAGCGACAACGCGAAGCCGCACCCCTGACCGTCTGTGCGCCGAGGCCGTCGACCTCGCGCGCGCCGCAGCCGAGGAGGCCGCGGCGCCAGGGATCGTCGGCGAGCACGTGGGGACGGTCTCCGAGGGGGACCGCGTTGTCACACACTTCTTCGAGTGCCGGGAGCTGGGGTACCGGGGCTGGCGCTGGGCCGTGACGGTGGCCCGGGCGTCCCGGGCGAAGATCGTCACGGTGGACGAGGCGGCGCTGCTGCCCGGCCCGGACGCGGTGCTCGCGCCCGAGTGGGTGCCGTGGAGCGAGCGGCTGCGCCCCGGCGACATGGGGCCGGGCGATCTGCTGCCCACGGACGCCGAGGATCTGCGTCTGGAGCCCGGCTGGAGCGGCGAGGACGAGCCCCCGCCGAACTCCGTCGTCTCCGACGACATGGCAGCCCTGGCGGAAGCCGAGGACGCGGACGTCACCGCGGGGCCCCTGGCCGTCCCGGCCCGCGGTTCGATCGCGGCAGTGGCCGAGGAACTCGGCGTGCGCCGCGCCCGGGTGCTCTCCCGCTTCGGCCTGCACATCGCCGCCGACCGCTGGGAGGAGGCGTTCGGCGCCAAGACCCCGATGGCGCAGGCCGCCCCCGCGGCCTGCGTGAGCTGTGGCTTCCTGGCCCGGATCGGCGGCTCCCTCGGCCAGGCCTTCGGCGTCTGCGCCAACGAGTTCTCCCCGGCCGACGGGCGGGTCGTCTCCCTGGCCTACGGCTGCGGCGGCCACTCCGAGGCCGCGGTCATGCCCCGCCCCCCGCAGCCGCCCTCCCCGGTCATCGACGAGACCCGGGTGGACCCGTTCCCGCTGCGCCCGGCGCCGGACTCGGGTTCGGTGGCGGCGACGGCGGACGAGAGCACGGAGGACCTGGGCCATTCGTAGCCGTGTCCTGGCCCGGCCGCTGATCGGCTATGTGTCCCGCCCGTCCGAGAAGATCTGGTCGGCAGTGGGCGCGATCACGGCGCGTCGGTGCCAACGGCGCAGGGTCTCGGGGTCATCGCAGCTCACAATGCGCTCGCGGACCGCCTCGGGGACCTCGATGCCACGGACGTCCAGGACCTCCAGGACGTCTTCGGCGGCCCGCCGAGCCTGGCCCTCGGCCCGGCCCTCTTCACGGCCTTCGTCACGGATTTCTTCCGAGATGTATGACTTGTAGAAGGAGAGGTCCACGGCCACCAGGTTCCTTCACTGTTCCGCGGCCGGGTGCTTGCCCAGGCCCTGTGCCATGAGTTCGACGATCGGGTCGGCGATGGGGTGCGGGGTGTCCCGCAGGACGGTCGTCACTGCTTTGAGTGGCCCCGATGTCCCGATGCCTGGCGTGGGTGATGGCGGACAGCGTGGCGAGCGCGAGGTCTTCACGGACCTCGGCCGGGTCGGTGATCACGGGCATGTTGTGCGGTCCCGCGACCAGGGGCCGCAGGGTGAGCAGGGGCCACTGGCGAGGGCCGAAGCGGACCGGGCGCGCCGCCCATTCCGCGGTGGCCCGGTCCTGGCAGACGACCAGGAGGAGCGGCTGGAGCCGGTATTTCGTGAGCAGGTACGAGGCGTAGTACGCCCAGCTCGCGGGCTTGTCCGGGTCCTTCTCGCGCTGGGCCTCGACCGCGAGCGGTAACGGCTCGTCGTCCTCCGTCTCGAGCCGGAGCAGGGTGTCGACGCGGCGTTCCAGCGGGCGGGCCTCGGTGAGGTCGGTGGGCAGGACGGTGGCCGAGGTGGGCGGGGCGAAGCCGATGCCCAGCACTTCGGAGACCCGGGAGAACAGCCCGGGGTGGTCCTGGAAGACGCGGTGCATCGCCTCGTGGGGCGAGCTGACCATGCGGGTTCCTGTGAGGGTGGGGGTGTTGCTTACGGGTGCGGTCATGCCTCTGGCACATGCGGAAAGGGCTTTGGCCGAGCGTAGAAGCCAACTGCTCACATATGGAGCCCAGTTGAGGACGTCCACTCGAGTGAGTGACCGAGCCCGGAGGAGAGCGGCCCGGGGCTGACGGGGGCGGGCGGGGCACGCGGCCCCGTTGCCCAAGCGGTACCGTCTCCTCACGTCGACGAGGAGAAGGTACGGAACGTGAGCAGCAAGTTCGTGCGGCCCGCCCCCGAGGGGGCCGATCCGTTCGGTACCGCCCGCCTGCGCCGCGGCGTGCTGGACGCCTGGGCCACCAGCCCCGCCCGGTTCCGTGAGGACGCCAACGCCGAGGAGGACCTGGTCCTCGGCGGCTACCGGGACCGGCTCGTCGTCGAGCTTGCCCAGAACGCCGCCGACGCCGCGGCCCGGGCCGGGGTGCCGGGACGGCTCCGGCTCACCCTCCGCGACGGGGTCCTCGTCGCCGCCAACACCGGCGCCCCGCTGGACGCGGCCGGTGTGGAGTCGCTGTCCACGCTGCGGGCGTCGGCGAAGCGGGAGAGCCAGGAGCAGGCCATCGGACGCTTCGGGGTCGGCTTCGCCGCCGTCCTGGCAGTCACCGACGAGCCCGCCGTCGTCGGCCGGCACGGCGGGGTGCGCTGGTCCCTCGCGGAGGCCCGGGTCCTGGCCGCCGAGACCGCCCGGCACAGCCCCGGGCTCGGGGACGAGGTCCGGCGGCGTGACGGGCACGTACCGCTGCTGCGGCTGCCGTTCGCCGCCGAGGGCACCGCCCCCGCCCCCTACGACACCGCCGTCATCCTCCCGCTGCGCGACGACCCCGCCGCCGCTCTCACCGAGCGGCTGCTGCACGGTGTGGACGACGCGCTGCTGCTCGCCCTCCCCGGCCTCGAAGAGGTCGTCGTGGAGGTCAACGGGGAGAGCCCCAGGACCATCACCCGCCGTACCGACGGAGCCTTCACCGTCGTCGACGACTCCGAGGGCGGCGTCACCCACTGGCGCACCGCCGTCGCGCACGGCCCGCTCACCCCCGACCTGCTCGCCGACCGGCCCGTCGAGGAGCGGCTGCGTCCGCGGTGGTCCGTGACCTGGGCCGTTCCCGTCGACAGCGACGGCAGCCCGGCCCGGCCCCGCACCAGCCCGGTCGTGCACGCCCCCACGCCCAGCGACGAGCCGCTCGGCGTGCCGGCCCTGCTCATCGCCTCGTTCCCGCTGGACTCCACCCGCCGGCACGCCGCCCCGGGACCGCTGACCGACTTCCTCGTCCAGCGCGCGGCCGACGCGTACGCCGAACTCCTCGGCGACTGGCGGCCGGTGACCGCAGGGATCATCGGCCTCGTGCCCGGCCCGCTGGGCAAGGGCGAGCTGGACGGCGCCCTGCGCCAGGCGATCCTGGAACGGCTGCCCCGCACCGCGTTTCTCCCGCCCGCCGCCGAGCCCCGCGAGCACGACGACGGCGACGACGACCTGCCCGACTCCCTGCGGCCCCGGGACGCCGAGATCGTCGAGGGCGCGGGCGCGGACACCGTGAGGGTCCTCGCCGAGGTGCTGCCGACCCTGCTGCCCGGCGGTCTTGAGCGGCGCGCGGAGCTGCGGACCCTGGGCGTCTCCCGCGTCCCGCTGACCGAGGCCGTCGACCGGCTGGCCGGGCTCGAGAAGGACCCCGGCTGGTGGCGGCGGCTCTACGACAGCCTCGCCGGGGTGGACCCCGACCGGCTGTCGGGCCTCCCCGTGCCGCTCGCTGGGGGCACCTCCCAGGCTTTCGGCACTGGGGGAGGCCGTACGACGATCGGCCCCCGGCAGGTCCTCCTGCCCAGCGCGGAGGCCGCCCGAATCGACCCCGAGGTGCTGGCCCGGCTCGGCCTGAAGGTCGCCCACCCGGACGCCGCCCACCCGCTCCTGGAGAAGCTCGGCGCCCTGCCCGCGACCCCGCGTGCGGTGCTCACCACCCCGCAGGTACGGGCCGCCGTCGCCGCGTCTCTGGACGACGAGGGCGGTGTGAACTGGGAAGAGGACACCCTCGACGCCGACGAACTGGCCGACACCGTGCTCGCGCTGGTGCGGGACGCCGGCCTGGAGCCCGGCGACGAGCCCTGGCTCGGCGCCCTGGCCCTGCCCGACGAGGACGGCGAACCTGCCCCCGCCTGCGAACTCGTCTTCCCCGGCAGCCCCTTCGCCCAGGTGATGCGCGAGGGCGAACTCGCCGCCGTGGACGCCGAGCTGGCCGGCCGGTGGGGCGAGCAGCCGCTCGCCGCCTGCGGGGTCCTGGTGAACTTCGCGCTGGTCCGCGCCACCGACGTCGTCCTCGACCCGGACGAATTGGAGCCCCGTGAGGGCGACTTCGCCGAGCCCGACGACGCGGGCCTGCTGGACGCCGTCGACGTGTGGTGCGAGGACATCCTCGACCGTTTCCCGGACAGCCCGGTCCCGCCGGTCGCGACGGAGCTCATCGCCGTACGGGACCTGGACCTCGTCGACGAGGACAAGTGGGCCCAGGCCCTGGCCCTGCTGTCGCAGCCGCCCTTCCGGGACGCCATCGTCCAGCCCGTGCGGATCCTGCTGCACGACGGGACGCACGAGGTCGTACGGCCGTACGCGGCGTGGTGGCTGCGCGGGAACCCGGTGCTCGACGGCCGCCGCCCGGCCGGTCTGCGGGCGGCCGGCGGTGACCCGCTGCTGCGCGGGCTCTACGACGAGGCCGACGCCACCGGGTTCGAGGACGAACAGGTGCTGCGCGCGCTGGGTGTACGGACGTCCGTCGCCGCCCTGCTGGACGAGCCCGGCGGGGCCGCCGAGCTGCTCGACCGGCTCGCCGAGCCCGAGCGCGAGGTGGCGGACGCCCAGCTGCACGCCCTCTACGGCGCGCTGGCCGAGCTGGACCCCGAGCAGGTGACCCTGCCGGACGAGCTGCGCGCGGTCGTCGACGGCCGGGTGGAGGTCGTGGACGCGGCCGACGCCGTGGTCGTCGACTCGCCCGACCTGCTCCCCTTCACCTCGGGCGTCCCGCTGCTCCCGGTCCGCCCCTCCAGGGCCGCCGATCTGGCCGAGCTGTTCCAGGTGCGGCGCCTGAGCGAGTCCGTCACCGGGGAGGTCACCTCCGAGGGCGTCGAGCACGACGTACCGGAGCCGGTGCGGGTGCTGCTCGGCCGGCTGACCCCGGCCTCCTACGTCGAACACGAGGAACTCGTCGTCGACGGCGTGGAGATCGACTGGCGCCTGACGAACGACGGCGTCCTGCACGCCGCCACCCTGGAGGGCGTCGCCGCGGGTCTGGCCTGGGCGGCCGGGCAGTGGCCGCGCCGGTTCGAGGTGGCGGCGCTGCTGGAGGATCCGTCGCGGACGGAGGAGCTGGAGCGGGACCGGTGGTTCGACTGAGGCTCAGGGACACCCCGGAGACTCGTGAAAACTCCCGCACAAATTTTTCACTGTTCGTACAACCAAGCGCATCCCTCGGGAATCTGATCACGTGAGTCAACAGACTCCACGATCACTTGGGCCCCAGGAGCCGACGACGAGCGCCGGGGCCCCTCTCCACCTGGAGAACGCATGCGCATCCGAGCCACCGTGGCCGCCGTCACCGGCGCCCTGGCCCTTTCCGCCTTCGCCGTGCCGGCCGCGCAGGCGGACGACCACACGCCGAATCTGGCCTCGCTGGTCCCGTCCACCTCGAAGGCCGCGCCGTTCGCCGCCGCCGCCCCGGCAGACGAGTCCCTGGGCGACACCAAGGTCACCGCCGTGACCGTCAACGGCGGCAAGAACATCGTGGTCGGCACGACCGTCAAGAAGTCCTTCACCGTTTCCGTGACGGCCACCGACCCGGAAGGCATCCGCGATGCCTTCGCGATGCTGTGGCACGGCCCGGACAGCGAGAACGCTGACGGCGCGATCGTGCCGGTGAGCCTGGACGAGGAGCAGGTCGGCAACTGCACCAATTCCAGCGCGACCACCGCCACCTGCAAGGTCACGCTGATCGCCGACCCGAGCGACAACATCTACAGCAACATCCTGGCCGGCACCTGGAAGGTGTGGGTCGGTGCTGTCGGTAACGACGACGACTACGTGATCCGCGAGACCTTCAAGACGGCCAAGGTCCAGCGGGCCTCCAAGCTGACGGTCAACGCCTCGCCCGAGCCGGTGAAGAAGGGCAAGACCATCACCGTCACCGGCAAGCTGTCCCGGGCCAACTGGGAGGACAACAAGTACCACGGCTACACCAACCAGTCGGTGAAGCTGCAGTTCCGCAAGAAGAACTCCAACACCTACACCACGGTGAAGACCATCAAGTCGAACTCCACGGGTGAGCTGAAGAGCACGGTCACGGCCTCCGTGGACGGCTACTTCCGCTACTCCTTCGCGGGCACGACGACCACCCCGGCGGTCAACGCCACGGGCGACTTCGTCGACGTGAGGTAGAACGCGCCCCGAAAGGGGCGCGGGGAACTGCGCGACCGGCCACGACGGTCCCGCAGACGACATCCGGCGGCAGTCTCACGGCCGAAGCCGAGCGCTAAGCGGGAACGCGGCGGTCCACCCATCTCCACGCGAGTTCCAGGGTGGCCGCCGCCACCGCCGCGATGCCGACCGCGATCCACGGCACGGTCATGCCGACCAGCTTCAGCGCGAAGAAGTGCTGGAGCCACGGCACGACGAGGACCAGCAGGAACGCCCCGGCCATCGACGCCACCAGGGCGATGCGCCACCAGGTGTAGGGGCGGGCGATGATCGCCAGGACCCACATCGAGATGAGGAAGAGCGTCAGCGTCGCGGCGCTGGTCTCCGCGTCCAGCGCACCCGCGCCCGTGTAGTGCTCCCGGGCGATCAGATACGTCGCGAAGGTCGCCGCCGCGGCCACCACGCCGCCCGGGATCGAGTACCGCATGACCCGCCGGACGAAGTTCGGCTTCGCCCGCTCCTTGTTGGGCGCGAGCGCGAGGAAGAACGCCGGGATGCCGATCGTCAGCGTCGACAGCAGGGTCAAGTGGCGCGGCAGGAACGGGTACTCGACCTGTGAGCAGACCACCAGGACGGCCAGCAGCACCGAGTAGACCGTCTTGACGAGGAACAGGGTCGCCACGCGCGTGATGTTGCCGATCACCCGGCGCCCCTCGGCCACCACCGACGGCAGCGTCGCGAAGCTGTTGTTCAGCAGCACGATCTGCGCCACCGCCCGGGTCGCCTCCGAGCCGGAGCCCATCGCCACGCCGATGTCGGCGTCCTTCAGGGCGAGGACGTCGTTCACCCCGTCGCCCGTCATCGCGACCGTGTGCCCCCGGGACTGCAGAGCCCCCACCATGGTCCGCTTCTGCTGCGGGGTGACCCGTCCGAACACCGTGTTGTCGTCGAGCGCCCGGGCCATGCCGTCCTCGTCGGCGGGCAGCCGACGGGCGTCCACCGTGGTGCCGGACAGCCCGAGCTTGGAGGCGACCGCGCCGACCGACACCGCGTTGTCGCCGGAGATGACCTTGGCCCGGACGTTCTGGTCGGCGAAGTAGCCCAGGGTGTCGGCCGCGTCCGGCCGCAGCCGCTGCTCCAGGACGACCAGGGCGGTGGGCTTCGCCCCCTCGGTCACCTCGGCGTCGTCGAGGTCGCGTGCGACCCGGGCGAGCAGCAGCACCCGCAGGCCCTGCTCGTTCAGCCGCCCGGTCTCGGCGAGGGCCGGATCGTCGTCGGGCAGCAGGACGTCCGGCGCGCCCAGCAGCCAGGTGCTCGTCTCCCCGCCGGCCTCGGCGAACGCGGCGCCGCTGTACTTGCGGGCCGAGGAGAAGGGCAGCGCCTGGGTGCAGCGCCAGTGCTCGCCGTCCGGGTAGGCGTCGATGATCGCCTTCAGGGACGCGTTCGGGCGCGGGTCCGACTCGCCGAGGGCGCCGAGTACCTGTCGTACGTACGTCTCGTCGGCGTCCTGGAGCGGCCGCAGCTCGGTGACGTCCATGCCGCCCTCGGTGAGGGTGCCGGTCTTGTCGAGGCAGACGGTGTCGACCCGGGCCAGCCCCTCGATCGCGGGCAGCTCCTGGACCAGGCACTGCTTGCGGCCCAGGCGGATCACGCCGATGGCGAAGGCGACGGAGGTGAGCAGGACCAGGCCCTCGGGGACCATCGGGACGATGCCGCCGACCGTGCGGGCGACGGAGTCGTCGAAGGTGTTCTCCTTCACGAACAGCTGGCTGATGATCAGGCCGATCGCGGTCGGGACCATCATCCAGGTCACGTACTTGAGGACCGTGGAGATGCCGGAGCGCAGCTCGGACTGGACGAGGGTGAACCGCGAGGCCTCCTCGGCCAGCTGGGCGGCGTACGCCTCCCGGCCGACCTTCGTCGCCTGGAACGCCCCGCCGCCCGCGACCACGAAACTGCCCGACATCACCTGGTCGCCGGGGCTCTTGACCACCGGGTCGGCCTCGCCGGTGAGCAGCGACTCGTCGATCTCCAGCCCGTCCGCCTCGACGCAGACACCGTCGACGACGACCTTGTCGCCGGGGCCGATCTCGATCAGGTCGTCGAGGACGATCTCGGACGTGCTGACCTGGCCGGCCTCCCCGTCCCGGCGTACGGTCGGCCGCACCTCGCCGATCAGGGCGAGGGAGTCCAGTGTCTTCTTGGCCCGCCACTCCTGGACGATCCCGATGCCGGTGTTGGCGAGGATCACGAAGCCGAAGAGGCTGTCCTGGATCGGCGCCACGACCAGCATGATCAGCCACAGGATGCCGATGATCGCGTTGAAGCGGGTGAAGACGTTCGCGCGGACGATGTCGACGGTGGAGCGGCTGCTGCGCACCGGTACGTCGTTGACCTGGCCGCGCTCCACGCGTTCGGCGACCTGAGCACCGGTCAGGCCGGTCACCGGTGAGGTGACCGTCGTCGGCCGCGCGGAGTCGAGCCGGGCACCCGCGTCGAGATGCGTCATGCATTCGACGGTACGTGCGGATTTGCCGCTTCACCTGCTGAATGTGGGGAAGATCCGACCTGGGGAGGACGGGTGTCGTGCCCTGGTCGTACGGCAGTTGTACGCGTCCGTCAGCCCGCCCGGCGGGCGGTGAGCAGCAGGTACTCCCACTCCAGGGTCGTGCCGCCCGGGCCCGTCCCCAGGCCGCCGTCGCGGCCGAGGTCCACCAGGTCGCGGTCCAGGGCGGCGACGCGGTCGGGGTCGTCGGCGATGTTCTTGTAGACGGAGATCGTCGGGCCGTAGCGCTCCTTGAAGTAGTCCCGGAACGCCTCGGGTGTCGCGAAGCGGTCGACCCTGGCGGTGCCGCGCTCGGCGCGGACGTCGGTGACCCGGTCGCCGTCGCCGAGGAGTGCGCGCACATGGTTCTCGTCTCCCCACAGCGGGGGCGGCTGGGCGCCCGGCGGGGGCGGGGGCGCGTACGGCTTCATCACGGCGAACATCCGGCCGATGAAGCCCTGGGGTGTCCAGCTCAGCAGGCCGACGGTGCCGCCCGGCCGGCAGACCCGGATCAGTTCGTCGGCGGCCTGCTGGTGGTGCGGGGCGAACATGACGCCGACGCAGGACAGCACGGTGTCGAACGTCGCGTCGCCGAAGGGCAGGGCCTCGGCGTCGGCCTCCTGCCAGGTGAGAGTCGCGCCCTGCTGCTCGGCGGCGAGCCGGCCGGCCCCGAACAGTTCCGGGGTCAGGTCGGAGGCGATGACGTCCGCCCCGGCCAGGGCGGCCGGGATCGCGGCGTTGCCGCTGCCGGCGCCCACGTCCAGCACGCGTTGGCCTGGGCGCACCCCGCAGGCCTCGACCAGGACCGCTCCCAGGCCGGGGATGACCTCGGCGGCCAGGGACGGGTAGTCGCCCTGGGCCCACATCGCCCGGTGCTTGGCCTTCAGAGCCCGGTCCGCCTCGACCGCGCTGTTCTGCATCGTCATGGCTGCGCTCCTCACCGGTTCCGGGCGTTTGCCGCCTCCTCTTGAGCGTAGGGAGAGGGTGGGGCTGTGTCTCGCCGGAGCGTGGGGGTGCGCGTCTGCGCCTGGTCGCCGGGTGGTGGGTCGGGGCCGTGTCGGGGGGTGTCCGTCCTCGGAACGGCGCGATGGGGTCGGACGCCGACTGACTGTTCGTTGACGCGCCAACCGCTGCGGGCGGACACCCCCCGACACGGCCCCTTCTCGCCGTGCGCGGGTGCGGGTGCGTCGTGGTCCCTCTTACTGGGCCGAGGGGGTGGTCCCTCTTACTGGGCCGAGGGGGTCGAGCTGGTCGGGGGGGTGGTGGTCGGGTTCTGGGCTGCGGCGCGCTTGATCGCGGCGTCGCGTTTACGGACGTACCAGATACCCAGCAGGCCCAGGCCGCCGCCGGCCAGGCAGGTCCACAGCCACCAGGTGTGGCCGTGGTCGTCGAACCAGCCATAGAAGGGGAGCTGGATCAGGAAGAGGAGGAACCACAGAATCGTGCCGCCGATGATGGTGGCGACCACGGGGCCCTCCAGGGGCTCCGGCGCCTCGTGCCTGGGGGTCCACTTCGCCATGGGGACAGCTTACGAGGCGATCAGGTCTACGCGCGGAGATGGTCGTTCGGGGGTTTATATGTTCATACTGAAACGGTTTGTGTCTGACCACTTCTCTTCGTAGGAAACACCAAACACATGTCGTCCTCGGCTCCCGCCCAGGTCCCCGCCCCTGAACAGCCGGGAGCCGGGCCCACGTACGGCGCACTCGACCGCTTCTTCCGGATCTCCGAGCGGGGCAGCACCCTGTCCCGCGAGGTCCGGGGCGGTCTCGCCACCTTCTTCGCGATGGCCTACATCATCGTGCTGAACCCGATCATCCTCGGCAGCGCGAAGGACATGTACGGCCACCAGCTCGACAACGGGCAGCTGGTCACCGCTACGGCCCTCACGGCGGCCTTCACCACGCTTCTCATGGGTGTCATCGGCAATGTGCCGATCGCGCTCGCCGCCGGGCTCGGTGTGAACTCCGTCGTCGCGCTGCAGCTCGCCCCGCGCATGTCCTGGCCGGACGCGATGGGCATGGTGGTCCTCGCCGGGTTCGTCGTCATGCTGCTGGTCGCCACGGGGCTGCGCGAGCGCGTCATGAACGCGGTGCCCTTCGGGCTGCGCAAGGCCATCTCCATCGGTATCGGCCTGTTCATCATGCTGATCGGGCTGGTCGACGCCGGGTTCGTTTCGCGTATCCCGGATGTCGCGCAGACGACTGTGCCGCTGCAGCTGGGTGGCGACGGTCATCTCAACGGCTGGCCGGTGCTGGTCTTCGTGCTGGGGGTGCTGCTGACGCTCGCCCTGATCGTGCGCAAGGTGTCCGGCGCGATCCTGATCTCGATCGTCGCCATGACGGTTGTGGCGGTTGTGATCGAGGCCGTGGTCGACGTGCCGAGCTGGGGGCTGACCACTCCGAAGTGGCCCGGGAATCCCGTTGCCAGTCCTGACTTCGGGCTGGTCGGGCAGGTCAGTCTGTTCGGCGGTTTCGAGAAGGTCGGCATGCTCACCGGCGTGCTCTTCGTCTTCACCGTGCTGCTGTCGTGCTTCTTCGACGCGATGGGCACGATCATGGGCGTCTCCGACGAGGCGAAGCTGACGGACGCGCAGGGGCAGATGCCCGGCATCAACAAGGTGCTGCTGGTGGACGGCTTCGCCGTCGCCGCCGGTGGTGCCAGTTCCTCCTCGGCCACGACCGCCTTCGTCGAGTCCACCGCCGGTGTCGGCGAGGGTGCCCGAACCGGCCTCGCGAACGTCGTCACCGGCGGCCTCTTCGCCGTCGCGCTCTTCCTGACGCCGGTCGCCACGATGGTGCCGTCCCAGGCGGCCACCCCGGCCCTGGTCGCGGTCGGCTTCCTGATCCTTTCCGGCTCGGTCAAGGAGATCGACTGGGCGGACTACACCATCGCCGTCCCGGCCTTCGTGACGATGCTGATGATGCCGTTCACGTACTCGATCACCAACGGCATCGGCATGGGCTTCATCACCTTCGTGGTGCTGCGCCTGGCGGCCGGCCGGGGCCGGGAGGTTCCGACGGCGATGTACGCGGTGGCGGCGGTGTTCGCGTTCTACTACCTGATGCCGGCGCTGGGGCTGACCTGAGCGGACGGGGTCCTCAGGTGACCCCGTAGAACCTCTCCGTCTCCTCGACGGCGGACTGGAACCGTTCGTCGAAGTCATCTCGAATGAGCGTCCGGACGACATAGTCCTGGACGCTCATTCCCCTTTTCGCGGCATGATGCCGGAGCCGGTCGAGCAGGTCGTGGTCTATTCGCAGGCTGAGCACGCTGGTCCCCATGGGCATGAGGGTCGCGGCATCCTTCGGTGCGGTGGGTCGCGTTCCGCCGCCGCGTCACCCATATGAGTGATGTCACGGGTAAGTGGCCAGGGTCACGGGGGCTTATGCGTGTCCCGGTGTTCTTTAGCGAGGGTAATGAGTTATGCTAAAGAACATGCCGGACCTCAGCCATGGCGACGACGTAGCCGCCGTGAACTCCCTCCGATCCGCCGTGATGCGGCTGTCCCGTCGGCTCAAGCACCAGCGTGTCGACGAGTCGCTCAGCCCCACCGAGATGTCGGTGCTCGGCACCCTGTCCCTCTGCGGCAGGGCCACGCCGGGCGAGCTCGCCCGCAAGGAACACGTCCAGCCGCCGTCGATGACCCGCATCGTGGCGCTGCTGGAGGCGAAGGGGCTGGTCCGTCTGGAGCCGCACCCCGAGGACCGGCGCCAGAAGGTCGTGACGCGCACCGAGCAGGCCGAAGCGATGCTCGAGGAGAGCCGCCGCAAGCGGAACGCGTTCCTGGCCACGCTGGTCGAGGACCTCGACGAGGACGAGTGGGCGAAACTCCGCGCCGCCGCCCCCGTGCTGGAGAAGCTCGCGCATCTGTAAGCCGTAGTCGCAAGGAGGCGAACCTGTTGAGTACGGGACCCGGAGCAGCTTCCGTCCCCGCACCTGATCCCCACGATTCCCCGCCCACCTCCGACAGGCCTCCCTCCGACCCGCTCCCGCGCAAGTCCTCGATGTTCTCCTCCCTGAAGGTCAGGAACTACCGCCTGTTCTTCCTCGGGCAGGTCGTCTCCAACATCGGCACCTGGATGCAGCGCATCGCCCAGGACTGGCTGGTCCTCAGCCTCACCGGCTCCTCCGCCGCCGTCGGCATAACGACCGCGCTGCAGTTCCTGCCGATGCTGCTCTTCGGCCTCTACGGCGGTGTCCTCGTCGACCGGCTGCGCAAGCGGCCCACCCTGCTCGTCACCCAGACGTCGATGGGCCTCACCGCCCTCGCCCTCGCCGTCCTCACCCTCACCGGCCATGTCCAGGTGTGGCACGTGTACGTCGCCGCCTTCGCGGTGGGTCTGGCCACGGTCGTCGACAACCCGGCCCGGCAGTCCTTCGTCTCCGAACTGGTCGGCCCCGGGCAGCTGCAGAACGCGGTCAGCCTGAACTCCGCCAACTTCCAGTCCGCCCGCCTGGTCGGCCCGGCCGTGGCGGGTCTGCTGATCACCGGCGTCGGCACCGGCTACGCCTTCCTCTTCAACGGCCTGTCCTTCGTCGCGCCGCTCGCCGGCCTGCTGCTGATGCGCGCCCGCGAGCTGCACGTCGTGGAACGCGCCCCGCGCGGCAAGGGGCAGCTGCGGGAGGGCGTGCGCTATGTCACCGGCCGGCCCGAGCTGATCTGGCCGATCGTCCTGGTCGGCTTCGTCGGCACCTTCGCCTTCAACTTCCCCGTCTACCTCTCGGCCTTCGCGGACGACGTGTTCCACGCGGGCGCGGGCGCCTACAGCATGTTCAACACGCTGATGGCGGTCGGCTCCGTCGCGGGCGCGCTGCTCGCCGCGCGGCGCGGTACGGCCCGGCTGCGGCTGCTGATCGCCGCCGCCATGGTCTTCGGCACGCTGGAGATCGTGGCGGCGACGACCCCGACGCTGTGGATGTTCGCCCTGCTCATGGTCCCGCTGGGCCTGTTCGGCATGACGGTCAACGTCACGACGAACACCAGCATCCAGATGTCCACGGACCCGGCCATGCGCGGCCGGGTCATGGCCCTCTACATGATGGTCTTCCTCGGCGGCTCCCCCGTCGGCGCCCCGATCGTCGGCTGGATCACCGACACCTACGGCGCCCGGGTCGGCCTGGCGGCCGGTGGTGCCGTGGCAGCGGCCGCCGCGGCCGTGATCGGCCTGATCCTGGCCCGCGTCGGCAATCTGCGTCTGTCGGTGGGCTGGCACCACGGGCACCCACGGGTGCGGTTCGTCCCCCGGGAGCGGCAGGAGGCGCTGGCTCCGGCGGCGTAGGAGGGCGTCGGTGCGGGGTCTCGGCTCTCGGGGGCGCGGGTCTCGGGGTCTCGGGGTCTACACCCTCCGGGCCAGCAGCTGGCCCGGCCAGCTGTTGTCGCCGACCGTGAAGGCCTCGGTGCGGGTGAAGCCGTTGGTCTCGTAGTAGCGGACGAGCTTGCCGTCGTCGCCGGCGTAGCAGTCCACCCGCAGGAGGCCCACCCCGGCCCGCCGGGTCTCCTCGGCGGCGTGCGTGAGGAGCGCGCTGCCGAGGCCGTGGCCCTTGAAGCGGCGGTCGGAGGCCAGCCAGTGGATGTACCGCTCCGGTTCGCCGGGCGGTGAGAGGTGGGCCAGATAGGCGCCGGGCGAGTCGGTCAGGGTGAGGGTGGCGGCCGGGACGCCGTCGGCCTCGGCCAGGAACACGCTGCCCTCGTCCATGTACCGGCCGACCGACTCCACCGTCTTCGGGCTCTGGGACAGGGGCTTCGTCCCCCACTGCCCCGTGCGTCCCTGCGCGACCAGCCACTCCACGCAGCTGTCGAGCATCCCGAGTATCGCGGGAATGTCGTCGGGACCGCCTTCTCTGATGGTGATCTCCATGGCCTCATGGTGCCAGGCTGTCCCCATGAGAGTCTTCGCCGCCGTACTGCCTCCCGACGAGGCGACCCGTGAACTCGGCGCCGTCGTGGACGCGTTGCGGACGCTGCCCGGGGCGGACGGGATGCGCTGGACCGGCCGGGCCGGCTGGCACTTCACGCTCGCCTTCTACGGGGAGGTCGACGACGGCCTCCTGCCGGAGCTGTCGGCCCGGCTGGAGCGGGTCGCTCGCCGTACCGACGCCTTTCCTCTGGCCGTGCGGGGCGGCGGTCAGTTCGGGCACGGCCGGGCGCTGTGGGCCGGGGCCGAGGGGGACCTGGCGACCCTGCGGCTGCTGGCCGACCGGGCCGAGGCGGCGGCGCGGAAGGCGGGGGTGCCCATGGGGGAGCACCGGCGCTACAAGGCCCATCTGACGATCGCGAGGAGCCGGGAGGCACGGGACGTGCGGGCGTACCTGGACACCCTGGCCGGGTTCACGGGCCGGACCTGGACGGTGAGCGAGCTGGCGCTGGTGCGGAGCAATCTGCCGACGTCGGGGATTCCGGGTGAGCAGCCCCGGTATGAGGCGGTCGGTCGGTGGGCGCTCGGGGGAGCCGGTTAGGCTCGGTGCCGTGGACCCGAAAACCCGTAACCGGATCATGGCCGGTGTGCTCGTGCTGATGTTTCTCGTCGTCGCCCTGGCTTCCGCGCTGGGCAGGTAGGGGCGGGGGACTGCCCGCTGCTTTCCGGCTGCGGGCCGGTGGGGGCCGGTCGCGCCCACGCGGCGGAGCCGCAGATCGGATACAGCCCCGCGCCCCTTCCAGGTGCGCTACCAGGCGAAGGCCTCCGGTGACGGACCCGGGCCCGGGAAGATCTCGTCGAGGCCGGTCAGAAGCTCCTCGGACAGCTCCAGGTCGGCCGCTCGCAGGGCGGAGCCGAGCTGTTCGGCGGTGCGCGGGCCGACGATCGGGCCGGTCACGCCCGGGCGGGTGAGGAGCCAGGCCAGGGCCGCCTCGCCGGGCTCGATGCCGTGCTTGTCGAGCAGGTCCTCGTAGGACTGGATCCGCGCGCGGGTCGCCGGGTCGGCGAGGGCGTCGGCCGCCCGGCCGGAGGCACGTCGCCCGCCCTCGACCTCCTTCTTGAGCACGCCGCCCAGCAGACCGCCGTGCAGCGGCGACCACGGGATGACGCCGAGGCCGTACTCCTGCGCGGCCGGGATGACCTCCATCTCGGCACGCCGCTCGGCGAGGTTGTACAGGCACTGCTCGCTGACCAGCCCGATGGTCCCGCCGCGCCGGGCGGCGATCTCGTTGGCCTGGGCGATCTTGTAGCCGGGGAAGTTCGACGACCCGACGTAGAGGATCTTGCCCTGCTGGACCAGGACGTCGATCGCCTGCCAGATCTCATCGAACGGGGTGTCCCGGTCGATGTGGTGGAACTGGTAGACGTCGATGTAGTCGGTCTGGAGCCGCTTGAGGCTGGCGTCCACGGCCCGCCGGATGTTGACCGCGGAGAGCTTGTCGTGGTTGGGCCAGGCCGGGCCGTCGGCGCCCATGTTGCCGTACACCTTCGTGGCGAGGACGACCTTGTCGCGCCGTCCCTCGCCCTTGGCGAACCAGTTGCCGATGATGCTCTCGGTACGGCCCTTGTTCTCGGCCCAGCCGTACACGTTGGCGGTGTCGAAGAAGTTGATGCCGGCGTCCAGCGCCGCGTCCATGATGGCGTGGCTGTCGGCCTCGTCGGTCTGCGGGCCGAAGTTCATGGTGCCGAGGACGAGCCGGCTGACCTTGAGTCCCGTGCGTCCGAGCTGCGTGTACTTCATGGGTGCACGCTAGCGACGTGGAGTGCGCTCTAGGCAAGGGAGCCGATGAAGGTCGCCCCGGTGGAGGGGGTCGGGTCACCTGGCCGCTCGACTGGCGGTCCCCACTGGCTAAGCCCTGCAGCCGTCTCTGGGCCGTCAAGTGCTCGACCCGACCGCCCGAACCGAGTCGATGACGGCGGCCACGGCCTTGCGGGTCCGTCCCCGCCTCCGACAGCCTGACGGTCGATGTACGACTCCTGAGCGCCCGCATCGTCGCTCAGCGCGGGTAGATGGTGTGCCACCGGCTCGCCGACCAGTCCTCCACGACCTGAACCTTCTCGACGGCCCGCGTCACCAGGCCCTGGCTCCCATGCCCGTACTTCCTGTCCCCGGAGCCCGTGTTGTCACAGATCCGGTCACTCTGGGTGCTGGGCTCGTCGCCGTCGTGCGTGAAGAACACCAGCACCTGTGCGCAGGCGACGCGATTGTCCCTGGCGGTGTCGTTCACGTGGTAGTTCAAGGAAATCTTCCTGCCGTCATCGTAGGTCTTGAGGGTGCCCCACAGGTGCACGCCCCTGCCGTCCGACCCGCTGCCGTCGTTGCCGGCCCAGGAATACGATGCGGCTGAAGCCGGGACCGTGCCGATCGCGAACCCCAATAGCGTCGTCGCGGCCACAACTCCAGCGTTGGCCAGGGTCTTTCGCACGATGCAGTCCTCTCGTTGGTGTCGCGGGTTCTCCTCTCACCATGCCGCTTGTCCAGCGGGAAGTCGTTGGCCCCAAGTCCACGGGTGATTGGCAGTGCGTTCACTTGGCGCGTTGCCGGACGGCGTGCTGCGTGCCGACGCGCCGGTCTACGGGCCGCCGCCTGGCGAGCTGATCGATGCTGTGCCGCACGCCGACCTCAGGCGGGCCGTCGTCGCCGGTGTGCCGGAGTTGATGGACGGGCCGGACTCCGACACCCGCAACGTGCTGCTCACCCTCGCCCGGATCTGGACCACCCTCGCCACCGGGGACATCCGCTCCAAGGACGCGGCGGCCGGGTGGGTGCTGGGTCGGCTGCCCGCCGAGCACCGGCCCGTTCTCGCCCGTGCCCGGGCCGTCTATCTCGGGGAGGAGGACGAGCGCTGGGACGATCTGGCGCCCCGGGCCTGCGCGGAGTTCCTGGTCCGGGTGATCACCGAGAGTTACTCCTCGTAGGGCTCGCCCAGGTCCCACGCCTGGTACATGGCCTCCGCGAAGGCCGCCGCGATCTTGTGCTCGCCGCTCGTGCCCGGGTGCGTGCCGTCGTAGGTGTCGGTGGGGATGTCGTACGTCGGCGGGGCCGAGGCCAGGAGGATGGGGGAGCCGGGCTCGTCGAGGTCCGCGGCCGTCTTGGCCAGCAGTTCGTTGAAGCGGGCGACCTCGGTGGCGAACGCCGGGTCCGTCTCGGCCCGCACGTTCGGGGTCACCGGCAGCCACACCATCCGCACCCGCCGGTTCGCCGCCCGCGCCTCGGCCGTGAAGGCCCGGACGTTCTCGGCGGTCTGCTCCGCGTTCGTGTAGAAGCCCAGGTCGATGAGGCCCAGGGAGACCAGGAGAACGTCAGCGCGGTGCTTGCGCACCGCCTCGCCGATCAGCGGGGCCATGTGCAGCCAGCCCTCGCCCCAGCCGGCCAGATGGGCGCGCGGGAAGTCCGGTTCGGCGTAGGTGTATGACGTCGGGGCCTCGTCGAGCTTGTCGTAGAGCGTCTCGCGCGGGCCGACGAGGGTGAAGGGGCCGCCGTAGGAACGGCACAGGTGCTGCCAGATCCGGTAGCGCCACGTGTGTTCGCCCGTGCTTCCGATCGTCATGGAGTCACCTACGGGCATGAACCTGAGCATCCGCTCATCATGGAGGATCACGGGAAGCTCAGGCTGCCGGACAGGGTGTGAGTCGGGCCACGCGGCGGGTGGTCGGCGGCCGGCTGGGCGTACCCGTCTGCGGGGCGGTGTGCCCATCCGTCTCGCCTCCGTCTCGCCTCCGTCCGCCCTCGGCGCCAGGGCCCGAGGCGGCGTGCGTGTCCTCGAGGAGCCGCCCGCCGGACGCGAGCCGGCTGCCGACGTCAGCCGGCTGCCCGTCGTAGGCCGCGCTCGGAGTCCGCCGGGCGCTCGCGATCCCCCGCGCCCCCGACCCCCGCCGGACGTTCGCAACCCGCCGGCCTCCGTGATCCGTCCCGCCCGTGATCCGTTGTGCCCGCTGAACCGCGGAGCGGGATGGCAGTCTTGGGGCATGCGCAGACCGATCGCCTTCCTCGCCGCGGTTCTCCTCGTGGGCGCCTTCGCCGTGCCCGCCTCCGCCGCCGACGGGGACGAGGAGTTCACGATCAAGGACCCGCGCATCACCGAGTCGAGTGGCCTGGCGGCCTCCCGCCGGCACCCCGGCATCTACTGGACGCACAACGACAGCGACGACGGGGCGTATCTCTACGCCGTCGACAGCGCGACGGGCGAGACGGTCGCCACGATCACCATGGCCGGCGTGGGCAGTCCGCGCGATGTCGAGGCCATCTCCATCGGGCCGGACAACCAGATCTACGTCGGCGACATCGGCGACAACCTCGGCGGCACCTGGCCGTACGTGTGGATCTACCGGCTGCCCGAGCCGAAGAACCTGCGCGACCAGACCGTCCGGGCCACGCAGTACGTCGTGAAGTACTCCGACGGCGCGCGGGACGCCGAGTCGCTCGTCGTGCACCCGAAGACCGGCCGCGTCTACATCGTCGACAAGAACGAGAAGGGCGGGCATCTGTACGAGGGTCCGGCCGAGCTCTCTCCCACCGGGAGCAACGTCTTCAAGCCCGTCGCGGCCGTCCCCGACCTGGAGGCCACCGACGCCACGCTCTCCCCGGACGCCGAACACCTCGTCGTACGCAGCTACTTCGGGGCGATCGCGTACGACTGGAACGGCGGGAAGATCAAGAAGAAGGAGCGGCTCGGGGTGCCGTTCCTCGGGCAGGGGGAGTCCGTCACCTACACCGCCGACGGGAAGAAGCTCATGTACGGCGCCGAGGGGGCCGACAGTCCCGTGGAGCCGCAGGACGCTCCCGGGGCCGGTGGGTCCGGCTCGGCCTCCGGCAGCGGCAGTTCGGCCGCCTCGGACGGTGCCGGCGGCGACGGGCTGACCGGGAATCTCAAGAACGGCGCGATCGCCGTCGCCGTGGCCTGTGCCGTGCTGTTCGGGCTGCGGGGGCTGAGGCGGCGGCGGAGGTAGGCCACCGGGGCGAGCCGGGCTATCGGTCCGTGGCGGCGCCGCGCTGCTCCACGAGGACCTCAAGCCCGTCCAGGATCCGCTGCAGCCCGAACTCGAAGTGGTCGAAGTCGGATCCGAAGCTGTCCTCGGAGAGCGAGGCCATCACCGGGTAGCGGCCGGAAGCCATGGCCTTCTCCAGGACCGGCACCTGCGCCTGCCAGAACTCGGCGTCCGTCAGGCCCGTTCGGCGCTCCGCCTCCCGCTCGTACAGCTGCGTGCGCGCGGCTCCGACGACGTACCCGTCGATCATGATGACCGCGGAGACCAGCTCGGGGTCGGTCAGTCCCATCGGGCGGATCCGGGTGAGGATCTTCTCCATGCCGTCGACGGCGCTCGGGCCGAGGACCGGGCGGGACTGGTTGACGTGGAGCAGCCAGGGGTGGCGGCGGTAGAGGGCGAGGGTCGTTCGGCCCAGTGCCTCCAGGGCGGCGCGCCAGCCGCCGTCGCCGAGGTCGGACGGGTTGTCGGAGCGGCGCTGCACCCGGTCCAGCATGAGGTCGAGCAGCTCGCCCTTGCCGGGGACGTACCGGTACAGCGACATGGTGCCGGTGCCGAGTTCGGCGGCGACGCGGCGCATGGACAGCCCGCCCAGTCCCTCGGCGTCCGCGACCTGGACGGCGGCTTCCACGACCCGGTCCAGGGTCAGGGTGGGTTTGGGGCCTCGGCTGGGGCGCCGGCCGGTGTCCCACAGCAGTTCGAGGGTGCGGGCGATATCGCCGCTGCCGCTGGTCTCCGTACTGCCCGCACCACTCGTACCGCTCGTCATGGGCCCAGCTTAGGGGGCCGTACAAAAACTGGGTACGTTGTACGCGTAATAGGGTACGGTGTACTCAGTTCAGGGTCGGCAGGGACGCACACGGGAGGGGCGGCATGGACGGATACGCGGTACGGGCCGAGGGGCTGGAGAAGCGGTACGGCGAGAAACGCGCCCTCGACGGCTTCGACCTGGCCGTGCGCGAGGGCACGGTGCACGGTCTGCTCGGGCCGAACGGGGCGGGCAAGACCACCGCCGTCCGCATCCTGTCCACGCTGATCCGGCTGGACGGGGGCAGCGCCACGGTCGCAGGGCTCGACGTGGCCCGGCAGCCGCGCGAGGTCCGGGCCCGGATCGGGCTCACCGGACAGTACGCGGCGGTGGACGAGGTGCTCACGGGGCGGCAGAACCTGGAGATGTTCGGCCGCCTGTTCCATCTGGGCGGCAAGCGGGCCAGGGTCCGGGCCGGTGAACTGCTGGAGCGGTTCGACCTGGCCGACGCCGCCGACAAGGGCGTGGGCAAGTACAGCGGCGGCATGCGGCGCCGCCTCGATCTCGCCGCTTCGATGATCCTCGCGCCGGCCGTGCTCTTCCTCGACGAGCCGACGACCGGCCTGGATCCCCGGAGCCGGGGCGAGGTCTGGGAGTCCGTACGGGCGCTGGTGGCGGGCGGCACGACGGTGCTGCTGACCACGCAGTATCTGGAGGAGGCCGACAAGCTCGCCTCGCGCATCACCGTCATCGACCAGGGGCGGGCCATCGCCGACGACACCCCGGACGGGCTGAAGAACCTGGTCGGCGGCGACCGGATCGAGGTCGTGGTCGCCGAGCGGTCCGAGATCCCGCGGGTGGTGAAGGTCGTCGCCCGGGTCACGGACGGCGAACCCGAGGCGGACGAGACCGAGTTGCGGGTGCACGCCCCGGTCGCCGACCGGGTCACGGCGCTCACCGAGGTGGCGCGGACCTTGCAGGACGAAGGCGTCCGCGTCGAGGACATCGGGCTGCGCAGGCCGAGCCTCGACGACGTGTTCCTGCGCCTGACCGGACACCGCACCGAGAAGGAGGCCGCGGCGTGACCGCCATCGACCTGAGCACGCCGAGCCCGCGGAGCGGTACGTACTGGCTGCTCGCCGACTGCTGGAACATCGTCCGCCGCGGCCTGACCCACTACCAGCGCCAGCCCGTCAACATCGCCTGGCAACTGGGCTTCCCGATCCTGTCCGTGCTGCTCTACGGCTATGTCTTCGGCAGCGCCATGAAAGTGCCCGGCGGCGGGGACTACCAGGACTTCCTGATGCCGGGCATGTTCGCGATGACCATGGCGTTCGGCTTCATCAACACGGCGACCGTCGTGGTCTACGACTCCACCAAGGGCGTCATCGACCGCTTCCGCTCCATGCCGATGTCGTCCTCGGCGGTGGTGGCCGGGCGCGGGGTCACCGATCTGATCGTCGCCTGCGCCGAGTTGGCGATCATGATGCTCACCGCGCTCGCCATGGGCTGGCGTCCGGACGGCGGGCTGGGCTTCCTCGGCGCCTTCGGGCTGCTGCTGTGGCTGCGCTTCTCGCTGATCTGGATCGGCGTGTGGCTCGGCCTGGTCGTGCCCAACCCGGAGGCGGCGGGCGGCCTCTTCGCGGTCGCCTTCCCGCTGACGATGATCTCCAGCATCTTCGTCGCGCCGCAGCTGATGCCCGACTGGCTGGGCTGGGTGGCGGTGTGGAACCCGATCTCCTCCACGGCGGCGGCGACCCGCGAGCTGTTCGGCACGCCGGTCGGCGGTGACACCTGGGTCGAGCAGCACGCGCTGCTGATGGCCGGGGTGTGGCCCGTGATCCTGACGGTGATCTTCCTGCCGCTCGCGGTACGGCGGTTCAAGAAGCTGAGCCGGTAGTGGTGCGGCGGCGGTTCAGGAAGCTCGGCCGCTAGCGCGGGCGACGCGCACCTCCCGAAGTCTTGACGTGCTCATGGTGCGTCAGTTTCCTGGGAGGTGCGCGGCGTTATGGGAGCGCTCCCATTCGATTCCGGGGCCGCGCCTCCCCGAGAGGAAGCAGCCACATGTTCCGCACTCTGCGCAGAGCGCTGTGTGTTGCCGCGGCGCTCCTGTTACCGCTGGCCGGCACGCAGTCGGCCCAGGCCGATGTCGGCACGAAGGCCGCGGGCGCCGGCTACTGGCACACCAGCGGCCGCCAGATCCTGGACGCGGCCGGAGCGCCCGTCCGTATCGCCGGCGTCAACTGGTTCGGCTTCGAGACCGCCAACCACGTCGTCCACGGCCTGTGGGCCCGCGACTACAAGAGCATGATCGACCAGATGAAGTCGCTGGGCTACAACACCATCCGGATGCCCTACAGCGACGACATCCTCAAGTCCGGCACCGTGCCCGACAGCGTCAATCACGACGGCAAGAACACCGACCTGCGCGGGCTGACCTCGCTCCAGGTCCTGGACAAGATCGTGGCGTACGCCGGACAGGCCGGACTCAAGATCGTCCTGGACCGGCACCGCCCGGACGCGGCCGGCCAGTCGGCCCTCTGGTACACGGCGTCGGTGCCCGAGTCGACCTGGATCGCCAATCTCAAGGCCCTGGCCACGCGCTACAAGGGCGACTCCACCGTCGTCGGCATCGACCTGCACAACGAGCCCCGCGACCCGGCCTGCTGGGGCTGCGGTGACACCTCCCGCGACTGGCGCCTGGCCGCCCAGCGCGCGGGCAACGCGGTGCTGTCGGTCAACCCCGAGCTGCTGATCATGGTCGAGGGCGTGCAGTCGTACAACGGCACGAACGGCTGGTGGGGCGGCAACCTCATGGGCGTGGCCCAGTACCCCGTCCAGCTCGACGTGCCGAACCGGCTGGTGTACTCGGCCCACGACTACGCCACGTCGGTGGCCCAGCAGCCCTGGTTCGACGACCCGTCGTTCCCGGCCAACATGCCGGGGATCTGGGACAAGTACTGGGGCTACGTCTTCAAGCAGAACATCGCCCCGGTGTGGCTCGGCGAGTTCGGTACGACGCTCCAGTCGGGGGTGGACCAGAGGTGGCTGTCGGAGCTGGTGAAGTACCTGCGGTCGACGTCGGCGTACGGCGGCGACAGCTTCCACTGGACGTTCTGGTCCTGGAACCCCAACTCCGGCGACACGGGCGGCATCCTGAAGGACGACTGGCAGACCGTGGACACCGTGAAGGACGGCTACCTCAAGGCGATCAAGGCGCCGGGCTTCGCGGGAGGCGGTTCCGGGCCGGACCCCGGCGGGCCCGGTGAACCCGGTGGCGGGGCCGCCTGCACCGCCGCCTACACGGTGAGCAGCGACTGGGGCGGCGGCTTCAACGCCGAGGTGAAGGTGACCAACACGGGCAGTGCGCCGCTGACGTCGTGGAAGGTCGCCTGGACGTGGAGCGGCGCGCAGAAGATCACCAGCATGTGGAACGCCTCGTACACGCAGAGCGGGGCGAGCGTGACGGCTGTGAACGCCGCGCACAACGGGAGCGTGCCGGTGGGGGCTTCGGCGAGCCTCGGCCTCGGCGGCGCTCCCGGGGGCGGAGCGGTGCCGAGTGTGAGCTGTACGGCGACCTGACGCCGGCGTGAGGGGGGGCGCCCGGTGGTCGCCGGGCGCCTCGTCCGACCGACGGCTGGGCGGCGGCGTACGCTGACACTTATGGCGCCGTACCGTGCCAAGAGGGAGCAAACAGGGCAGGAACCGTCGAGCGATCCGCGCCTCCCGGTGTTCGTCGACTCCTCCGGCCGGCGTGCGCGCAATCTCCGGCGCGCCGGCTACGGACTGGCCGGCTGTGCGGCGGCCTACATGGCGGTGCTGGGACTGAGCCTGATGGGAGCGACGCCCTTCGCGCCGGGGGCGCTGCTCCCCGGCGACGTGGCGGCGCCCGCCGCGCCGAGGGCCCAGGCCCCGGGCGGGACGCCCCTGGCACCGCCCGGCGACGCCTCGGACGCGGCCGGCCCCAGCGCCCTGCTCGTCCCGGGGCTCGCCGGGCCCGGCCCCTCCCTGGACCCGCCCCTGGTGCCCGGGAGCCCGCCGCCCGGCGCACCGGAACCTTCCGACAACCCGGAACCGGAGGCGGCGCCGACACAGGAGCCCTCACCGGAGCAGCCCGCCGACCCCGCCGAGCCCGCCCCCGAACCGGGGACGGACACCAGCGAGCCCCCGCCCCCGCCCTCACCCGCTCCGCCCACCACTGCCCCACCCGCCCCACCGGCACCTGAACCCACAGAGCCGGCGCCCAGCCCCTCGGCGCCGTCCGGTGTCGCCGAGCCGCCCCCGCCCGCCGACCCCTCGGTGGCCGAGGCTCCCTGATGCGGCGGCGCCCCGACCGGTCACCCGACCGCTCATCGAGGCCGTCCGGTCCGCGGCGGACGCGAGCACCCCTGGCTCCGCGGCATCGCTTCCGCATCGTCGTCCCCCTGGTCCTGCTGGCCTTCGTCGCCTCGGTCCTCCTGGTCGAGGGCTACACCACCCGGGGCTTCGCCGGCGACCAGGAAGGGCGCGGCGGGCGGTCGGCGACCGGCGTCCCCCGCTCGATCGCGGACGGCGGCCCGGTCGTCGCCACCACCAACGATCATCTGCGCACCTATCGCACGCCGGACAAGACCGTCGTGCTCACCTTCGACGACGGCCCCGACCCCACCTGGACGCCCCGCATCCAGGCCGTTCTCGACCGCTACGGCACGCCCGGCACCTTCTTCGTCACCGGGCAGCAGACCGCCCGGTACCCGGATGTGCTGCGCCGTGTGGTCCGCTCCGGCCACGAGATCGGCGTGCACACCTTCTCCCACCCCGACCTGACCACCCGGTCCGCGAGCGACATCGACCGTGAGCTGTCACTGACCCAACTCGCCCTCGCGGGGGCCGCGGGCATCCACTCCTCGCTGATGCGGATGCCCTACTCCTCGACCCCCGCCGCCCTCGACACCCCGGAGTGGTCCCTGGCCCGGCGCCTGGGGGAGAAGGGCTACGTCCTGGCGTTCATCGACCAGGACACCAACGACTGGCGGCGGCCGGGCGCCCGGAAGATCGCCGACGCGGCCACACCGACCGGGGGCAGGGGCGCGGTCGTCCTCCTGCACGACGCGGGAGGGGACAGATCGCAGACGGTCGAGGCCCTGGAGACCCTGATCCCCCGGTTGCAGGCCCAGGGCTATCGCTTCACCACGCTCGCGGAACTGGTCGGCGCCGACACCCTCACCAGCCCCGTCGGCACGGCGGACCTGTGGAGCGGCCGGATCTTCGTGGCCGCCGTCACCGTGTCGGCGACAGCGGTCACGGCCGTGAGCGCGCTGCTGCTGGTGGTCGGTTCGCTCGTCCTCGCCCGGTGTGTGCTGCTGATCGTCCTGGCCCGTCACCACGCCCGCCGCCGGCGCCCCGGCCCCGGCGGTCACGGGCCCGTCACCCGGCCCGTCAGCGTCGTCATCCCCGCCTACAACGAGAAACCGTGCATCCCCAAGACGCTCCGCTCCCTCGCCGCGAGCGACCACCCCGTCGAGATCATCGTCGTGGACGACGGTTCCCGCGACGGCACCGCCGACCTCGCGGAGTCACTCGCCCTGAAGAACGTCACCGTCGTCCGGCAGCCCAACAGCGGCAAGCCCGCCGCCCTCAACACCGGTGTCCTGCGGGCCTCCCACGATCTCGTCGTCATGCTGGACGCCGACACCGTCTTCGCCCCCTCGACCGTCGGCCGCCTCGTCCAGCCCTTCGCCGACCCGCGCGTCGGCGCCGTCGCGGGCAACGCGAAGGTCGGCAACCGGCGGCGGCTGCTCGGCCGGTGGCAGCACATCGAGTACGTCATGGGCTTCAACCTCGACCGCCGCATGTACGACCTGCTGCACTGCATGCCCACCATTCCCGGTGCCGTCGGGGCCTTTCGCGCCGAGGCCCTGCGGGACGCCGGAATGGTGAGCGCGGACACCCTCGCCGAGGACACCGACCTCACCATGGCCCTGCACCGGGCCGGGTGGGAGATCAGCTACGTGCCGGACGCGCTGGCCTGGACCGAGGCACCGTCCTCGCTGCGGGAGCTGTGGCGCCAGCGCTACCGGTGGAGCTACGGCACGATGCAGGCCGCGTGGAAGCACCGGCACGCCCTGCTCGAGCGCGGTCCCGCGGGCCGCTTCGGCCGCCGGGGCCTGCCCCTGCTGGCCGTCTTCCAGATCTTCACCCCGCTGCTCGCCCCGCTGATCGACATCCTGGCCCTCTACGGCCTGGTGTTCGGGAACCCGCTCACCACCGTGCTCGCGTGGTGCGGTGTGCTGGCGGTGCAGGCCGTCTGTGCCGCGTACGCCTTCCACCTCGACGGCGAGCGGCTCCGGCCCCTGTGGGCGCTCCCTCTCCAACAGGTCGTCTACCGCCAGGTGATGTATCTGGTCCTCGCCCAGGCCTGCCTGACCGCGATCAACGGCTACCGGCTGCCCTGGCAGCGGCTCAAGCGCAGTGGCGACGTGATGCTGCCTCCGCAGCCCTCGACCCGCCGGACGTGAGGGGTCGCGGCGGCGTGCGGTGCGGGCGGCCGTTCGGGTTCAGTTGCCCGGCCGAGGGGTCGTCAGCCTTCCTCCTGGGCGCTTTCCCGCCCAAGGTGTGATCATGAAAACTCCGCGATTGCACTGTATGCACCGATCTCTCGCGCACTCGGCCGGTGCGACCGTCATCGTCCTCGCGGCGGTCCTGACCTCCACCGCACCCGTCGCGGCCCACACCGCTCCGCCGCCTGACCGTGACGAAGGTCAGACTTCCTCGTGCTACTCGTCCCGCAAGCAGAGCCAGGGACTGGATGACATCGTCTGGTCTGCCCTGTTCGGGCCCCAGAAGACCACGACGGAGACCCGGTGCGACGGCGACACGGCGGAGGGGACGCAAGGGGGGACCAGAGGCCTCCTACGGCCCCTCTCGGGCTCCTGACCACTGCTCCTTGTAGGCCCTGCCCCATGCGACGAGAGGGGCGTTTGGTTACCGAAGGTCCAAATGCCTCTCTTTTAAAGGGGTTTGGGCGCATGCGGTGACTCGATTCGGTCAAGTCTTGGTCGAATATGTATGTGCGTGGCGTGCTCTTCCGAAACGATGCGGCACGGCCCGTGTGACACACGGGCCTGACCCCCCTCACCGTTCTGAGAGAACTCCATGAGAAGAAGCGCAGCCGTACTGTGCGGCGCGACCGTCGTCCTGGCCGGGACCCTCACCGCCGCTCCCGCCAGCGCCGACGCGCCGCAGTCCGCGACCACCGCCCAGGCCGCGAAGGTCACTTGGAAGAAGTGCGCCACGGACGACTCCCCGACGATGCAGTGCGCGTCGGTGAAGGTGCCGCTCGACTACGCGAAGCCGCGGGGGAAGCAGATCACGCTGGCGCTGTCCCGCGTGCCGCACACCGCCTCGACGTACCAGGGCCCGCTGCTGGTCAACCCCGGCGGCCCCGGCGGCAGCGGTCTGTCGCTGGCCGGTTTCGTCGCCTCCTCCCTGCCCAAGGAGGTCGCGGCCCAGTACGACGTCATCGGCTTCGACCCGCGCGGCGTGGGCGAGAGCAAGCCCGCCCTGGACTGCAAGCCGGGCCACTTCGACCCGGTGCGCCCCGACTCCGTGCCCAGCACGCCCGCGATCGAGAAGGCCAACCTCGCGCGCGCCAAGTCCTTCGCCCAGGCCTGCGGCACGAAGTACAAGGACGTCCTGCCGTACATCAACACGGTCAGCGCCGTGAAGGACATGGACTCGATCCGCGAGGCCCTCGGCGCGAAGAAGATCAACTACTTCGGCTACTCGTACGGCACCTATCTCGGCGCGGTCTACGCCAAGTTGTTCCCCGAGCGGGTGCGGCGCCTGGTGCTGGACTCGATCGTCGACCCGACCGGGGTCTGGTACGACGACAACATCCAGCAGGACTACGCCTTCGACAAGCGTCACAAGGCGCTGATGGCGTGGATAGCCAAGTACGACTCCACGTACAAGCTCGGCACCGATCCGAAGAAGATCGAGGCCAAGTGGTACGCCATGCGGGCGGCCCTGGCCAAGAAGCCGGCGGGCGGCAAGGTGGGCGCCTCCGAACTGGAGGACATCTTCATACCCGGCGGCTACAACAACGCCTACTGGCCCACCCTCGCCCAGACGTTCGCGGCCTACGTCAACAAGCACGACACCGCTGCGCTGGTCAAGGCGTACGACGACATCGCCGCCATCGACGCCTCCGGCGACAACGGCTACAGCGTCTACACCTCCGTGCAGTGCCGTGACGCCTCCTGGCCGCGCGACTGGAACCAGTGGCGCAAGGACAACTGGGCCGTGTACGAGAAGGCCCCGTTCATGGCCTGGAACAACGCCTGGTACAACGCGCCGTGTGCCTTCTGGCCGACGAAGTCGCTCAAGCCGGTGAACGTCTCCAACTCCAAGCTCCCGCCGGTCCTGCTGTTCCAGGCGACGGACGACGCGGCCACCCCGTACCAGGGCGGCGTCACCATGCACCGGCTGCTGAAGGGCTCCAGCCTGGTGGTGGAGCAGGGCGGCGGCAACCACGGCATCACGCTGGGCGGCAACGCCTGCCTCGACAAGCACCTGGCGGCGTACCTCACCAACGGCAAGGTGCCGCACGGCAGCGGCACGGCCGACGCGGTCTGCAAGAAGCTGGCCGACCCGAAGCCGCAGGCCGCTGCGGAGAAGACGCCGAGCACGGCCAAGTCGGCCGTCGCCAATGTCGGCAAGACCCTGAGCGGGATCCTGGGCTACGGCGGCTGAACATGCCTGTCTGAGCCTTGGCTCATGTGAAAGAAGGGCGCCCCGCACACGCGGGGCGCCCTCAGTCACGTACGGGAGAAGGTCAGAGCTTCTCGATCACGTAGTCGACGCACTTCGTGAGGGCCTCGACGTCCGCCGGGTCGATCGCCGGGAACATCGCGACGCGCAGCTGGTTGCGGCCGAGCTTGCGGTACGGCTCGGTGTCGACGATGCCGTTGGCGCGCAGGACCTTGGCGACGGCGGCTGCGTCGACGTCGTCGGTGAAGTCGATCGTGCCGATGACCTGGGAGCGCTTGGCCGGGTCGGTGACGAACGGGTTCGCGTACTTGACGTCCTCGGCCCAGCCGTACAGCGTGCGCGCGGACGTGGCCGTGCGGCGCACCGACCAGTCCAGGCCGCCCTGGCCGTTGATCCACTCCAGCTGGTCGTTGAGGAGGAACAGCGTGGCGAGGCCCGGCGTGTTGTACGTCTGGTTCTTGCGGGAGTTGTCGATCGCCGTGGGCAGCGCGAAGAACTCCGGGATGTGGCGGCCGGACGCGTGGATACGCTCCGCGCGCTCGATCGCCGCGGGGGAGAAGACGCCGATCCACAGGCCGCCGTCGGAGGCGAAGGACTTCTGCGGGGCGAAGTAGTAGACGTCCGTCTCGGCGATGTCGACGGGCAGGCCGCCGGCGCCGGAGGTGGCGTCGACCAGGACGAGGGAACCCTCGTCGGCGCCCTGCACCCGCTTGACGGGGGCGGCGACACCGGTGGAGGTCTCGTTGTGCGTGAACGCGTACACGTCGACGCCCGCCTCGGCCTGCGGCTCCGGATGCGTACCGGGGTCGGAGGAGATGACGCTGGGCTCGGCGAGCCAGGGGGCGAGCTTGGAGGCCTTGGCGAACTTGGAGGAGAACTCGCCGAAGGTGAGGTGCTGCGACTTGTTCTCGATCAGGCCGTGCGTCGCGATGTCCCAGAACGCGGTGGAGCCGCCGTTGCCGAGCACCACCTCGTAGCCGTCGGGGAGCTGGAACAGCTCACGGACGCCCTCGCGCACCTTGCCGACCAGGTTCTTGACCGGGGCCTGCCGGTGTGAGGTGCCCATGAGGGAGGTACCGGTGGCGGCGAGGGCGTCCAGCGCCTCAGTCCGCACCTTGGAGGGACCCGCGCCGAAACGTCCGTCGGCGGGCTTGATGTCAGCGGGAATCTGGATCTCAGCCACGCTCTGGAGGTTAGCCGGTGAGGAAACCTGGGCGAAACGTGGTCCGTCGGGTGAGACGGGGTTCCGGCAGCCGTCAGTGCGGCGACGGGCCGGGCCAGACGGCCGAGGCGTCGTCGCGGTGCGGGGCCGGCAGCCGGACCGGGCGGACGGGAACAGGGCGGACGCGGCCCTCGGAGGCGGCCGTCCAGGGGGCGGGGCAGCCGGAGTAGCACAGGGTGGTGAGGACGAAGACGCCGTCGGCGTAGACCTCGACGTACTCACCGACGGTGAGGATGCGCAGTGCGGCGGCGGGGTCCGGCAGGAGGGTCTCGCCGAGCGGGGTGCCCTCGGGGCCCGTGACCCGGAGGGTCTTGCCGTCGCAGCCGACCGTGAGCGCGGGCCGGCCTTCGTCGGAGACATGTGTGCGCAGGGTGATCTCGGTGCGGCCGGAGAGGTCGACGTCACCGACCGCGTGCAGGGGGGCGTCGTACGTCTCCTCGCCGAGCCAGGGGTCCAGGCCCGGCCACCATTCCAGGCGGGGCGCCGCATCCTCCCCCGCGACGAGGGACTTGGGCTGGGCGAGCATGCCGCGGCAGCGGTCGCCGGTGTCGGTGAGGCCGACGCGGCGGGGGGTGGTGTGCAGCACGACGCGGGAGCCGTCGGGGGCGGTGACGACGCGCGGGGCGTACGCGCCCGTCGGGCCGAGCGGACCGCGGCGGGTCCACGGGCCGCGCAGGCGCGGGGCGGTCCACGCCTCGAAGCCCCGGGTGGCGCCGATGGAGCCGAGCAGCAGCCAGCTGCCGTCGTCGAGGCGTTCCAGGACCGGGCACTCCAGTTCGTCGACGTCGCCGGGGGAGATCAGCGGCGGGTGGACGGTCCAGTGCTCCAGGTCGTCGGAGGTGGCCCAGGCGACGCAGCCGCCGGCCTCGACCGGCAGGGAGGCGTCGGCGGCGCAGACCACCATGACCCAGCCGTCGGACTCGTCGTCGCGTACGACGAAGGGGTCGCGCCAGCCCATGCGTTCGCCCGTGCGGTACCAGCGCCCGTCCGCCTCGACGACCGGGCCCGTGCCGTGGCGCCGCCAGCCCGTGCCGTCGGTGCGGTCTGAGTACGCCAGGCCGACCGACTGCAGGGGCCAGCCGCCGGGGGTGAGTCCGGAGACGGCGGTGTAGAGCATCGCCATGCCGGCGCCGTGCGGGAAGGCGTGCATGGTCCACACCGCCTGCTGGTCGAAGCGGCCCGGCAGGCCGTTGCCGAAGGCCGTGCCCTGCGGCTCCCAGTGGACCAGGTCGGTGGAGGTGGCCCGGCCGTAGGACGTCTCCATGCGCAGGTGGTCGAACTCGGCCGTCCACGGGCCCTGCAGGTGCAGCGCGGTGTAGGTGCCGTCCGCGTGGCGCAGGAGGTCGAAGTCGTTCACGCAGAGGCCGGGCGGCGCGTATCGCATGGACAGGTCCTGTCTGCCGACAGCGGCACTCAAACGCGTGCGCTGTGCTCTGGCTGGCGAGAGTTTCTCTGAGAGTCAGCCGAAGTAAATCTGAACGCAAACGCTTGCGCAACAGGTGGGGCGGGTTTACGGTCTCGTCACTCCCCCTCACGCCGACGTGCTTCCGGGCCCCCTGACCCGCGGCGTGCACCCGATCAAGGAGCGTCCCGTGACGGTCAGCATCACCGATGTCGCAGAGGCCACCGGGGTCTCGGCGTCCACCGTGTCCCGCGCCCTGCGCGGCCGTCCCGGAGTGTCGGAGGAGATGCGGGCCAGGATCGTCGCGGCCGCCGCCGAGCTGGGCTACACCGCCTCGCGCTCGGCGTCCAGCCTGGCCAGCGGGCGCACCTACACCATCGGCGTCGTCGTCCCGTACGTGGGCCGCTGGTTCTTCGGCACCGTGCTGGACTCCGCCGAGAAGGTCTTCAGCGCCGCCGGTTACGACGTCCTGCTGTACAACCTCGGCTCACCGGAGGCCCGCAAGCGCTTCTTCACCAAGCTGCCGATCCGCAAGCGGGTCGACGCCGTGCTGTCCCTGCTGATCCCGGACCTGGAGGAGGCCGCCGCCCTGCGCTCCCTGGGCGTGCCGCTGGCGACCACGGTCGGCGGCGCCCGGCCCGGTTTCACGGTGGTCGGCATCGACGACCGGGGCGGGGCGGAGAGCGCCGTACGGCATCTGGTGAACCTCGGCCACCGGCGGATCGGCATGATCTCCGGCGCCAGCGAGCCGCTGCACTGGACCACGCCCCTCGACCGCCGGCAGGGCTACCTGGACGTGCTGGCCGACGCCGGGATCGAGCCCGACCCCGCCCTGGAGGCGGACGGCGGTTACACCGTCGAGGGCGGCGAGCGGGCCATGACCGAGCTGCTGGCGCTGCGTCACCCGCCGACCGCCGTGTTCGCCCAGTCCGACGAGATGGCGATGGGCGCGCTGCGCGCCCTGCGCCGGCACCGGCTGAGGGTTCCGGAGGACGTGTCCGTCGTCGGCTTCGACGATCACGAGCTGTCCGAGGTGGTCGGGCTGACCACCGTGGCCCAGCCGGTCGCGGCCCAGGGCCGGGAGGCGGCCCAGCTGCTGCTGGCGTGGCTGGACGGCCCGGACGCCGGGCCGCCGCCCCCCGTCGAGATGCCCATCCGTTTCGTGCTCCGCGAGACCACCGCTCCGCCGCACACCGGCCGGCAGCGATAGCTCCCCTCTTCCCCGCCCGCAACCAGGGGCGCCGTTCCAGCCCCCCGGCCCTCCCCACCGTCCGCGCACCCACCCGCACACCCCGCACGGAGGCATGACCATGATCATCGGTAACAGAAAGCACCGTCGTACGGGCCTGACAGCCCTCGCTCTGCTGCCCCTGGCCGCGCTGGCCGCCTGCGGCGGGGGCGGTGGCAGCGACACCTCCGCCGAAGACGGCAGCGGCAAGGGCACCATCAGCGTCTGGGCCCACCAGGGCCAGGCGAGCGAGGCGACCGCGCTGCAGAACGCGGTGAAGTCCTTCAACTCCTCGCAGAGCGCCGTCAAGGCCGAGCTGAAGCTCATACCCGAGAAGGACTACACGAAGACCATCACCACCACCGACGCCTCCGAACTGCCGGACGTGCTGGAGTTCGACGGCCCGACGATGGCGAACTTCGTCTACAACAGCAAGCTCGCCCCGGTCGACGGCCACGTCTCCGCCAAGACCCTCGGCAACGCCACCGACGCGATCAAGGCGCAGGGCGAGATCGACGGCAAGCACTACGGCCTGGGCATGTTCGACGCCGGGCTCGGTCTCTACGCCAACAAGAAGATGCTGGACGCGGCCGGCGTGAAGTACCCGACGAGCGTGGACGACGCCTGGACGGCCGAGGAGTTCGGCAAGGCCCTCGAGGCGCTGAAGGGCAAGGACTCCGACGGCAAGGTCCTCGACATATCGGAGCAGTACGGCCTGGCCTCCGAGTGGGGCACCTTCGGCTTCTCCCCGATCGTCTGGTCGGCCGGCGGCGGCCTGCTGAAGGACGGCAAGGCGGCGGGCGCCCTGGACAGCCCGAAGACCGTCTCCGCGCTGAAGACCTTCCAGTCCTGGAAGCCGTACGTCGACCCCAACACCGACGGCAACGCCTTCGCCAAGGGCAAGGTGGCGCTGAGCTGGGTCGGTCACTGGAACTACCCCGCGTACAGCGAGGCGCTCGGTGACGACCTCGCCGTCCTGCCGCTGCCGGACTTCGGCAACGGCCCCAAGACCGGCCAGGGTTCGTGGGCCTGGGGTATCGGCGCCGCCGGCAAGAACGGCAAGGCCGCCGGCACCTTCCTGGACTACCTGCTGAACGACACCAACGTCGGCGCGATGACGAAGGCCAACGGCGCGGTGCCCGCCACCAAGTCCGCCCTCGCCAAGAGCGAGCTGTACAAGAAGGGCGGCCCGCTCCAGCTCTTCGCCGACCAGCTGGCCAAGCCCTGCGGCGACAGCGACATCAGCGCCTCCTGCGTCGCCGTCACCCGCCCGGTCACCGCCGGATACCCCACGGTCACCGCCAAGTTCAACACGGCCCTGAACTCCATCTACGGCGGCGCCGACCCCGAGGAAGCCCTGAAGAAGGCCGCCCGCGCCATCGACCGGGACTTCACCGACAACGCCGGCTACGAGATCCCGTAACCCGCAGCACGCATCGGCCCGGGCGGGCCGTCGGCGACGAGGCGACGCGACACCGCGGGCCCCGTACCGGCCGAGCCCGCCCCGCCGGGAAGAGGACCCTCCCGTGAAAACCGTGGAACCCGCGCACTCCGCTCACGCCGCGGCCCCTGGCCGGGCGCAGGCCGCCTCGTCCACGCCCTCCGCGAAGCCCTCGCGTCCCTCGCGCGGCAACCGCGACCGGCTGCACGGGCTGCTGATGTCCGCCCCGGCCGTCGGCGGGCTGATCGCCTTCGTCGGCATCCCGTTCGGCTACGCCGTGGTGCTCTCCTTCTACAACGTCCGCCTCGGCTCGCCGCTGGAGCCCACCTTCTTCGGCGTGGAGCACTACCGGCGGCTGTTCACCGACCCCGACCTGTCCGGCCCGTTCCTGCGGGCGCTGCTGAACAACCTGACCTTCGCCGCGGTCGTCGTACCACTCCAGACGGGTCTGGCGCTGACGCTGGCGATCCTGCTCAACCGCAAGCTGAAGGCCATCGGCCTGTTCCGGTCCTTCTTCTTCATGCCGGTGGTCTTCCCGATGGCGCTGGTCGCCGTGATCTGGCGGCTGATCCTCGCCCGCAGTGAGCAGGGCATGCTCAACTCCCTGCTGGACACGGTGACTTTCGGCAACTGGGGTGCCTTCGACTGGCTCGGCGACGGTCTCACCGCGATGGGCTCGATCATCGTGCTGTCGGTGTGGCAGGGCGTCGGCTTCCAGATGGTCATCCTGCTGGCCGGCCTCCAGCAGATCCCGGGCGAGCTCTACGAGGCCTCCGAGCTGGACCGGGCCTCGCGCTGGCAGCAGTTCCGGCACGTCACCCTGCCCGGCATTCGCGGCACCCTCGTCTTCGTCGCGATGCTGACCTCGGTGCTGTCCTTCCGGGTCTTCGACCAGGTGTACATCCTCATCCGCGGCGGCGGCCTGGACGAGGACGCCACCCGGACGGTGATGTACCAGGCCGTCACCACGGCCTTCGACCAGAACAACATCGGCCAGGCCTCGGCCGTCACGGTGGTGTTCTTCCTGATCGTCGTCGCCCTGACGATCGTCCAGCGCCGCGTCGTCCGGCCCGACAACGAGGACTGACTCCACCATGGCCATGACCCGCACGCCCGTACGCCGCGTCCTCGACTACACCGTCCTGAGCGTCCTGGCGTTCGTCTTCGCCCTCCCCGCGCTCTACCTCTTCCTCGGCAGCCTCAAGCCGTCCGACGAGGTCCTGAACGGCCTGTCCGGCTTCCTGCCCACCCACCTCTCCTTCGACAACTACACCGCCGTCCTCGACAGCCTCAGCTCCGACAGCACCGGCTACTTCTGGCAGTTCATGGGCGTGTCGGTGCTGCTGTCGTTCGTGGTCGTCACGGGCGGACTGATCGTCAACTCGATGGCCGCGTACGGGCTGACGCGGCTGAAGTGGCGGGGACAGAACGCGGTGTTCACCCTCGTCCTGCTGCTGATGCTGATCCCGTTCGAGTCGGTGGCGGTGCCGCTGTTCTACATGTTCAACGGCCAGCGCAACACCCTGTTCGTCCAGGCGCTGCCGTTCGTCGCCAACGCCTTCGCCATCTACCAGTTCCACACGTTCTTCAAGAAGATCCCGCCGAGCATCGAGGAAGCGGCCCGGCTGGACGGCGCGGGGCCCTGGCGCACCTTCTTCGCGATCATCGTGCCGATGTCCAGGCCGGTGTTCGCCTCGGTCGCGATCCTCACCTTCCTCATCCAGTGGGGCTCCTTCCTGTGGCCGGTGCTGATGGTGTCCGACCCGTCGGTGCGTCCCCTCCCTCTGGAGATGAGCGTCTTCCAGGGGCAGCAGCCCCCGGACTGGGGCCAGATCCTCGCCTTCGGCGTGCTGCTGGTACTGCCCGTGCTGATCGTCTTCGCGTTCTTCCAGCGCTGGTTCGTCGAGGGCGTGGCCAGCTCCGCCGTCAAGGGCTGAGGCCGCAGGGGGCGCCCCGATCCGTCACTGTCAGTGATCGGGTGCATGCTGGACGCATGACGGATGCCGGGGAACTCCCTGCCCTTGAGGCCGAGCTGAGCCGGGTCGTCCGGGGTGACGTGGGTTTCGACGTCACCTCCCGGGCGCTGGTCACCATGGACGCCTCCAACTACCGGCGCGTGCCGCTGGGTGTGGTCGCTCCCCGTGACGCCGACGACGTGTCGGCCGTCCTGGAGGTGTGCCGGGAGCGCGGGGTGCCGGTCGTGGCGAGAGGCGGCGGGACGTCGATCGCGGGGCAGGCGACGGGCACGGGTGTCGTGCTGGACTTCACCCGGTACATGAACCGGCTGGTGTCGCTGGATCCCGAGGCGCGTACGGCCGTCGTGCAGCCGGGGCTGGTGCTCGACCGGCTCCAGGAGGCCGCCGCACCGCACGGGCTGCGCTTCGGTCCCGACCCGTCCACGCACAGCCGGTGCACGCTCGGCGGCATGATCGGCAACAACTCGTGCGGCTCCCACTCGGTGGCGTGGGGGACCACCGCGGACAGCGTGCGCGAGCTGGACGTGGTCACCGCGAGCGGGCGGCGGCTGCGGCTCGGGCAGGACTGGGCCGGGGCGCCGGACGGGCTGCGGGCCCTGGTGGACGGCGAGCTGGCCCGGTTGCGCACCGGCTTCCCGGAGCTGCCCCGCCGCATCTCCGGGTACGCGCTGGACGCCCTGCTGCCCGAGCACGGCGCCGACGTGGCCCGCTCCTTCTGCGGCTCCGAGGGCACGCTGGGCGTGCTGACGGAGGCGGTCGTACGACTGGTCGAGGCGCCCCGCGCGCGTGCGCTGGCCGTGCTGGCGTACGCCGACGAGAGCGCGGCGGCGGAGGCCGCCGCCGGGCTGCTGCCGTTCGGGCCGCTGACGGTGGAGGGGATGTCGGCGGACCTGGTGCCGTCCGCTGCGGCCCTGCCCAAGGGCGCGGCCTGGCTCTTCGTGGAGACCGGCGGGGAGTCGGCCGCGGAGGCACGCGCGCGTGCCGAGGCGATCGTGCGGGCGGCCGACGTCGTGGACGCCCTGGTGGTCACCGACCCGGCGGGGCAGCGTGCGCTGTGGCGGATCCGGGAGGACGCGAGCGGTACGGCGACGCGGATGCCGGACGGCAGTGAGGCCTGGCCGGGGTGGGAGGACTGCGCGGTGCCGCCCGCCCGGCTCGGGGCGTATCTGCGGGACTTCCGGGGCCTGCTCACCGCGCACGGGCTGCGCGGCACGCCGTACGGGCACTTCGGGGACGGCTGCATCCACGTCCGGATCGACTTCGACCTGCTGACGGAGGCGGGTGTCGCCCGTTTCCGCCGCTTCTCGGAGGAGCTCGCGGGGCTGGTGGTGGCGCACGGCGGGTCGCTGTCCGGGGAGCACGGGGACGGGCAGGCGCGGGCGGAGCTGCTGCCCCGGATGTACGGGGAGGAGATGGTGGGGCTGTTCGAGCGGGCGAAGGGGGTATGGGACCCGGACGACCTGCTCAACCCCGGGATGCTCGTCCGCCCCGCGCCCCTCGACGCCGACCTGCGCTTCTCCGTCCTGCCCCGCGAACCGGTCGACGTCGCCTTCGGCTACCCGTCCGACGGCGGTGACTTCTCGGCGGCTGTGCGGCGCTGCGTGGGCGTCGCCAAGTGCCGTACGACGTCGGCGTCCGGCTCCTCCGTGATGTGCCCGTCCTTCCGGGCGACCGGCGCGGAGGAACACTCCACTCGCGGGCGGGCCCGGCTGCTGCACGAGATGCTCGCGGGCGAGATCGTGACGGACGGCTGGCGCTCGACCGAGGTACGGGACGCGCTGGACCTGTGCCTGTCCTGCAAGGGCTGCCGCTCGGACTGCCCGGTCGAGGTCGACATGGCCACGTACAAGGCGGAGTTCCTCCACCACCACTACGCCGGGCGGCTCCGGCCCGCCGCGCACTACGCGATGGGCAGGCTGCCGGTGTGGCTCCGGGCGGTGTCCCGTACGCGCACGGCATGGCTGGTCAACGCGCTCTCCGCGGTACGGCCCTTCGCGTGGGCGGCGAAACGGCTGGGCGGGATCGCGCCCGAGCGGGAGATTCCGCGGGTGGCGCGGCGGACGTTCAGCCGGTGGTGGGAGCGGCGGCGGAGGGAGACGGGGGGTGGGGGAGGCGACCTCGTCATCCTGTGGCCCGACACCTTCACCGAGCACCTCTCGCCCTCCGTCGGGCAGGCCGCCGTGCGGGTGCTGGAGGCGGCCGGGCTGCGTGTGGGGCTGCCGCCGACGCTGCGGCTGGTGAAACCGCCGGTGGGCGACGGGCCGACGGTCGCGATGGATCCGCTGTCGGTGCTGCGCGGCCGGGGCCGCGTCTGCTGCGGGCTGACGTATGTGTCGACGGGCCAGCTGGACCGAGCCCGGGCGGTCATGCGCCGCACGCTCGACCTGATGGAACCGGTGCTGGAGACCGACGCCCCGGTCGTGGTCCTGGAGCCGAGCTGCGCCGCGGCCCTGCGCACCGACGTCCCCGAACTGCTGCACGACGACCCGCGCGCGGCCCGCCTCGCCGCGAAGGTCCTCACCTTCGCGGAGACGCTGGAACGCCATGCCCCCGACTGGACGCCGCCGCGCGTGGACCGCCCGGTGGCCGGCCAGACCCACTGCCACCAGCACGCGGTGCTGGGCGACGCCGCCGACCGCCGGCTGCGGCAGGCCGCTCTGCTCTCCGGCGAACTGAGCGGCGGCTGCTGCGGTCTCGCGGGAAACTTCGGCTTCGAGAAGGGCCACTACGAGGTGTCCACGTCCTGCGCGGAGGAACAGCTCCTGCCGTCGGTACGGAACGCCCCGGACGGCACGGTGGTCCTGGCGGACGGCTTCTCCTGCCGCACACAGCTGGAACAGCTGGCGGGGGTGCGGGGGAGCCATCTGGCGGAGGTGCTGGCGGTGGCGCTGGAGGGGGTGGGGGATGCGGCCGGAGGGGGAGGGATCGAACCGTAGGACGAGGGGTGAAGCGGGGGTGCTTGAGGCGTTCGGACCACGCGACGGGCGGACCCGAGTGTCTGAGCCGGAGGTGGGCCCAGGCCGCTCCTAGGCTCGCGGGACCAGCCACTCCAAGGAGCCCGCGTATGAGCATCCGCGTCAAACCGATCACCCGTGACGAGCACCTCGCGTTCGTCGCGGGCCGCCCCTCCGCCAGTCACACCCAGGTCCCGTCCTGGGGCGAGGTGAAGCCCGACTGGCGGGCGGAGAGCCTGGGTTGGTTCGACGCGGTCGGGCGGCTCGTCGGCGCGGGGCTCGTACTGCTGCGCCCGCTGCCCGGGCCGCGGCTGCCCGGGCTGCGGAGATACCTCGCGTATCTGCCCGAGGGCCCGCTCGTCGACTGGCACGAGCCCGGCCTGGAACGGCTGCTGGAGCCGATGCTCGCGCACCTGAGACGGCGGGGCGCCTTCGCTGTGCGGATGGGCCCGCCGGTCGCGGTACGCCGCTGGAGCGCCGAGGCGGTCAAGGCGGGCATCGCGGACCCGGCCGCCGGGCGGCTGAACGACGTGCGGGCGACGTCGTACGACCCACGGGCCGGCCGGATCGCGGGCGATCTGCGCCGCATGGGCTGGCGGCAGACCGAGGCCGGAGGCGAGGGCGGCTTCGCCGCGGGGCAGCCCCGGTACGTCTTCCAGGTGCCGTTCGCCGGCCGGTCACTGGACGACATCCACAGCGGCCTGAACCAGCAGTGGCGGCGCAACATCAAGAAGGCCGAGAAGGCCGGCGTGAAGGTCGTACGCGGCGACATCGAGGATCTGCCGGCCTTCCACGAGCTGTACGGCGAGACCGCCGAGCGGGACCGGTTCATCCCGCGCCCGCTCTCCTACTTCCAGGGCATGTGGAGGGCGCTCACCGCCGAGCACCCGGACCGTATGCGGCTCTACCTCGCCTACCACGACGGCGAGGTGCTCGCCGCCGCGACCATGCTGACCGTCGGCGACCACGTCTGGTACTCCTACGGCGCCTCCACCAGCCGCCGGCGCGAGGTCCAGCCGAGCAGCGCCGTGCAGTGGCGCATGATGACCGACGCCCACGCACTCGGCGCCGCCGTCTACGACCTGCGCGGCATCACCGACACCCTGGAGGAGTCCAGCGACCTGCTGGGCCTGCTCCGCTTCAAGGTGGGCACCGGCGGCGAGGCCGTCGAGTACCTCGGCGAATGGGAGTACCCCCTCAACCGGCTGCTGTACAAGGCGTTCGGCCTCTACCTCTCCCGGCGCTGACGTCTCGGCGCTGACGTCTCAGAGCCCGAGACAGCGGCAAAAGGGCTTCACGCACCTGACTGAGTCCATTACTCTGGACCGGGAAGTACATCGGGATGTACGCGGAGTGCAGGCCGGTGTACGCACAGCCCGCACCCGGAGCCCGACCAGCACAGGACCGCCCGTGACTACCCCCGCCACCCCTGCCAGCGCCACCACGCCCCAGACCGCGACGGCCGCCACGCCCTCCCCGGCCGGCGGCCCCGGCCGTCTCGGGTCCCTCGGGCCCGTGGGCCTGGTGCTCGCGGGCGGCATCTCCGTGCAGTTCGGCGGCGCGCTGGCGGTGACTCTGATGCCGAGGGCGGGTGCCCTCGGCGTGGTGGCGCTGCGCCTGCTCGTGGCGGCGGTCGTCCTGCTGCTGGTCTGCCGTCCGCGACTGCGCGGCCACTCACGCACCGACTGGGGCACGGTCGTCGTCTTCGGCATCACCATGGCCGCGATGAACGGCCTCTTCTACCAGGCCGTCGCCCGCATCCCGCTGGGCCCCGCGGTCACGCTGGAGGTCCTCGGCCCGCTCGCCCTCTCGGTCCTCGCCTCCCGCCGCGCGATCAACATGGTGTGGGCGGCGCTGGCCCTGGCCGGTGTCTTCCTCCTCGGCGGCGGAGGCTTCAGCGGCCTCGACCCCACCGGAGCGGCCTTCGCCCTGGGCGCCGGCGCCATGTGGGCGGCATACATCGTCTTCAGTGCCCGTACGGGCCGCCGCTTCCCGCAGGCGGACGGGCTGGCCCTGGCGATGGCGGTCGGCGCGGTGCTGTTCCTGCCCCTGGGCATCGCCGAGGCGGGGACGAAGCTGGCCGACCCGGTGACGCTGGGGCTGGGCGCGGCGGTGGCCCTGCTCTCCTCGGTCCTGCCCTACACCCTCGAACTCCTCGCCCTGCGCCGCCTGCCCGCCTCCACCTTCGCGATCCTGATGAGCCTGGAGCCGGCCATCGCCGCGACGGCCGGCTTCCTCATCCTCGACCAGGCCCTCAGCGCCATGGAGGCCGCCGCGATCGCCCTCGTCGTCGCGGCGAGCATGGGGGCGGTGCGCACGCAGGTGGGCCGCGGGCGCAAGAAGACGGCGGCGCTGGAGAGTACGGGGCTGGAGGGCTAGAGCTAGAGCCAGGGCTGGAGGCTAAGGCTCGAGTGCTGCCCGGATCTGGGCGAGCCACTCCTCACCCAGCCGACGCCCGTTCGGGAGCTGGTCGTCTCGATCCCAGCGCCATGTCGTGATCACGGCCAGCACGAGGATCCGGCACTGGCGCAGCAACTCCCGATCGACACCCGGATAGTGCTCGCCGACTTCCTCGGGCGCATGCGCGAGGTCGAATTCGACGGGCCCACGGCAGCATGTCTCAAGGTCGATGAACAGCAACCCGTTCCCCGTGCTGAGCAGATTCCCCGGGTGCGGCTCGCCGTGCAGCACCTGCTCGGCGCCGCCGCGTTCGCCGATCACGCGCCTCATGTGTCGCAACGTGTCGCCGAGCAGCTCCCGGTCCGCGTCGGCGAGGGCCGGAGTGCGGTCGCGGTTCGCCACGAGTCGTTGTGCCTGCTCGACCCGGTCCGTGAAGTGCTGCGTCGGTACGTCGATTTCGCGCATGCCGGCATGCAGCCGCGCGAGTGCGTGGGCGTAGTCGGCCGGTGAGACCTCGCGAGGCGTCACGGGTTCGTAGTAGGTCCACAGCGTGATGACGAAGCCGTCACGCTCATGGACGCGTGGCTCCACTCGCGGCTCGAGAGCGGCCACCGGGCACCCGGCTTCGGCGAGCCGCTGAGCCAGCTCGACTTCGAACTGGGCGACCTGATCCGCGACCGGTGCCACCCGGGCCAGGACGTCACAGGGCAGCAGGCGCAGGGTGAGCTTGTTCGAGTCATGAAGGACGACCGCGTCGTCGGCTGTCAGGCCGAGTGCTGAGGCGGTCGACCTGGCCGCGGCCACCGCACGCTGGACCTCTGATACCCGCATCGTCCCTTGGACCCTCTCCCTTGAGCTCAGCCGGACGGCGCGACCGAGGACCACGCGCCGAACCACTGCTCGGCGCCGTACTCCTCGAAGCGCTCCACCTCGGTGAACCCCAGCTTCGCCGCGAGGCGCATCGCACGGTCGTTGGCGGTCCGGGTGCAGAGCACCACCGGCTCGCCGGGAAGCGTGTCGGCGAACCAGCCGAGGGCCGCCGCGCACGCCTCGGCGGCGTATCCGCGTCCCCACGCCTCCGGCAGGAACAGGTAACCGAGCTCGGTCTCCCCGGCATCCGGACGGACGTGCCCCGGGCGCTCCGCGTCGCGCCGATCGAACGTGATCATGCCGACCATCACTCCGTCGAGCTCGACCACAAAAAGACCGGGCCTCCGCCCGGGCACCTCAGGCACCGCCCGTTCGAGCTCCTCACGCGGCCGAGGCCCACCGACGTAGGCGCCCACCTCCGGCGATGAGAACAGCTCGATGAACGCCGCACGGTCTCGGCCCTCGGACTCACGAAGCACGAGCCGTTCGGTCTTCTTCGGGGCAGGCGGCCAAGTGCCGGGTCCTGACGCGGTCATGGCGGCAACCTATCGCCCACGGCTCAACGGCGCCGCTGAGCGCGCGACGCGGAACCCCACGTCGTCGATCCGGAACGTCGGATGGCTACGGCGCCGCACCGAGGCCCGGCAGCTCCAGTGCTCGTCGGACCAGCCGCCCCCCTTCAACACCCGGTACGTGCCGTAGACCTCGGCGTCGTAGAGGTCCCAGCACCAGTCCCAGACGTTGCCCAGCATGTCGTACAGACCCCACGCGTTGGCCTGCTTGCCGCCCACCGTGTGGACCCGCTCGTCCGAGTTCCCCCGGTACCAGGCGACCTCGTCGAGCCGGCCATAACGCGGCCCGGCACTGCCGGCACGGCAGGCGTACTCCCACTCGGCCTCGCTCGGCAGCCGGTACCCATCGGCGGACGCGTCCCACTCGACGCCCTCGTCCTCGCCGCGCAGCCGGTACACGGGCGTCAGCCCCTCCGCCACCGAGAGGGCGTTGCAGAAGGCGACCGCGTCCCACCACGACACACCCTCGACAGGCAGCCGCTCCCCACGAGCGGCACTCGGCCACTCACCGGTGACCTGGCCGTACCACTCCTGAGTGACGGGGAACGCCGACATCCGGAAGGCCGCGACCTCGGTCGTCCAACTGCGCTGAGTCCGCCGGTCGGACAGCGTCACCGCCCCGGCCGGGACGGCGACCATCCCGTTCTCCACGCCCACCCCCACACCACACCCACGTCAACTCCCATGCGGGGTGAGCCTATCCGTGAGCTGCGGGGCGGCGGATAGCGTGCGGGCATGACGACGACGGGGAAACGACGGGTCCTGTACCGGCAGGGCAGCGGATTCTGGCGGATGACGGCGAAGTGGGCTCTGGTCTTCGGGGCCTTGGCCCTACTGGACGGCGGGCTGATCCGGTCGTGGGGTGACGCTCTGGTCTGGCCGTTGATCGGGGTCCTGCTGTGGCTGCCGTGCGGGGTCGGCGTCGTCTGGTACGCGAAGAAGGACCAGCGCGTCGAGCTGACGACGCGAGAGCTTCGGGTGCGGCGCAAGCGGCTGCCGATGGAGGAGGTTAACCTGCTGCACGTGGCGCGGTTGTGGCTGGAGGGGCGGTCGACCGCGGACGACCAGCCGGTGCTGGAGTGGAATCGGTTCGACCGGGTGGTGTGGGTGCCGCTGCGGGACGGCCGGGCGTTCGGCGTGGAGTTCCGCGACCCGGCCGCGTTCGCCAAGGTTTTCGGCGCCTTCGCGATCGAGGCGTGCGGCGGGCCCGACATCGTCCGCGCGAGGGCCGCGGCGGAGACCTACCCGGAGCCGCGCCCGATGCGGGCCCGCCCCGGCGGCGACGTGGGCTCCTGGCTGGACTCCCTGGACATCTTCAACTGACCGCCGTGCGCGCGACCTGCCCGGCGGGCGGCGTCACAGGCCGCTCGGCTTCGGCCATGAAATAACCACGCGGGCAACGCAGTTCACTCGTCCATGACTCAACGCCCCGGCCCCCGCCCCCTGTCCGACGAAGCCCTCTCCGACCTCCTCGGCAAGCAGCAGTTCGGCACGCTCGCCAGCGTCAAGCGCGATGGCCGGCCCCACCTGACCACCATGGTCTACAGCTGGGACCCCGAGGCTCGTATCGTGCGGTTCTCGACGACGGCCGATCGCGTCAAGGTCAAGCATCTGAGACGAGACCCGCGTGCGGCACTGCATGTGCAGGGCGGTGACGTGTGGTCGTTCGCCGTCGCGGAGGGCGAGGCCGAGGTCTCCGAGGTCACCACGGTTCCCGGCGACGCGGTCGGGCGGGAGCTGCTCGGGATGATCCCGCAGGCCGCGAAGCCGGAGAACGAGGACGCGTTCCTGGAGGAGCTGGTCGCCGAGCGCCGGGTGGTCGTCCGGCTGAAGGTGGACCGGCTGTACGGGACGGCGCTCGACATCACCGGATAGACCGGCCGGGTCCGCGATCCGCCTCAGCGCACCAGGATCCCGCCCACGGTGATCCCGTAACGCACCCGCAGCCGACGCAGCTCCCACAGCGCCACCGCCGTCACGGACACCGGGGCCCCGAGCAGGAACACCGCCCGCACCGGCCCCGGCATGCCCGCGTACGCCCCCGTGAACACGTCGATCAGAGTCATCTCCCACACCAGCGTCATCGCGAGCAGCGGCGGCATGGTCTGGTGGATGTCGGCGGTGCGGAACACGTGGACCAGGGCGAGGCCGATGCCCCAGATGACGAACGGCAGCACCCACACCAAGGTGAACACGGTCGCCACCCAAGTGACCACGGACATCACGGGGTTGGTGGCGAACCTTCCCTCGACGAAGCCGGTGAGCACGGACGCCGGGAAGACGAAGACCCCGGCCACAAGAGCCACGATCGCGCCGAACGACCGCGCCGCCCGGCGCAGCAGATCCCGGCGGGCCGAGGGGGCGGTCAGGACCAGCAGGACGCCGACGGCCACCGGGAACGTCACCGACAGCATCAGCACACTGATCCACGACTGGTCGAGGCGGTCGCTCGCGGCGTCCCCGACGGAGTCGGTGATCTTGTAGGCCACCGACACATACACGAACGCGCCGAGCCCCACGAGTGTGCGGATCTTCTGCATCCGCGCGATGAACGCGTCCTCGACGAGGTCCGGCCGGGACGGCTTGAAGACCCGGCGCGCGGTGTTAATGGGTCCGATCCGCCGCCGCAGCCGCGTGAAGGGGCCGGGAGGTGGCGCCTGCGGTGGCATCGGGTGGGGTGCGTGGGGTGTGTAGGGGTGGGGGATGTGGGGCGGATGGCCACCCTGGGGCGGGTAACCGGCGCCCGGTGGTGGGTAACCGGCGCCCGGTGGCGGATACCCGGCGCCCGGCGGCTGCGGAGGCCGGCCGTGCGGGTCGTACGGCGGCTGCCCGCCCGGATTCCAGGTGCTCATTCTGGTTTCTCCCCCGAAGTCCGACCAATGGAACGAGCGCGACTGGGAGTGTATTGATCACGCCGCCGAAGAGCACGCTTTCAGCCATCGCACATTTTCATGCAAGCATGCTTGATTGTTTCTGACCCCACTGCCATGCTCCTCAGCACGCCGCACCACCCCGCACACCGCCGTGCCCCAGGGAGCGCCCGTGTCCGATCCGATGTCCGTGATCGAGGACCTGCGCGAGGAGAGCGAGGAACTCGACCGCCTCGTGGCCGCGTTGAGCACGCCGCGCTGGGCGCTCGCCACCCCCGCCCCCGGCTGGACCGTCGCCCACCAGATCGCCCACCTCGCCTGGACCGACCGCTCGGCCCTGGTCGCCGTCACGGACGCCGACGGCTTCCGCGTCCTGGTCGAGAAGGCTCTCGCGGCACCGGGCTCCTTCGTCGACGAGGGCGCCGAGGAGGGCGCCGGACTCCCGCCCGCCGAACTGCTCGCACGGTGGCGTGAGGGCCGTACGGCGCTGGAGAAGGCGCTGCGGGCCGCCCCGCCCAAGGCGCGCTTCCCCTGGTACGGCCCACCCATGTCGGCCGCCTCCATGGCGACGGCCCGTCTTATGGAGACCTGGGCCCATGGACAGGACGTGGCCGACGCCCTAGGTGTGGTGCGCCCACCCACCGACCGGCTGCGGCATGTGGCCTGGCTCGGGGTGCGGACCCGGGACTTCGCCTACGGGGCGCACGGACTGACCCCACCCGCCGACCCCTTCCGCGTCGAACTCCGCGCACCGTCCGGCGACTTGTGGGCCTACGGCCCCGAGGACGCCCCGCAACGCGTCACCGGCCCAGCCCTCGACTTCTGCCTCCTGGTCACCCAGCGCGCCCACCGCACCGACCTCGCCCTGCGCGCCGACGGCCCCGACGCCGACCGCTGGCTCGACCTCGCCCAGGCCTTCGCCGGCCCGCCGGGCAGCGGCCGTACGCCGAACCCGAACCCGAAGCCGATGGGGGAGGGCGAGCCCAGGTGACCCTGCGCATCGGCAACGCCTCCGGCTTCTACGGCGACCGCTTCGACGCCCTGCGCGAGATGCTCACCGGCGGCGAACTCGACGTCCTCACCGGTGACTACCTCGCCGAGCTGACGATGCTGATCCTCGGCCGCGACCGGCTGAAGGACCCGGCCGCCGGATACGCGCGCACGTTCCTGCGGCAGCTGGAGGACTGCCTGGGGATCGCCCACGAGCGGGGCGTCAAGATCGTCACCAACGCCGGCGGGCTCAACCCGGCCGGACTCGCCGACGCCGTACGGCACTTGGCCGACCGGCTCGGCATCCCCGTCCGCGTCGCCCACGTCGAGGGCGAGGACCTCACCGCCCGCCACCCCGGCAGCCTCGCCGCCCACGCCTATCTCGGCGGGTTCGGCATCGCGGCGTGTCTGCGGGAGGGCGCGGACCTCGTCGTCACCGGGCGGGTGACGGACGCGGCCCTCGTCACCGGGCCCGCCGCCGCCCACTTCGGGTGGAGCGAGACGGACCACGACCGGCTCGCGGGGGCCGTCGTCGCCGGGCACGTCCTGGAGTGCGGGGCGCAGGCCACCGGCGGCAACTACGCCTTCTTCCGGGACGGCGACGTCCGCCGCCCCGGCTTCCCGCTCGCCGAGCTCCACGAGGACGGCAGCTGCGTCATCACCAAGCACCCCGGCACCGGCGGCTTCGTCGACGTCGGCACGGTCACCGCCCAATTGCTGTACGAGACGGCCGGTGCCCGGTACGCGGGGCCCGACGTCACCACCCGGCTGGACACCGTGCGGCTCGGCCAGGACGGGCCCGACCGGGTGCGGATCGACGGCGTGCGCGGGGAGGCTCCGCCGCCCACTCTCAAGGTCGGGCTCAACAAGCTCGGCGGCTTCCGCAACGAGGTCGTCTTCGTGCTCACCGGCCTCGACATCGAGGACAAAGCCGCGCTTGTGCGGGAGCAGTTGGAACCCGCCCTGGCCAAGGCCGCCGACGTGCGCTGGGAACTGGCCCGCACCGACCGGCCCGACGCTCCGAGCGAAGAGACGGCGAGCGCGCTGCTGCGGCTCGTCGTACGGGACCCGGACCAGGAGACCGTCGGGCGGGCACTGAGCGGGGCGGCCGTGGAGCTGGCGCTCGCCAGTTACCCCGGCTTCCATGTGCTGGCACCACCGGGGAAGGGCTCGCCTTATGGGGTCTTCGAGGATGTGTACGTCCCCCATGGCGGCGTCGACCATGTGGCGGTCCTCCATGACGGACGCCGGATTCCCGTGCCACCGGCCCACGACACCGCCGTACTCGACGACGTACCGGAACCGCCCCTCCCGGAGCCGCCGGCCCCCGGGCCCACCCGGCACGCCCCCCTCGGCCTCGTCGCGGGCGCCCGCAGCGGCGACAAGGGCGGCAACGCCAACGTCGGGGTGTGGGCCCGCACGGACGACGCCTGGCGGTGGCTCGCGCACGAGCTGACGACCGAACGATTCCAGCAGCTGATCCCCGAGAGCCGCGGGCTGAACGTCACCCGGCACCTCCTGCCCCGGCTCCGCGCCCTCAACTTCGTCGTCGAGGGCATCCTCGGCGCGGGCGTCGCCGCCCAGCACCGCTTCGACCCGCAGGCCAAGGCCCTCGGCGAATGGCTGCGCTCCCGCCACCTGGACATACCGGAGGCCCTGCTGTGACCGTCCTGACCTCCGCGCTCGACCCGAACAGCCCCGACCACCGGGCCAACCGCGAGGCGATGCTCGCCAAGCTGGACGAGCTGACCGCCGAGCACGCCAAGGCCCTCGCCGGCGGCGGCGAGAAGTACGTGGCGCGACACCGGAAGCGCGGCAAACTCCTCGCCCGCGAGCGCATCGAGCTGCTCCTCGACCCGGACACCCCCTTCCTGGAACTGTCCCCGCTGGCCGCCTGGGGCAGTGACTACACCGTCGGCGCGTCCCTCGTCACCGGCATCGGTGTCGTCGAGGGCGTGGAGTGCCTGATCACCGCCAACGACCCGACCGTGCGCGGGGGAGCGAGCAACCCCTGGTCGCTGAAGAAGGCCCTGCGCGCGAACGACATCGCCCTCGCCAACCGGCTGCCCTGCATCAGCCTGGTGGAGTCCGGGGGAGCCGATCTGCCGTCCCAGAAGGAGATCTTCATCCCCGGAGGTGCCATCTTCCGGGACCTGACACGGCTGTCCGCCGCGGGGATCCCGACCCTCGCGGTCGTCTTCGGCAACTCCACCGCCGGTGGCGCCTACATCCCCGGTATGTCCGACCACGTGATCATGGTCAAGGAGCGGGCGAAGGTGTTCCTCGGCGGCCCGCCGCTGGTGAAGATGGCCACGGGCGAGGAGAGTGACGACGAGTCCCTGGGCGGCGCCGAGATGCACGCGCGCGTGTCCGGCCTCGCCGACTACTTCGCCGTCGACGAGCCCGACGCGCTCCGCCAGGCCCGGCGCGTGGTCGCCCGCCTCAACCACCGCAAGGCGTACGACGATCCGGGCCCCGCCGAGCCCCCCAAGTACGCCGCCGACGAACTCCTCGGCATCGTCCCCGGCGACCTGAAGAGCCCCTTCGACCCGCGCGAGGTCATCGCCCGCATCGTCGACGCCTCCGACTTCGACGAGTTCAAGCCGCTCTACGGCACGAGCCTGACCACCGGCTGGGCCACGCTCCACGGCTATCCGGTCGGCATCCTCGCCAACGCCCAAGGGGTCCTCTTCAGCGAGGAGTCCCAGAAGGCCGCCCAGTTCATCCAGCTCGCCAACCAGCGCGACATCCCGCTGCTCTTCCTGCACAACACCACCGGCTACATGGTCGGCAAGGAGTACGAGCAGGGCGGGATCATCAAGCACGGCGCGATGATGATCAACGCGGTCAGCAACAGCCGCGTCCCCCATCTCTCCGTCCTGCTGGGCGCCTCCTACGGCGCCGGCCACTACGGCATGTGCGGACGGGCCTACGACCCCCGCTTCCTCTTCGCCTGGCCCAGCGCCAAGTCGGCCGTCATGGGCCCCCAGCAGCTCGCGGGCGTGCTGTCGATCGTCGCCCGCCAGTCCGCCGCCGCCAAGGGACAGCCGTACGACGAGGAGGCGGACGCCGCCCTGCGCGCGATGGTGGAGCAGCAGATCGAGTCCGAGTCCCTGCCGATGTTCCTGTCCGGGCGGCTGTACGACGACGGCGTCATCGACCCGCGCGACACCCGCACCGTCCTCGGCCTGTGCCTGTCGGCCATCCACACGGCGGCGTACGAGGGTGCGCGCGGTGGCTTCGGCGTCTTCCGGATGTGAGGCTGATGATGATCACTTCTGTACTGGTGGCGAACCGCGGCGAGGTCGCCTGCCGTGTCTTCCGCACCTGCCGCGAGCTGGGCATCCGTACCATCGCCGTCCACTCGGACGCGGACGAGGGTGCCCTCCACGCGCGCGTGGCCGACGCGAGCGTACGACTTCCGGGGGAGGCGCCCGCCGACACCTATCTGCGCGGCGACCTGATCGTGAAGGCAGCGGTCGCGACCGGCGCGGACGCCGTGCACCCCGGATACGGCTTCCTCTCCGAGAACGCCGACTTCGCCCGGGCCGTCCAGGACGCGGGCCTGCTCTGGATCGGCCCGCCCCCCGAGGCGATCGAGGCGATGGCGTCCAAGACCCGCGCCAAGCAGCTCATGGGCATCCAGCCCCTCACCCACGTCACCGAAGCCGACCTGCCCGTGCTGGTGAAGGCGGCGGCGGGCGGCGGCGGACGCGGCATGCGCGTCGTACGACGACTCGTGGACCTGGACGCCGAACTGGCCTCCGCACGCTCCGAAGCCGCGAGCGCCTTCGGCGACGGGGAGGTCTTCGTCGAGCCGTACGTGGAGAACGGCCGCCATGTCGAGGTCCAGATCCTCGCCGACACCCACGGCACGGTCCTGCCGCTCGGCACCCGCGACTGCTCCCTCCAGCGCCGCCACCAGAAGGTCGTCGAGGAGGCCCCGGCACCCGGACTCACCGAGGAACTCCGGCAGGAGCTGAGCACCCTCGCCGTCCGGGCCGCCCGAGCCGTCGACTACGTGGGCGCCGGCACGGTCGAGTTCCTCGTCGCCGACGGCAGGGCGCACTTCCTGGAGATGAACACCCGCCTCCAGGTCGAACACCCCGTGACGGAGGCCGTGTTCGGCCTCGACCTGGTAGCCGAACAGCTCCGGATCGCCGAGGGCCATCCCCTCGACAACGACCCTCCACGCGCGCGTGGCCACGCCGTCGAGGCCCGCCTGTACGCCGAGGACCCTTCCCGCGACTGGGCCCCGCAGACCGGCCGCCTGCACCGCCTGTCCGTACCGGAAGGCGTCCGCCTGGACACCGGCTACACCGACGGCGACGCCATCGGCGTCCACTACGACCCCATGCTCGCCAAGGTCGTGGCCCACGCCCCCACGCGCGCGGAGGCCCTCCGCAAGCTCGCCTCCGCCCTGGAACGGGCCGTGATCCACGGCCCCGTCACCAACCGCGACCTCCTCGTCAGCTCCCTGCGCCACCCCGAGTTCACCGCGGCCCGCATGGACACCGGCTTCTACGACCGCCACCTGCCGGCACTGACCGCCCCCGCCACCGACCCGCACGCCCCCCTCGCCGCGGCCCTCGCCGACGCCCACACCGGCCCCCGCTCCCGCTTCGGCGGCTGGCGCAACGTCCCTTCACAGCCGCAGATCAAGCGCTACGAGAGGGCGGGCCAGGAACACGAGGTCCACTACCGGCACACCCGCACGGGCCTGGAAGCGGACGGGGTGACCGTCGTACACGCCGACGCCGGCCTGGTCATCCTCGAAGTGGACGGCGTACGGCGAAGGTTCGAGGTGTCCCGCTACGGCGACCACCTGTACGTCAACACCACCACCCTCACAGCCCTGCCCCGCTTCCCCGACCCGGCCGCCCAGCACGCCCCGGGTTCCCTCCTGGCCCCCATGCCCGGCACGGTCGTCCGCGTAGCCGACGGCCTCACCGCAGGAACGCCGGTCAAGGCCGGAGAACCGCTCCTCTGGCTCGAAGCGATGAAGATGCAGCACAAGATCACGGCCCCGACCACAGGAACGCTGAGCGAGCTGCACGCCGTACCCGGTCAACAGGTGGAGCCGGGCGCACTCCTGGCGGTGGTGACAGAAGCCCTTTAGGAGCGCGGGGAACTGCGCGACCAGCTACGACGCTCCCGCACCCGAAGGAGGACCCCATGGACACCGAAGACCACAAGGCCCTACGAGAAGCCGTCTCCGCACTCGGCAAACGCCACGGCCGCGGATGCGACACCACACAACTCTGGTCGGAGGCAGGGAAACTCGGCTACCTGGGCGTCAACCTCCCCGAGGAGTACGGAGGCGGAGGCGGCGGCATCACCGAACTCTCCCTCGTCCTCGAAGAACTCGGCGCCGCAGGCTGTCCCCTCCTGATGATGGTGGTCTCACCAGCGATCTGCGGCACAGTGATCGCCCGCTTCGGCACAGCCGCCCAGAAACGAACCTGGCTCCCCGCCCTGGCCGACGGCTCCCGCCTCATGGCCTTCGGCATCACCGAACCCGACGCCGGCTCCAACAGCCACCGCATCACCACCACCGCCCGCCGCGACCAGGACACCGGCGACTGGATCCTCACCGGCCGCAAGGTCTTCATCTCCGGCGTCGACATCGCGGACGCGACCCTCATCGTCGGCCGCACCGAAGACGCCCGCACCGGCAGCCTCAAGCCCTGCCTGTTCATCGTCCCGCGCGACACCCCCGGGTTCGGCCGCCGCCCCATCGACATGGAACTCGACGCCACCGAGAAGCAGTTCGAGCTGACCCTCGACGACGTACGGCTGCCCGCCGACGCCCTGGTCGGCGACGAGGACGCGGGCCTGCTGCAACTCTTCGCCGGCCTCAACCCCGAGCGCATCATGACGGCCGCCTTCGCGATCGGCATGGGCCGCTACGCGCTCGCGCGAGCCGTCGAGTACGCCCGCGACCGACAGGTCTGGAAGACCCCCATCGGCGCCCACCAGGCCATCGCCCACCCCCTCGCCCAGGCGCACATCGAGCTGGAACTCGCCCGCCTGATGATGCGGAAGGCCGCCCGGCTGTACGACGCGGGCGACGACATGGGCGCCGGAGAGGCCGCCAACATGGCGAAGTACGCGGCCGGGGAGGCCTGTGTGAAGGCCGTTGACCAGGCCGTGCACACCCTCGGCGGCAACGGCCTCACCCGCGAGTACGGCCTGGCGCAGCTGATAACGGCCGCGCGCGTGGCTCGTATCGCACCGGTGAGCCGGGAGATGATTCTGAACTACGTCTCCCACCAGACTCTGGGCCTGCCCAAGTCGTACTGAGACGGCCGGCGACGGCCCGCGCGCGAGGAGGAACCATGTTCCGCAGCGAGTACGCAGACGTCCCGCTCGTCGACCTGCCCATCCACGACGCGGTCCTGGCCCGGGCCGCGGAGTTCGGCGGCATCCCGGCGCTGATCGACGGCACCGACGGCACCACCCTCTCCTACGAGCAGCTGGACCGCTTCCACCGGCGCGTCGCCGCCGGGCTCGCCGAGGCCGGGGTGCGCAAGGGCGACGTCCTCGCCCTGCACAGCCCCAACACCATCGCCTTCCCCACCGCCTTCTACGCCGCCACGCGCGCGGGTGCAACCGTCACCACCGTCCACCCGCTCGCCACCGCCCAGGAGTTCGCCAAGCAGCTGACGGACTCGGCTGCCCGCTGGATCGTCACCGTCTCACCCCTGCTCGACGTCGCCCGCCGGGCCGCCGAACTCGCGGGCGGCGTACGCGAGATCTTCGTGTGCGACAGCGCCTCCGGCCACCGGTCCCTGATCGACATGCTGGCCTCCGCCGCCCCCGAGCCGCGGATCGGCATCGACCCCGCCGAGGACGTGGCGGCCCTCCCGTACTCCTCCGGGACCACCGGCACCCCCAAGGGCGTGCTGCTCACCCACCGGCAGATCGCCACCAACCTCGCCCAGCTCGACGGGGCGATACCCGCGGGCCCCGGCGACCGCATCCTCGCCGTCCTGCCGTTCTTCCACATCTACGGCCTCACGGCCCTGATGAACGCGCCCCTCAGAAAGGGCGCCACCGTCGTCGTCCTGCCCCGCTTCGACCTGGAACAGTTCCTGGCGGCCATCCAGAACCACCGCATCACCGGCCTCTACGTGGCCCCGCCGATCGTCCTGGCCCTCGCCAAGCACCCGGCCGTCGCGCGGTACGACCTGTCGTCCCTGAAGTACATCCTCAGCGCCGCCGCACCCCTGGACGCGCGCCTCGCCGCCGCCTGCTCCGAGCGGCTCGGCCTGCCGCCCGTCGGCCAGGCCTACGGCATGACGGAACTGTCGCCCGGCACCCACGTCGTCCCCCTGGACGCGATGCGCGACGCCCCGCCCGGAACCGTCGGCAAGCTCATCGCCGGCACCGAGATGCGCGTCGTCTCCCTGGACGACCCCGGCAAGGACCTCCCCGCCGGCGAGTCCGGCGAGATCCTCATCCGCGGCCCCCAGGTCATGAAGGGCTGCCTCGGCCGCCCCGATGCCACCGCCGCGATGATCGACCCCGACGGCTGGCTGCACACCGGAGACGTCGGCCACGTGGACGACGAGGGCTGGCTCTTCGTCGTCGACCGCGTCAAGGAACTGATCAAGTACAAGGGCTTCCAGGTGGCCCCCGCCGAACTGGAGGCCCTCCTCCTCACCCACCCGGGCATCGCCGACGCCGCCGTCATCGGCAGGTACAACGACGACGGCAACGAGGTCCCGCACGCGTACGTGGTCCGCCAGCCGTCCGCCGCCGGCCTCTCGGAGGCGGAGGTCATGATGTTCGTCGCCGAACGCGTCGCCCCCTACAAACGGATCCGGCACGTCACCTTCATCGTCGGCGTCCCCCGCGCGGCCTCCGGCAAGATCCTCCGCCGACAGCTCAGGGAGAGCGCATGAGCCTCGTGACGCGCACGCGCGCGCGTGCGGTCGAGACCGTCACCCTCGACTCACCCCACAACCGCAACGCCCTGTCGGCGGCCCTGGTCGGCGAACTCGCCGACGCGCTCACGGACGCCGGCAAGGACACCGACGTCCGCGCGATCGTCCTCACCCACACCGGCAACACGTTCAGCGCCGGCGCCGACCTCAAGGACCCGCCACCCCCGGACGCCCTGGTCGGCCTGCTGCGGCAGATCATCGAACTGCCCAAGCCGGTCGTCGCCCGCGTCACCGGCCACGTCCGCGCGGGCGGCCTCGGCCTGCTGGCCGCGTGCGACATCGCGGCCGCCTCCACCGACGCCACCTTCGCCTTCACGGAGGTCCGCATCGGCGTCGCCCCCGCGGTCATCTCCCTGCCCCTGCTCCCGCGCACGGACCCGCGCGCCCTGGCCCGCTACTACCTCACGGGCGAACGCTTCGACGCGGCGGAGGCACAGCGCACCGGCCTGCTCACCACACACGCCGACGACGCCGACACGGCTCTGGCCCCCCTCCTGGACGGCCTGCGCAAATCCGCCCCCGACGCCCTGACCGAGACGAAACGGCTGCTCACGGCTAGGGTGCTGGAAACCTTCGACCGGGACGCGGCCGACCTGACCGCGCTCTCGGCCCGGCTGTTCTCCTCCCCGCAGGCCCGCGAGGGGATGACGGCCTTCCTCGAACGACGGGATGCGGCATGGGTGGTGTGAGCACGGTCGACCGTGCGGAGCGGGTCCCCAAGCAGGACCGCAGCCGGGCCACCCGGCAGCGGCTCCTGGAAGCCGCCGTGGCCTGCCTCGCCGAACACGGCTGGGCCGGCTCCACGGTGTCGGTCGTCGCCGAACGCGCGGGCGTCTCCCGCGGCGCCGCCCAGCACCACTTCCCGACCCGCGAGGACCTCTTCACGGCGGCCGTCGAGTACGTCGCCGAAGAACGCTCGACGGCCCTGCGCGCCCTGTTCCCCGAGGGCGCGTCCGGAGACCGCCACGCGGTCGTCGCCGCCCTGGTCGACCTCTACACGGGCCCCCTCTTCCGCGCCGCCCTCCACCTCTGGGTCGCCGCCTCCAACGAGGACCAGCTCCGCCCCCGCGTCACCGAACTCGAATCCCGCGTAGGCCGCGAGACCCACCGCATAGCGGTCGACCTCCTCGCCGCCGACGAATCCGCCCCCGGCGTCCGCGAAACGGTCCAGGGCCTCCTCGACATGGCCCGAGGCCTCGGCCTCGCCAACCTCCTCACCGACGACACATCCCGCCGGGAGCGGGTGGTGGCGCAGTGGGCGGGGTTGCTGGAGGAGACGCTGGGCTGAGGGGGCTGTCAGTGGCGGGGGCTACGGTTCCGGCATGGGTGACCGCTTCCAGACGATCGTCGACCTCGACGCGACCGCGACCGAAGCCGAACCGCTCGCCCGCCGGGTGCTGGACTGGCTCGCGGCGGAGGGCTTCGTCCTCGCCGAGCGCACCAAGTGCGTCCCCGGACAGCCCCTCGGGCATCCCCCCGGCCCCCACTGGGAACGGGCCGTGACCGACGACTGGGACTTCGAACCCTGGGACGGTCTCGCCGTCCACACCCGCCGTACGGGCTTCACCAGCGGCGCCGACATGCCGGGCGCGGCCGTCTGCCCGCACTGCGCCTCGGCCACGCCGCTGGACGACGAGACGGGGGCACGCTTCTTCACCGCCATGCGGACCTGGCACGACACCGGCGCAGCGTCCGTCGACTGCCCCGCCTGCACCGCGACCGTCGCCGTCCCGGACTGGTCCTGGGACGAGGCGCCCCTGGCCTTCGGCCACCTCGGCTTCGAGTTCTGGAACTGGCCCGACCTTGCCGAGGACTTCCGCACCCGTCTCGCCGGGCTGCTGGACGGCCACCGTACGGCGTACGTCTGGGGAAGTATCTGAGGAAGCGGCCGGTGCGGCCATCGCGCGGTGCTGACAGCACCGCGCGATGGCCGTCGATGACTTGGATCAGTGGGCGATGTCCCCGTAGCCCTCGATCTCGCGGGGGTCGCGGGTGCCCGGGCCGACGTAGCGGGCCGAGGGGCGGACCAGGCGGCCCGTGCGCTTCTGCTCGAGGATGTGGGCGGACCAGCCGGCCGTGCGGGCGCAGGTGAACATCGACGTGAACATGTGCGCCGGGACCTCGGCGAAGTCCAGGACGATGGCCGCCCAGAACTCGACGTTCGTCGCCAGGACGCGGTCGGGGCGGCGGGCGTGGAGTTCCGCGAGGGCCGCCTTCTCCAGGGCCTCGGCGACCTCGAAGCGGGGGGCGCCGAGTTCGCGGGCGGTGCGGCGCAGGACCCGGGCACGGGGGTCCTCGGCGCGGTAGACACGGTGGCCGAAGCCCATGAGGCGCTCGCCCTTGTCGAGCGCGTTCCTCACATAGGCCTCGGCGTCGCCCGTGCGTTCGATCTCCTCGATCATGCCGAGGACCCGGGAGGGGGCGCCGCCGTGCAGCGGGCCGGACATGGCCCCCACGGCGCCGGAGAGGGCCGCCGCCACGTCCGCGCCCGTGGACGCGATCACGCGGGCCGTGAACGTGGACGCGTTCATGCCGTGCTCGGCCGCGCTCGTCCAGTACGCGTCCACCGCCGCCACGTGTTTGGGGTCCGGCTCGCCGCGCCAGCGGATCATGAAGCGTTCGACGACGGACTGGGCCTTGTCGATCTCGCGCTGCGGGACCATGGGCAGGCCCTGGCCGCGGGCCGACTGGGCGACGTAGGAGAGGGCCATGACGGCGGCGCGGGCCAGGTCGGCGCGGGCCTGCTCCTCGTCGATGTCGAGGAGCGGCTTGAGTCCCCAGACCGGGGCCAGCATGGCCAGGGCCGACTGGACGTCGACGCGGATGTCACCGGAGTGGACCGGGATGGGGAACGGCTCGGCGGGCGGCAGGCCGGGGTTGAAGGCGCCGTCGACGAGCAGGCCCCAGACGTTGCCGAAGGAGACATGCCCGACGAGGTCCTCGATGTCGACGCCCCGGTACCGG
>NZ_JBVIWP010000009.1:0-348829 GCF_055594445.1 Streptomyces sp. NPDC040589 | reverse complement strand
CCCCCCCCCCCCACCCCCCCCCCCCCCCCCCCCCCCCCCCCCCCCCCCCCCCCCCCCCCCCCCCCCCCCCCCCCCCCCCCCCCCCCCCCCCCCCCCCCCTCCCCCCCCCCCCCCCCCCCCCCCCCCCCCCCCCCCCCCCCCCCCCCCCCCCCCCCCCCCCCCCCCCCCCCCCCCCCCCCCCCCGGCCGCCGTCAGGGCCCGCTCTGCGGACAGGGTGCGAGCACGAGCATCGTGACGTCGTCCCGTATGTCCGGGCAGTGCCGGACCAGGTCGTCCCACACCCTTTCGGCCAGGGCCGCCGGCTCCTCCTCGGCGAAGCCCGGCAGCCGCTCGGTCAGCGGGTAGAAGACCCCCTCGGCGTCCCTGGCCTCGGTGACCCCGTCGGACGCGAGGAAGAGCCGGTCACCGGCGCGCAGCCGCACCGAGACGACCCGGGGCGCAGACGCCTCGGCGAGGCCGAGACCGAGCGGTGTGCACGGCTCGATGTCCAGCTCGACGGCACGCCCGTCGCGCAGCAGCAGCGGCCCGGACTGCCCGCAGGCCACGATCCGCACCACACGGGCGTCGGCGGAGAACCCGAGCAGCACCGCCGTCGCGAACAACTCGGCGTGCGGCTCGCCCGCCGAGTCCGCCACCAGCCTCCGGTCGAGCCGGGCCGCCACCGCCTCCGGATCCGGCTGGTCCAGCACCGCCTCCCGGAACGCCCCCAGCAGCGACGAGACCGTGGCGACGGCCGACAGACCGTGTCCCTGGACATCGCCCATGACCGCCCGTACGCCGTAGGGGCCCGCCCGTACGTCGAAGAAGTCGCCCCCGACCAGCGTTCCGCTCTGCGCGGCCCGGTACAGCCCCGCGCACCGCACCGGCCCGACCCGTTCCCGCAGCGGCGGCACGACGGCCCGCTGCGCGGCCTCGGCGACGGCCCGTTCCGTGACCAGCTGGGCGTCCCGCCTGCTGCGGACGAACGACAGCAGCACACTCAGTACCGCCACGAAGCACACGGTCAGTAGATCGGTGCTGCCGGGGTCGTTCAGGCTGAACACCGGGATGGTCAGCACGACCACCACCAGCGCGCCCAGCACCGCCGTCGCCAGCGGTCCGTGCGCGAGCACGGCCAGGGGCGGGATGGCACCCAGCAGGAAGCCGATGTCGAGCGGCTCCGGACTGATCAGCTCCGCCGCGCACACGCCCGCCAGCAGCGCGGACGGCAGCACCCGGGCCCAGCCCGGCGGGGGCGCGCCGCGCAGCCAGCCGCGCCGGTCCCGGTCCCGGCGCGGCAGCCGGTCGCGCACACTGCTCACACCACCACGCTGCTACGGCCGCCCGGGCGCCGCACGCCGGGCCCGGGCGGACGCCCCTGGGCCGGCGGGAAGGGCGTGGGCGTCAGCCGGGCGTCGTGGTCGGTCAGACCGGAGGGCCGCTTGAGCCGAACCGGAAATTCGTTGGACGGTCCGCCGGCGGCCCCGTAGCCTGTGGCGCGCCACGCCTCGAGACCTGTGGAAGGAGGGCAGAGCCGTGCAGTTCACACCGTTCCAGCGCTCCCTGACCCTCGTCCCCGGCGTGTCTCGACCGACCTGACCGGGAGCGCTCTTCGCAGCATGCTTCCCGGAGGAAGTCCATGACCGACGTGGTCATCCGCGCGCTCGACGCGAGCGCCGTCGATCTCTTCGACACCCTGCCCGACCCGCTGGGCGCCCGTGAGGGGCACCAGCGGACCCTGCACCGCCCCGAGTGGAAACGGGTGGCCCTGCGCGACGGCAAGGTCGTCGCCCGCGGCGCCTGGTGGGGCGGCCCCGGCGACACCGAGCCCGTCAACCTCAACTGGTTCGACGTCGCGGAAGGCGAGGAGGAAGCAGGCGCCGCACTCCTGCGCTCCGCGCCCTGGCAGGTGGAACTCGAACTGAACCTGCCCCCCGGCTGGCGCGACACCCCGGCCCTGCGCACCGCCGCCGAGACCCGCTTCACCGCCGCGCGGAAGGCCGGCTACGACCTCCTGGTCGAACGCCTGCTGTACCGATGGACCCCCGAGCACGGCCTGCCCGAACGACCCGGGCGCCTCGTCTTCCGAGCCGAACCGGACGACGCCGTGTTCTTCGACGCGCTGCGCCGCATCCACTCCGTCACCCTGGACGCCCACGCGCTGAAGGACATCGAGGAGGGCGGACTCGACCGGGCGGCCCAGGAGGAACTCGACTTCTTCCGCTGGTGCCCCTCGCCGCGCGAGTGGTGGCAGGTCGCGTCCACACCGGAGGGCGAGCCGGTCGGCATCCACATCCCGGCCCACAACCCGTCGGGCCCGTGCATCGGCTTCATCGGCGTCCTGCCGGACCAGCGAGGCCGCGGCTACGCCTACGACCTCCTGGTCGAGTGCACCCGCTTCCTGGTCGAACAGGGCGCGGAGTTCGTCGCCGCCGCCACGGACCAGGGCAACTTCCCCATGGCGGCGAACTTCGCCAAGGCCGGTTTCCCGGTGGTCAAGGAACGGCTCAACTTCCACCCGGTGTAGGCGGCTGCTCGGCGGCGACGCGGACTAGCGTGCGCCGCCGTTCAGCAGGTCGTCGGCCGCCGTGAGGATCTCCGTCACTCGAAGGCCGAACGCCGCGTCGCACGCGTGCGGGCGGCCGGTGCGGGCCGCGGTGAGCAGGGCGTCCGCGGCCCGCATCAGGGCGGGGACCGCTCCGTCGGAACTCTCCGGCAGGACCGCGACCCCGGCCTCTCCCCGCACCTCCAGCGCGGCACCGGCCGCGGCGGGCGGTGCCGTCAGGCTCAGGGTGAGCGTGCTCGACGCGCCACCGGAGTGGTCGAGGACGACATGCACCGTGTCCCCGGGACCGTACGCGGCCGCCGTCACATGCCGCACATCGCCGAGCACCGGCAGCAGCACGGACAGGGCGTGCGGCCCGACGTCCCACAGGGCGCCCTTCTCCCGCCGCCACGGCGTCGCGAAGGGGCTCTCGCTGGTGAACACCGCCCCGAGCCACTGCGCCCACCCCGTGAACCAGCCCGGAACTCCCGCCTGTTCGGTGATCCACGCCTGCGGCTCGGGCTGGAAGCGGGTCGTGAAGAACACGACCGAGGCGACCCCCGCCTCCTCGACGGCCTCGACCACGGCCCGCCCCTGCTCCACCGTCGGCGCGAGAGGCTTGTCGAGCAGCAGATGGCACCCGGCCCGCGCCGCACGCGCGGCGAGTTCGGCCTGCACCTGGGGAGGCAGCGCCACGGCGACCGCGTCCACGTCGGCGAACAGCTCGTCGACGTCGTCGTACACTGGCACGCCGTGCCGCTCGGCCAACTCCTTCGCGGCCTCGGGGCGGCGGCCCCAGACCCCGGCGAAGTCCAGCCCCTCGTGCCGGCTCAGTGCGGGTGCGTGGGCCATCTGCGCCCACGGTCCGGTGCCCAGCAGTCCTATCCGCATGCCGCCGCCTCTCCACGCTGCCTGAACGAAGAGAGTGCCACACCGAAGAGACCGGCGACCGGGAGGGCCGCACAACAAGAAAGGCAAGGAGTCGTCTCCTTGCCACTCTCAACTTATAGCGCACAGGGGGTCTTGCGGCAAGGCCCCCGTCGTGCCGCAAACTATCCGGCCTAAGCCCAGGACCTGCGGAAACGGGAGCATGACGTGACCCCCCTGACCATGAGCGCGTTCGATCTTCCCGACCGGCTCTCCCACAAGTCCGACCCTGTGCTGATCGCCGGGGACGAGCGGCACTTCGCCGCCGTCGCCGAGTGTCTGGAGCAGTCGATCGCCGAACTGTCCGACCGGCTGCAGGCCGAGCGCAGGGCGCCCGGCGGCAAGGGCCGGGAGGCGATGGACCGGGACGCGGAGATCCACCGGCTGACCACCCGTCTGCGCGCACTGCGCCGCTTCGGACTGGACCTGTGCCTCGGGCACATGGTCGGTGCCGACGACTCCGAGCCCGTGTACGTGGGACGACTCGGCCTCACGGACAGCGAGGGGCGACGGCTCCTGGTCGACTGGCGTTCTCCCGCCGCCGAGCCGTTCTTCGGAGCCACCCACGCCGACCCGATGGGCCTGGCGAGCCGCCGCAGATACCGCTGGACCGGCGGCCGGATCAGCGACTACTGGGACGAGGTGTTCACCGCGGACGGCATCTCCGGGCATGCCGCGCTCGACGACCAGTCCGCCTTCATCGCCAGCCTGGGCACCGACCGCTCGCCCCGGATGCGGGACGTGCTCGGCACCATCCAGTCCGACCAGGACGCCATCATCCGCGCGGGCTCCCGCGGCGCCCTCGTCGTCGACGGCGGCCCGGGCACCGGCAAGACCGTCGTCGCCCTGCACCGCTCCGCCTACCTCCTCTACTCCGACCCGCGCCTCGGGCAGCACCGCCGGGGCAGCGTGCTCTTCGTCGGCCCGCACCGGCCCTACCTGTCCTACGTCTCCGACGTCCTGCCCGGCCTCGGCGAGGAGGGCGTGCAGACCTGCGTCCTGCGGGACCTCGTCGACGAGGGAGCCGCGGCCGGGACCGAGGCCGACCAGGACGTGGCACGCCTGAAGTCGTCCGCGGACATGGTGAGGGCGATCGAGAAAGCCGTCACGTTCTACGAGGAGCCGCCCACCGAGCCGATGACGGTCACGACCCACTGGTCCGACGTCCACCTCGGCGCCCGCGAGTGGGCCGTGGCCTTCGCGGCGGCGGAGCCCGGCACCCCGCACAACGAGGCGCGCGACCAGGTCTGGGAGGAACTGCTCACGATCATCCAGGACAAGCACGACGGCGACGTGTCGGCCGACCTGCTCCGCAGATCGCTGTCGCAGAACAGGGAACTGCGCACGGTCTTCAACCGCGCGTGGCCGCTGCTCGAAGCGACCGACCTCGTGTCGGACCTGTGGTCGGTGCCCGCCTATCTGCGGATGTGCGCGCCCTGGCTCAGCCGGGACGAGGTCCGGAAACTGCAGCGCGCGGACGCCCAGGCCTGGACCGTGTCCGACCTGCCGATCCTGGACGCCGCACGGCAGCGGCTCGGCGACCCGGAGGCGGCCCGGCGCAAGCGCCGGAACAAGGCCATCCTCGCCGGCCAGCGCGAGCACATGGCGCGGGTCGTCGACAACCTGATCGAGGCCACTGCCGACTCGGGCGCCGACGGTGACGAGGGCGAAGGCCTGGTGTCCATGCTGCGCGGCGAGGACGCCCAGGTCAGCCTGGTCAACGAGGCCGAACTGACCACCATCGAGCCGGACGTGCTCACCGGCCCCTTCGCCCACATCGTCGTGGACGAGGCCCAGGAGCTGACCGACGCGGAATGGCAGATGCTGCTGCTGCGCTGCCCGTCCCGCAGCTTCACCATCGTCGGGGACCGCGCCCAGGCCCGGCACGGCTTCACGCAGTCGTGGCGGGAACGGCTCCAGCGGGTCGGGTTCGACCGGCTCGACCTCGCCTCGCTGAGTATCAACTACCGCACACCGGAGGAGATCATGACGGAGGCAGAGCCGGTCATCCGCACCGTGCTCCCGGACGCCAACGTGCCGACCTCCATCCGCAGCGGCGGCGTCCCCGTCGTCCACGGAGCCGCCTCGGAGCTGAGCTCGGTCCTCGACACCTGGCTGGCCGCCCATGCCGACGGGATCGCCTGTGTCATCGGCGATCCCGCGTTCCAGCCCCCCTCGTCACGCGTCCGGTCGCTGACCCCGGAGCTGTCGAAGGGGCTGGAGTTCGACCTGGTCGTCCTCGTCGACCCGGAGGAGTTCGGCACCGGCGTCGAAGGAGCGGTCGACCGCTATGTCGCGATGACCAGGGCCACCCGGCAGCTCGTCGTCCTCACGAGCCCCGGTCCTACGCGGTGAGCTCCTTCCGGATGCGGTCCAGCATGAACGCCGACGACTCCCGGGCCCGCTCCTCCCAGGCGAAGACACAGGCCGTGGCGACACCGTCGAAGCCCAGCTCGCGCAGTGTGCCGAAGAAGGTGTCCCAGTCGACCTCGCCCTGACCGATGTCGAGGTGCTGATGGATCCGGGCGGGCGTGCCGGGCGGGTTGAGGATGTACCGCAGACCGCTGGAGCCCTTGTGGTTGAAGGAGTCCGCGACATGCACGTGCTGGAGCTTGTCACCGGCGTAGCGCATCATCGCCGCGATGTCCGCCGTCGGGTCGGAGCCCGAGAGATGGAAGGTGTGCGGGGCGCAGTACAGGTAGTTCACCCACGGCTTGTTGATCGCGCGGACGAGGTCGACGGCCGGGGTGTTCTCCTCGCAGAAGTCGTCCGGGTGGGCCTCCAGATTCAGGGCGATGCCCTCCCGTTCGAAGACCGGCAGCAACTCCTCCAGCGAACGCCAGAAGGCGGACTCGCTCTCGGCGGCGCGTTCGGGGCGGCCGTTGAACTCCGAGTTCATCAGGGGGCATTCGAGATCCACGGTGATCTCGATCATCCGCTTCCAGTAGCGGACGGCCGCCTGCCGCTCGGTCTCGTCCGGCGAGGACCATTTGTACAGCGGCAGCACCGAGGACAGCCGCACACCGTACCGGCGCAGCGACTCCTTCAGCTCCGCCACCCGCGCGTCGTCCGCCCGCGGGTGCAGGAAGAACGGCATGAAGTCCTCGCGAGGCGACAACTCTATGTATTCGTAGCCGAGTTCGGCGACCGTGCGCACCATCTCGTCGATCGGCAGGGCACGGAACATGTACGGGTCGAGGGCGATCTTCACGCGGTGCCTCCGTAGAACGCGGGGCGGGGCTTGATGTCGACGGTGACGATCTCTCCGCCGCCGGCCTCCTGGGAGCGGACGGCGGCGTCGGAGATGACGGTGGCGGCGTAACCGTCCCAGGCGGACGGCCCGGTGGGCTCGGTACCGGCCGCCACGGTGGCGACCCACTCGCGGAACTCGGTGTCGAAGGCCTCCGCGAACCGGTCCTTCCAGTCCTGCAGCACACCCGTGCCGTGCCGGGCGGCGGTGCGGATCCCGACGGCCGCCGGGTCGGGCAGCCGGACCAGGCCGTCCTCGCCCACGACCTCGCACTGGATGTCGTAGCCGTACTGGCAGTTGACGAAGACCTCCAGGTCGACACGGACACCCTCGCGGGTCTCGAAGACCATGATCTGCGGGTCCTTCAGGTGACCGAACCGCTTGCTCGTGGCGCGCGGGGTGACCACCTGGGCGGAGACGATCTCGTCGTCGAGCAGCCAGCGCAGCACGTCGATCTCGTGCACGGCCGTGTCCTGCGCGGCCATCGCGGAGTGGTACGACTCCGGGACGGTCGGGTTGCGGTGGGCGCAGTGCACCATCAGCGGGGCCCCGAGCGAACCGGTCGACAGGACCTCCTTCATCTGGCGGTACCCGGCGTCGAAGCGGCGCATGAACCCGACCTGCACCAGCCGGCGGCCGTGCGCCCGCTCGGCCTCGACGATCCGCAGACAGTCCTCCGCGGTCGTGGCCAGGGGCTTCTCGCAGAACACCGGCTTGCCGGCGGCGATCGCGTTCAGGACGTGCTCGGCGTGGGTCGGCCCCCACGAGGTGACGAGGACGGCGTCCACGTCGGGGGAGGCGACCAGATCAGCGCCGGTGGGCAGTGCGGTGGCACCGCACCGGGCCGCCACCTCGGCGGCGCGCTCGGTGTCGACATCGGCCACCGCCGCGACAGTGGCCCCGGTGACGACCTCGGTGAGCCGCCGGATGTGGTCCTGGCCGATCATTCCGGCGCCGATGACGCCTACACGTACGGTCATGGAGAACTCCTCGAAGGATGATCAGGAAAAGCGCGTCCGGAGCTCGGCCTCGAGGGATTCGAGGGTGCGGCCCTTGGTCTCGGGGACGTACAGCTTCACGAAGGTGAGGGACAGCAGGCCCGCCACCACGAACAGGAAGAAGGTGTTGGAGATCCCGATCCCGGACACCAGGGACGGGAAGACAAGACCGATCACGAAGTTGGTCAGCCACAGCACCACGGCCGCGACGCCCATACCGAAGCCGCGCATCCGCATCGGGAAGATCTCCGACAGCATCAGCCAGGTCACCGGCGAGATCGCGCCCTGCTGGAAGGCGAGGAACGTGACCGTCATCGCGAGCACCGCGAACGCCCGCGGATCACCCGACGGCAGCACAAGAGAGAACACGCCGATCAGCAACAGGGCCGCGGTCGTGCCGAGCTGGCCGGTCATCAGCATCGGCCGGCGGTTGACCCGCCCGAGCAGCCAGATGCCGACGAAGGTGGCCAGCACCGAGATCACACCGTTGGCGATGTTCGCCGTCAGCGCGCTGTCGGCGGCGAAACCGGCGTCGGTGAGGATCTGCGTGCCGTAATACATGATCGTGTTGACGCCGGTGATCTGCTGCACGATCGCGATGCCGAACCCGACGAACATCAGCTTCCGCACCCACGGCGTGCTCTTGATGTCCTGCCAGCCGCCGAGCTTCTCCCGCTCGTCCTTGACGGCCAGCGCGGAGACCTCCTTCAGCTCGGCCTCGGCCCGGGCCCGCGACCGCACCTGCTTGAGGACTTCGAGGGCCTCGCCGAAGCGGCTCTGGGAGGCCAGCCAGCGCGGGCTCTCCGGCATCACCAGCATGCCGAACCAGAGCACCACCGCCGGCAGTGTGGCGATGACCAGCATCCAGCGCCACACACCGCCGGACTCGCCGCCGACCTGCGCGATGATCGCGTTGGATGTGAACGCCAGCAGCTGACCGGAGACGATCATCAGCTCGTTCCGGGTGACGAGAGCACCGCGCCGCTCGGCGGGCGACACCTCCGCGAGATACACCGGCACGGTCACCGAGGCACCGCCGACCGCGAGACCGAGCACGAAGCGCGCCACGATCATCACCTCGGTCGTCGGGGCGAGCGTGCAGCCGAGCGCGCCGACGAAGAACAGCACGGCCAGCAGCAGGATGTTGCGGCGCCTGCCGCGGGCGTCCGACAACCGGCCGCCGGTCACCGCGCCCAGCGCCGCACCCAGCAGCAGCGAACTGGTGACCATGCCCTCGGTGACCGGGGTCAGGCCGAGGTCGTCGGTCATGTAGGGCAGGGCGCCGTTGATGACGCCCGTGTCGTAGCCGAAGAGCAGACCACCGAACGTGGCGATGATGGTGATCATCCGCAGCCGGCGGGAGACCGCCGGCGGGGTCTCGTCCGCGACGCCCGTGGCCGGGGCCGGGGCCGGGTCGGATGCTGGTGTCGTGCCGTCCTTGACGTCCATGGCCGCTCCTTACCTGTCGATGGCCGGGCGGCGGGTACCCGAAAGACCGCAGCCGGCCAGGTGCTCGCGGGTGCCGACCGCGATCGGCAGCGGCACCTCGGGAGCGCACGGGTACAGGTCCTGCTCGACGATCACGAACAACTCGGCGTCGAGCCCGGCCAGTTCACCCACCACATCGGCCGGATCGGGCACCCCGGCGGGCGGCGACACGCACACCCCGCGCCGTACGGCCTCACCGAAGGACAGGTCCTCGGCCGCGACCTGCGCCAGGATCTCCGGATCCATCTGCTTGATGTGCACATAGCCGACCCGCTCACCGAACCGGCGGATCAGATCGAGGTTGTCCCCACCGCCGTACGCCACATGGCCCGTGTCCAGGCACAGATTCGTGTAGCGGCTGTCGGACTCGTTCAGCAGCCGCTCGATCTCCGGCTGTGTCTGGAGGTGACTGTCGGCGTGCGGATGGACGACCAGCCGTACGTCGTACTCCTCCAGCAGCAGCCTACCCAGCCGGTCGGCGGCCCGGCCGAACCCGGCCCACTGCTCGGCGGTCAGCTCGGGCGACTCGGTGAACGTGCCCGTCTTCTCGTCCCGGTACATGGGCGGAATGAAGACCAGGTGATGCGCCCCCGCGGCCGCGGTCAGCGCGGCGACCTGCCGGACATGGGCGAGCATCTCGTCCCAGGCCTCGGGCCGGTGCAGCGCGCCGAACGCCGTACCGCCGGAGACCTTCAGCCCCCGGGCGTCCAGCTCGGCCTTCAGCCGCCGCGGGTCGGTGGGCAGATAGCCGTACGGGCCGAGCTCCAGCCACTCGTATCCGGCCTGGACCAGCTCGTCGAGGAAACGGGTGTACGGCACCTGGTGCTGGTCCTCGGGGAACCACACCCCCCAGGAGTCGGGGGCGGAGCCGAGGCACAGGTTGCCGACAGTGGTACGGAGTGGGACGGGCGCCGTTGCCATGGTCAGTGTCCTTGGAGGAGAGGGGGAGGGTGCCTGAGCGATGTGACGCGCGCTACTAGCGCGCTCTAGTCGAGTACGATGACCCCTGTCCAAATGTCATGTCAATAGGTTGTTGCTGGGAGATTGCGGGGCCCCATTGCCGGATCCCCGCGCGGGACACCCCGTAAGGTGGGCGCCGTCGGAGGGTGGGTTCACAGGTGGATGCATCGGGCAGGCAGCGGCCCACGATGGCGGACGTCGCCGAGAAGGCGGGCGTCTCGCGCGCCCTCGTCTCGATCATCTTCCGCAACCAGGCGGGAGCCGGCCGGGAGACCCGGGAGCGGGTCCTGCGCGTGGCCGACGAGATCGGCTACCGGCCCGACAGCGCGGCCCGGCTGCTGGCCCGTGGCCGCAGCCGCACGCTCGGCGTGATGTTCGCCGTGCACCAGACCTTCCACACGGATCTCATCACCGGCATCTATCCGGAGGCCGAGCGGCTCGGGTACGACGTCCTGCTCTCCGGCTCCACCCAGGGGCGCAGTGAGGCCAAGGCGGTCGAGGCGCTGCTCAGCCACCGCTGCGAGGCGGTGATCCTGCTCGGCCCGGACGCCCGGCCCGGCTACCTCGAAGAACTCGGGCAGCGCACGGTCACCGTCTCGGTCAGCCGCCGCGTGCCCCAGGCCCATGTCGACTTCGTGCACTCCGCCGAGGGCAAGGGCGTCCGGCAGGCCATGGACTACCTGGTGGAGCTGGGTCACCGCCGGATCGTGCACATCGACGGCGGACGCGGGCCAGGTTCGGCGGAGCGGCGGCGTGCCTACCGTGCCGCGATGCGCCGCCACGGGCTGGAGGACCAGGCCCGGGTGATTCCCGGCCGTCACACCGAGGACTCCGGTGTCGAGACCGGCCGTCTGCTCCTGGCCGAGCGCGACAGCGGGCGGCCGTTGCCGACGGCGGTCCTCGCCGGCAACGACCGCTGCGCCATGGGCCTGCTGATGTCCCTCACCCGGGCGGGCATCGAGGTCCCGCGCGATCTGTCCGTCGTCGGCTACGACGACAGCCACCTCTCCCACCTGATGCCGATCGGCCTGACCACGGTCCGTCAGGACGCGGCCCTGATGGCCGAGCACGCCGTCCGCTTCGCCGTCGAGCGGCTGGAGAACGGCGAACTGCCGCCGCGTGAGGCGGTGCTGGATCCGAAGCTGGTGGTACGGGGGACCAGCGGGCCGGCCCCGGCGTAGCAGGCACGCCGCCCCGCCCGCCCGGGGCCGCTCTAGCGCGTCCCCTTCTTCGAGAACTCCGCGACGGTGTCGGCGTTGTCCTTCGTGATGAACGCCGGACCGGTGAGTACGGGAGCCGTGCCGCCGCCGCTGAAGTTGCCATTCGTCCTGTACAGCCACAGTGCGTCGACGGCGAGGTAGCCCTGGAGGTAGGGCTGCTGGTCGACGGCGAACTCGATGTCGCCGCCCTGGACGGCGGCGACGAGGTCCTTGTTGAGGTCGAAGGTGGCTACCTCGGCCTCGCTGCCCGCGTCCCGTACCGACTGCACCGCGGTCAAGGCGATCGGGGCGCCGAGCGTGACCACCTGGTCGATGGTGGAGTCCTTCTGGAGCTTGGCGGTCAGCGTCGACTTCACGGAGGGCATGTCGGTGCCGTTGACGTACAGGTTCTCCGTGGTGCCCTTGAAACCCTTCTTCAGGCCGGCGCAGCGTGCCTCCAGCGCGACCTGGCCCTGCTCCTGGATCACGCAGACGGCGTGCTCGGCGCCCAGTTGGTTGAGGCGCTCCCCGAAGGCCTGGCCGGCGATGTTCTCGTCCTGGCCGAAGTACTCGAGCATGCCGAGTTCCTTCCAGTCGTCCAGGCCGGAGTTGAAGCCGACGACGGGGATGCCGGCGGCCTTGGCCTTGGCCACCGCTGCCTTCATGGCGTCGGGCTTGGCCGCGGTGAGCGCGATGCCGTCGACCTTCTGGTCGATGGCGTTCTGCACGAGGTTGGCCTGGTTTCCGGCGACGGGGTCGCTGGAGTAGACGAGCTTGATGTTGTCCTTCGCGGCAGCGGCCTGGGCCCCCTTGCGGATCAGGTCCCAGAAGGTGTCGCCGGGCGCCGCGTGGGTGATCATGGCGACGGTCATCCGCGGGGTGGTGGCCTTGCCCGCGGCGGCGTCTGTGCCCCCGGTCTCGGACTGCTTCCCGCCGGAGCCGCTGGAGCAGCCTGCGGCGAGCAGCGCGCCCACGAGGGCGGCGGCGGTCAGGGCGGCGGGTCTGTGGTGTCTGCGCATGTCGGGTGCACCTCGCTGTGCGGGGAGGGAGAGAGGGTGCCGCGCCCGGTCCGGGGAGGCGGGTGGCGCATGAGTGTCCTGGGCGGCGGTATCGGGGGCCGCGGTGGTCCTGGGTGAGGACTCCTGCGTACTCGGTGGCTGGAGCGCGTTACTAGCGCGCTCTAGTGGCAGGTACTATGCGGCCGCCCTTCCGGGGATGTCAACAGCTTTGTCAGGACGTACCAACAAAACGGAGGTGGCGGAACAGCAGAGCCGCCCGTGCGCGCCGGCCTGGGGGCGGCGTGAACGGGCGGCTCTGGGCGGACGGTCCTGGACCGTCCCGGTCGGTTCCGCTCAGCTCTCCGGTCTGCCGATGTTGACCATCCACGGGGTGCCGAAGCGGTCCGTGCACATGCCGAACTCGTCGCCCCACATCTGCTTCTCGAGCGGCACCGACACCGAGCCGCTGTCGGAGAGCTTCTCCCAGTAGCCGCGCAGCTCGGCGTCGTCGTCACCGCTCAGGCTCACGGAGAAGGGGGTGCCCGGCGCGGACTCCATGCCCGGCGGGTTGTCGGCGCCCATCAGGGTGAAGCCGCTGGTCGTCTCCAGCATGCCGTGCATGATCTTGTCGGCGTTCGGGGCGTCCGCCTGGCCGAAATCGCCGTAGCTGTTGAGGGTGAGGTTGCCGCCGAAGACCTCCTTGTAGAACTCCATCGCCTGCCGGGCTTCGCCGTTGAAGGTGAGGTACGGATTGAGGCGCGTGACCATGTGAACCTCCCGGAGGGGCAAAAGGGTCATTTGCGCGCAGCGTAGCGCCGGGCACTGACAATGGCTCGCCGAGCGCGCCGGGCAGGGGGCGGGGGAGCGGGGTGCCAGGCGGGCGCCGGACGGCCGGAGTGGACGCCAACTGACTTGTTAGCGTTGGCCCTTGAGCGCACGGGGATGGAGACAGCTCATGACATCGACCACCTTCCGCGTCGGCGGGGATCTGGACGTACGCCGGCTCGGTTTCGGAGCCATGCATCTGCCGGCCGAGCCCGGACCCGACCGGGAGAACGCCCTCGCGGTCGCCCGGCGGGCCGTGGAGCTGGGCGTCACCCTGATCGACACGGCCCACCTGTACGGCGAGGGAGCCAATGAGGAACTGCTCGCCGAGGCGTTGCACCCCTACCCGGAGGGGCTGCTGATCACCACCAAGGTCGGTGTCGCGCGCACCGGCCCGGGAGGCGAGTGGAAGTTCGACGGACGGCCCGAGATCCTGCGTGCCCAGGTCGAGCAGGCCCTGCGCCGGCTGCGGGTCGAGCGGATCGAACTGCTCCAGCTGCACCGCATCGATCCCGACACGCCGCTCGCCGACCAGCTCGGCACGCTGCGGGAGCTTCAGGCCGAGGGCCTGGTCGGGCGGATCGGGCTGTCGGAGGTCTCCGTCGACGAGCTGGCCGAGGCCCGGGAGATCGTCGACGTCGTGAGCGTGCAGAACCGCTACAACCTGCTCGACCGCGAGCACGAGCCCGTTCTCGCGGCGTGTGCGGCGGCCGGTATCGCCTTCCTGCCGTGGCGGCCCGTGGCGTGGGGGAAGGCGGGGGCCGAGGCCGAGATCGCCGCCGTGGCGGCCGACCTCGGGGCCACGCCCACGCAGGTCGCGCTCGCCTGGCTCCTCGACCGCGCACCGGTCGTCCTGCCGATCCCCGGCACGGCCCGGATCGAGCACCTGGAGGAGAACCTCGCCGCCGCGGACATCGGCCTGACGCCCACCCAGCGCGCCCGCCTCGACGGACTGGCCGAGGGGGCAGGGCCCGGGTCAGGGGCGGGCTAGGCAGAGACTTGTGTGTCGTGTGGGGGGCCTCGCAGGGAGGGGTACGCGCCTCGGTGGGGGTTTGAGGTGCGGGGGCCATATCCGGGGTGGGCCGGGGTGTGGCCAGGGGGTCTGGCGTGGAGGGGCGCGTGCCTCGTCGGAGGCTGGAGGGGCAAGGGCCGAATCGGGGGCGGGCGGGGCAGAGTCCGGGGGCCTCGCAGGGAGGGGTACGGACGCGCCTCGTCGGGTGGCTGAGAGGCAACGGCCGAATCCGAAGCGGACCAGGGCAGGGCCCCGGGCGTCGCGCGGAGGCTCATGCCTCGTCGGAGCCGGACTCCCCGTTGTTCCAGTCGTACGGGCCTCCGCCGCGCCACTCGATCAGCTCGGTGTCGTCGACGGCCGTGTCGTGGGTGGGCAGGCCCTCGCGGTGCAGGAGGTCCAGCACGTCGAACAGGCTGTAGGCGACGCCCATGCGCTCGCCGTGGATGGTCACCAGCCGTCCGCCGTCCGACGCGGGCGGCTGCACGACCACGGGGGGTTGACCGTCCATAGCCCCACCATGCCCCCGAAACGGGCGGTTCGCAGCTCGGCCTGGACCATACGCGGGACGAACCGGTACTGCGCGTCGGTCCCGAGCCCCGGCGCCGGGTGCTCTGTGCGCCGGTGACAAGGCGCGACCGGGAAACTGAATTCTCGTCAGCACCCCCTGAGTGCCCTCCCGCCACAGCCCTAGCGTCCGTGGCATGGACATGAACCGCAGGAGCAGAGGGAAGTGGCGCGGCGCCGCACTCGCGGTACTGCTGACCGCCGGGACACTCACGGCCGCCGCCCCGGGTGCCCGGGCCGACGGGGCGCGGACCGAGACGCCCGTCGCGTCGACGTCCCCCGTCACCGGGGTGACCGAGTCGGTCGTACGGGTGAAGGTACCGCTGCCGGCGTCGGCCGGGCCTCGTCCGGCCGCGTGCGACTGGCTGTCGTATCTGCGCTACCGCTCGGCCGACGGGCCCGCCGCGTCAGCCCGCGCGGACCGGATCCTCATCGCCCAGCCCGGCATCCTGGAAGGAGCCGGGGCGTTCGACAGCGTCGCCCGCAACACCGTCACCAGGGCCGCCGAGCAGGGCGCGCACATCGAGTTCTGGGCGCTGGACCGGCGCTCCAACTGCCTGGAGGACCGTACCGGCATCGCCTCCGGCGACCAGCACAGCGCCGTCGACTACTACTACCGCGGCAAGCAGGTCGACGGCCGGACCTTCGGCGGCTACGCCGGCAACGGACAGCTGGGCTGGATGGCGAAGCTCGGGATCGAGCAGACCGTACGGGACCAGCACGACCTGCTCACCGCCGAGTTGCCCGACCAGACCCAGCGCAAGCGGAAGGTGCTGTGCGGCGGGCACTCGCTGGGCGGGGTCATCACCGGGTACTTCGCCGCCGCCGACTTCGACGGAAACCGGGCCACCACGGCGGACGCCGGGTACAACCAGTGCGCCGGCTACTTCGCCCTCGACACGACCGTCTCCACCTCGCTGGCCGACCTCAGCGGCAACCTGCCCGACGACACCAACCTGCCCGACATCGGCCTCGGTCACGGCGTCGTCCAGGCCGGACTGGACAGCGGGCTGCTGTCGCGCACGCTGTCCGCGCCGGTGCTGCTCAACCCCGAGACCATGACCCTGCTCGGTATCGCGGGCCTCGGCGCCCTCAAGGACCTGGAGGGTGAGGCCGACCTGCCCCGCTATCTGCCCTCCGGTGTCAACATCGAGGCCACGAACCGTTTCCTGTTCTCCAAGGACACCGCCGCCTTCCTCAGCGGCTCGCCGTCGGTGAAGGACTTCCGGCTCACCAACGGGGCGGTGCTCGGGGCGCTGCTGGACGACAACTCCGTACCACTGGCGTTCCTGCAGACCAGCGTCGGCTTCTTCGACGGCGGGCCCATCGCCGACAAGAGTTTCCCGGTGCCCAACGGCGGTGCGCAGCAGCCCGGTCTGTACGGCACCGCGTACAAGGCCATCCCGGACCGGCCCCAGGGCCCGCTCTACACCTGGCGCAACTACGACCGCGTCGGCGACCCCGACGACCCCGGATACCGGTCGGCCGACGGCACCCCGTTCACCGGTGCGGGCGAGGAGGTCACCGACGTGCGGCAACTGGCCCGCAGCCTGGCCGAGCAGCCACTGGACTTCACCGAGCAGTACTTCCCGACCAAGCTGGTCACGGACATCCAGCTGTCCACCTCGCCGCAGGTGAAGAAGCTCGTCGTCCATCCGGGCGGGCTCACCGCCAACCCGGTGCTCACCGTCCTCGCCGGTGAGGGACTGCTGGCCGGCCGGGTACCGCCCGAGCTGCATCCCGTGGTCGCCGACGGCTACCAGCACCTCGACGTGCTGACCGCCGCGCCCACGCAGAACGACGGCGGGCCCGAGGTCGTCTCCACCAGCCTCGCCGGGTTCGCCCGGTCACCCCGCTAGACACCGGAACGGGGCCCGGGAGGGGATCCTCCCGGGCCCCTCGGTGTGCTGCCGGGACTAGAGCCTGCCCGCGGCGAACGTGGCGGCCGCGTCGGCGTTGTCGCGGTAGCTCAGATGCGCCCCGACATCACCCCCGCCGTTCTCGCAGACGGGGTCGCCCTTGGCGCAGAGGTCCAGGGTGCGGCTCTGGTAGGTGCCGGTGACGCTCTTGCCGAGGGCCCGGATCGGGTTGCCGAACAGCAGCACCGCGGAGACCCTCGGCTCGACCGCGGCGGGCAGCGTGGCCACGATGGGGCTGCCGACCACCGCGCCCGCGCTGCTGATGCCGATCGAGTTGTCCACGACGTTCGCGCCCTGCGAATAGCCGACGAGAACGAACTTCTGGTTCGGGCAGGCGGCGGCCTGGCTCTTCACATGGTTCACCAGGTCCAGATTGCCCTGCGCCGCCGACGTCGGAGAGAGGTCGGCGGGATAGTTCACCTTGTAGCTGGACAGGTTCTTGCCCGCTGCTTTCTTCTGCAGCGCGGAAAGCACCGGGTCGCCGACGATGAAGCCGAGCGTCCCGGGCTCGAAGGTGCCGCGTGCCGAGACGAGTTCCACGTCGGAGCAGGCCGCTGCCGAGGCCGGGGGAGCCGAGAGGGTGGCGAGCCCGGCCCCGCCGACCAGCGAGAGCGCGGCGAGACACAAACGGATACGCATGGGGGATCCTCCGCGTGTGAGGCGCGTGAAGCGCCTGCGAAAAAGGACGGCCCGAACGTATTCGCTTTCTCCCGCCGGGAGTTATGGACGGGATTATGGAATCCCCGCTGTTTTTTGTCGCCGATTGAGTACGCCGCTGAATGCGGGAGTCAGTTCTGCCGTGTGTGCAGGGATTCCGCGCGCAACGCGAGAATGAGATCGAGGCGGGTGCCCGGATCGTGCAGGGCGTCCCCGAAGAGCTTCTCCAGCTGGCGCAGGCGGTAGCGGACCGTCTGCGGGTGGATGTGCAGCCGCGCGGCCACGTCCGGCACGTTGCTGCCGCTGAGCAGCCAGGCCAGCAGCGTCTCGGCGAGCCGGTCGCGCTGCCCCGTCGAGACCGTGTCGAGCGGCGCCAGGACCCGTTCCTGGAGCCGCTCCAGCAGCGGCTCGTCGCCGTACAGCAGCAGGGTCGACAGATGGTCGGAGCAGCGCTCGACGCCCTGGCGGGGCAGGATGCCGCGCCCCATCAGCCCGAGCGCCCTGGTGGCCAGGCGCAGCGATCGCGCCGCCTCCGTGACCGCCACCGTCGGGCCGATCGCGGCGGGCCGGCCGCGCAGGGCGAGCGTGAACGCCCGGCCGAAGCGGCCGGAGCCGTCCGGGTCGGGCACCAGCATGCGCGGCGGCCGGGACTCCATGTCCACCAGAGCGCCCGCAGCCGCCAGCGGCCGGTCCTCCTCCCGCCGGTCCGGCGCCGCAGCGAGCGCCACCACGGCGACCGTCCGGGGCACCGGCCAGCGTGCGGCGTGCGCCAGGTCCTGCACGGCCTCCAGCGCCACCGGACCGTCCTCCAGCAGCAGGTCGAGCAGCCGCCTGCGGCGTCGCTCCAGTTCGTCGGTGCTGCGCAGCTGCGCCTCCGCGTAGCCGGCCGCGGCCGCCTGCGCGACCTCGTGCACCGTCCGGAACGCCAGCTCACCGAGCGCGGCGACGACGGTGGAGTCAAGTCCCAGTTCCTCCGCCGTGGAGCCCATCAGCCGCCAGGCGTGCAGCCCGCCCACCCGCAGCGCGGACTGCAACGCGTCCAGGCTGCGGCCCTCCAGGGCCTCGCCGCGCCCGAGTTCGTAGTACGTCGCCGCGATCGCGCCCCCGTCGTCGCGCGGGTCGGCGATGTGGTCGACGAACAGGGTCAGCGCCTGCACCACCCCGGACCGCAGGTTCTTGCGGTACGTCCCGTCGGCGGGACGCGCGTACTCGGGAACCTGACGGCAGACCTCTTCCTCCACCAGGTCGGCGACGGAAGCCAGTTGGGCGCGCAGCAGCTCCGCGAGCTCGGGCGGCACCGACGGCGTGCCGGGGCGGTCCGGCACGCTGTGCGGGGTGGGCACAGCCATCACGGACACTCCTTTCGACCGGAAGCGGCTCACCCGCGGGCTGATGCCTGTGGGACGAGTGGGAAGTCCAGTGTTGGACGGACGACCCCTCCGCTCCGTTCCGTGCCCCGACGGCACCCCCGTCACTCGGGCACGCCCAGTGCACGGGCGAGGATCGGCCACGAGGCTTTGAACTCCGGCTTCCAGTGGGCCCAGTCGTGTCCGCCTCCCCCGTAGAAGTGCGTGGTGGCCGGGACCCCCATGAGGGTCAGCGTGCGGGCGAATCCCTGGGCCGAGGGCCACAGGGCGCTCTCCAGCACGCCGGGCAGCGGATCCCCGCTGCCGCCGCCCACTCCGCTGCCCTGCGAGACGTACAGGGGAGTGCCGCGCAGCCCGGTGGCGCGGGCCCGCGGGTTGAAGTCCCGCCAGGTCAGGAGGTTGAGCACCGGATGACCCCACAGGGACGAAGCCGGCAGGTTCTCCCGGGCCACGATGGCGTCCATGATGGCGGGAACACCGGGGGCGGTGGTGTCGAGGATGCCGCTGTAGGAGGCCGCGGCCCTGAACGCGCCGGGGTGGCGGGCCGCGTGGGCCATCGCCCCGTAGCCGCCGGTGGAGACCCCGGCGACCGCCTGCACGCCGGAGGCCCGGTAGTCCCGGGCGAGCAGCGCCGGCACCTCCTTGACCTGGAAGGTCTCGTAGTCCGGGCCGCCCCGCCAGACGCTGGGTATGCCCGTGGGGCCCGCGTCCGGCATCGCCACGATCAGGTCGCGACCCGCGGTGAAGGCTTCGATGTCCGTCTCGCGGGTCCAGGACGTGTAGTCGTCGTGGGCGCCGTGCAGCAGGTACAGCACGGGATACTTCCGCTCCGGCCGCGTGCCGAAGTCCGACGGCAGGATCAGCCGGACGGGCGCGCTGCGGCCGAGCGCGGCGGAGGGCACGGACACGTCCAGCGTGCGCGGCCCGAGCCGGGTCGCCGCCCCGGCACGGGCCGTGCCGCTCGCGGCCCCGAACAGGACGGCGAGGCCGGCGGCGGCCGTCGCTCTGGCGACGGTGCGCCGGGACACTCCGGCGGCGGGCTTCGGCGACAGATCGGACATGGCGGCTCCTCGGGTTCAGGTATCAGGGGGCCCGCTCGGCGAGCACCCGGCTCAGGTGGGCGGCGATCTCGTCGACGTGCGGCGCGTCGAGCAACGACAGATGGTGACCGGGCACCGGCACGACCTCCAGGCGCGGGCACACCTCGTCCCAGCCCAGCGCCTCGTCGTCCCGCTCGTACGCCGGGTCGCGCACGGTGTGCGGCGCGGGCTCGGTGGCCCGGTAGAGAACCACCGGCCCGTCGTGGTCCCCCGGCCGGTGCGACTCCCCGATGCCCAGGTCCAGGTAGGAGGCCCGCTGGTGCTCCAGCGCGGCGGGCGGCACGTCGGCGGCCTCGCGCAGCGCCCGCAGCACGGTGTCGATACGGGCCTCGTCGTCGTCCAGGGCCACCAGGTCGTCGTACGGCAACTCCAGCCGCACGCCGTAGCTGCCGGCGACGTGGCGGGCGAAGCCCTCGAAATGCGCCCGGATCCGATCAGCCCGCGTCAGTCCCGGCCGGGGGAGCGGGCGTACGGAGTCGATGAGCACGACCAGCCGCACCTCCCGCCCCGCGGAGGTCAGCTGCCGCGCGGTCTCCTGGGCGACGAAGCCACCGAAGGACCAGCCGCCCAGCACGCAGGGCCCGTCGGGGTGAGCGGCGTTGATCGCCTCGGCGTAGCGCCGCGCCTTCTCCGGCACGGTCCGGGCCTCCTCGATCCGCTCCAGCCCGTACACCGGCCGGTCGTCCCCGAGCCGTTCGGCGAGCGTGCGGTAGACGGTGACCGGGCCGCCCGCGGCATGGACGAGGAACAGCGGGGGCCGGGAACCGGTGGCACGCAGCGGGCGCAGCGGGGTGTCCTCGCGGGGCAGGGCCTGCCGGATCCGGGCGGCGGCGTCCTCGACGGTGACGGCGGAGAACAGGTCGCGCAGGGGCAGCGCGATGCCGAACTCGCGCTCCACCGCGGTACGGACCCGTACGGCCATCAGCGAGTCCAGGCCCAGGTCGGCCAGGGCGGTGCCCGGGGTGACCCGGGCGGGCGGGTGGCCGGTGACGGCGGCGATGTGCTGGGTCAGCCGCGCCAGGACCGAAGTGGGCTCCGCGACTTCGGCCTGCGGCTCCTCCGTGACCGGCTCGGTGTGGGCCCTGCCGTCCGTCCACCAGTGCCGTACGTGCCGCCACCGGGGCAGGGGCAGGTCGACGACCCGGCCGGGCGGCATGGGAAGCCGTTGGCCCGCGACGTACAGGGCGCCGAGCTGCCCCGCGAACGCCTCCGAACCGTCGGCGTCCCGGCGCAGGGTGGCCAGGGCGAGGGCGCCGGGAACGGTGTCGGCGACGGCCCCCGTCAGGACCGGGTGGGGCGAGATCTCGAGGAACGCCGTGTGGCCGTCGGCCGCTGCCGAGGCGAGCGCCCGGTCCAGACGCACGGGCCGACGCAGGTTGGCCGCCCAGTGGTCCGCGCCGAACCCGCAGTCGCCGCGCGGATCGTCGAGGACGGTGGAGTAGACGGGGACACGCGGCTGCCGCCCCCGGATACCGGCCAGTGCGTCGACGAGCTCCCGCAGCAGCGGGTCCACCTGGGGCGAGTGCCCGGCACCGACGACCCGCATGGTCCGCGCCGCCCGGCCCTGCCCCTCCAGCCGGCGTACGAGCCCGGCCACCGCCGCTTCCTCTCCCGTGACGACCTTCTGCCGAGGGGAGGAGTGCACCGCGACGTGCACACCCGGGAAGTCCCGCTCCAGGGACTCCAGTTCGGCGTCGTCCAGGTCCACCACGGCCATCGCGCCACCGCTCAGCCCGCTCAGCAGCCGGGCCCGCACGGCGATGACCCGCGCCCCGTCCGCCACGTCCAGCGCGCCCGCGCACACGGCCGCCGCCACCTCGCCCATGGAGTGGCCGATCACCGCGGCGGGCTCCACCCCGTACGAACGCCACAGCTCGGCGAGCGCCAACTGCAGCCCGAACAGGACGGGTTGGGCGACCTCCAGCCGGTCGAGACCGGCACCGGACGACAGGTGGTCGTACAGGGACAGGCCGCACTCCGGGGCGAGGTGCGGGTCGAGTTTCTCGACGGCGGCGGCGAACGCGGGTTCCTCGGCCAGCAGCCGGCGCCCCATGCCGGGCCACTGGCTGCCGTAGCCGGAGAAGACCCACACCGTGCCGTGCCCGACGCGGTCGCCATCACCGGTCACCACCCGGGCGTCCGGGTGCCCTGCCGCCAACGCCCCCAGCACATCGGCCAGTTCGGCACGGTCCCGGGCGGCCACGGCGGCCCGTACGGGACCCCGGCCGGTGCGCCCCGCCAGGGTCCGGGCCACGTCGGCGGGGTGCGCGGCGCTTTGGCGCAGCCAGTCGGCCAGTCTGCCCGCCGTGTCGCCGAGGCGCTCGGCGTCGAGGTCGGAGAGGAGGTGCAGGCGGGCCGTGGGTTCCTCGGCCGGCCGGGCGGGGACCAGGCCGGGCGGCCCCTCCTCCAGCACCACATGCGCGTTGGTGCCGCCGAAGCCGAACCCGGAGACCCCCGCGACAGCGGTGCCGCCGTAGCGCGGCCAGGGCTCCGGCTCGGTCACCACCCGCAGCCGGTCGTCGGTGAGGGAGCTGCCCTCCGCGCAGTGCAGGGACGGCGGGATGCTGTCGTGGTGCAGGGCCAGCACGGTCTTCACCAGGCCCGCGATGCCCGCGGCCGACTCCAGATGACCGAGGTTGCCCTTGACGGAACCCAGCAGCAGCGGCTGGTCCGGGTCACGGCCGGCGCCGAGCACCGCGCCGAGCGAGCCCGCCTCGATCGGGTCGCCCAACGGGGTGCCGGTGCCGTGTGCCTCGACGTAGTCGACGTGCGCCGTGGCGAGCCCCGCCCGTGTGTACGCGCTCCGCAGCAACGCCTGCTGAGCGGCCGGGTTGGGTGCCATGAGTCCGTTGGAGCGGCCGTCGGAGTTGACGGCGGTGGCGCGGACGACGGCCAGGACGCGGTCGCCGTCCCGCTCGGCGTCGGACAGCCGCTTGAGGATCACGGCCGCGCAGCCCTCGCCGCGCCCGATGCCGTCCGCCGACGCCGAGAACGGCTTGCACCGCCCGTCCGGCGCGAGGGCCCCCGCTCGCCGGAAGGCGACCGAGACGGCCGGAGACAGCAGCAGGTTGACCCCGGCGGCGATCGCCGTGTCGCTCTCGCCCGTGCGCAGGCTGACACACGCGTGGTGCACGGCGACCAGCGAGGACGAACAGGCCGTGTCGACGGCCATGCTCGGCCCCCGGGTGTCCAGGACGTAGGAGAGCCGCCCGGCGGCGACGCTCAGGGCGCCCCCGGCCGGCGCCCAGGGATCGACGGCGGCCGGGTCGGCGCCCGTGAGCTGCCCGTACTCAGGGGCGGAGACCCCGACGAACACGCCCGTGGCGGTACCCGCCAGGGACCCGGCCGGTACGGCGGCGTGGTCGAGCGCCTCCTGCACGACCTCCAGCAGGATCCGCTGCTGCGGGTCCATCACCGCGGCCTCGCGCGGGGTGATCCGGAAGAAGTCCGCGTCGAACCCGGCGATGTCGTCGAGATACCCGCCGTACGGATGCGCGTCCGCGGGCGGGAAGGCGGTGAAGTCGCGCCAGCGGTCCTCCGGGACGCGCCGGATCGCGTCGACGCCCTCGCTGAGCAGCCGCCAGTAGCCGTCCGGGCCGTGCACCCCGCCGGGCAGCCGGCAGCCGATCCCGACGACCGCGACCGGCTCGGCCGTACCACTCGGCGCTCCGGCTCGCGCGCCCGTCGCCGCGCCGGATTCCGGGGCTTGCGAGGATCCCGGGGCTTGTGGGGATCCCGCGCCGCACAGCCGCGCCACCAGCGCCTCTCCGGTCGGCGTCTCCCACAGCAGGGTCGTCGGCAGTTCCTGACCCGTGGCCCGGGACAGCTCACCGGCCAGGGCGACCGCGTCCCGTGACGACATGCCGAGGTCGGCCAGAGGCCGGTCCATCGGGACGGCGTCGGGGGACGTGCCGCACCAGGCGGCCACCCGCTCGGCGATGAGCCGGCGCAGCGCGCCCTCGTCGACGGGCCTCATTGCGCGGCACCCGCCGTCGCCGCCCGGGCCCGGCCGCCGTACGCGCCCTCCAGATACCGGGTCCGGGTCAGCGCCCGCGACACCTTCCCGCTGGAGGTACGCGGCACCGTGCCCGGCGGCACCAGGAGCACGTCGGCGAGCCGCAGCCCGTGCCGGGCGGAGACGGCACCGCGCACGGCACGCACCACGGCCGGCACGTCCAGCTCGGTGAGGCGCGCGGTCCGCGCGTGCTCCGCCACGACCACCACCCCCTCACCGGCGCCGCCCGGCACGGCGAACGCCGCCAGCCGGTCCCGGCGCACGGCCGGGTCCGCGTCCTGGGCCGTCGCCTCGACGTCCTGCGGATAGTGGTTGCGGCCGTCCACGATGATCAGGTCCTTCAGCCGCCCCGTGACGACCAGCTGGCCCTCCAGCACCGTCCCCAGATCGCCGGTCCGCAGCCAGCGTCCCGGACCGGCCGCGGCGTCCGCGAACGCGGCGCCGAACACCTCCCGCGACTCCCGGTTCCAGTAGCCGCGTCCCACGTTCGGCCCCTGCACCCAGATCTCGCCGACCTCACCCTCCGACAACAGGGCCCGCGTCACCGGGTCGGCGACCCGGACCCGCTGGCCCGCCGGGGTGCCACAGCCCGCCAGCAGCACGGCCCGGGGGTCGTCCGGCCGCGCGGGCAGGGCCTTCCCGGCCGCCAGGGCGTCACGGTCGAGCGCGAACCGGGTGAGCGGCTCACCGGGCCGGGCCGCGCAGACGAACACGGTGGCCTCGGCCAGGCCGTACGACGGGCAGTGCGTCTCCGGCGCCAGGCCCTGGCCGGCGAACGCCGCGTGGAAGCGGTCGGCCGTGCCCGGGCGGACCGGCTCGCTGCCGTTGATCAGTGCGGTGACCCTGTCGAGCCGCAGCCCCTCCTTCTGCTCGGCGGTCACGGTCGCGACGCAGTAGTCGTAGGCGAAGTTGGGCGCGGCGCTCACCACGTTCGGATGCGCGGCGAGCAGCCGCAGCCAGCGCACCGGCTCGTGCAGGAACGCCGCCGGGGCCATGAGGACCGACAGGAGCCCGCGCGTCACCGGGGCCGCGATGCTCAGCACCAGTCCCATGTCGTGGTAGAGCGGCAGCCAGCCCACGCAGGTCAGCGGGCCGGCCTCGGCACCGTAGGCGGTCAGCGCCTGGCGGGCGTTGGCGACGACGTTGCCGTGGCTGATCTCCACGCCCGCCGGGGCGCGGGTCGAACCGGAGGTGTACTGGAGGTAGGCGGTCGCCTCGGCGTCCGGCGGGACGGGCCGCCAGTCGCGGGCGGCGTCGTCGGGCACCTGGTCCGCCAGGACGATCCGCGGCCCGTCGGAACCGAGGAAGTCCCGCACCTCGTCCTGGACCCGGCTCGTGGTCACGACCACCGTGGGACGGGCATCCGCCAGGACGCCCGCCAGCCGGTCCGCGTGCCCGGGCAGGTCCGGAGGATACAGCGGCACGGCGACCAGCCCCGCGGCCAGCGCCGCGAGGAAGGCGGTCACGTACTCCGTGCCCTGCGGACACAGCAGGGCGACCCGGTCCCCCGGCCCGGCCCGCTCGGCGAGGCGCGCGGCCAGCGCCCGCACCCGCACGTCCAGGCGACGCCAGGTCAGGGTGCGGTGGACGCCGCGCGAGTGTTGTGCAGGATGCTCGACGAAGGTGAACGCCCGGCGGTCCGGGGTGGTCTCGGCCCAGTGCCACAGGTACTCCGGCAGCGTCGGGCACGCGGGCGCGAGCGGGGGGCGGCGGCTGTCCATCAGGCGGGGCTCCTCACGGCGTGCATCGGCCTACGAGTCGAAAAGGGCGAGGTCAGAGCGGGATGTTGCCGTGCCGGCGTTCCGGCATCGGCGCGCGTTTGCCGCGCAGGGCGCGCAGCGCGCGGCAGACCTGCTCCCGGGTCTCGCGCGGCGCGATGACGGCGTCGACATAGCCGCGCTCGGCGGCGAGATACGGAGTGCCGTGGGTGCGCTCGTACGCCGCGAGAAGCCGGGCGCGCAGCGCCTCCGGGTCGTCGGACGCGGCGAGTTCGCGCCGGTGCAGCACGCCCACGGCCCCCTCGGCTCCCATGACGGCGATACGGGCGGTGGGCCAGGCGAGGTTGACGTCGGCGCCCAGATGCTTGGAGCCCATCACCGCGTATCCGCCGCCGTACGCCTTGCGCACCACCACCGTGACCTTGGGCACCGTCGCCTCGGCGTAGGCGTACAGCAGCTTCGCGCCGCGCCGGATGATCCCGGCCTGCTCCTGCCGTACCCCGGACAGGTATCCGGGCACATCGGCGAAGGTCAGCAGCGGGATGCCGAACGCGTCGCAGAACCGTACGAACCGCGCCGCCTTCTCCGACGCGTCGATGTCGAGGACGCCGGCGGCACACAGCGGCTGGTTGGCGACGACGCCCACCGAGCGGCCCTCGACCCGGGCCAGGGCACAGATGATGTTCGGCGCGAACAGCTCCTGCACCTGGAGCAGTTCGCCGTCGTCGACGACCGCGTGCAGGATGTCCCGCATGTCGTAGGCCTCACCGAGCCGGTCCGGGACGACCTCGTCGAGCCCGGCCCCGGGTGGAGCGTGCCCGGGTGCGTACTCCGGGGGCCGTTCCAGGTTGTTGGCCGGGAGGTACGACAGCAGGTCGCGCACCGTGTCGAGGGCGTCCTCCTCGTCGGCGGCGAGGAAGTGGGCGTTGCCGTTGACGGTGTTGCTGGTGCGGGCGCCGCCCAGCTCCTCGGCGGTGGTGCGCTCACCGGTGACCGTCTCGATGACGTCGGGGCCGGTGACGAACATGTGCGAGGCGCCGTCCACCATCACCGTGAAGTCGGTGATCGCCGGGGAGTAGGCGGCGCCGCCCGCGCACGGCCCCAGGACGACCGAGAGCTGCGGGATCACCCCGGACGCCTTGACGTTGCGGCGCACCAGCTCGGCGTAGAGGGCGAGGGCGGCGACACCCTCCTGGATGCGGGCGCCGCCGGAGTCGTTCAGGCCGATCACCGGGCAGCCGGTCTTCAGGGCGAGGTCCATCAGGGCGACGGTCTTCTCCCCGAAGGCCTCGCCCATGCTGCCGCCGAACACCGTCGAGTCCTGGGCGAACACGCACACCGGGCGGCCGTCGACCGTGCCGTACCCGGTGACCACCCCGTCGCCGTAGGGGCGGCGGGCGTCCTGCCCGGCGGGCCGGGCCCGCACGAACAGACCCGTCTCCGTGAAGGAGTCCTTGTCCACGAGCCGTTCGATCCGCTCCCGGGCCGAGAACTCCCCGCGCCTGCGCGGCCCGCCCGGGGCCACCGCCCGGTCCCGGCGTGATGCCAGGCCGGCGACGCGTTCCGCGGTGCTCCCGGGCACGTGCGTCGCCGTCTCCCCCGGACCGGATGCTGTCACCTCTGTGCTCACAACCACCTCCGAAGTGGTTCTCGAATATGGCAGTGAGGCGAGGGGGTGCCCGGCGGATCGCCGTTCTGTGTGGGGGAGTTGAGTCCTCCGGCGCGGAGATTCATCCCCGGGTGACAAGGGACCGCCGACTCGTCTGACAAGCGGTCAACAGGGCGATCAATTCTCGTCATTTCCACCCTGGGTGCGTAAAACATGTGAATGTTTCCGCGTGGTTCGGGCATACGCAGCGAAAACAGAGAGAGGGGCGCTACGTGCTCGTACCGGACCGGAAGGTCGTCAGGGAGTTGCTGACGCGGTACGCGTCGCTGAGGATCGCTCAGGCGGAGAGGCACGTGCCGACGGCGGCACGCGAGCTTGAGGACGTCAGCTACACGCTGTGCGTGATGATGGGGACGTCCGTCATTCACGACGCCATCGCCAAGGCGGACACCCTGCTGCTCACCAAGGGGCGGTCCGAGGCCGCGGAGGCGGACGGGGAGAACGGCTTGACGCTGGTCGGCTGACAACGTGTGAGACCCGGCGCACGGCCGGGTACCGCCCCGGTGGCCTATGGACGGGCCGCCGGGGCGTTCGTCTTCCCGTGGAACGCCGAGCGGTACGCGTACGGCGTGGTGCCCACCACCTTGCGGAACCGCTCCCGGAACGCCGTCGGCGAGCCGAACCCCGCCTGGCGCGCGATCCGTTCGACCGAGTGGTCCGTGTTCTCCAGCAGGTACTGGGCGCGCCGCACCCGCGCCCGCAGCAGCCACTGCAACGGCGTGGTGCCGGTCTGCTCGCGGAAGCGGCGGCTGAAGGTCCGCTCGCTCATCCCCGCGCGCGCCGCCAGGGTGCCCAGCGTCACCTCGTGCGCGAGATGGTCCTCGATCCACTCCAGCAGCGGCTCGAACGCCGACCCCCGGGGCACGGGCGGGTGCTCGTGCACGATGAACTGGGCCTGCCCGCCCTCCCGTTCCAGCGGCATCACCGACATCCGGGCGATGTTCGCCGCGACGGCCGACCCCAGATCCCGCCGGATCATGTGGAGGCACAGATCCAGCGCCGCCGCCGCGCCGGCCGAGGTGAGGATCTGACCGTTGTCGACGTACAGCACGTCCGGCTCCACCTCGACGTGCGGGAACCGCCGGGCCAGTTCGCCGGCGGCTACCCAGTGCGTGGTGGCACGCAGCCCGTCCAGCAGCCCGGCCTCCGCCAGCACGAAGGCGCCCACGCACACGGACGCGATCCGGGTACCGGACCCGGCCGCCCGCCGCAGCGCCGCCAGCACCCGGGCGGAGGGCGGCGCGGCGTCGGGGGAGCAGCCCGGCACGATGATGGTGTCGGCCTCCGCCAGCGCCTCGAGCCCCTGGTCGATGCGCAGGGTGAAACCGCCGTCCGCGCGCACCTCCGGCGTCTCGGCGCACAACCGGACCCGGTAGGCGGGCCGCCCGTCCGGCATATGGGTCCAGGCGAACGTCTGCTGGGGCGCCGCCATGTCGAACGGCACCACTCGGTCGAGAACCAGGATCGCCACGGAGTGCATGACCGTCACCCTAGGTGTGTTCCCGCCAGCGGTGTGACCCGGGGACGGAGCGGCCCGTGAGGCGAGGGCGCAGGTCGGACGAGTTGGCGAGAACCCGTGGGAAGCTGTCGTTCCAGCCCATGGGCGATCACGTCCCGGCTCCCTAACGTGAGCCCGGCATCGTTGATCGCGTCATGGAAAGAGTCCCGGTGACCAAGTTCCTGCTGTCCCTCCATGTGCTGGCCGCCATCGTCGCCATCGGTCCCGTGACCGTCGCGGCCAGCATGTTCCCGCCGGCGGCGCGCCGCGCGGCCGCCGCGCTCGGTGAGGCCCCCGACCCCTCGGCGGTCGGCACGGTCGCGCTGCTGCACCGCATCTGCCGCGTCTACTCCGGTGTCGGACTGACCGTCCCGGTCCTCGGGTTCGCCACCGGTGCCGCGATGGGCGTCCTGGGCAGCGGATGGCTCGTCACCTCCATCGCGCTGACCGCGGCCGCCGCCGGGGTCCTGGCCGCCTTCGTCCTGCCCCGCCAGGAGGAACTCCTCGACCGGCTGAAGGGCGAACAGGCCGTCGAACACCAGAACACCGTTCAGCTCGCCATGTTCACCGGCATCTTCAACCTCCTGTGGGCGACGGTCACCGTCCTCATGATCGTCCGGCCGGGCTCCACCACGGGAGCCTGAGAGCCCCGCCACTCCGCCTGGCACAGATGTCCGTTCTGCGTCAAGTCATCCCAGGGAATTCACACTCCGGGATGCCGGGCCGCCTAGACTCGTCAGTCTTGCCCCCGCACGGGGACGACGAGCAGAGAGGCACGTTGCCGGGTGTTCCAGGATTCCCCCATCTACGACCGACTCATCGCGGAGTGCGGCGATGTGCCCGCACAGGTTCGCCGCGAGGCCGAACGCGTGAGCAGGGAACTGGAGCTGGCCATGCGGCCCTACCAGTCCCCCGGCTACGACCGCCCGCAGGCCCCGGGCACGGGCTGGCAGCGCACGGCCATGCTCCCCGCCCCGCGGCAGCCGTGAGCCGGGAGGCCGTGGTCATGAGACGGCCCGGGGCCGGCGGGTGGCCGGGCCCCGGTGCTCAACGGACCGTCGTGCTCGAGCCGTTGACACGCGGCGACTCCTCGGGGATCGGGCGGGCCAGCCACTCGGCGATGGTGCGCGCGATCGGCTGACCCGTCTCCACCTCGACGAACCCGAACTGCCCCGACTGGTTGCACTCCAGGAACCACCAGGTCCCGTCCGCGTCCTCGACGAAGTCGAACGCGCCGTAGGCCAGTTCGGCCCCACGCATGTAGGCCTGGACGCCCGCCGCGACGCACGACGGCACATCGGTGGGGCGCCACGGCGAGCCGGGCGCGGCGAAGCGCACGTCGACGTCGTCCGGGTCCGCGTCCGCGGCGGTCGCCTTGCGGGCGGCCGTCATCTGCTCGCCCACGACGGTGAGACGGATGTCGGCCCGCTTGGCGACCCGCCGCTGCAGCAGCGTCGGCCCGAACGCGACGGCGGAGAAGTCCGTGTCCGGCGCGACCCGGCTGGTCGGCACCGCCCGGGGCGGGTCCTGCGGATGCGCGCCCGACACCGGCTTGACCACCAGGTCCGGGTAGCGCTCGGCGAACTCGCGGGCGGCGCGCGGGAAGGTCGTGATCAGCGTCGCCGGCACGGGCAGGCCGCACCGCTGGGCGAGACGCAGCTGCCACGGCTTGTGCCGGGCCCGGCGGGCCGCGTCGGGGTGGTTCATCCAGCGCGCGTCCGAGCCCCGCAGCATGCCGTAGAGCGCCTGAGCGGCCTCCTCGGTCAGCCACGCGGACGGCTGGGCCGCCCGCCCGGCCGGAGTGCCGGGCCGGCGCACCCAGACCGAGCGCAGTCCCCCGATGCTCACCAGCCGCCCCCCGGCGGACAGATGGCCACGGAAACGGCCGTGCACGAACTCGCCGGACAGCGCGACACCGCCGGTCAGGTCGGCGGGGTCGACGCGGACCACCGGAACCCCCGTCGCGTTCAGGTGCACGACCACCATGTCCGCGGTCACGTCCTCCTCACAGGTGAGGATCAGTACGGTCATCTTCGGCGGCCCGTGGTCAGTCGTCGAAGTGGGTCTTGGAGCCTGCGGTGGACGTCGTGGTGCCCACCTCTCTCAACAGGCCGAAGTCGCTGGCCGCGATTCGGCCGTCGAGGAGCACGTTCAACTGCAGTCCGGTGTCGTACACATACGGAATAGCAGCTTCCAACTCCACTGCCGGGCGCGCGTAGTTGAGCGCGAACGGTTGCATCGTCTCTCCCTCGTCGGTACTGCGCCGACCAAGCGTTGGTCATTGGGCGCGGCCCCCCGGCCGCTCGCTTGTTTCGGCTTCCAGAGACTTATACGAATCGAACGGGTGGTTGGTTTCCTTACTCTCCGTAGTTATTGGGCCGGTTCGTGGTCAGCCCGGCGTGTCGTCCTGCGATCCCGCTCGCCGAGGGAGCCACGGACGGTGCGCAGAGCGAGCAGCAGGACGCCGATGTCGTCCAGGTACACCGGGTCGGGCAGCAGGTCGGCAGGCAGGACGAAATAGAGAACCGCGCCCCAGAAGACCCAGCGCGGCCCCGTGGGCAGGCCCGCGCTCCGTAGATCGCGCCGGGTCCGGACCAGTCTCACGAAGACGCGGACGGCGAGGACGAGGACGAGGGCCGCGAGAATCGCGGCCAGGGTGATCACCGTTGCGGTCGTATCCACGGGTTGCCCTCCTCCTGGCGTGCCGCGACACGGGGTGTCCCTACCTGGATTCCCGTTTCCGGCGGCTGTATTGCGGCCGGGGCCCGACATGTCGGCGAGTCGGAGGATTTTCCCGTGCGGGTGGTCATCCCGGTGGCTCACACGAGTGGCACGGGGTGAAGGGGGCGCCTAGTAATGGTCAGCGTAACGTCGCTCGTCACACGACGGGGGGCGCAGGAGCGGCCGCACTCTTCCCACGGAGGCGAGTATGACCACCTGCTCTTCATCACCCCGCTCGAACGAATCCGCCATAACCGGCGAGTCGAACGGGTCCGCCCAGCCGTCCGCCGACACCACCGTTGCCACCGGCACGTACCAGGTGGAGCAGACGAGCACACAGCCCGCCGCCCCTTCGCACGAGACGTACCGTGCGGGCACGGAGCCTCCCGCCGCCTCTCACCAGGCGGGCCCGCCGGGCACGGAACCGGCCGCCACTGGTGGAGACGGGGCGGACCAGGTGTCGGCGCCGCCGCCTGCGTCTGGCGTGGACGAGGTGGCCCCGTCGTCTGCCGGGCCTGCGGCCCCTGTCGTAAACGGGACGCATCCGGCGCGACCGGCTGTCTCCGGTGCGGACGAGGCCGCCCGCGTTCTGGACCCGGCGCACCAGGAGTCCGTGCGGTCCGCCGCCCCTGACTCGGCCGAGGCGGCTGTGGTCTTCGACCGGTCGGCCGCCCCCGGTTCGGGCAGGGCGCCCGAGCGGTCTGCCACCCACGGCCCCGACCGGGCGGACCCGGAGTCCGTGCGGTCCGGCGACCCTGTCTTTGCCTCGGACGACGCGGCTGTGGCCTTCACTGGGTCCGCTGTCCCTGGTTCGGGCACGGTGACCAACGGGTCTGCCGCGCGCGGCCCTGATCGGGCGGGCCCGGAGCCCGCGCGGTCGGCCGCGCCCGGCACGGACGTCGCGGACCGGCCGTCGGCTGCGCCCGCGGCCTCCGGCGCGAACCAGGTGAGCCCGCCGCCCGCCGAGCCTGCCGCCTCAGGGCCGGACCAGGCGGATCGGCCGTTCGCCCCGCCTGCGAGCCCTCGCTCGAACCAGGTGAGCCCGCCGTCCGCCCAGCCCGCTGTCTCACGTCCCCACCAGGCGGACCGGCCCTCCGACGCGCCCGCGGGTCTCCGTAAGGACCACGTGGATGCGCCGCCCGCCCAACTCGCCGGCCCTGGCGCGGATCGGGCCGACGTGGTGGGCGAGGCGGAGCAGTCGGGTGTGCGGCCGTTCGTGATCCGATCGCTGGACGACAATCCGGTGGAACTGCGGCCCGGCACGGGCCCGGCTCCCGCGCCGTACGGTGACGCCGTCAGCGACCTGGTGCACGCCGCCGTGGCCGACCGGCCCCTGGAGGAGGTCGTCGCCCTCATCACCTCGCTGGAGAAGTCGCCCGACCATGCCGAGGCGATGGTCGACGCGCTCCGCACGGCCGGCGTGGAGCGGCGTGTGGAGGACGTGAGCAGGATGATCGCCCTGCTGACGAAGCCCCCGCGTGACGCCGACAGCGCGGACGAGGCGATCCGGGCCGCGGCCGCCCACCGGCCGGTGGAGGAAGTGACCCGGCTGGTCGTCCTGTTGCACAAAGAGCCGCAGATGCCCCACGTCCGCGAGGAGGCACTCCGCGCGGCCGCCACCGGCCGGTCCGTCGGGGAACTGGTCGAGCTGATCGACCGCCTCGGCCTGGAGCGGCTGGACCGCAACGGCCGTGTGCCGACCGGCCCCACGCGTCCCGAGGCCGAGACCACGCAGCCCCTGACGCCCGTCCGGCCGGCCAGGCGCCGCGAGATCCGCCGGACCCTCGACTCCTCACCGTCGGACCGCGACCGCGCGACGGAGCGGCTCACCAGGTCCATGGCGTGGTCGAGTTGGCTCACGGCTCTGGCCCTGGCCGTGTGCGCGGTGGCCCACTTCCCGTTGCAGCGCGGCGGAGCGTCCCTGGACCTGCACGCCATAGCCCTCGGCCTGTCCGTGCTGTGCACGGTGCTGGCGCTGCTGCTGGCCCTGCGGCCCGTCGTGCCGGTACTGGTCGGGGCGGTGGTGGTACCCACGGTGCTGGCCGGGGCCCAGGCGTACGGGAGTTCCTTCCCGTCGGCGTCCCTGACCCGGGCCGTGGACCTCGCGGTCGCCCCGCCTTGGTTCGCCGCCGGTGCCGCCGTGTGCACGGCGCTGCTGGCCCTGGTCGCGCTGGTCTTCCGCGCGGTGGCGCCCTTCGCGGGCGGACAGTGGTCGCCCCTGCCGGCGACCGAGGCACGCAGTATGGCGGAGTGACGCCTACGACTGCCGCACCGGACCGGATCCGCTCGCGGCGGGTCCGGTCCGGACGTCGTTCGTCGCCCGGCGATCGAGCAGCCCGGCCAGCACCCGGTCCGGCGTCAGCGGGAGTTCCCGGAAGCGGACGCCGGTGGCGTGGTGCACGGCGTTGCCGATCGCCGCGGCCGTCCCGACGATGCCGATCTCCCCGATGCCCTTGCTGCCCATCGGGTTGAGACGGGGATCGTCCTCGTCCAGCCAGTGCGCCTCGATCTCGCCGACGTCGGCGTGCACGGGCACGTGGTACGACGCCAGGTCCGACTCGGTGAAGTCCCCGAACGCGGCGTCCACCGTGCTGCCCTCGGTCAGCGCCATGCCCAGCCCCATCGTCATGCCGCCGACGAACTGGGAGCGTGCCGTGCGGGCGTTGAGGATGTGCCCGGCGGCGTACACCCCGAGCAGCCGGCCGACCCGGACCTCGCCGGTGACCGTGTCCACCGCGACCTCGGCGAAGTGCGCCCCGAAGGCGTGCCGGGCCCAGGCGCTCTCGGCATCCGCCGCGCCCCTGGTGTCCGCGCGGACGTCGAGGCCCTGCTCCGGCAGCGGCCCCGCGTGCTCGGCCAGCCGCCGCGTCAGCAGGGCACAGGCCTCGTGGACCGCCCAGCCCCAGGAAGCGGTGCCGGACGAGCCGCCGGCCAGCGGCGCCGACGGAAGCTCACTGCTGCCGACCTCCGTCCGCACACGCTCCAGCGGCACCCCGAGGGCGTCGGCGCCGACCTGTGCGAGCACGGTCCTGGCCCCCGTACCGATGTCGGTGGCGTTGATCCGCACCAGGAATGTCCCGTCGGGCAGTGCGCGGGCCGTCGCAGCGGCGGGCCACACCATGACGGGATACGTCGCCGCCGCCACGCCCGTCCCCAGCAGCAGGGGTCCTTCCCGGCGGGAGCCCGGGCGGGGATCGCGCCCGGCCCACCCGAAGCGCCGGGCACCCTCGCGCAGACACTCGACCAGGTGCCTGCTGCTGAACGGCTTGCCGCTGTCGGGTTCGACGTCCGGCTCGTTGCGGACCCGCAGCTCGACCGGGTCCATGCCCAGTTCGCCGGCGAGTTCGTCCATGGCGGACTCCAGCGCGTACATGCCCGGAGCCTCGCCCGGCGCCCGCATCCACGACGGCGAGGGCACGTCCAGTGCCGCGACCCGGTGCACCGTACGGCTGTGGGGCGTCGCGTACATCACGCGCGCGGGCACCGCCGCCTGCTCCACGAACTCCTTGACGCGGGAGGTGTGGGTGGTGACCTCGTGCACGAGGGAGGCGAGGCGGCCGTCCGCGTCGGCACCGAGCCGCAGCCGGTGCAGGGTGGGAGCACGGTGCCCGACGACGGCGGGCAGATACCGGCGGGGGAGGGCCACGGTGACCGCCCGCCCGGTCTGCCGTGCCGCCATCGCGGCGAGCACCACGTCGGGCCGTGGCGTGCCCTTGGACCCGAAGCCGCCGCCGACGTGCTCGGCGGTGACGACGATCCGCCCCTTCGGCAGGGCGAACAGCCCGGCGAGCACGGCCCGTACGGCACCCGCGCCCTGACTGGAGGTGTGCACGGTCAGCCGGCCGTCGTCCCAGCGGGCGGTGCTGGCGTGCGGCTCCATGGGGTGGTTGTGCAGCGGCGGCACCCGGTACGCGACGTCCACCCGGACGGCGGAGGACCCGAAGGCCCCGTCGGGGTCGCCCTGTTCACGGACGGCCGGATGACCGCCGTTGGCCTCCTCGGGCACGTACACGCCCGGGTGCGAGGCGGTGAGCTCCACGTCGTGCTCTTCCGCGTCGTAGGCGACGCGCACCGCGGCCGCACCGGCCCGGGCCGCCTCCAGGGTCTCGGCCACCACCAGGGCCACGAACCAGCCCCGGTGCGGAACCCGGGGGTCCTGCAGCACGGCGAGCGTCGGATCGTCCGGCTCGGCGAGCCGCGGCGCGTTCTCGTGGGTGAGGACGGCGAGGACACCGGGCACGGCCAGGGCCGCCGCCGTGTCGACGCCCGTCACCCGGCCCCGGGCGACAGCCGCCGGCACGGGCCAGGCCTGGGCCCGGCCGGGAGAGTGGTACTCGGCGGCGTAGCGGGCGGTTCCGCTGACCTTCTCCCGTCCCTCCCGGCGCTCGGCGGGAGCGCCCACGCTGCCGGTCATGGTGTCCTCCTCGTGAGGGCCGGGTCCGCGAGCCGGGACAGCACGTCCACGGCGAGATTGCGGGCCAGCGGCACCTTGTACGCGTTGTCCCGCAACGGCTGCGCGGCGGACAGTTCGAGGTCGACGGCGTGTTCGAAGGCGGCGGCGGTCGGAGCCGCGCCCAGCAGCGCCTCCTCCGCCCGGCGGGCCCGCCAGGGCCGGTGCGCCAGCGCCCCGAAGGCGAGCCCGGCATGACCGACCACACCGTCCGACACCCGCAGCACCACCGCGACGGACGCGAGCGCGAAGGCGTACGAGGCCCGGTCTCGGGCCTTGCGGTACGCCGACGGCAGCCCGGCCGTGGCGGCCGGCAGCACCACACCGGTGACCAGTTCGCCGGGGCGGATCTCGGTGTCCTGCTCGGGCCGGTCCCCGGGCAGCCGGTGGAAGTCCGCCGCCGCGACACTCCGGGCGCCCTCCGGCCCGTACAGCTCGACACGCCCGTCCAGAGCAGCCAGCGCCACCGCCATGTCCGACGGATGGGTGGCGATGCAATGCGCGGAGTGGCCGAGCACCGCGTGATCGCGGTGGACACCGTCCCGCGCGCCGCAGCCGCTGCCCGGCTCGCGCTTGTTGCACGGCTTCGACAGGTCCTGGAAGTACGGGCACCGGGTGCGCTGGAGCAGATTTCCGCCGGTCGTCGCCGCGTTGCGCAACTGCCCCGAGGCACCCGCGAGCACCGCCTGCGACAGCGCCGGGTACCGGTCACGTACGAGGGGATGGGCCGCGAGGTCGCTGTTGCGGACCATCGCCCCGATCCGCAGCGCACCGTCCGGCAGCTCCTCCACCGCGTCCAGCGGCAGGCGGGTGACGTCGATGAGGGCCGCGGGCCGCTCGACGCCGAGCTTCATCAGATCGACGAGGTTGGTGCCGCCGCCGAGATAGCGGGCGCCGGCGTGGGAGGCGTACGCGGAGGTCGCCTCCTCGACGCTCCCGGCACGGACGTAGGCGAACTCCTTCATCGGATCACGTCCTCCACCGCCTCGGCGATCCGTGGATACGCGCCGCACCGGCACAGATTGCCGCTCAGCCGCTCCCGGATCTCCTCCCGGCCCAGCGGCACCGGCTCACCGGAGGGCGTCGCCGGGTCGGTGACGTGCGAGGGATGACCGGCCGCCGCCTCGGCGAGCACACCGGCCGCGGAGCAGATCTGGCCCGGGGTGCAGTAGCCGCACTGGAAGGCGTCGCGCTCCAGGAAGGCCTGTTGCAGCGGGTGCGGCTGCTCACCGTCGCCGGACAGGCCCTCGATCGTGGTGACCTCGCTGCCGTCCAGGGCGACCGCGAACAGCAGACAGCTGTTGACGCGCCGCCCGTCCACCAGGACCGTACAGGCGCCGCACTGACCGTGGTCGCAGCCCTTCTTGGCGCCCATGAGGTCGAGATCCTCCCGCAGGAGGTCCAGCAGGACCCGCCGGTGGTCGACGGTGAGCGTGTGGGGCTTGCCGTTGACGCGGAGAGTCGTCTCCGAGTGGTACTGGTCGTTGCCCATGTCGTGGAAGACCTTCCCGGGCGGTCCGTACTGCCGTACGGACCGCGTATCCACGGTGCCACGGCTGACACGTGCGCCCCGGGAGGAAGGCTTCCTAGTGCTCGTCCCGGGACGGGGCCACGGGGCGCTGGGATTTGCCCTTGAAGCGTTCGAACGTCCGTGTGAGCTGCTGCAGCGGAGACCCGACGGGAGCACCGGAGGGCTGATGCCGCGCGGGAGCGGTCCCGTCGGACTCCTGGTAGGCGGTCAGGGCCTCGTGGGCGCGCTCGGCCGCCTCCCGGTACAGGTCACGGGACTTCGTCATGGCCTCCAGCGCGTCGGCGTACATGGCCACCAGACCGCGCTGGCGGTCCAGCTCCTCCTGGAGATTCAGCAGGTGCCAGTCCTCCCGCAGCGCGGTGAGGGCGTCCTCGGCGCCGTCGGGCAGGGGCCTGGGCAGCGCGGCGAACCGCTTCACCGCGTCGACGAGGTCGGCCGGCTCCGAGCCGTCGAGGAAGACCGCCCGGACGGAGAAGTCCTCGGCGTCGTAACCCTCCGGTGCCGGGGAGCCGGGCAGCACCACGGCACCGCCCCGCGGCACCTGCACGCCGGAGTCCCGCAGGGCCCAGTTGAGCCCCCGCGACTGCTGCGGGACGGCGCGGTGCTCCACCACCCGCTGCCGCAGGCCCGGGGGAAGCCACCGCGCCACCGGCCTGCGGCCCTGCTCGTCCGTGGTCATCGCCTCATGGACGACGACGTGAATGTGCCATCCGCCGCGCACCGCGTTCCGGAGCAGGCGCTTCGTCTCCTTGTCGTCCTGGGGGAGCGGATTGATCTCCCGCAGGGACAGCTTCGTGGCGGCGTCCTGGTCCCAGGCGGCGTCCGGCTCCTGCGGCCAGAACAGACCGGTCGGCGACGGCCAGTCGTCGCTCCACGGCTCCTCGGCCTCGGCGACCAGGATCCAGTCCTGCCCCTCGCCGTCCGGACCGGGCCTCACACTCAGCCGGGCCCGCACGGTCACCCCGTCGCCGACCTGCCAGCGGGCCTCGAAGACCCGCTCCGACGGGCCGGCCTCGGCCTCGGGCAATTCCAGAAAGTCGTCGATGTCCTGACTGTCCTTGCGCTGCTGGAGCGAGCGCCGGAGAACGTCTTCCGCGGCGCCGGAGGCATGGCGGCCGCGCGCCAGCCACACCGTGGCGGGCGTCTGGGGGCGGACGGTGGAGGAGATCGGCATGGGTCCATCTGTGAGCTGGGAGCAGGTGTGCCTGCCAGTATCGTCACCGCAGGCCGACCGGGATAACCCGGGGTCACACCTATGGGCGTACCCCTGAAGAGAGCTGCCATGTGAGGTGGGCCCTGCGCACGGGGTGTGCGCGCCACGCGTACACCGACGGTTCACACTCATGGCCCAGCCGACCCACGCTCCCGACAATGGACCGCACGGGCAGGGCCCGCCCACCATCCGCATCGGGGCGGGTCCTGTTCGCTTCACCAGCGCTGCCGTGTCGGCGGGGTGAGGGGGGTGGGGGTCTCGGTATGGTGCGAGACGTGATGGCTGACCGCCGGCGGTTCCTGGCCCTGACGATGCCGACACTGGTGAGTGCGGCGGGCCTCCTGGCGCCCGCGGCGCCGCGCGCCCAAGCCCAAGCCCAAGCTCACGCCCACGAGGGCGTCCGGGTCGTGGAAGAGCGGCGGACGGAGAGCCGGATCGTCGAGCTCACCGTGCGCTCGGCCGCCCTCGGCCGCGACGCCCGCGTCCGGCTCCTGACCCCGGACGGCTGGGAGCGGCGCGGCCGGCACGACCAGTGGCCGGTGCTGTACCTGTTCATCGGAGGCGACGGCGACCACGAGGCCTGGACCCGGGAGTACGAGGTCCAGAAGAAGCCGGAGTTGCGCGGCACCCTCGTCGTCATGCCCGAGATGCCGCTGTACGGCTTCTACAGCGACTGGTGGAACCACGGCCGCGGCGGACCGCCCGCCGTCGAGAGCTTCCATCTGCGCGAGGTGCTGCCCCTGCTCGAACGCGACTACGGCGCGGGCACCCGGCGGGTGGCGGCAGGGGAGTCCCAGGGCGGTTTCGGCGCACTCTCCTACGCGGCCCGGCACCCGGGTCTCTTCCGTGCCGTGACCAGCTACAGCGGATTCGTGCACCCGCTGCGACACCCGCACGCCGTACGGGCGGGCATGACCTATCTGGGCCTCGACTGGCTGGCGTTGTGGGGCGATCCCGTGGCCCAGCGCGCCATCTGGCAGGAGCGCGACCCCTACTATCTGGCCGAACGCCTGCGGGGTACCCGCGTCCACCTGTCCAGCGGCGACGGCAGGGCGGGAGCGCTCGATCCGCCGGGCACCGAACCCGATCCGCACATCCCCGGTCTGGAGGATCCGGACCATCCGTTCCCAGAAGACGTGATCTCGCCGACGGAGACCCTGATGGGGGAGGAGTCGCGTGCCGTCGCCGCCCGTCTCAGGAGGGCCGGTGTCCAGGTGAGCACGCACTTCTACGCCGGTACCCATTCTCCGCCGTACTGGTGGCGGGAGCTGGACCGGACGCTGCCGATGCTGCTGATCCACAGCCATGGTGTGGCTCAGTAGAACTCGACGGTGTTCACGCGGTTGACCAGCTCCTGTCCGTCGAGGAGCCGGGTGGCGTTGGCGGCGAAGAGTTCGGCGATGAGGCGGTCCTCCGACGCGTCCAGCGCGGCGGTGTGCGGGCTCACCAGCACCTGGTCGTGGTGCCAGAGCGGACTGCCGGCCGGCAGCGGCTCCGTCTCGAAGACGTCCAGCGCGGCGAAGCCGACCCGGCCCGAGTCGAGCGCGTCGGCGAGGGCCGCCTCGTCCACGACGGTGCCGCGCCCCACGTTGACCAGCGAGGCCCCGGGCCGCAGGGCGTCGAAGAACCGCTTGCCGAGGAGGTGTTCGGTCGCCTCGGTTCCGGGGAGCGTGTTGACGACGGCGTCCACGGTGGGAGCCACCTCGGTGATGCTGTCGGGACGCACCACGGTGGAGACACCCGGGACGGTGACGTCCCTTCTGCTCGTACCGATGACCGTCGCGCCCAGCGCGTGCAGTGCCGTGGCCACGGCACTGCCGATCCCGCCCAGTCCGAGGACGAGAACGGTCTGCCGGCTCACCTGCCCCATCGTCCAGCGGCCGCTCCATGCGCGGTCGCGCTGCTGGCGGTTGAGGCGGGGCAGATCCTTGGCTCCCGCGAGCACACCGAAGACGGCGAACTCGGCGAGCGGACGTCCGTGCACCCCGGCCGAGGTGGTGAAGAGGACCCGGCCGAGCTCTTCGGCGTTGAGCCCGGCGGCCTTGACCTGGCCGCCTCCGCCCGCGGCCATGGTGTGCACCCAGCGCAGGCGCGGGTTGGCCCGGACGGCGCGGGCCAGGGCGGCCGGGTCCACATCGGGGATCCCGTACAGGGCGTCGGCCGAGTCGATCGCGTCCTCGTAGGCACGCTGCTGCTCCGGGGTGCGCTGCCAGCCCGGCTCGCCCGAGAAGTCCGCGGGCCAGCGCATCGGGGGCAGCAGGGAGTGGTCGACGACGAGGTCGGTCCGCGGCTCGAGTCGCCGGATGAGCGCGGCGTTCTCCTCGGACAGCGGGGCGGCGACGGCGACGCGCAGGCGGCCCGGCACCCGGCCGGTCACCGGACGGCCTGGGCGCGCAGCGCCTCGACCTCGGCGTCGAGCGCGGCCTCGCGGGCGACGATCTCCTCCACGGCCCTGAGCGCCTCCTCGGCGCGGTGCGGCGGGATGACGATGACACCGTCCCTGTCGGCGGCGACGATGTCGCCCGGGTTCACCACGACACCGCCGATGGCGACGGCTTCGCCGATGGTGCCCGGGCCGTTCTTGAAGGGCCCGGCGGGAGTCAGCCCCCGCGCGAAGACCGGGACGCCCAGCCGTTCGATGATCGCGGCGTCGCGTACATATCCGTCGACGACCGCGCCGGCGGCACCGTGCACGGCGAACCGCTGGGCGAGGTTGTCGCCGATGATCGCGCGGCCGTCGTAGCCGAAGGCGTTGATGACGAGGACGTCGCCGGGGCGGATGTGCTCCAGCGCCTCGATCACGGCTTTGTTGTCGCCCGCGACGGTGAGGACCGGGAGCGCCGTGCCGACCGCTGTGGCGCCGTTCCAGACGGGGGCGATGCCTCCGTCGACGATGTTCAGCCGGTCGAGGGCGTCGCCGAGGTTGGCCACGGAATGGGCGCGGAACCGCTTGAGCACCTGCTCGTCGACGCGTTTCCACGCCGTGTTGACGCGCACGTTGTCCTGGGGCATCGCAGAGTCCTTCCAGAAAATGCGAAACCTTTCGCGTTTCGCGTCAGTCAGTGTGCATCCATCGAGGGTGCGGCACAAGGGGTGGCTGAAACGGGTCGCAGCGGAAGCGGGCGGGCCATGGAATCCGGTGCGGTTTCGTCGCAAGGGCCGCAGAATCCAAGGCGCGGGCGGGGTGGGGGCGGGAGTTTGACGAGAAGGTGAACACATCCTTGACCACCCGAGAATGCGAACCTATTCTCATTCGCGATTCCAGTCGCAACTCGGCTCCGGCGCTGTTCCGCGGTCTTCCACCGTGACACTTCCGCCCGCCCCGTCAGGCGCGGGCCGCATGGGAACAGCGCCGTGGTCAACCGCCCCTGAGGCACTGTCACCGCTTTCCCCTCCTGGCCCCACCTTCGTGGGCGCATCTCGGCGCGTGAGCGATCACCGGCAACCACTCCGCTCGGCGCACGATCCTCAGGACACCGTCCCCGGAGTCCGCGACACCGAAAGTGAACGCGTATGACAACGTCAGATCGGCTCGACATCCCCTCAGACCGTGACGAGGCATCGTCACAGACGCCCGGCGCGGCAGCGGTCGACGTCGTCTCCGCCAACCGCAAGGTCGTCCGCAAGGCCACCGTCGCGGGCTCGGTGGGCTCCTTCGTCGAGTGGTACGACTACGGCATCTACGGCCTGCTCGTCACCTATCTAGCGATCAACATCATGGGAGAGGCCGAGGCCGGAGGCCTCTTCCTCACCAACGTCGGCTTCCTGGTCAGCTTTGTCGCCCGCCCCTTCGGCAGCGTGATCTGCGGCTACCTCGGCGACAGGCTCGGACGCAAGAGCCTTCTCGCGGCCCTCCTGGTACTGATCTCCGCGGCCACCGCGGCCATTGGCCTCATCCCCTCCCACGCCGCCATAGGCGTGGCCGCGCCCGTCCTTCTGGTGCTGCTCCGGGTGCTGCAGGGCTTCTCCGCCGGCGGCGAGGTGGCCGGCGCCATGTCCTTCGTCGGCGAGTACGCGCCGGACGCCCGCCGCAACTACATGATGAGCTTCATCGCCGTCGGCTCGTTCGTCGCCCTGATGTTCGGCAGCGCCTTCTCCGCCGTCCTCATCACGACCCTCGGCGACGACTCCATGACCTCCTGGGCCTGGCGGGTGCCGTTCCTGCTCGCCGTCCCGCTCGGCTACGTCGGCTTCTACATCCGCCGCCGGCTGGAGGAGACCCCGCACTTCAAGGCGCTGCGCGAGCAGAACACCGTCGTGCGCAACCCGCTCAGGGAGGCCTTCACCAACCGGCGCCACCTGAAGGCGATCGTCCTCACGATCTTCCTCCCCGCCCTCAACGGCCCCGGCTACTACCTGCTCTTCGTCTACATGCCGACCTACTTGAAGACCTCGCTCGGCGAGCACAACTTCTCGATGCTGCGGGCGCTCACGGTCACCGCGGTCAGCCTGGTCGCCATCGTCATCTGTATCCCGCTCATGGCCCGTCTGTCGGACCGGATCGGCCGCAAGCCCGTACTCGCCGGCTCGGCCGTCGCCATGGCCGCCGTCTCGTACCCGATGTTCCGGCTCATCACCACCGGTGAGTTCGGACTCGCCTGCGTCGGCACCGTCGTCCTCGCGATCGCCTTCTCCGGGCACGCCGCCGTCGTGCACACCATGCTCGCCGAGATGTTCCCGACCACCGTGCGCTACTCCGCCTACAGCATCGGGTTCAGCCTCTCGACGATCATCTTCGGCGGCAGCGCCCCGCTGGTGATGACCGAGCTGATCGAGTCGACCGGCTCCAACCTCGTCCCGGCGTTCGCCTCCATCATCACCGCCCTGATCACCCTGGTCACGGTCGCCTTCCTGCGCGAGACCAAGGGCCAGCCCCTCGCGGCCCGCTGAATCATCCCCCCACGAGGAGAGACACCATGGGAATCAACTCCGTAGCCGTCGTCGCCGACCTCGGCGAGAGCTTCGGCAACTACACGATCGGCGACGACGGCGCCCTGCTCGGCCTGGTCACCTCGTCGAACATCGCCTGCGGCTTCCACGCCGGTGACCCGCGCATCATGGACCGGACCGTCGCCGACTGCGTCGAGCGCGGCATCGAACTGGGGGCCCACCCCGGCTACCCCGACCTGGTCGGCTTCGGCCGCCGGCTCATCGAGGCGTCCGAGGAGGAGATCCGCACCGACGTCCTCTACCAGCTCGGCGCCCTGGACGCCTTCGCGCGGGTGCACGGCGGCACCATCAGCCATGTCGCCCCGCACGGCCGGATGGGCTCGATCGCGCAGACCGACGCCAAGCACGCCCGCGCCATCACCGACGCGATCGCCGCGTACAGCACCGACTACATCGTCATCTGCCAGCGCGGCCTGCTCGCGGAGGAGTCACGCAAGCGCGGCCTGGAGGTCGGCTACGTCTTCCTGGCCGACCGCGGCTACGGCGACGACGGCATGCCCGTGCCGCGCTCCCACGAGGGCGGACTCATCCACGACCCGGAGCTGATCGGCGAGCGCTCGGCCCAGGTCGTGCGGGAGGGGACGGTCCGCTCGGTCGACGGCAACGTGGTCCCGCTCGGCCACGACGCCGACGTCCTGCTGCTGCACGGCGACCACCCGACCGTCCTCGCGAACGGCACCGCGCTGCGTGCCGCGCTCGACAAGGCGGGCATCCAGGTCGGCGGCCTGCGCGAGGTCCTGGCGCAGAAGGCGGAGGTCGCGCTCGCCGGCTGAGGGCGGGGCGCACCAGGTGATGACCACAGCACAGTACGGTGACCTCACCGTCGAGCCCTACGGCGACTCGGCGGTGATGGTGACCATCCCGCATGCCGACCAGGCCATCCGCAGGGCCGGGATCGTGGCGTTCCGCGACCGCTTCCTGGCGCACCGCCCGCACGGTGTGCTCGACGTCGTCTCCGGGCTCGAATCCCTGCTCATCGAGTTCGACCCGCTGCGGACCGCGTTCGAGCACGTGGAGTACGCGGCGCGGCTGGTGGCGCGGTGGGCGCCGTCGCCCGCGGACGGACCGGCCCGCGCACGGCAGGTGCGGACGTTCGCCATCCCCGTGGTCTTCGACGACGACGCCGGCCCCGACCTGGTGTCCGTCGCCGAGGAACTCGGCCTGGCCACCACCGATGTCGTCGAGGCGATCGCCCGGTCCACCTTCACCATCTGCCTCCTCGGGGCGGCGATGGCCCCGATGATGGACGGCCTCAAGGTGCCCCGGCCGGTGCGCCGTCGGGCCGAGCCACGCACGGACGTCGCCCCCGGCGCCGTCATGATCGCCGGGACCAACGCGATCATCCAGCCGTTCCCCGGCCCGACCGGCTGGCGGGTGGTCGGACGTACACCGCACACCATCGTCGACATCTCCCGCCCGGACCCCGTGTCGTTCGGCACCGGCGACGTCGTGCGTTTCGTCCCGGTCACGCGGGACGAGGCCGAGGCGCTCGGCGAGGGCTTCCTGCTGCCGACGGAGGTGGCCGTATGACGACCGTGACGCTCGACTTCACCAGCACCGGATGGGTCACCACGTTCCAGGACCTCGGCCGGAGCGGCACGGAACAGCGCGGCGTTCCCACCGGGGGAGCGGCCGACCAGCATTCGGCGGCCGTGGCCAATCTCCTCGTGGGCAACCCCCGTGGGGCGACCCTGCTGGAGAACCTCGGCGGGGAGCTGGCCCTCGTGCCCGACGCCGACGTGCTGCTCGCGGTGACCGGCACACCCGCCGAGGTCACCGTCGCGGGCGCGCCCGCCGACAGCTGGTCGCCGCTGGTGGTCCCCGCGGGCCACGAGGTGCGGATCCGCGGGGACATGAGCCGGGGGACCCGCACCTATCTGGCGGTGAACGGAACGCTGCACACCGAAACGCTGCTGGGCAGCGCCGCCCCGGACGCCCGGATGGGCTTCGGGCAGGCCGTCGCCCCCGGCTCGCGCGTCCTGCTGGATACCGAGTTCCGGGGATTCAGGCACCGGCCGTTCGAGGCGCAGCTGTTCCGGCTCCCCGTGCCCGTCCCGCGCTTCGACGGCGGACCGTGGGTCGTCGACGTCGTCCCCACCCCCGGCATGCGGACGATCGCGGGGATCCGCGAGGTGATCGAGGAGGCGACCTACGTCGTCACCCCGCGCTCCAACCACGTCGGGCTCAGGCTCGACGGACCGGTGCTCCACCCGGACACCGACACCGAGATCGTGTCGCACGGCGTGCCCATCGGGGCGCTGCAGATCCCGCACGCGGACGAGCTGATCGTCCTCGGCCGCTACCGGAGCCTGACCGCCGGCTACCCCATCGTCGGGGTCGCCGCGCGGGCGTCCCTGCCCTTGCTCGGGCAGGCCGGGCCGGGGCGGGAACTCAGGTTCCGCTGGATCGACCGTGAGACCTCGCTGCGCCGGTTCGCCCGCAGCGAGTCCGAGGTCCGCGCGCTCGCGGGGGCGGCGGCCGAGGCATTCGGCGCCCTCGGATTCCACCCGCCCCTGGCCACGCCCTTGCCCGAACCCTTGCCCCAGACAATTTGAGAATCTATTCTCATATGCAAGATAAATCTCATATCGTCCATGGAGGAGGAACGGTGACGACATCGTCCGGCGCGATCGCGCTCATCACAGGAGCCGGCAGCGGAATGGGGCTGGAAACCGCCCGGCTGCTCGCCCGGGACGGTGCCGCCGTCGTCCTCGTCGGCCGCAGACAGGAAGCTCTCGACTCGGTCGCCGACACGATCCGCGCCGAAGGCGGGACCGCTCTCGCCCTCGCCGCGGACATCACCCGCGCGGACGACGTGACACGCGTCCTCGACCGGGTGCGGAGCGAACTCGGCCCGGTCGACGTCCTCGTCAACAACGCGGGCAGCGCCTCCTCGGTGCTCAACCCGCAGTGGCTCCCCCACGACGAGTGGCGCCAGGTCCTCGACGTGAACCTCACCGCCGTCTTCCAGCTCACCCAGGCCGTCCTGCCCGACATGCTCGACCGCGGCGCCGGGACCATCGTCACCGTCTCCTCGCTCGCCGCCGTCAACCCCAACCTGCTCGGCGGCGCCGCCTACGGCGCGGCCAAGGCGGGCGTCCGCAACTTCATGACCTTCCTGCACAACACGTTCCGCAACCAGGGCCTGCGCGCGATCACCGTGCTGCCGGGCGAAGCGGACACCCCCATCCTCGACAACCGCGCCCGGCCCCCGGCGCCGGAGGAGCGCGCCGGCATGGTGCGGCCCGAGGATGTCGCCGAGGCCATCCGCCTGGCCGTCGCGCTGCCCCAGCGCGTCGTCCTCCAGGAGATCGTCGTCGCCCCCACCCGCCAGCGCGACGTCTCCGCCGACCTCGAGATCAGCCGCCGGGCGGGCGCACCCGCCGACACCGCACCGCACGCCTGACACCCCGTCACCAGGAGGAGCGCATGCCGCCCACCGTCACCACACAGCCGCCCCTGTACGACACCGCCGCCGCCGTCGCCCGGATCGCCGCCGCCTCCCGCCGGACGCAGCAGCCGCAGTCCCGGTCCGACCTCGTCTCCCTCGCGATGGGCGAACCCGACTTCGACACCCCCGAGCGGGTGACCGAGGCGGCCCACGCCGCGCTGCGCGCCGGCCGCACCCACTACTCGCCGCTCCTCGGCGAACCGGCCCTGCGCGAGGCCCTCGCCGCGAAGCTGACCGCCACCGCCGGGACCCCGGCCTCCGCCGGCGACGTCCTGATCACCCAGGGCGGCACCGCCGGGCTGGCCGCGTCGATCCTGTCCCTCGTCGACCCCGGGGACAAGGTGGTCATCCCCGACCCCACCTACTCCCTCTACGGCGACCTGGTCGCGATGGCCGGCGGCACCGTCGTCCCCGTCCCGCTCGCGCCGGACCTGCACTGGGACCTCGACCGGCTCGCCGACGCCCTCACCGACGCCAAGCTCTTCGTCTTCTGCAACCCCGTCAACCCGACCGGCATCGTGCACAGCCGGGAGGAACTCGAAGCGCTCGCCGGCCTGCTCGACGGCACCCCCACCATCGTCGTCTCCGACGAGGCGTACTCCGACCTCGACTACACCGGCCGTCCCTTCACCTCGGCCCTCTCCGTCGACGGCCTGCGCGAGCGGACCGTCTACTGCCAGACCTTCTCCAAGAGCTACGCGATGACCGGCTGGCGCGTCGGCTACCTCTGGGGCCCCTCTCCGCTCATCCAGGCGGCCGCGCGCGTCCACAACACCTTCAACGGCTCCGTCAACACCGTCATCCAGGACGCCGCGCTGGTCGCGGTGGAGAGCTGTGACGACGACGTCGCCCGGATGCGCGCCGCCTACGAGGAGCGCGGCGAGATCATGCGCAAGGAACTGGCCGCGATCCCCGGCCTCACCCTCAGCGCACCCGAAGGCGCCTTCTACCAGTTCCCGCGCTACGACATCGATCTGCCGTCCGTGGAGGTCGTGGCGGCGCTGCGCACGCGGCACGGCGTCGCCGTCCGGCCCGGCAGCGAGTTCGGAGCGCGGGGTGAGGGGCACCTGAGGCTGTCGTACGCTGCCAGCCCGCAGTCCATCACCGAGGGTGTCCGCCGCCTGGCCGCCGGTCTTTCGGCCCTGCGATGAGCACCGTCCCGTACACGACGAGGAATCGACCCATGCGCAGTGACACCGAGCGCAACCGCAGGCACCTCATCAAGGCAGCCGCGCGCCTGTTCGAGAACTCGCCCACGCCCGTCAGCCTCGCCGAGATCGCCAAGCACGCCGAGGTGTCCACCGCGACGGCCTACCGCCACTTCTCCTCCGTCGAGGAGGTGCTGCACGCCTTCCGCGCCCAAGTGGGCTCCGAACTGAAGGACTTCAGCGCCCGGCAGACCACCCGCGGCATGGCGAAACTCGAAGCGGTGTCGAGGCACTGGGTCTCCCTGGTCCTCGAACACGGCGGCGCGATGGCCCAGATGCGCTCGCACCGCGGCTATCTCGAGCGCCTGCGCGAAGGAACCGGCTACCTCGCGCCGCAGGCCGAGGCACTGGCCGAACCGCTGCGGCAGACCACCGAGGAACTCGGCCTCGACGACCTCGGCGACGAAGCCCTCTATCTGTGGAACGCGCTGTTCGACCCGCGCGACATCCTCGACCTCATCAAGAGCGGACGCACCGAGGACGAGGCCGCCGGCCGCCTGGTGGCCGCACTGCGCGGCGCCCTGATCGGCTGGGCGGCGGCGGAACAGCCACAGGCCGACTGACCGGCCGCACCGGAACGGAGAGAACAGCACGCATGGACGTCAGCGCCCACATCGAGGCCGTCTACGACACCCTCCGCCGACGGGACCCCGGGGAAACGGAGTTCCACCAGGCGGCACACGAAGTCCTGCACGCCATAGGCCCCGTGCTCCGGGCCCACCCGGAGTACGCCGAGGCCCGGATCGTGGAGCGGCTCTGCGAGCCCGAGCGGCAGCTGATGTTCCGGGTCCCGTGGGTGGACGACCAGGGCACCGTACGGGTCAACCGCGGCTTCCGGGTGGAGTTCAACAGCGCTCTCGGGCCGTACAAGGGCGGCCTTCGCTTCCATCCCAGCGTGAACCTCGGCATCGTCAAGTTCCTCGGCTTCGAGCAGATCTTCAAGAACGCGCTGACCGGCATGGCGATCGGCGGCGGCAAGGGCGGGTCGGACTTCGACCCCAAGGGCCGCTCGGACGGCGAGGTCATGCGCTTCTGCCAGGCGTTCATGACGGAGCTGTACCGCCACCTGGGCGAGCACACGGACGTGCCCGCCGGGGACATCGGGGTGGGCGGCCGCGAGATCGGCTACCTCTTCGGCCAGTACAAGCGGATCACCAACCGCTACGAGGCCGGCGTCCTGACCGGCAAGCCGGTCGGCTGGGGCGGTTCGCACGCCCGCACCGAGGCCACCGGCTACGGCGCGGTGTACTTCGCCCAGGCGATGCTCGCCACCCGCGGCCATGACTTCGACGGACGCCGGGTCGTGGTCTCCGGGTCGGGGAACGTCGCCGTCTACGCCGCCGAGAAGGTGCACGCCCTGGGCGGGCGCGTGGTGGCCTGTTCCGACTCCTCCGGGTACCTGGTCGACGAGGACGGCCTCGACCTGGACCTGCTCAAGGAGGTCAAGGAGGTGCGCCGGGCCCGGGTCTCCGCCTACGCCGAGGCGAAGCCGGCCGCGCGGTTCTCCGCCCGGGGATCCGTCTACGACGTGCCGTGCGACATCGCCCTGCCGTGCGCGACCCAGAACGAGCTGGGCCGCCAGGACGCCGTCGCGCTGGTGAAGAACGGCGTGCTCGCGGTGGCCGAGGGTGCGAACATGCCCTGCACGCCCGAGGCGATCGGGGTGTTCCGCGAGACGCAGGTCCTCTTCGCCCCCGGCAAGGCGGCCAACGCGGGCGGGGTCGCGACCTCCGCGCTGGAGATGCAGCAGAACGCCTCACGCGACAGCTGGACCTTCGAGCGGACGGAGGACCGGCTCGCCACCATCATGGGACAGGTACATGCCCAGTGCCGTGTCACCGCCGAGACCTACGGCGGCGACGCCGACGACTACGTCCTCGGAGCCAACACCGCGGGCTTCCTCCGCGTCGCCGAGGCGATGACGGCCCAGGGCGTCGTATAGGCGGACGGCCGGTGTCACCGGCCGGCGGCGGAACCCACGGCGAGTACACGATCACGCAGGACGGGGAGTTCGGAGCGGATCCGGGCGACCTCGCCCATGTCGACCTCCACTGTCACCGTCTCCGCCGCGGTGCCGGCCTCGCCCAGGACGGTCCCCCAGGGGTCGACGGCCACGCTGTGCCCGCCCTGCCGCATACCGCCATGGGTACCCGTGGCGCAGCAGGCCAGGAGGAACACCTGCTCCTCCAGGGCCCTCGTGCGGGTCAGGAGCTGCCAGTGGGCGAGCCGGGCCGCCGGCCATGCGGCGGGCACCACGATCAGCTCCGCCCCTTCGTCGATCAGGCCCCGGAAGAGCTCGGGGAAGCGCAGGTCGTAGCAGATGGCGAGACCGATCACACCGAATTCGGTGGGCACGGTGACGATGTCGCGGCCCCCGCCCATCATGGTCGCCTCACCCGTGTCGAAGCCGTACCGGTGGATCTTGCGGTAGTTGCCGCGAAGGTCACCGGCCCGGTCGAAGAGGAGCGCGGTGTTGTAGAGGGTCCCGTCCGCGTCCCGCTCGACGATCGATCCGGCGTGCAGCCAGACCCCGGCCGCACGCGCCGCCGCGGACATGGCCTCGGCGGTGGGACCGTCGACCCCTTCGGCGTCGCGCCCCCAGCCGTCGTACGACCAGGCGCCGGCCGTCCACAGTTCCGGCAGGACCACCAGATCGTCGCCGGTCCGGCCGCGGACCAGCGAGGACGCCCGGCGGCGGCGCTCCTCGGCGGAGTCCGTCGCGTCCACGGACAGCTGTATCAGCGAGGCTCGCATGACGGTCACCTCCGGGAAACCCGCTCCCTACGAGCGTAAGGAGCCGGAGGCGCATCCCGCCTGTTCTCAGGGCTCGCGCACCAGGCCGGCGATGTGCGCGATGACCGTGTCGAGGATGCCCGTCCAGGCGTCGTCGTCGCCGAGCACGAGGTAGTTGAGGGTCAGGCCGTCGGTCATGGCGGCCAGGTAGCGCGCCAGGACCGGGGCGGGGACGCGCAGGCGCAGTCCCATGGTCTGCCGCAGCTGGTCGATGAGCTCGATGTACGTCTCGGCGTACAGCTCGTACTGGCGCCGCGCCAGATGCTCGAAGCCGGGCTGGCGCAGCGCGTACTGCGTGAGCTCATAGGTGAGCATGTGCTCGTCGGGATGGGCCCGGACGTGCTCCCAGTACGCCTGGAAGCCCGCCCGGACGGTCTCCTCCAAGGTGGCCCTGGGCCGCAGGGCCTCCTTCACCACCGTCACGTAGTGCCCGGTGATCGTGGTGATGACGGACTCGATCAGCTCCTGCTTGGAATCGAAGCAGTAGTGGAAGACGCTCAGCGAGACGCCCGCTTCGGCGGCGATGGACCGGGTCGTCGTCCTGGGGACGCCGTCCCGGGCCATCGCCCTGATCGCCGCTTCGGTGAGCTGTCGCCGCCGCTCGGCGGACGGCAACCGTGCCATGGAGCCCCTCTCGTGGGTGTCAGCTGCCGTGGACCCCGACCTCGTAGAGGGAGTAGCCCCGGTCGGTGCCGCGTTCCAGACCCTGGACGCGTACGTACCTGGCCGGTGTACCGGTGAATCTCGCGGTGTCCAGGCCGCCGTCGCCCGCTGTCGTGGACCAGGCGGTCCGCCAGTTCTCACCGTCGGTGGAGAGCTCGACGCGGTACGACTTCGCGTACGCGTCCTCCCAGTCCAGGGTGACCCGCTCGACGCGCTTCGTGGACCCGAGGTCGAGCCGGTACCACTGGTCGTCGCTCCAGTCGCTCGCCCTGCGGGTGCCGCGGTCGCCGTCGACGGCCCGGTGCGGCTTGTAGCTCGTGAACAGGCTCCACTCCGAGGAACTGGCCGACGCGGCCGCGCCGCGCGCGAGATCGGGCCCGGCCTCGTGGCTCTCGGAGGCCTTCCAGGTGTCGAGGTAGGACTCGGCGCCGCGGAAGAGGTCGTCCACCACGTCCTGGCCGCCGACCCGGCGGATGTCCTCGATCCAGTCCGGGACGAGACCGTAGTGGGCGGCTCCGTCGGTGTTCAGGTCCCAGGTGCGCTGACCGGTCGTCTGCCGGTCGATGACGGAGCCGCCGTCGACGCTCTTGAAGGGATAGGTGACCTTGTTCGGGGCGTCCGCGCCGCGCGGTCCCGGCCAGCCGCCGACGCCGTTCATGTCGGTGCCGTAGCCGTAGCCCACCCCGTACTTGTCGCGCAGGGCCTCCGTGCGCTTGGCCTCCGAGATGAAGCCCTCGGAACCGTGCATGTACTGGGCGATGAAGCCGCCCAGGCCGTAGACCCGCTCGGTCCAGTCCAGGTCCATCCAGCTGTGCGAGGAGAGCACGCCGGGGTAGGACGCGGCTTCGAAGATGTCGAGCACCCGGCCGGTGGCCTTGACGCTCATGTGGTCGATCTCCAGCATCATCCCGCGTTGCATCATGCCGCGGACGGCGTACTCGCCGAGTCCGGTGAGTCCTCTGACGTTGCACTGGGCGTCAGCACTGTACGAGGGGACCTCCTCGCCCGCCGGGAGCTTCTTCTCGGCCTCCGCCGCCGAGGCGTTGCCGATGGGGTTGTCGTGCTGGGGCCCCTTGCACTGCTCCGTCTTCCAGTAGGTGCCCGTCGACAGGAACTGCCCGACGTTGATGGCCGTTCCGAGCGAGCCCGAGTCGAAGCGGACACCGCACAGCGCGTTGTCGAACTTGTGGCACAGGAACATGCTGCGCACGCCCAGCGAGTGCAGCTCGTCCAGGCCCTTGTCGATGTCGGCCTTGCTGCACTGCGCGATGTCGAGGATCTGCTTGCAGCCGAAAGGCTCGGACGTCTCCACGCCGAGGACGACCGCCAGCTTGCCCTGCTCGGCGACCTCACGGGCCTGCGCGCTGTCGGTGACGATCCGGAAGAAGCCCTTGCCCGGCCCGCCGTAGATCTTGTCGATGTAGGCCTGCATGTCGTACGTCAGCTTGGCCTGCAGCCGGATGGACGTCATCTCGTCGCAGCCGCGGTCCTTGAAGAAGTACACGGAGCAGATGACGCCGTTGGTGACGAGGTCGTTGACCAGCACCCGCTGGCCGCCGCGCCAGGCCCGCTCCACCCAGGCGTAGTAGTTCTGCTGGTGCGTCAGCGAGTCATGGGCCGGCCAGTCCTTGAAGGTCGGCCAGCCGTTCGGGTCGTGCTTGCCGTCACCGCCGTTGGTGATGAAGTCGAAGATCGCGAGCGAGCCGTCCGGGTAGTGCTCGGGGCAGTCCTTGAGCGCGTCCGCGACGCCCTGCTCGGAGAACGGCTTTCCGCAGATCAGACGGCCGCCGAAGGCCTCGTTGGAGAAGATGTGGTCGTGCGCGTCGACGAAGCCGCGCACCTCGCCCCGGGCGTTGGTGCCGCTGAAGGGCTCCCCCGTGACATTGACCCCGGAGTCCGGCGCGGGCCGCGCGGTCGGGTTCCACCAGTCGGTTCCGGCCGCCGAACTCGGTGTGGGACCGAGCGCGATCGACAGCACGAGCAGGAGGAGCGACACAACGGTGATGTTCTTGCGTCTGCGGTACGGGCGTCCGGAACTGGTCACAGCCCACGTCCCTTGGTCGGCGGGATGGCGGGGTCGACGTATCGGGCTGTCCTGAGCCTTGTGGGCCGGGGAGCGACAGCCCGATTGTCATGACCTCGCCCATGGTGCGACGAGGATGACCACTACCGCCTTACGAGTCAAGAGTCCGGGACAGATGACCTACTGACGGGTCATCAGAACGGAATCACGGGCGAGAGCCGGATCCGTGTCGGCCGAGCCGTCGGCGCAGGGCCGCCGCCAGTCCGACCGGCGCCACGCGCAGCACCACGGCCCCCTTCGAGCCCCGGGGGAGTGGCTTCGCGTAATAGGGGCGGCCGAGCCGGGCGGCGCGGAACCAGCGGGTGCCGGTCAGCCCCTTCGGAGGCGGCACGGGAATCCGGCTGTCCGGCTCGTCCGTACGGAGGGTCAGCGTCCACCGTCCTGGAGACAGTCTCCTGACCGGCAGGCGTGCGGCGAAGCCGGTGCCGCCGCCGTCCGGCGCGTACCGCAGGGGTACCTCTCGCACCGAGCCCGAGTCGCCTTCGGCGCGTAGGGCCGTGGGCCGGGGGCGGCTCGCGGCGTCATCGGTCAGGCGTCCGCTGACGACGAGCGTGCCGGGTGCGGACGTGTCCCAGGCGATCCCGGTCACATGGCAGACCGGCTCGTCCTCGGTCCGCCGGATGTCCAGGGAGAAGTTCCCGTACGGAGTGAAGAACGCACGCGCGGTGGTGGCCCCGACCTCGCGCCTCGGCGGGGCGGTCCTCCGGCCGTTCGCGTCGGTCCCGGCCTGGCGGAGCCTGACGGTCCGGCTGACTCCCTGGGCCCGTACGTCCAGGTGAAGGTCCCACACCCCGGCGCCGAGCGGTGCGCCCGAGTCGACGGTGCTCAGGTCCACCTCGACGAGGAAGCCGGTGGCCTGGTCGTCGGGCTGGTGGGAGGAGGTACGGATCGTCACGGGCACGCGGATGTCCGGGTGCGGGAAGCCGCGCGGGCGCAGGATCAGCCGGGTGGTGGGCTCCAGGGCGCCGAGGGACTCGATACGGGCGTGGCCGGCGAGCCGGAGCACACCGCCGTCGCCCGTCCATGCCGCTTCGGCCAGTTCATGGCGGACCGGGAGCCGGTCCGTGGCGTCGAAGCAGGCGTCCGGGATCGCCTTCGCCGGGTCCCGGAAGAAGGGGTGGCACCAGTAGACGCGGCCCTTGTCGACGACGTTGCCGCGCGCCGCGTCCTCCTTGGCGTGCCGGGCCACGGTGAGGAGGTCCTCGTACCGGTCCGCGCGCAGAAGGTGGATGATGAGCCGGTCCGGCGGGGCGAGCTGCTGGAAGACGCCTTCGGTCACATAGCTCAGTGCCCAGTCCCGGAACTGCGGATAGAAGCGCTCCCGTGCCTGCTCTTCGCTCTCCTTGGGCAGGAGGCCGCGCAAGGGCCCGCACAGCTCCCACTCCACGTGGCGGCGCATGATCTGGTCCCGGCGCGGGCCGGGTTCCAGATAGCGGGCGACCGTCTCGAAGCACAGCCGGGTGCCGTCCATACGGTGGACGAGATCGGCGGCGGTGAGGGTGAGGTTGTTGCCGTTCTGGCGGTTGCGCGAGTAGTAGCAGTCGTAGTCGGCGACCACGGAGATGCCGTCGGCGTTGAGGAAGGCCGCCGCGGTGAACGGCTTGTCCTCGCAGTTGCGGAACGGCGGGAACCGCAGGTCCAGCCGCTCGATCAGCGAGCGCCGGAACAGCTTCCAGCAGCCCAGGGTGCGATAGGCGGCCGAGGAGAAAACATCGGTCCGCGGCTGGTTGTGCGAGAAGACGGCCGTCGGTACGGCACGTCCGCCCACGGACACCATCTTGCCGAGGACCACGTCGGTGCGGTTCTCGTCCGCCATCGCGACCATGCGGCGCAGGGCGTCGGGGCCCAGGTAGTCGTCGGAGTCGAGGAAGAAGACGTAGTCACCGCGGGCCCTGTCCAGACCGGTGTTGCGTGGGCCGCCGGCTCCTCCGCTGTTGGGCTGGTGGACGACGCGCAGGCTGGGGCAGGTGTGCGCGAGCCGGTCCAGCTCGTCCGCGGTGCCGTCGGTCGAGCCGTCGTCGACCGCGATGATCTCGATCCTGTCCAGGCCCAGCGTCTGCTCCATGACGGAGGTGACGCACTTCGTCAGTTCCGGCATGGAGTTGTACGCGGGGATGATCACGCTGACGCGGGGCGGATTCGTACGGAGCATGACGACTCCAATCTCCTTGGAGCTTCCGGCGCGCCCCGGCCCGGCCGCCCCGCGAGAGGCGTCCTCCTACGCCGACGGAGTGGGTGAACCACCCGTTCGGGCCCGGGAGGGCCCCGCGTCACGACGCGCGGTGCGCATCCGCGTTGCGTACGAACAGCGTGTGCAGATCACGTACCGCTCGGGGGACCGAGACGGCATGGCGGCGCTGCAGCACCAGCAGCACATCGGTCTCGTCCCCGGCCAGTGGCCGTACGGTGAGGGTGCCCCGCCGCTCCAGGGGATCGCCGAGGACGCTGAAGTCGGGCAGCACCGTCGCCCCCAGCCCCTCGGCGACCATCAGCTTGCCCATCTCGGCTCCGTCGGTGGAGTACGAGAAGGACGGTGTCCGGCCGCGCAGCAGCCGGTGGACGTAGCGGTGCATGACATAGCCCGACCGCATCACGATGAGCGGCTCGCCGAGGAGACTGTCCACGTCCACCGCGTCCAGGGCGGCCAGCGGACTGTCCGGGCGTACGCAGACCACCGGCCGCCCGCGCAGCAGCTCGGTCGTCTCGAAGCCGGGCGGCATGTCGTCGCCGTGGAGGTAGTTCACCAGCCCCAGGTCGAAGGCGCCCTCCAGCAGCCCGCGGTGGATGTCGGCCTGCTGCGCGCCGACCACCTCGACCTGGGTGGCCGGATGCGTGGAGCGGAACTCGCGCACGGTCGGGATGAGCAGCGGAACGGTGGCCGTGTTGACTGTGCCGAGCCGCACCATGCGGCTGACGCGGTGCTGGTCGCCGGCCGCGCCGCGCAGCCGGTCCACCGCGTCCAGCACCGTCATGATGTGCGGCAGCAGTTCCCGGCCCTCGTCGCTGACCTTCGCCCCCGACCGCTTGCGCTCCAGCAGGTCCACACCGAGTTCCCGCTCCAGATTGCGCACGGTCTCGCTCAACGCGGGCTGGGACAGGTGCAGTTCCTCGGCGGCACGCCGCAGCGAACCGAACCGGGTGACGGCGGCGATGTATTCCAGCTGTTCTATACGCACGACAGGAGACTGCGTCCCCCGCGAGCCCGGTTCAAGGGAATCCCTGTCACAACCTCGTGAATACCGACTCTCACCATGTGGAATCACCACCCGGTCTGCTTGACCGGCCGGACTCACGCTTGGTTGGATCGTCGACATGAAGCGACAGGACCTCACGCAGCGACGCCACGTCGATCTCGCGCGTGTCTCCAGCTCCTGCTGTCGCAGCCGCGTCTGAGCGCAGCGCACCGAGGGAAACCCTCCCACTCGCTTTCTGCGCCCTCTCCGTTCATGAATTCCGGTCCCGGACGTTCTCCGTCGTGCTGACGGCTTTCCCGGGACCGCTGTTCCAGCGCGCCTGAATTCCCCTCGCGAGCACGTTTTCGTGCCGACGCCTGTGTGTTTCGCGTGCCTTTCCGCTCTCCCAGGAGTCCCCATGCCCGTACCGCCCGCATCCGACCCCGTCCGCTTCGCCTACTGGGTGCCGAACGTCAGCGGCGGCCTGGTCACCAGCACCGTCGAGCAGCGCACCGACTGGGGCTACGACTACAACCGTGAACTGGCCGTCCTCGCCGAGAACAACGGCTTCGACTACGCGCTCAGCCAGGTCCGCTACATGGCCAGCTACGGTGCCGAGAACCAGCACGAGTCGACCAGCTTCAGCCTCGCCCTGCTGCTCGCCACCGAGCGGCTGAAGGTCATCGCCGCCGTCCACCCCGGCCTGTGGCACCCGGGCGTCCTCGCCAAACTCGGCGCCACCGCCGACCACCTGTCGGGCGGCCGCTTCGCCGTCAACGTCGTCAGCGGCTGGTTCAAGGGCGAGTTCACCGCCCTCGGCGAGCCGTGGCTGGAGCACGACGAGCGCTACCGGCGCGCGGAGGAGTTCATCACCGCCCTGCGCACCATCTGGACCGAGGACCACGCCGAACTCGCCGGCGACTTCTACCGGGTGCGCGACTTCTCCCTCAAGCCCAAGCCGCTGAACACCCCCGAGCGCCCGCACCCCGAGATCTTCCAGGGCGGCAACTCCAGCGCCGCCCGCGCCATGGCCGGCCGGGTCTCCGACTGGTACTTCAGCAACGGCAAGGACTTCGACGGCGTCACCGAGCAGATCAACGACGTACGCGCCTCCGCCGCCGAGGCGGGCCGCACGCCCCCGAAGTTCGGTCTCAACGGCTTCCTCATCGCCCGCGACACCGAGGCCGAGGCCCGCGAGCAGCTCCGCGAGATCGTCGCCCACGCCGACACCGAGGCCGTGCACGGCTTCCGCGACGCCGTCCAGCAGGCCGGACAGTCCACCGCCGACGGCAAGGGCATGTGGCAGGACTCCAGCTTCGAGGACCTCGTCCAGTACAACGACGGCTTCCGCACGGGCCTCATCGGCACGCCCGAGCAGATCGCCGAACGGATCGTCGCCTACAAGCGGCTCGGCGTCGACCTCTTCCTCCTCGGCTTCCTGCATTACCACGAGGAGGTCGAGTACTTCGGCAAGCGGGTGCTGCCCCTCGTGCGCGAACTGGAGGCCCGGCAAGCCGAGTCGGAGCCCTTCGCCGCCGCCCGCGCCTGAACCGCCCGACCCGCACCTGACCCGCATCCGAAAGTGAAGGGGTTCCCCACCATGAGCACCGCCGCACCGGCCGACTGGAAGACCGCCACCGCCCCGAAGGACGCAGAGGGCTGGCTCGCCCGCGCCGCCGAGGTCGCCGCCGTCCTTGCCGCCGACGCCGCCGCCCGCGACAAGGCAGCCGCCACCCCCTACGCCGAGGTCCAGTTGCTGAAGGACTCCGGCCTGGTCACCCTCCTCGGCCCCGTCGAGCACGGCGGCGCGGGCCAGGACTGGCCCACCGCCTACCGCGTCGTCCGCGAGGTCGCCAAGGCGGACGGCTCCATCGGCCAGCTGCTCGGCTATCACTACCTGTGGAACTGGGCCGCCCGTCTGGTCGCCACCCGCGAGCAGTGGGAGCACGTGGAGGCCGAGGCCGCGCGCAACCAGTGGTTCTTCGGCGGCGCGGTCAACCCACGCGACGAGGACGTGGTGGTGCGGGACGAGGGCGACACCCTCACCTTCACCGGCAGCAAGTCCTTCTCCACCGGCAGCAAGGTCTCCGACGTCACCGTGCTCGAAGGCGTCCTGGAAGGCACCGACGACCACGTCTTCGCCATCGTCCCGTCCGACAGCGAGGGCCTGACCTTCCACGACGACTGGGACAACATCGGCCAGCGCCTCACCGAGAGCGGCGGCGTCACCATCGACACCGTACGCGTCCCCTGGTCAGCCGCGGCGGGCTACGTGGACAAGCAGTTCCGGCCGCGTGTCTACAACACCCTCAATGTGCCGACCATCCAGCTCGTCTTCGTCAACTTCTACCTCGGCATCGCCACAGGCGCCCTGGAGACCGCCGCCACCTACACCCGCACGAAGGCCCGCGCCTGGCTGCACGGCGGCCACGAGCACGCCGTTGACGAGCCCTACGTCATCGACACCTACGGCGACCTCACCGCCAAGCTGTGGGCCGCCGAAGCACTGGCCGACGCCGTGGCCGCCGAGGGCCAGAAGCTGCACGACGACCCCGACGCGGTCACCGAACAGGCCCGCGGTGAGTTCGAGGTGCGGGTGGCGGCCGTGAAGGCCCGCGCGACCGACGTGGCTCTGGAGGTCACCAACCGCATCTTCGAGGTGACCGGCGCCCGCGCCACCGCCTCCGCCGAGGGCCTCGACCGCTTCTGGCGCAACGTCCGCACCCACACCCTCCACGACCCGGTGGCCTACAAGCGCCGTGAGATCGGCCGCCACGTCCTCACCGGCGAACTGCCGCAGCCCACCTGGTACTCCTGAAAGGCTTTCCCATGGCCACCATCCTCTCCGTCTCCGGCAGCCCCTCCGCCACCTCCCGCACCGCCCGGCTGCTGCGCCACCTGGACGACCGGCTCGCCGCCCAGGGCCACGAGGTGATCCCGTTCGACGTCCGCACCCTCCCGCCCGAGGCCCTGCTGTACGCCGACTTCCGGCACCCGGCGATCGTCGACGCCACCGCCCTGGTCGAGCGCGCGGACGGCATCGTGATCGGCACCCCCGTCTACAAGGCCGCCTACTCCGGGCTGCTGAAGTCCTTGCTGGACCTGCTCCCGCAGTACGCACTGGCCGGCAAGACGGTCCTGCCGCTCGCCACCGGCGGGTCCGTCGCCCACGTCCTGGCCATCGACTACGCCCTGCGTCCCGTGCTGAGCTCCATGGGCGCCGCGCACATCGTCCCGGGCTGGTTCACCCTCGACAAGGACATCACCGTGGGCGATGACGGCTCCCTGACCGTCGCGCCCGGCACCGCCGAGGCCCTGGCTCAGGTCACCGACCAGTTCTCGCTCGCCCTCGGCGGCCGCCCGACCCTGCTGGCGGCCACCGGATGACCGCCGTGACCGTGCTCGCCGGCGACGCCGAGGCCCTCGGCGTCGCCGCCGAACTGGCCGCGGACTTCCGCAAGGACGCCGCCGAGCGGGACGCGGGGCGCCGGCTTCCGCACGCGGAACTGGAGCGGCTGTCCGCCTCCGGGCTGCTCGGGGTGACGGTTCCCGCGGAGTTCGGCGGCGCGGACGTCCGTACCGAGACGCTCGCGGAGATCTTCCGGCTGCTGGCCTCCGCCGACGCCAGCCTCGCCCAGATCCCGCAGAGCCACTTCGTCTACGTCAACGTGCTGCGCCGCCAGGGCACGCACGCCCAGCAGGAGTTCTTCCTCGGCGAGGTACTGCGGGGCAGGAGGTTCGGCAACGCCCAGTCCGAGGCGGGCACCAAGCACGTCCAGGACATCCGCACCAGGCTCGCGCGACGCCCGGACGGCTCGTACGTCCTCGACGGCGTCAAGCACTACTCCACGGGCGCCCTGTTCGCCCACTGGATCCCCGTACTGGCCCGCGCCGACGACGACACGCTGCACGTGGCGTATGTGCCGCGCGACGCCCCCGGCCTGACGGTCGTCGACGACTGGGACGGCATGGGGCAGCGCACCACCGCCAGCGGAACCGTCCGCCTGGAGCGGGTCCCCGTCCCCGCCGACCGGGTCCTGCCCCACCACCTCACCTTCCAGGGACCCCAACTCCACGGTGCCGTGGCCCAGTTGCTGCACGCCGCCATCGACGCGGGGATCGCCTCGGGGGCGCTGGCGGAGGCCGTGGAGTTCGTCCGTACGAAGAGCCGGCCCTGGTTCGAGAGCGGCTTCGAGACCGCCGTGGAGGATCCGCTGCTGATCCAGCGGTTCGGCGAACTCGCGATCCGCCTCCGGGCGGCGGAGGCCCTGCTGCGGGAGGCCGCCCGTGCGGTCGACGCCGCCCGGGACGACCTGAGCGACGACTCGGCCGCCGAGGCGTCGATCGCGGTGGCCACCGCCAAGGTGACCGCCGCGGAGGCCGCCGTCGAGATCGGCAGCGCCCTCTTCGAGGTCGCCGGCACCCGCGCGGCCCTCGACTCCCTGGGCCTGCACCGCCACTGGCGCGACGCCCGCACCCACACCCTGCACGACCCGGCCCGCTGGAAGGTCCAGCACATCGGCCGCTACGTGCTGAGCGGTACCCGGCCGCCCCGGCACGGCCTGCTCTGACCACCCCCTCTTCTGAACGCCTTCCTCCTGATCGGAGATCTCTCGTGTCCCTCACCTTCCACTGGTTCCTGCCCACCAACGGCGACAGCCGCCATGTCGTCGGCGGCGGCCACGGCACCCCGGCCACCGCCTCCGGCCGGGACCGGCCGCCGACGGTCGCCTACCTGAGCCAGATCGCCCGCGCCGCCGAGGACCTCGGCTTCGTCGGCGCCCTCACCCCCACCGGCGCGTGGTGCGAGGACGCGTGGCTGACGACGGCGATGGTCAGTCAGAACACCGAGCGGCTGAAGTTCCTGGTGGCCTTCCGGCCCGGCTTCGTCTCGCCCACGCTCGCCGCGCAGATGGCCTCCACCTTCCAGCGGCAGAGCGGCGGACGGTTGCTGCTCAACGTCGTCACCGGCGGCGAGAGCCACGAGCAGCGCGCCTACGGCGACTTCCTCGACAAGGACGCGCGCTACCGCCGGACCGGCGAGTTCCTGCAGATCGTGCGGGAGCTGTGGGAGGGCAAGACCGTCGATCTGCACGGCGAGCACCTCCAGGTGGCGGACGCGACGCTGGCCCGGGTGCCCGACCCGGTCCCCGAGGTCTACTTCGGCGGCTCCTCGCCGATCGCCGGAGAGATCGCCGCGCGGCATGTGGATGTGTACCTCACCTGGGGCGAACCGCCCGCGCAGGTCGCCGAGAAGATCGCCTGGATCAGGAAGCTGGCGGCCGAGCAGGGCCGCACCGTCCGCTTCGGCATCCGGCTGCACGTCATCACCCGCGACACCTCCGAGCAGGCGTGGGCGGAGGCCAACCGGCTGCTCGACGGCTTCGACCCGGAGACCGTGGCGTCCGTGCAGGCCGGACTGGCCCGCAGCGAGTCCGCCGGGCAGCAGCGCATGCTCGCCCTGCACGGCGGCGGCCGGGACGGCCTGGAGATCCACCCCAACCTGTGGGCCGGCATCGGCCTGGTGCGCGGCGGGGCGGGCACGGCCCTGGTCGGCAGCCACGACGAGGTCGCCGAGCGCATCAAGGAGTACGCGGCCCTCGGCATCGAGGAGTTCGTCCTCTCCGGCTACCCCCACCTGGAGGAGGCCTACTGGTTCGGCGAGGGCGTCCTGCCGAGGCTGGAGGCACAGGGCCTGTGGCAGCACCCCTTCCCGCAGGTCGCGGCCGCCGCCCAGGTCCCCTTCGCGGGCGCGGGAAACCCACGATGACGCAGGTGATCGCCGACGACGCCGAGGCGATCACCGTCGCGGCCGGACTCGCCGCCGAGTTCGCCCGCGACGCCGCCCTGCGCGACGCCGAGCGCATCCTGCCGCGCGCCGAGCTCGACCGGCTGTCCGCCTCCGGGCTGCTGGGCATCACCGTGCCCCGCTCCCACGGCGGTGCCGAGGTCGGCGCGCGCACCCTCGGCGAGGTCGTCCGGCTGCTGTCCGCGGCCGACGCCAGCATCGGCCAGATCCCGCAGAACCACTTCTTCTTCGTCGAGGTGCTGAAGGAGAACGGCACGCCCGGGCAGCGGGACCTCTTCCACGCCGAACTGCTGGCGGGACGCAGGTTCGGCAACGCCCTCGCCGAGAAGGGCACCCGGCACGCGCTGGAGTTCTCCACCCGGCTGAAACCCCGCCCCGACGGCTCGTACACCCTGACCGGCACCAAGAACTACGCCACCGGCGCCCTGTTCGCCCACTGGATCCCGGTCTTCGCCCTCGCCCCGGACGACAGCCTCACCGCGGCGTTCGTCCCGTACGACGCCCCCGGGGTCACGGTCGTCGACGACTGGGACGGCATCGGGCAGCGCGGCACCGCGAGCGGGACCGTGCGCTTCACGGACGTGCACGTGCCCGCCGACCGGGTGGTGCCCCATCACCTCACCTTCGAACGGCCCGAGGTCTTCGGCGCCTTCGGCCAGTTCATCCACGCGGCCGTCGACACCGGCATCGCCCGCGGGGCCCTGGAGGAAGGCGGCGAGCTGATCCGGGACATCGCCCGGCCGTGGGGCGAGTCGGGCGCCGACCGGGCGAACGAAGAACCACTGGTGATCAACAAGTTCGGCGAGCTGGCCCTGGTCGTACGCGCCGCCGAGGCCCTCCTCGACCGGGCCGGAGCCGCCCTCGACGCCGCTCGTGGTGCCCCCGGCGACGCGGGCCTCGCGGCCGAGGCCTCCGTGGCCGTGGCCGCCGCCCGCGCCCAGGCCGACACCGCCGCGCTGACCGTGGCGAACGACGTCTTCGCGCTCATCGGCACCCGGTCCGTGACCGGTGGCCGGGGCCTGGACCGGCACTGGCGCAACGCCCGTACCCACACCCTGCACGACCCGCGCCGCTGGAAGATCCAGCACCTCGGCAACCACGCCCTGAACGGGGTCGCCCCGCCCGCCAACGGAATCGTCTGAGGACCCCATGACCACGACCGACTGGATCGCCACCGCCCGCGCCGTGGCCGCCGACCTCGCCCAGGACGCCGCCCAGCGCGACAAGGCCAACAAGCCGCCCTTCGAGGAGGCCGAACGGCTGCGTGCCGCCGGGCTGCTGACGCTGCTGGTCCCCGCCGAGTACGGCGGCGGGGGAGCGGACTGGCGCACCGCCTACGCCGTCATCCGCGAGATCGCCGCCGGGGACGGCTCGATCGGGCAACTCCTCGGCTACCACTACCTGCTGTCCTGGAACCCGCGCTTCTTCGGAGAGCCCGCCACCGCCGAGCGGCTGGAGCGCGCGGCGGCCGAGGGGCAGTGGCTGTGGGGCGGGGCGTTCAACCCCCGGGACCCGGACGTCACCCTGACCCCCGAGGGCGACGGCTTCCGGCTCGACGGGCGCAAGAGCTTCGCGACCGGCGCCCGCGTGGCCGACCGGCTCGTAGCCGGTGCCACCAGCACCGACACCGGAGAACCCGTAGTCGTCTTCGTCGACCCGGCCCACCCCGGAGTCGTACGTCACGACGACTGGGACAACTTCGGTCAGCGGCTCTCGGCCAGCGGCAGCGTGGAGTTCCACGCCGTGCCGGTGGCGGCGGACGACATCATTGGGTCCCTCTCCGAGGAGGCCGGCACCCTCACCCCGTTCGCCACCCTCGTCACCCCCGCGATCCAGCTGGTCTTCGTCCACTTCTACCTGGGCATCGCCGAGGGCGCGCTCGCCGCGGCCGCCGACTACACGCGCGACACCACCCGCCCCTGGCCGCTGTCGGGCGTCGACTCCGCCACCCAGGACCCCTACACGCTGGCCACCTACGGCGAACTCGCCGTGTCCGCACGCTCGGTGCGGCTCCTCGCCGACCACGCCGCCGAAGCCGTCCAGCGCGGCATCGACCGAGGCCAGGACCTCACCGCCGAGGAGCGCGGCGAGATCGCCGTCACCGTCGCCGCCGCCAAGGTCGCCTCGACCAAGGCCGCCCTCGACATCGCCGCCCGGATCCTCGAGGTCACCGGCGCGAGGGCGACGGCGTCCGCGCACGGCTTCGACCGCTTCTGGCGCAACGTGCGCACCCACACCCTGCACGACCCCGTCGCCTACAAGCTCCGCGAGGTCGGCGACCACTTCCTGAACGGCGCCCACGCGCCTTTCACCCTCTACACCTGAGAACTCTCTCCACCCAAGAGCAGGTAAGAAGAAGCCAGGAGAACCACCCCATGACCCCGCCCCCGCGCCTCCCGCGTTCCCCGCTCTCCCGCAGACACCTGCTGCGCGCCGCCGGCGGTGCGGCGGCCCTCGCCGCGGCCGGCCCGCTCCTGACCGCCTGCGGCTCCTCCGAGGCCGCCGCGCTCGACCCGACCGCCAAGCCCGACCTCGACGGGGTCACCCTCAAGATCCTCGCCAACCAGCCGAACGCCCTGTCGTTCAAGTACCTGAGCAAGCCCTTCGAGGAGGCCACCGGCGCCAAGCTGTCGGTGACACCCGTGCCGTACGACAAGCTCACGGCGAAGGCCGTGCTCGACGTGCAGTCCGGGGCGGGCCAGTTCGACGTCTTCATGTACTGGTACGCGGCCGTCGGCACCCTCGCCGAGGGCGGCGTCATCGAGGACCTCACCGCGTACATCAAGGCGCACAAGGACATCGAGGAGAGCGACTTCCTGCCGTCCCTGTACGACACCTACACCCGCTACGACGGCAAGCGCTGGGGCCTTCCCTACGACGGCGACACCCACATCCTCTTCTACAACACCGAGATCTTCGAACGGCACAAGGTCGAGGCACCCCGCGCCTGGGCGGAGTACAACGACATCGCCGCGAAGATCACCAAGGACGCCAAGGGCAAGTACTACGGCACCATCATCGAGGCCCAGCAGGTCCCCGTGATCCTCGGCTGCGCCTTCGCCAACCGCCTCGCCGGGTACGGCGGTTCGTTCCTCGACGCGTCGGGCGCGCCCACCCTCGACACCCCGGAGGCGATCGAGGCCGCGCAGGTGCTGTTCGACGCCGCGCCCAGCGCGCTGCCCACCCCGCTGCAGATCGGCTTCGACCAGGCGCTGCCCGCCTTCCTCGACGGCAAGGGCGCCATGCTCGACTTCTGGACCGACTTCGCCAAGCGCGCCCAGGACCCGGGGCAGTCGAAGGTCGTCGACAAGTGGGCCGTCACCACGCTCCCGGTCGGCGGCGACAACACCAAGCCCCGTACCTCGCTCGACGCGGGCTTCGGACTGGCGGTGTCCACGGCGTCGAAGCAGAAGGAGGCCGCCGCCGCCTTCATCAAGTGGGCCACCGCCGCACAGCAGAACCTCCTCGTGCTCGCCCGGCCCGACGCGGGCGCCGACCCGATCCGCACCAGCACCCTCAGCTCCTCGGCGTTCCGCAAGAACTCGCCCGACTCCTACGAGGCCGTCCGCACCGGCCTCGCGGGCGACCCGCTGCCCTGGCCGACCGTGCCCAAGGCACCCGACCTGCTCCAGACCCTCGTGGACGAACTCGCGCTCGGCCTGCAGGGCAAGCAGAGCGCGAAGACCGCCCTGGGGAACACGCAGCGCGCCTGGGCCAAGGAACTCAAGGGAGCGTCCGGATGACAGCCAGGCCGGCCGCCCGGGTCCCCGGGGCGCTCGCCGCGCCGTCCGTGGTCTTCCTCGCGGTCTTCGCCGCCTACCCGCTCGTCTACGTCATCGGCCTGGCCTTCACCGACTCCACCCTCGCCCGGCCCTTGCGACGCTGGACCGGGTTCGACAACTTCCGTACCGCGCTGGAGAGCCAGTCGTTCACCGGCTCGCTGTGGCGGTCGGTGCTCTTCGCGGTGCTCGCCGCCGCCGTGCAACTGGTGCTGGGCACCGCCCTCGCGCTCCTGCTGCGCGCCCGGGCCACCCGCCCCGGCTTGCTGGGCACCCTTCTGCTGCTGCCGCTGGTCACGCCGCCCGTCATGGTCGGCGTGGCGTGGAAGCTGCTGCTGGCCCCGGTCGGCGGCGCCCTCAACGGCGTCCTGCACGCGCTGGGACTGCCCGGCGTGAACCCGCTCGGCAGCAGTACGGGAGCCTTCACCACCCTCGTCGTCATCGACAGCTGGCAGTGGACACCCTTCGTGATGCTGCTCGTGTACGCCGCTCTCCTCGGCGTACCGGACGAGCTGCGCGAGGCCGCCGCCCTCGACGGCGCCGGCCGCTCGCGCACCCTCCGCTCGATCGTCCTGCCGTACATCGAACCGACGCTGCTGTCCGTCCTGCTGCTCAAACTCGTGATCGGCTTCAAGGTCTTCGACATCGTCTACGTCGTGACGGCCGGCGGCCCCGGCTTCTCGACCACCACGAGCACGTACGACATCCAGCGCACCGCGCTGCAGGAGTTCGACGTCGGCGGCGCGGCAGCCGCGACCGTGCTGTTCTCCCTGCTGATCGGCCTGGTCACGAGCCTGGTGGCGATACGCCGCGAGAAGTACGAGGAGGTGGCGGCGTGACCACACTCGAAGCCGTACGGGAAGAGGTGGCGGCCGAGCCCGCGCCCCAGAAGCCCCCGCGCCGCACCGCCGGGCGCCGCCGCCCCACCGGACTCACCGCGCTGCTCACGGTCATCGCCCTGCTCATGGCCGTACCGCTGCTGTACGTCGCCTCACTCTCCGTCCGCTCCCGCGACGACGTCCTCAACGGCGGACTGCTGCCCTCCCGCCTGTTCTGGCGGAACTGGCCCGACACCTTCCGGGCCGTCGAGGTCGGCCACTACATCGTCAACTCCTGGACGGTCGCGGCCGGTTCCGTCATGCTCACGCTGCTGATCGCCGTACCGGGCGCGTACTTCACCGCGCGGGCCGGACGCCGTGGGGGCAGGCTCGCGACCCTGGTGCTGTCCAGCTACTGCGCGCCGCCCGTCGTGGCCGTCCTGCCGCTGTTCTATCTGCTGCGGAACCTGGAGCTGAACAACACCGTCACCGGGCTCGCCCTGGTGGACGGTCTGGCGAACGTGCCGGTGGCGATCTGGCTGCTGGACGGCTTCGTACGGAAGGTGCCGAAGGAGATCGAGGAGGCCGCCTGGCTCGACGGACTCGGCCCCTGGGCGAGCCTGCGGCGCGTCGTCCTGCCGCTCATCGCGCCGGGTGTCGCGGCCGCCGCGCTGATCTGCTTCTTCCTCAGCTACAACGAGTTCCTCTTCGCCCTCAGCTTCGCCCAGGACAGCAGTGCGCAGACCCTGCCGGTGCTGCTCTCCCTCTTCCAGGGCGACAAGAACGTCGAGTTCGGCCAGCAGGCCGTCGTCTCCCTCATCGGCATCGCGCCCGTCTACGTCCTGGCCGTGGCCGCCCAGCGCCGGCTCGTCGCCGGTCTGTCCTCCGGAGCCCTGAAATGACCCGCCGCATCCATCTGAACGCCTTCGACATGGCCTGCGTCGGCCACCAGTCGCCCGGCCTGTGGCGGCACCCCGACGACCAGGCGCACCGCTACACCGACCTCGCCTACTGGACCGGCCTGGCGCGGCTGCTGGAGCGCGGCGGCTTCGACTCGCTCTTCATCGCCGACGTGCTCGGCGCGTACGACGTCTATCAGGGCTCGCGTGACGCCGCCGTCCGCCAGGGCGCGCAGATCCCGCTGTCCGACCCGCTGCCCGCCGTCTCCGCCATGGCCGCGGTGACCGAGCGTCTGAGCTTCGGTGTCACCGTGTCCCTCACCTACGAGCAGCCGTACAAGCTCGCCCGCACCCTCACCACTCTCGACCACCTGACCAAGGGCCGGATCGCGTGGAACGTCGTCACCTCCTACCTCGAGAGCGCCGCCCGCAATCTGGGGCTCGGTGAACAGGTCGGGCACGACGACCGCTACGAGGTCGCCGAGGAGTTCCTCGAGGTCTGCTACAAGCTGTGGGAGTACTCCTGGGACGACGACGCGGTCGTCCGCGACCGGGAACGGGGCGTCTTCACCGACCCCGCCCGCATCCGGGACATCGCCCACAAGGGCCGCCACTTCACCGTGCCGGGCGTGTTCCTGTCCGAGCCGTCGCCGCAGCGCACCCCGGTCGTCTTCCAGGCCGGCGCCTCCCCGCGCGGCCGGGCCTTCGCCGCCCGGCACGGCGAGGGCGTCTTCATCAACGCCGTCAATCCGCAGGCGACCCGCCGCGTCGTCGACGACATCCGGGCCAAGGCCGCCGCCGAGGGCCGCGACCCGTACAGCGTCAAGATCTTCATCCTGCTCACCGCGATCACCGCCCCCACCGACGAGGAGGCCCAGGCCAAGTACGCCGACCTGATCTCCTACGCCTCCTACGAGGGCGCCCTCGCGCTCTACGGCGGCTGGAGCGGCCTCGACCTGTCCGAACTCGCGCCGGACCAGCCCTTGGAGTACGTCGACACCGACGCCGTCCGCTCCGCACTCGCGATCTTCTCCACCGCCGATCCGACCCGTCGCTGGACCCCCGACGACGTAGCCCGCTACCTGGGGATCGGCGGTATCGGCCCGGTGGTGGTGGGGTCCCCGGCCACGGTCGCCGATGAACTGGAACGCTGGGTGGAGGAGGCGGACATCGACGGCTTCAACCTCGCCTACGCCGTGACGCCCGGCACCTTCGCCGACTTCGTCGACCTGGTCGTGCCCGAGCTGCGCGAACGCGGCCGGCTCCCGGACACGCCCACCGGCACCACGCTGCGTGAACGCCTGCACGGCCCGGGCGGCGGACCCCGTGTCCGGGCCGACCACCCGGCGGCCGAGTACCGCGAACTGGCCGCCCGGGAGCGGGAGTCAGCCGCGACCCGCCGGGATTGACGGGTGGTCAGAGAGCCTTGCCGGGGTTGAGGACGTGGTGCGGGTCGAAGGCCGCCTTGACGCGTCGCTGCAGCGCGTGCTGCTCGGCGCCGAGTTCCTGGGCGAGCCAGCGTCGCTTGAGCGTCCCCACTCCGTGCTCGCCGGTGAGCGTGCCGCCCAGGCGCAGCGCGGTGGCGAAGATGTCGCTCGCCGCCTGCCAGGCCGCCTCCGGGACGTCGGGGGAGTCGGGGTCGAGGACGAGGATGGGGTGGAGATTGCCGTCGGCGGCGTGGGCGAAGGTGAAGATCCGTACGTCGTGACGCTCGGCGATGGCCGCGATCTCCCGGACCGCCGGGGCGAGTTGTGCCCTGGGTACCGCGATGTCCTCGATCAGCACCCGGCCGAGGCGTTCCAGGGAGGGCAGGACGAGCCTGCGGGCGGTGAGGAGCCGGTCCGCCTCCACCGGGTCGGTGGTGGTCTCGACGGACGCCGCATGCTTCCGCAGCAGCCGTACCGCCGCCTCAGCCTCCGCTTCCGCGGCCCGCCCGTCGCACTGCAGAAGCAGCAGCGCACCGCCCCGCGACCGCAGGTCCGTGCCCTGGGCCGCGTCCACGGCCGCCAGGACCGGACCGTCCAGCAGCTCGGCCATCGCGGGCTCGACGTGGGCGGCGGTGAGCGCGGACACGGCCTCGGCACCCTCGGCGAAGGTGTCGAAGTACGCGGCGACGGTGGCGGTCGACTCCGGTACCGGCCGCAGCCGTACCGTCGCGGCGGTGATCACACCCAGGGTGCCCTCGGAGCCGGTGAGCAGCGCCGTCAGGTCGTAGCCGGTGACTCCCTTGACGGTGCGCCGACCGGTCCGTATCAGCGTTCCGTCGGCGAGCACCGCGTCCAGCCCGAGGACGGCGTCCCGGGTCACCCCGTACTTGGCGCAGCGCAGCCCGCCCGCGTTGGTCGCGATGTTCCCGCCCACCGTGGAGATCGCCGCGCTCGCCGGGTCGGGCGCGTAGCGCAGTGCGAACTCGCCCGCCGCACGGTCCAGTTCGGCGGTGATGACGCCCGGCTCCACGACGGCGGTCTGTTCCTCGGGGCTCAGTTCGAGGATCCGGTTCATCCGCGACAGGTCGACGACGACACTGCCCGCCCCCGCGTTCGCCCCGCCGGACAGCCCGGTGCCCGCCCCGCGCGGCACGACCGGCACCCGCAGCTCGTGCGCGTGCCGCAGCGCGGTCTGTACGTGCTCGGCCCGGGTGGCGTGCACGACCGCCAGCGGCTCCCCGTCCGGGCGGCTGCCCGAGCGGTCGGCGGCGTACGGCGCGGTGGCCTCGGGCCCGATGCCGAGCGCACCCTCGGGCAGTTCGCGGCGGAGCACGGCGAGGAGCCGCGCGGCCGAGGGACCGGTGTGGGGAAGTGTCATGAAACCGTTCTCTCTGCGTACGAGGTGAGGGGCGCCTAGGAGTGGCCGGACCGGCCCGTTTCCAGTGCCCGCGCTCCGATGGCGAGCAGGGCCGTGTCCTCCTGCGGGGCGTGCACCGGGGCGCACTGGACATCCCTGAAGTGGCGCTCCAGGGGGTTGTCGCGGGTCAGCCCCGGGTTGCCGAGCAGCCGCACGGCCAGTGCGACGGCCTCGGTGGCGTGCCGGTCGGCCAGGACGCGGGCGCCCAGGGCCTGTTCGGGCGTATAGGTGTCGTCGGCCGCCTCCACCCGCTCGGCACCGGCGAACACCAGCTGTTCGGCGGAGTCGAGCCGCAGCGCGATCTCGCCCGCGGCGCGACGGAAGCGCTCCGTGCGGGCCACCGGGTGGCCGAGATTGGCGGGGACCCGTTCGTGCGCGAACCGGTGGAAACACTTCTGCGCGGCCCGGGCCACGCCCAGGTAGAGGGCGGCGAGCGGGAGATGGAGGGCGGCGCCGGCCCGGTTGTCCTGCTCCGCGCCCGCTCCGTGCGGGGCGATCTCCACCACGTTCCCGGCCGGGATCTCCACGTCGTGCAGTGCGATGTCGTGGCTGCCGCTGGCCCGCAGCCCCAGATGGTCCCAGCGGTGGGTGATCTCGATGCCGGGGGCCGTGCCGGGCACGGCGAACGTGCCCACGCGCGGGGTGGGTTCGTCCGTGGTCGCCCAGACCAGCAGCCAGTCCAGCCCTTCCACACCGGTGGCGAAGCGTTTGCGGCCGGTGAGGGACCAGCCGGTGGCCGTGCGCCGGGCCACCGTCGCGGGCAGCCCGCCGCGCGCGGGAGAGCCGAGCTCGGGCTCCACCCGTACATGGTTGAGGAGCACCGGGCGGTGAGCCGCCTCGGACAGCACCTGCCCGTACAGCTCCTCCGGCCAGTGCGGCCGTACGGCCTGGCGGTGGTGGACGGTGAGGCTCATCGCGGCGATCAGCGCCACCGACGGGTCGCCCTCGCCGAGCGCGTGCAGGATCCGGGCAGTGTCCGGGACTCCAAGCCCCGGCCCGCCGTACCGGGCGCCGACGGTGGCCGTGAGGAGCCCCGCCTCGTACGCGGCGCGGATCCCCTCGGCGGGGAAGGTGCCGCCGCGGTCGTGAGCGGCGGCGGTGGCGGCGAGCCGTTCCGTGACCTCGGGCAGGGCTCCCAGGCCGGGGGCGCGGAGCAGCAGACCGGTGGTCATCGGGCGAGCTCCTTCCGCAGCGGGGCGTTCAGCCGGTCGCTCCAGAAGCCGCTCACCTTCAGCCCCTGCTTGAGCGCGCCGAGGTCCCGGAAGGCGTCGGCGACCTCCTGCTGGGAGGCGGTGGCCCGGGCACTCACCGGCCGCACCTCGGTCTTCCGCTGCGCCTGCCCCTCGCTGTACTCCTCCAGCGCCTGGTCCACCGGCTGGTGGGTCGCGGTGGCGATGACCTTCGCGTACTCCTTCTCACGCCCGTCGCGGACATACGCGTTCGCCTGGTCGAGCCGGGCGAGCAGATCGGTCAGCGCCTCGCGCTCGGCCTTGTCGCCGAGGGTGTCGTCGGAGGCCGTCCACAGGAAGTTGCCGGAGAGGACGCCCTTGCCGGAGCCGATCGTGCGCGCGCCCTGCTGCCGGGCGGCGATGATCGAGTTCCCGTATCCGGCGAAGGCATCGACGGAGCCGCCGTTGAGTGCGGCGAGCGCCTTGTCCGGCTCCAGCGGGGCGGCGGTGATGTCGTCCCAGCCGAGTCCGGCCCGTTTCAGCAGCTCGTACAGGAAGTAGTGGGCGGTGGTGTTCTTGACGTAGCCGACCTTCTTCCCCTTCAGCTGCGCGATCGAGGTGACCTCGGAGCCCTTGGGAGCCACCACCTCCTGGTTGAGGGTGTTGCCGCGCTGTACGGCGACGACCTTGAAGTTGGGCTTCCCGTCGGCCGCCGCGAAGACCGGCGGGATCTCGCTCGAGCTGGCCACGTCCAACGCGCCCGCCCGTACGGCCTCCAACTGCTTGTCACCGCCCTGGAACAGGCTCCACTGCACCTCGTACGGCGTGTCGTCCAGGCCGGCGAACCTCAGCAGGGCCTCCTCGCCCTTCCAGCCCGTCGCGCCGACGCGCAGGGTGACGGAGGACCCCTGCCCGTTGCCCTCCGCTCCCGCCGAGCCGCCGCAGCCGGTCAGGGCGGTCACGGACAGGACGACGGTGGCGAGAGCGAGCGCGCGCCCCGCCCGCCTCACGCGGCCGCTCCCGAGGCGGCCCGGTGCGCCAGCTCCTGGCGGACCAGCGGCAGGACGTGCCGGGCGTAGTCGATCGCGTCGTTGAGCGGGTCGTAGCCACGGATGGACAGCAGCTCGCAGCCGATGTCGACGTAGTCGAGCAGCGCCTTGGCGACCGTCTCGGGGGAGCCGACCAGTGCCGTGGAGGCGCCGGCGGCGTTGGTGGCCGTGGCCGGCGCGGTCCACAGGCAGCGGTCGTGGACCTCGCCGCGTTCGGCGACGGCCAGCAGCCGCTGCGAACCCACGTTGGCCGGGGTGCCCTGGCCGAGGGCCGGATAGTGGCGCCGCTTGGCCCGCTCCTCGTGGTTCGTGGTGATCGTGCCGAGGACGCGGTGCGCCTTCTCCCACGCCAGCTCGTCGGTGGGCGCGATGATCGGGCGGAAGGAGACCCAGATGCGCGGGCGGGGCCGGCCGGCGGCGTCGGCGTAGGTGTTCACCGCCGCGATCTGCTCGGCGGTCTCCTTCAGCGGCTCGCCCCACAGCCCGAAGATGTCGCCCTGCTGCCCGCCCACCCGGTAGGCGTCCTCCGAGGAGCCGCCCACCGAGATGGGGATCGTGCCGTGGTACGGGGTGACATCGGAGCGGAAGCCCTCGAAGCGGTAGTACGGGCCCTCGTGCGAGACGGGCCCGCCGGCCGCCCACACCTCGCGCAGGATCCGGATGTACTCGTCGGAGCGCGCGTACCGCTCGCCCTTGCTCAGGTAGTCGCCCTCGCGGCGCTGCTCCTCGTCGTTGCCGCCGGAGATGATGTGCACCGCCAGACGGCCCTTGCTGATCCGGTCCAGGGTGGCCAGGGCACGGGCCGCGTGGGTCGGGAAGACCACGCCGGGGCGGTGGGCGAGGACGGGCTTGATGCGCTCGGTGTGGTTCGCCACGAACTGCGCCAGCTGCAGCGCGTCGGGCGAGGCCGAGTGGTAGGTGACGAGGGTGTAGTCGAAGCCGCCGTCGTCCAGGGCGCGGGCGTAGCGGCGGGCGTAGTCGACGTCGATGCCCGTGCCCGCGGTGGGGTCGCCCTCGGTGGCGGGGTTGGGGTGGACGGCGCTGATGAACTCGACGGGCATGGCGGGGCTCATTCCTTGACGAGGCTGGAGTCGACGTGGTCGGCGACGGTCGGGTTCGGGGTGAGGACACCGATGCCGTGCATGGTGTCGCCGACCTTCTGCACGGCGTCGACGACCTGCGAATTCACCGGCAGCAGCTCGCCGTTGGCCTGGCTCACCAGCGTCTTCGCGATCGCGGGGGAGGCGCCGTTGTTGCGCTGGATGGCCTTGGCGTAGTCGTCCGGGTGCTTGCGCGACCAGGCCAGGGCCTTGTCCAGGCGGCGGAGATAGTCGGCGATGGCGGCCTTCTTGTCCTTGTCGGCCAGTGCCTTCTCGGAGGCGCCGATGAAGCCGTAGCCGCTCACCCGCCCGTCGGCGCCGTTGACCAGGAGGCGGCCGCCCTGCTGCTCGGCGACGGCCTTGTAGACCCCGAAGGTCGCCCAGGCCTCGACCTTGCCGGAGGTGAACGCGGCCTGCGCGTCCGTCGGCAGCAGGTACTGCACCTTGACGTCGGAGTACTTCAGCCCGGCCTGCTGCAGCACGTGCGCGAGCAGGTACTCGGCGATGGACCCCTTGGCCGAGGAGACCACGACCTTCTTGCCCTTGAGGTCCTTGACGCTCTTCACCGACGAGTTCCCGCGGACCACGATCCCGGTGTGCGTGCCGTCGTTGCGCAGCGCGCCCACCGCCTTCACCGGCACACCTCCCGACAGCGCCTGGAGCGTGGGCAGATCGGCGGCGTACGAGGTGTCGGCGGCCCCGGCCTGCACGGCCTGGAAGAGCGGCGCTGCCCCCTCGAACTCGGCCCACTTGACCTTGTACGACGTCCCCTTGAGGGCGCCGGAGGCGTTGAACAGCGTCTGCAGGTTCTTGGCCTGGTCGCCGATGGTGAGAGTCTGTGAGCCGCTCCCGTCGGAGGCGGCCTCACTGTTGCCGCCGCAGGCGGTGGTGGCGAGCAGGGCGGTCAGGGAGAGGGCGGCGCCGAGGGTGCGGCGCGTGATCGTGCGGGTCATGAGGTGGGTGCCGTTCCTGTCGGTCATGTCGTGGCCTCTTCGCGAGGCGCCGAGGCGTCGTGGACGCCGAGCCGGTGCAGCAGTTCGCCGCGCAGCCGTACGAAGTCCGGGGAGCCGAGCGCGCGGGGCCGCTCCAGGCCGACCTCGGCTTCGTAGGCGATCCGTCCGCCGTCCATCACCAGGACCCGGTCGGCCAGCAGCAGCGCCTCCTCCACGTCGTGGGTGACCAGCAGCACCGAGCAGCCGTGCCGCTGCCACAGGTCGGCCACCAGCCGCTGCGCCCGGCCGCGGGTGAGGGCGTCCAGGGCGCCGAACGGCTCGTCCAGCAGGAGCAGTTCGGGCTCGCGGACCAGCGCCCGGGCCAGCGACACGCGCTGCGCCTGGCCGCCGGAGAGGGTCTTGGGCCAGCGGCCCGCGTACTCCTCGATGCCGACCTCGGCCAGATAGCGCTCGGCGAGCGACCGGTCCTTGGAGCGGGGCAGGCCGAGCACCACGTTGCGCCACACCCGCAGCCAGGGCATCAGCCGCGGCGACTGGAAGGCCACCGAGCGGCGTTCGGGCACGGTGACCTCGCCCTCGGTCTCGCTGTCCAGCCCGGCGAGGATCTTCAGCAGGGTCGACTTCCCGCAGCCGCTGTGCCCGAGCAGGGCGACGAACTCGCCCTGACGGATGGTGAGATCGAGATCGTCGATGACGGTCTTGTCGTCGAAGGCGCGGCTCAGGCCGCATACCTCCACCTGAGTGCTCACCGTCGTGCTCGCAGTCGTGCTCATCGCTCTCTCACGCTCCTTCGCCGTCGAACGAGGCCCGCCAGGCCAGCAGCCGCCGCGACAGCAGCCGCACGGCGAAGTCGCACAGCAGCCCCAGCACCGCGTAGACGGCCAGGCACAGGACGATGACGTCGGTCTGGAAGTACTGCTGGGCGTTGCTCATCAGATAGCCGATGCCGGCGTCCGCGTTGACCTGCTCGGCGAAGACCAGCGCGAGCCAGGCGGTGGACAGCGCGTAGCGCAGGCCGACCAGGGCGCCGGGCAGCGCGGACGGCAGGATCACGTACCGGATCAGACCGATGCGGCCGAGCCCCGCCATGCGTCCGGCCTCGATGAGCTGGGAGTCGGCGGAGCGGATGCCGCCGTAGATGTTGAAGTACAGCGGGTAGGTGACGCCGAGCGCGACCAGCGCGATCTTCGGGGTCTCGTCGATGCCGAACCAGACGATGAACAGCGGGATCAGGCCCACCCACGGGATGGCCCGGAACATGCCCATCGACGCGTCGATGACGTCCTCGCCGAGCCGGAACAGCCCCGCGGTGAGCGACAGCGCGAGCGCGACGGTCGCACCGATGAGGAACCCGGTAGCGGCGCGGCGGCCGGACGCGGCGATGGCCTGCGGCAGTTCACCGGTGCCGATCAGGTCGGCGGCCCGCTGGACGACGTCCACGGGGGAGGCCAGCACTGACTCGGGCAGTACGCCCGTGGCGCTCGCCAGGAACCAGACCAGCACCAGCCCCAGGGGCCCGGAGGCCCGGCGCACGCCACGCGGTACACGGAAGCGGGACCGCTTGCGCGGGGTGCCGGGGCGGGCGTTCTTCGTGGCGGTGGGGCGAGGCGGCCGCGCCGGTCCGGTGGGCGCCGCGGCTTCTTGTGCGGTGTGTGTCGTCGGTGGTGCGGACCCGTGTGTCGGCGGTGAGGTTTCCGACACGGCGGAGTGCGGGGAGGGCATGCGGCGGCCTCTCGGTCGGGGACGGGGGAGGAGGCGGGGGTCAGCCCGGCTGTTCTCCCTGTGCTGCGGGGCGTGCGGGGTCGGCGGACCAGGCGGACCAGGAGCCGGCGTAGAGGGCGGCCGGGATGCCGGCGTGGGCCAGGGCCGCGACGGTGTGGGCGGCCGTGACGCCGGAGCCGCAGTAGACGGCGACCTCGGTCGCGTCGTCGGCGCCCAGCGCCGTGAAGCGCAGCGCGAGGTCCTCGGCGGGACGGAAGGTGCCGTCCGCCGCCAGGTTGTCGCCGGTCGGGGCGGAGCGGGCACCGGGGATGTGTCCGGCACGCGGATCGACCGGCTCGACCTCTCCCCGGTACCGCTCCGCCGCCCGTGCGTCCAGCAGGACGCCGCCACGGGCGACTTCGGCCGCCGCGTCCGCGTCCAGGACGGGCAACCGCCCCGGGCTGAGCACGATGTCGCCGGGCGCGGGCGTCTCCGGTTCGCCGCTCGCCGTCGGGAGCCCCGCCGCTCGCCAGGCGTCCAGGGCCCCGTCCAGCAGGAGCACCTGCTCGACCCCGGCCCAGCGCAGCAGCCACCAGGCGCGGGCGGCGGCGGTGTTGCCGTTGTCGTCGTAGACCACCACCGGACGCCCGGCGGAGAGCCCCCAGCGGCGCGCCGCGGCCTGCAGCGACGCCGGGTCCGGCAGCGGATGCCGGCCACCGTCCGGCGTCGCGGGAGCGGCCAGCTCGGTGTCGAGGTCGACGTAGCGGGCGCCGGGGATGTGCTCCTTGAGGTAGTGCTCGCGGCCGTGCGGATCGCCGAGCCTCCACCGCACGTCGAGGACGACCGGGGCCGGATCACCGGTGCGCACGAGGAGGTCGAGTTCGGCGGCGCTGGTCAGCACGGGGAGGCTCTCGAACGCGGTCACGCGATGTCCTCGGCGACGGCGATGGGCGCCAGGTCGGAGGAGAGTCGCAGCCGCTCCAGGAAGAGCACGACGGTTGCGGCGGCGGTGCGGTGGGTGACGTCGTTGAGGGCGTCGTGCCGGGTCCCGAGCAGGCTCACCAGCTCAGCGCCCGGGAGCGCGCTGTAGACGCGACGGGCCTCTTCGAGGGGGCTGATGCCGTCTTCGGCGCCGTGCAGACCGAGCACCGGGAGGGAGATCCGGTCCGGCGCGGGCAGTTCCTGTCCCGCGGGCTCCTCCAGAGCACCCCGCCGGAAGGCGGTGTCGTCGGTCAGCCGGCCCCGGTGCGTGGGGCAGGCGGTGCGCTGCTCCAGTTCGCCTTCCCAGCCAGGCGCCGTGGTGCCCGCGTCGGTACCCATCGGCAGGCCGGCGAGGATCAGTGCGTCCAGGCCGGGGGTGTCGCGGGCGGCCAGCGTCGCGGCGTACGACGCGCCGGTGTCGGAGCCGACCAGCACCCGCGGACCGGGCAGCGTCTCGTCGCGCAGCAGCTTGGCCGCGGCGTCGATGACGGCCGCCGGGTCCAGGGAGGCGTCTCCCAGGGCCCGTACGCGGTACCCGTCGGCGGCGATACGGCGGCCGAACCGCTCGTAGACACCGCCGTGTTCACCTCGGCCGGGGAGCACGACGAGGGTGCCGCGCGGGGCGATTCCTTCGGGTTCGTCCCAGGAGTGGACAGGCTGAGAAGCGCTCATGGTGACTCGATTCATCGACAGCGGCGACGCCCGGGCAGGGCGTGGCGGTGCGGTGGGCGGGAGGGGAGAAGCGGCGCACGGCGGTACGGAGCCCCCACGGCGGTTGGGAGCCGGCACGGCGGTACGGAGACCGCGCGCAGTGCGCGGCATCGATCGAGCGGCGAAGCGGGGCGCGCTCGAAGGGGGCGAGAAGGGTCAGCGACAGCGCATGGCGCCGCTGCGGCCGAAGTCGACCACGCGCCGCTGCGTCAGCCAGGCGCCCGCGCCGCAGCGCGCCGCCGACCCGGTGGCCGACGGCCAGGGTCCGATGCGGTGGGCGCGCGGCCGGCGGGCCGTCACGAGGGCTGAACGCAGCATGCGCTCAGCATGCACGAGGCAAGAGACCGACGTCCAACGACGATTCGCCATCAAAACCGATCAGGATCCGTCATCGGTGGGTGTTAACCTGCGGCCATGCGGCCGGTTCTGGACATCGTGGCACTGCGCAGCCTCATCGCCGTCGCCGACTACGGCGGCTTCCACCGGGCTGCCGCGGAACTCGCGCTCAGCCAGTCCGCGGTCAGCCAGCACGTACGACGCCTGGAGAAGGCCCTCGGACATCCCGTCGTGGAACGCGACGGCCGCAAGACCCGGTTCACCGCCCTCGGCGCCCAACTGCTGGAAGAGTCCAGGCTGATACTCGGGGCGCACGACACCGCCGTCCAGCGCCTCCTGGGCGAGGAGGGGGCGACAGCCGCGACCGTCGTCATCGGCGCCACCGAACACGGCGCCGACCAGATCCTCCCGGCGCTCACCGACGCCGTCCGCGAGGTCCGGCCGGACGCCGAGGTGCGGGTGCGGATCGACCGTTCGGCGCGGCTGACCGAGGCGGTCGGACGCGGCGAGCTCGACCTCGCCGTCTACGTCACCGAAGCGACCACCACCGAGGGCACCTCCGTCGGAGACCTCCCACTGCGCTGGTACGCCGCCCCGGGCTGGCAGCCGCCCGCCACCGGGCAGCTGCCCCTGGTCGCCGTCAACGCGCCGTGCGTCATCCGCCGTCGCGCCCTCACCGAACTGGCCGCCTGTCGTATGCCGGCCACCGTGGTCGCCGAGGCCGGATACCTCGCCGGCGTCCTGGACGCGGCCCGTGCCGGACTCGGCGCCGCCCTGCTCGCCGTCCCCGGCGGGCAGCACCCCGACGGGCTCATCCCGTACCGGGGCCTCCCCGCGGTCCCCTCGGTCCGGCTCAGCGCCCTCGCCCGACGAGGCTCCGACCCCTCCCTGACCGGGGCCGCGGTCCAGGCCGTGCGCACCCTGCTCGCGTCCTGCGCGACGGACCGGGCGGCGTAGCGCGCCACCGGGCCGTCAAGGCCGCGAGTTCCGACGGCCGGGCCTTGGCTAGGCTGCACGGGTGACCACCGACCTGACCCTGCTGCCGCGTGTCGCCTACCGCGGACAGGAGGTCACCGCGCCCCGGCTCCGGGGCCTCCTCGCGCTGCTCGCGGGCGACTTGCGCACCGGCTGCAGCACCGACCGGCTCGTGTCGGGGCTGTGGCCGGACGCGTTGCCGGAGCGGCCGGGAAAGGCGGTGCAGGTCCTCGTGTCCAGGGCGCGGGCCCAGCTGGGCGCCGACGTCATCGCCAGCACACCGACCGGATACCGGCTCACCCTCGCCGAAGACCAGGTCGACAGTTCCGCCCTGCTGCGGCACGCTGCCACCGGCGCGGACCGGGCCAGGGCCGGAGACCACGCCGGATCGCTGGCGGCGGCCGAGGCCGGGCTCGCGCTCTGGGAAGGCACCCCTGTCGGCGCCGACGACACCGACGACCCCTTGGCCGCGCTGCGCACCGAGCGCGCCCCCGTCCGCAGCGCGCTCGTCCGCGCGCGGGCCCTCGCGCTCGCCCGCCTCGGACGGCACGCGGAAGCGGCCGGACCGCTGGCCGTGGCCGCCGCCGAGCATCCGCGCGACGAGGAAGTGCTCGCCGAACTGCTGCGCGGCGCGGCCGCGACGGCCGGCCCGTCCGCCGCGCTGACCCGGTACGAGGCCTACCGCCGCGAGCTGCGCGACGAGCTCGGCACGGATCCCGGCGCCGCGCTCCAGGCCGTACAGCGGGAGCTGCTGCGCGGCGAGGCGCCCTCGGTCAGACACGGCGTGCCGCACGAGCCGAACCCGCTCCTCGGCCGGGACGAGGACATCGCCGCGGTGGAGCGGCTGCTGCGCGCCTCCCGCGCCGTCACCGTCGTCGGCCCCGGCGGCCTCGGCAAGACCCGGCTCGCGCACGCCGTCAGCCGCCGGGCCGAGCAGCGCGTCGTGTACTTCGTGCCGCTCGCCGGTGTCACCGAGGACGCGGACGTGGCCGCCGAGGTGGCCTCCGCGCTCGGCGCGGGCGAGAGACGGTCCGGCCCTGGTACCAGCCACGACCCGGTGTCCGGCATCCTCGGCGTGCTCGGCCCCGGGCCCGCCCTGCTGGTGCTCGACAACTGCGAGCAGGTCATCGCCGGCGCCGCCGGCCTCGTACGTGCCCTGGTCTCGTCCTCGAAGGACCTGCGGGTGCTCGCCACCAGCCGGGCCCCGCTGGGCCTCACCTCGGAGGCGGTGTACGCGCTGCCGGAGCTCCAACTCACCACCTCCGTCGAGCTGTTCACCCAGCGAGCCAGGGCCGCCAGGTCCGGCGTCGAGCTGCCGCCGGACGCCGTGGCCGGGCTGTGCCGCCACCTCGACGGGCTGCCGCTCGCCGTGGAACTGGCCGCCGCGCGGGTCCGGGTGCTGTCGGTGCCGGAGATCGCCCGCCGCCTCGGCGACCGGTTCGCGCTGCTGCGCGGCGGGGCGCGGGACGTGCCGGAACGTCACCGCACCCTGCACGCCGTCGTGGACTGGAGCTGGAACCTTCTCGACGAGGAGGCCAGGGCGGCGCTGCGCCTGCTGTCCGTCTTCCCCGGCGGCTTCACCGGCGAGACGGCGGAACAGGTCCTGGGCGAGGACGAGGACGCGCTGTTCCTGCTGGAGCAGCTGGCCGACCAGTCGCTGCTCACCGTCGCCGACACCCCGGCCGGTGTGCGGTTCCGGATGCTGGAGACCGTACGGGAGTTCAGCGCCGCCCGGCGCACGGAGGCCGGCGAGGACGAGGAGGCCGTCGGCCGGTTCCTCGCCTGGGCGCGGGACTTCGGGGTCGCGCACCACGACTGGTTCTTCGGCTCGGGACCGCTGTCCGCCTGGGAGCGGATCAGGGCCGAGCAGGACAACCTCGTGCCGGCCCTGCGGCACGCCCTGGCCCGTACGGACGGCCCCACCATCGCCGCCCTCACCGCGGTCCTCACCGCCCTGTGGTCCACCGGCTCCAACTTCACCCGCCTCACCACCCTCGCCGCGGACACCGGCCCGCCCCTGTCGCACTACCACCCCGAGCCCGAGTACGTCGAAGTCGCCCGCGCCGCCGCGGTGTTGTCCACGACGACCCTGTTCATGGGCTACGGCCCGCACGTCGTACGCCAGCTCGTCACCCTCCGGCGGTTGCCCCCGGCCCCGCCGGACACCCTGGTGCGCGCCATCGCGATCGTGCTGGGCGCGGTCCCCGAGATGCTGCCGCCCGACTACGAGGTGCTGCGCAGGCTCTGCGACAGCGAGCAGCCGCTGCTCGCCGGTATCGCCGAGTGCGTCGCCACCTACGTCTGGGAGTACGAGCACGACATCGACCGCGCGCTCGCCTCGGCCCGCCGGATCGTCACCGCGCTGGGCCCGGTCGACAACCCGTTCCTGCAGGTCATGGGCCATGCTCGGCTGGGCGAACTGTGCCTGAGGACGGAGCAGGGCGAGGCGGCGTACGAGCATCTCAAGGCGGCGCTGGAGGCGCTGCCCCGGCTCGGTGACGAGCACGACTCCATCGGCGTACGCAGTGGCCTCGTCCTCGCCTGCCTGCACCGCGGCGACCCCGACGAGGCCGAGTACTGGCTGCGGCAGGCGGAGGGCCACAACGCCCCGCTGCAGGACGACTTCCACAGCCCCGGCCTCGGCGGGCGCGCCGAGATCGCGCTCGCACGCGGGCTGACGGAGGTCGGGCTCGGCCTGTGGCGCAGCGCCGTGGAGGGGATGGCCGAGGTCGGCCCGGTGGACGGCGGCGATCCCTTCCACGACCGGTGGGTGCTGCAGATCCAGTCGGCGGCGGTGACGGCGCACGCGCACGTCGGCCGTCTCGAGCTGGTCGCGGACGTGGTCGACCGGCTGCGGCAGGAGCTGCGGACCATGCTCGACGGTCCGGCAGGCTCGCCCATGGAGTTCCGGTACGGGACGGCGCTGCACGCCCTCGGCATGGCGGGGCTCGCCTCCGGCGACTCCTCGGCCGTACGGATGATCGCGCTGGCCGAACGGCTGCGGGTGCTGCGCGACTACCAGCCGACGATGTCGGCGGCCCGGGCCCGGCGGGCGGCCGAGAAAGCCGACAGGGCGGCCTACGCCGACGCGGTGTCGGAGTACGCCGCCCTGGAGCGGAACGAGTTGCGGGATGCGGCCCGCGCCGTCATGGCGGTTGCCGCTACTTCGGGTCGCGGTTGAACTGTGCCGTCGACCAGCGGTAGCCGAGCGCGCTCAGGCCGACGCACCAGGCGATGGCGATCCAGCCGTTGTTGCCGATCTCGGTACCGAGGAGCAGACCGCGCAGGGTTTCGATGGCGGGGGTGAAGGGCTGGTACTCGGCGATGGGCTGGAACCAGCCGGGCATGGTGTCGGCCGGGATGAAGGCGCTGGAGATGAGCGGGAGAAGGATCAGCGGCATGGCCATGTTGCTGGCCGCCTCGGGGTTCGGGCTGGCCATGCCCATGCCGACCGCGATCCAGGTGAGGGCGAGGGAGAACAGGGCGAGCAGTCCCACTGCCGCGATCCATTCCAGGAGCGTGGCGTCCGTGGAGCGGAAGCCGATGGCCACGGCGACGGCACCGACGAGGACCAGGCTGGCCATCACCTGCAGCACGCTGCCGACGACGTGCCCGATGAGCAGGGAGCCCCGGTAGATCGCCATCGTGCGGAAGCGGGCGATGAGCCCCTCGGTCATATCCATGGAGACGGCGATCGCGGCCCCGATCACGGTGCTGCCGATGGTCATCATCAGCAGGCCCGGGACGATGTAGGCGATGTAGTCGGAGCGGTCGGCGCCGCTGCCGCCGATGCCCGCGCTCATCACGTCGCCGAAGATGTAGACGAAGAGCAGGAGCAGCATGATCGGCGTGAGCAGCAGGTTCAGCGTCATCGAGGGATAGCGGCGGGCGTGCAGCAGGTTGCGGCGCAGCATCGTGGACGAGTCGCGGACGGCGAGGGCGAGGGAGCTCATCGGACGTTCTCCTTGGACTGGCTGGGCTGACGGGGGACGTTGGTGGTGCCGGTGGTGGTGCTGGTCAGGGCGAAGAACACGTCGTCGAGGTCGGGGGTGTGCACGGTCAGCTCGTCCGCCTCGACGCCGGCCGTGTCGAGCCAGTCGAGGATGGAGCGCAGCTCGCGCTGGCTGCCGTCGCTCGGGATCTGCAGCGCCAGTGCCTCGTCGTCACGGGTGACCTCGCGCAGCGCGGAGGCGGCCGACCGGTAGGCGTCCGGGTCGGTGAAGCGCAGCCGCACATGCCCGCCGGGGATGAGCCGCTTGAGTTCCTCGGCGCTGCCCTCGGCGGCGATCGTGCCGTCGTGCAACACCGCGATGCGGTCGGCGAGTTCGTCGGCCTCTTCCAGGTACTGCGTGGTGAGGAAGACGGTCGCCCCGTCGGAGACCAACTCGCGGATGATGCCCCACATGTTGTGACGGGAGCGGGGGTCGAGGCCGGTGGTGGGCTCGTCGAGGAAGATGATCCGCGGATTGCCGACCAGGGTCATGGCGAGGTCGAGGCGCCGCTTCATGCCGCCGGAGTAGGTGGAGGCGGGCTTCTTCGCGGCGTCGGAGAGGTCGAAGCGTTCCAGCAGCTCGGCGGCCACCCGCCGCCCCTCCGGCCTGGGCAGGTGGTGCAGGTCCGCCATGAGGAGCATGTTCTCCTCGCCGGTGATCAGCCCGTCGACGGCGGAGAACTGCCCGGTGACACCGATCGCGGCCCGCACGGCCTGCGGGTCGGTGGCGAGATCGTGGCCGCCGACGTGCAGCTCGCCCGCGTCGGCGGTGATGAGGGTGGAAAGGATCTTGACGGCGGTGGTCTTGCCGGCGCCGTTCGGCCCGAGCAGGGAGAAGACCGTGCCGGCCGGCACCGCCAGATCGATGCCGTCGAGGACCGTCTTGTCCCCGTAGGCCTTGCGCAGCCCCTTGGCCGCGATGGCGAGTGAGTGCGAAGTCGTTGTCGTCATGCCGCAGAGCTTGCGGCAGGGCGCATTCAGCGCGGTTTCACGACGGTTTCAGCGCCCTGGAACCGGGCGGCGGAGCGAGGTCGCGATCTACGCTGTCGCCGGAAGGCCGGCGGGACAGACCGGCACGGGCTGAGGGCGGCGCGGGGGCATCGGGTGGAGTGGGAACTGGGGGCGGCCGGCCTCGCGGTCGGGATGCTGATAGCCGTGGTGACCGCGCCGGTCGGCGTCTCCGGGGCGGTGTTCCTGCTTCCGGTGCAGCTCAGCGTCTTCGCCGTGCCCAACCCGGCCGTCACGCCCACGAATCTGCTCTACAACGTGGTGGCGGGCCCCGGCGCCCTGCTGCGCTACCGACGCGACGGCGCCCTGGCGGGACCGCTCGTCCGCCGCCTGGTGCTGGGCACCCTGCCCGGTGTCGTCCTCGGAGCGGTCATCCGCGTGTTCGCTCTTCCGGGCCCGAGCGTCTTCCGCCTCCTGGTCGCCGCGCTGATGCTGCCGCTCGGCAGCTGGCTCATCGCCCGGACCCTGCGCCCCGCACCCCCGGAGATCCGGCGCCCCGAGCCCACGCCCCGGACGGTCACCTGCCTGGCCCTCGTGGTCGGCGTCGTGGGCGGCATCTACGGCATCGGCGGCGGCTCGATCCTCGGCCCCGTCCTGGTCGGGCGCGGCGTCCCGGTCGCCAAGGTCGCCCCGGCCGCGCTCGCCTCCACCTTCGCCACCTCGGTGATCGGCGCCGCCACCTACGCCCTGCTCTCGCTGGCCCACAGCGGCAGCATCGCCCCGGACTGGTTCCTCGGCCTGTCCTGCGGCCTCGGCGGTCTCCTCGGCGGCTACCTCGGAGCCCGCCTCCAGCCGCGCCTGCCCGAGCCCCTCCTCCGCCTCGTCCTCGGCACCTTGGCGACGACGCTCGGCGCCCTGTACGCGGTCGACGCGCTGCGCTGACCGCGCAACACGGAACGGCACCGAGGGAATCGGCCAGAGGCCGGCCCGCCACCGGTCGTGGAAGGTGTTGCCGTCCCACAGCGCCTCGACGGTAGCCACCCGGCCCGGGAGCGGCGTGGCACGGGCTGTGAGTGAATGCTGCCTTGACCCTCTGCCCTCACACCCTCACGGCCGTGTTACCGACTCGGTGGCCGGTGAGGCCGTCGCGGAGCGCTTGCCGACGGCGGGAGCGAGGATGATCGCCACGGCGGTGAAGGCGAGGACGACGATCATGGCGACGCGAAGCCCGTAGTGCTCGCCGAGGAAACCGAGACACGGGGGCCCGACGAGGAACGCGACGTAGCCGATCATCGCCACCAGGCTGACACGCGCGGCCGAGTCGGGCCCTGAGTCACCTGCCGCCGAGAGAGTGACAGGGAAACCGAGCGAGGCACCCAGGCCCCAGAGGAGAACGGCGGCCCCCGCGAGGACCGCCGAGTCGGCGAAGACGACGACGGCGATTCCCAGAGTCGCGCAGACGGCGCTGGCCCGGACGACGGGGGCGCGGCCGAGCCGGTCGATGAGGAGTCCGCCGCCGAAACGGCCGATGGTCATGGCGGCGGCGAAGCCCGTGTAAACGGCGGATCCCAGGGCGGGGTCCATGCCGTGGCCGTCGACCATGAGCAGGGGCAGCCAGTCGTTGGCGGAGCCCTCGGCCAGTGCCATGGCCAGGATGACGCCGCCGATCAGCAGCAGCCGCGGGTCCTTCCAGACCTTCACCTCGGCCGGCGCGGCGGCGGGGTCAGGCCGCGAGCCGCCGTCGTCCCGGGTCTTGCCGACCGCGTGGGGGATGGCTCGGAAGGCATGGGCGAACATGACCGCTGTGACGGCGGCCATGCCGGTCAGGTGCCACTGCACGGGCCAGGAAACAGCCGTGCACAGAATGCCGAACGCGGCCCCCACGACGGTGCCCAGGCTGAAGAACCCATGGAGCGTGGGCAGTACCGTCCGGCCCGTGATCCGCTCGACGTCCGCGCCGTCGATGTTGATCGCCACCTCCCCACCGCCCATACCGGCCCCGAGGAGGAACAGTCCGGCGGTGGTCGCGGGGGCGGAGGAGAGCATCGTCCCGCCGCCGATGACGGCCATGCTGAGGATGACCAGCAGTGTCGCGACGCCCATGACGGGCCGGGTGCCGAATCTGGCCACGAGCGTTCCGGAACTGAGAATGCCGATCATCGAGCCGACCGACAGCCCGAACAGGACGATGCCCATCTGAGCCGTCGAGACGCCGAGTTGGTCCCGGATGTCGGGTGTCCGCGTCACCCAGGAGGAGATCGACAGGCCGGGTATGAGGAAGAAGAGGAACAGCGCCGCTCGGCGGCGGCGTGTGGCCAGGTCCATCAGGAGCTTGCTCTTTCATGTGTGTTAGGGGACTGCTCACAGGATCGCCGCGAGCGAATCCAGTGACGCCAGACAGTCATCGCCCACGGGGGTGAGGACGGCGCTGGTGACGCCCGCCTCGAACAACTCCGACACCCTGGACCGGGCCTGCCCCGGCGTGCCTGCCACGGCGAGTTGCCCCACCCAATCGTCCGGCAGGGCGCGGGCGAAGTCCTGCGGACTGTCGCAGCGGGAGCGCAGGGCGACGAGTTCGTCGTAGAAGGGGAGCGGGGCGATGTGGGGCCGCCAGTCCGGTTCTCCCACCACTTCGAGGGCGGGGCGGACCGCTGTCAGCGCGACGGCGGGGTCATCGTCGATCGCCGCGACGTTGTAGGCGACCAGACGGTGCGGGCGGTTCGGGGCGATGTGCTTGAGGGCCTCTCGCACATAGGCGGGGGTGACCGGTTCCGCGAGGACAGTGCCGTCGGCCACGTCACCGGACACGGCAAGGGACTTGGGACCGCGCACGCCGGCCAGGACGATGGGGGCCGCCGCCGGTGTCGCGGTCTCGTGCAGTCGCACCCCGTCGACGCGGACGTACTGCCCGTCGTGGTGAACGGGTTCGCCGCTCAGCACTGACTTCAGGACGGTGATGTACTCGCCCAGGAGCGTGAGAGGGCTCTTCGGCCACGCCCCGACGCTGCGCATCCACGAGGGCATGCCGTGGCCGACGGCGATGTCCACGCGACCGGGATGCAGTTGGACGAGACTCGCGATCTCCATCGCGGCGAAGGCGACGTTGCGGGCGGCGGCCGGCAGCAGTCCGACGCCGACGCGGATCCGCGTCGTGGCGGCGAGGACGGTGGCCGCCTGCACCAGCCCACCCCGGTAGCCGAGATCCTCCACCACCCACAGCTCGTCGAAGCCGTGTTCCTCCGCCCGCCGGGCGAACGTGATGATGTCCCGCGCCCGAATGTCGCGGGGCAAGAGGGCGCCGATCGCGCCGTCCCGTTTCGCCATGGTGATCTCATCCTCCGCAGGTTCAGGTGATCATCGTCCAGCGGCCGACCGGGGGACATGCCGGATGTCCGATCGTAGTCATGACTGGATCCGGGCAACCCGCTCCGACCTCAGAGAACGGATCGCTTTCCGCGCACAAAGATGCGCCAGGTCATCGTTGACCGGTGCTTCGGAGCCGGGCCAGGGTGAAAGGGACATCGGATTCCGGTCACCTTTTCCGGTCACCGAATTGCGTGCAGGAGGCCGCGATGCTCCAGACAGAGACCCGGGAAGACACCGAGCTCGGGAAAGTCCTCTTCTTCCAGCGCTGCCTCTGGTGCGGCACTCCGGCCTACCGGCGCTCGTACTGCCGTGCGTGCGGGGCCGTGGCCTTCGGCCGGGAACGCAGCGCGGGTGCCGGAGTCGTGGTCCGCCGTAACGGTCAGGTCCAGCAGAACACGTGGTTCGTCGCGATGGACGAGGGCTTCAACCTGCTCTGCCAGGTCACCGGAACGGCACCGGTCGTCGTGGCGGTGGGCGCCCGGGTGACGGTCGTACGGGCCGTCGCTCCCCACGGCCAGGGCCTTCCCGTGGTCGAACTCATCCACCCGGAAACGCCCTTGGGGCAGTGGTGGTGACCGGACACGGCCCCCGCGGAGCCGCGGACGAGCGGGACGATCAGAGAGGAGGGTGCGTGAGCACCCAGGACAACATGCCGGACGGACGGGGCGCACTGGGTGGTGTGCGCATCGCTGACTTCTCCCGCGTTCTCGCGGGACCCTACGCCACCATGCTCCTCGCCGACCTGGGCGCCGACGTGGTCAAGATCGAGCGGCCGGGCGTCGGGGACGACACCCGGGCCTGGCGGCCTCCGGCGGACCACGAGGGTACGTCGACCTATTACCTGAGCGTGAACCGGAACAAGCGGTCGGTCGTCCTGGACCTGGCGACGGACGCCGGCCGCGAACAGGCGCGGGCCCTGGTCGCCGAGTGCGACGTGGTCGTGGAGAACTTCCGGCCCGGCACGATGGAGCGGCTGGGCCTCGGCCACGAGGAGCTGCGTGCGCGGCACCCGGAGCTGATCTACTGCTCGATCAGCGGCTTCGGCAGCGGTGCGGGCGCCGCGATCCCCGGATACGACCTGCTCGTGCAGGCCGCCGGAGGCCTGATGAGCGTGACCGGGGAGGCACACGGGGAGCCGGTGAAGGCAGGTGTGGCCCTCGTGGACGTGATCACCGGGCTGCACGCCTCACTCGGCATCCTCGCCGCCCTCCGGCACCGGGACGCCACCGGCGAGGGGCAGCTCGTGGAGGTGAACCTGCTGAGTTCCCTTCTCTCGGCCATGGTCAACCAGGCCTCGGCGTTCGCCGTCGCCGGTGTGGTCCCGGGCCGCATGGGCAACGCGCACCCGAGCATCGCCCCGTACGAGACCTTTCCCACCGCAGACCGTCCGCTCGCCCTCGCGGTGGGCAACGACAAGCAGTTCGTGGTACTCGCCGAGATCGTCGGGGAGCCCGGTCTCGCTCTCGACGACCGATTCCGCACCAACGCCGACCGGGTCGCCCACCGAACCGAACTCGCGGAGATCCTGACCCGGCTGCTGAGCACCGACGGCGCGGACCACTGGTCGGCGGTCCTGCTGGCCGCCGGAGTACCGGCCGGCCCGGTCAACAACCTGGACGAGGCGTTCACCTTCGCCCACGAACTCGGCCTGCCCGGCGTCATCGACCTCCCCGCTGCGGCTGTCGACGCCGAAGGAGGCAGGCCCTCCCGTCAGGTCGCCCACCCCCTCGCGCTGAGCGCGACGCCCGCGCGGTACCTGCTGCCCCCGCCTCTGCTGGGACAGCACACCGACGAGATCCTCCGCGGCATCTCCGGCCGCTGACCCATCCCTCGACACCCCATCGTTCCCAAGGAGCCCACCATGAGCCGCAAGCCGATGAAGGACCCCCTCGACCTGCTCGACATCACCTCCGTCCTCTCCGACGAGGAACGTGAGATCCAGTCCACTGTCGCCAGGTTCCTCGCCGACCGGGTGCGCCCGCACATCGGCGAGTGGTTCGAGAACGCGCACTTCGCCCGCGAACTCGCGCCCGAACTGGGCAAGTTGGGCGTACTCGGTATGCACCTCGAAGGGTACGGCTGCGCCGGGACGAACGCCGTCAGCTACGGCCTGGCCTGCCTGGAGCTGGAGGCGGCCGACTCCGGCTTCCGCAGCTTCGTCTCCGTGCAGGGCTCGCTGTCGATGTTCTCCATCTGGAAGTGGGGTTCGCAGGAGCAGAAGCAGGAGTGGCTTCCCCGGCTGGCCGCCGGTGAGGCGATCGGCTGCTTCGGGCTCACCGAGCCCGACTTCGGCAGCAACCCGTCCGGCATGCGCACCCGGGCCGTCCGCGACGGTGACGACTGGGTCCTGAACGGCTCCAAGATGTGGATCACCAACGGCGGCATCGCCGACGTGGCCACCGTCTGGGCGCAGACCGAGGACGGCATCCGCGGCTTCCTCGTGCCGCGCGGCACCCCCGGCTTCACCACGCAGGACATCAAGCAGAAGATGTCGCTGCGCGCCTCGATCACCTCGGAGCTGTACTTCGACAACGTACGGCTGCCCGACTCCGCGCGGCTGCCGCTCGCGGAGGGCCTGCGCGGACCGCTGTCCTGCCTCAACGAGGCCCGCTTCGGCATCCTGTTCGGCGCGGTCGGCGCGGCCCGCGACTCGATCCAGGCGGCCATCGACTACGCCGGCTCCCGGGTGCAGTTCGACAAGCCGATCAGCGCCTTCCAGCTCACCCAGAGGAAGCTCGCCGACATGAGCGTGTCCGTGGGCAACGCCGCGCTGCTCGCCCTGCACCTGGGCCGGCTCAAGGACCAGGGCCGCATCCGGCCGGAGCAGATCAGCGTCGGCAAGCTCAACAACGTCCGGGAAGCCATCGCCATCGCGCGGGAGTGCCGCACGATCCTCGGCGCCAACGGCATCTCCCTGGAGTACTCGCCGCTGCGCCACGCCAACAACCTCGAGTCGGTCCGCACGTATGAGGGCACTGACGAGATGCACACGCTCGTCGTCGGCCAGGCGATCACCGGTTATCCGGCGTTCCGCTGACCACCCGGAACCGGAGGAGGACGAACGTGAACATCGTCGTCATGGTCAAGCAGGTCCCGGACACCAGCGCGGAGCGCACCCTCGCCGGGGCGGACCACACCCTTGACCGCGAGAGCGTCGATCTCGTACTGGACGAGATCGACGAGCACGCGGCGGAGGAGGCCTTGACGCTCAAGGAGGCCGTGGGAGCCGAGGTGACCGTCGTGTCCATGGGACCCGACGCGGCGCTCGACGCGATCCGCAAGGTTCTGGCGATGGGCGCCGACCGTGGAATCCACCTCTGCGACGACAGGCTCCGGGGCGCCGACGTGGTGACCACGGCGCGAGTGCTGGCAGCGGCCGTGCGGACGGTGGGGGACGTCGGCCTGGTGCTCGCGGGCAACGCGACGACCGACGGGCAGGCGAGCGCTGTACCCGCCATGGTCGCGGACCTGCTCGGACTGCCGCAGCTGACGCACGCCCGGGAGCTGAACGTGGACGCGGGGCGGGTGCGCGCCGAGCGCGAGACCGAGCACGGCGAGACGACGCTCGACGCACCGCTGCCCGCGCTGGTCAGTGTCACCGAGAAGATCAACGAACCCAGGTACCCCTCCTTCAAGGGGATCATGGCCGCCAAGAAGAAGCCGGTGGAGACCGTCGGTCTCGACGACCTGTTCCCCGACGCGGAAGGCGCCGGATTCCTCACCACCCGCACCCGTGTGGTGGACGCCGTCCCGCGTCCGGTGCGGGTGGCCGGCACGCGCGTCACGGACGACGGCTCGGCCGGCCGGCAGCTCGTCGAATACCTGATCACCCAGAAGCTCCTCTGAACGCCCCGCAAGCCCGACCATGAAGCAGGCACCCATGCCCGATGTCCTTGTCCTCGTCGACCACGACGGGGAACGTGTTCACAAGTCCACGTACGAACTCCTCACCGCCGCACGGAGGCTGGGCGAACCGGCAGCCGTCGTGGTCGGACCTCCCGGCACCGCGGCCCGCCTGGCGGCGTCCCTCGCCCGCCACGGCGCCAGGAGCGTCTACGCGGCCGAATCCGCCGAGGCGGACGAGTTCCTCGCCACGCCGGCCGTCGACGCCCTGGAACTCGCGGTCGGGGAGGCTGCCCCCGCCGCCGTTCTGGTCTCCGCGACGACGGACGGCAGGGAGGTGGCCGGGCGTCTGGCCGCGCGGCTGGACGCCGGGCTGCTGATCGACGCGGTCGACGTGGACTCGTCCGGCGTGGTCACCCAGGTCGTCTTCGGCGGGTCGTACACCGTGCGCTCACAGGTCACCCACGGCATGCCGGTGATAACGGTGCGGCCGGGCTCGTTCGAGGCGGAGGAGTGTCCGGTGCGGGCGGAGGAGAAGAAGCTCGCCCTGCCGCCGGTCGCCGCTGCGGCCTGCGCACGCATCACCTCCCGTCGCGGCGCGATCGCAGGTGACCGTCCCGAACTCACCGAGGCGACCGTTGTCGTCTCCGGCGGACGCGGGGTCGGAGGAGCGGAAGGCTTCCAGGTGGTGGAGGAGCTGGCCGACGCCCTGGGAGGCGCGGTGGGCGCCTCACGCGCCGCGGTGGACGCCGGCTACTACCCGCACCGGTTCCAGGTGGGACAGACCGGCAAGTCCGTCTCGCCCCAGCTGTACATCGCCCTGGGCATCTCGGGAGCCATCCAGCACCTGGCCGGGATGCAGACCTCCAGGACGATCGTCGCGGTCAACAAGGACCCCGAGGCGCCGATCCTCGCCCTCGCCGACTACGGCGTGGTGGGCGACCTGTTCGCCGTGGCTCCCGAGCTGACCCGGGGAGTGGCCGCCCGCCGCACGGACGGTTGAGAGACGTACCACGCCGAGCGCTCCCGCCCCCCGTCACACGCACGGGAGGCGGGAGCGCTCGCGTCGGCTGTCCGTCCGTCAGACGGCCAGACGCCGGAACCGGCTGCCGTGGAACACCAGCGGCTCCCGGTCGGGTTCGGCCGTCAGGCCGTGAATCTCCAGTAGCACGATCGTGTGGTCGCCCCCGGGGAACTCGGCGTAGACCGAGCAGTCCAGCCAGAGACCGGCGCCGCGGATGTACACGCTGCCGCCCTCGGACGCCTCCCAGTCGACGTCTGCGAACCGGTCACCACCCTTGCCCGCGAGCGAACGGCAGACCCGACCCTGCTCCTCCGCCAGCACGCTCAGGCCCAGGCGGCTCCGCATCCTCAGCTTCGGCCAGGTCGACGAGGTGTCCTGGACACAGACCGACACCAGCGGCGGCCGAAGAGAGACCGGGGTGAACGTACTGGCGGCCATGCCCACCGGCCCGCCCGAATCCAGGGCGCACAGGGCTGTCACCCCGGAAGGAAAGCAGCCGAACGCCTGGCGCAGCACGGCGGGGTCCGTCGGTGTCGTCGAAAGGGCGCTCATCGGACGTCCTCCCGGCCCGAGAGAACCGCGCCCAGGCGGCGCAGTGAGCCGTTGTTGCCCGCGACGTGCTGGGAGACGCAGCGGACGTCGCGCCAGCGGCGCTGCAGGGGATGGGAGCTGTAGAGTCCCGAGCTGCCCGACAGGGTCATGAGTTCGTTGAGGACGCGGATGCCCTCGTGGTGGATGTGCTGGTGGCCGCCGGTGTAGCCGAACCATTCGCGCGCGGTGGGCTCCTCGCCCGCGAGCGCGCGGTCCATGACGACGCGGCCGGTCTGCTCCAGCAGGGCGTTCAGTGCCGCCGTGCGAAGGTGCAGCTCGGCGAACTTCTCCTGGAACACCGGGTCCTCCCCGATGACGAGTCTGGGATCGAACGCCGGCCGCTTGGTGACGGCGAGTTCGGCCAGATCGTCCAGCGCGCCCTCCAGACAGCCGATGACGACGGCGTCGTGCGACGAGCCGGTGGCGGAGTACGGCAAGCCGTAGAAGGGAGCGGGGATGTTGTTGCCGCCCACCAGCGGTCCCGTGAAGCACTCGGGCACGAAGACGTCGTCCATCGTGAAGTCCGTGCTCTGAGTGGCGCGCAGACCCACGGCGTCCCACGTGTCGAGGAACGTGGCCTGTTCCGGGCGGAAAAGCGCGACGCGCGTGTCCGGGCGGCCGTCCGGGAGCGGGGGCGCACCCTCGACCACGAAGCCCGCGAGCATCCAGTCCGGGGTGAACGAACCACTGGCCAGCGGCCAGCGGCCACTGAGGCGGTAGCCTCCCGCGACCCTGGCCGCTCTGCCCTTGGGTGCTATCGCCCCACGGAGCATCAGGTCGGCGCCGTCGCCGAACACCTCGTTCGCGAGCGTCCCGTGGGGCAGCGAACGCACGAAGTACCAGGCCATCGAAGCAGCCTGAACGGTCCAGCCGGTGGACCCGTCGGCCCGCGAGATCTCCCGGACCACCCGAGCGCTCTCCACCAGGCCCAGCTGCTCGCCGCCCCATGTCCTGGGCAGGCTCATCCGGAACACACCGGCTTCGCGCAGGGCGGCGATGAGGTCCGCCGGGACGGCCCGGGCGGCCTCGGCCTCGGCGGAACGTGCCGCGATCTCGGGCAGGTGCGCCCGGACGCGGTCGAGCACGCGGCAAGGGGCTGCCTGGTCGGGTGATGCGGTGGACTCAAGCAATGTCGACATGAAGGATCCTTGGATACGGCGGTCATGGGAAGCCGGACGGGACACCGGCCGAGGTGCCCCGGGGCCACTGCTCGCATGATGTGGGGCGCGGCGCAGGCCTGCTTGTGTCCGGGAGCACCGGATGTTTGTGTGGCTGAGAACACTTCCCGCGAGCCGGTTGAAAAGCGCCCCGGGAGACCTACCATTCCTCGCCAGGAGTGCCGTCCGAGCCCGTTCCCGTGGGTTCCGGCACCGCCGGGAGGAGAGCCGCATGCCCCGGATCACGACGCCGAGCGAAGGTACGGTCACCGAGCGACTGGACTGCTGGCGGGACGCCGTGAGCCGGAACCTCGTGCCCCTGGAGGTCCGGCCGCGCGAGAGCGCCGACTTCAGGGCGTCCCTGCACGCCGTGCGGGTCGGTCAGGTGCAGATGTCGGTCATCTCGGCCGAGCCGCACAGCATCGCGCGCACCCGCCGCCACATCGCGTCCGACGCCCCGGACTTCTTGCAGCTGACGGTGCAGCTCTCCGGGCAGGGCGTGCTGACCCAGCGGGACCGCCGGGCCGAAGTGGGGCCGGGGGAACTGGTCGTGTACGACACACGCCGTCCCTTCACCTACGACCTGCACCGGTCCCACACCGGTCTCGTGCTGATGTTCCCGCGGACCATGCTGCCGTTGGCGGAGCGTGACCTGCTGCGGGTGACGGCGACTCCGGTGCCCTGCCACGACGGGCTCGGGCAGGTGATCCTGCCCCTGCTGCGCGGGCTGGCGCGGCAGATGGAACTCCTGGAGACCCGGGGCACGCCCCGGCTCGCCGACAACGTGATCGACCTGGTCGGCACCCTGCTCGCGGAGCACGCGGACGGGGACCGGAGGGCCGAGGAGGCCGGCCCGGACCTGCTCACCGAGCGCGTCCTCGGCTACATGGAGCAACGGCTCGCGGACCCCGGGCTGAGCCCTGAGGGCATCGCCGCCGCCCACCGCATCTCCCGCCGCTACCTGTACAAGCTGCTGGCCGCGCGGGGACACACGGTGTCGGGCTGGATCCGGGAACAGCGCCTCGCCCGGTGCCGGCGCGACCTCACCGATCCGGCGCTGGACCACCTTCCGGTCGGTGCCGTCGGCGGGCGCTGGGGTTTCGCGGACCCTGCCCATTTCAGCCACGCCTTCAAGGCGGCCTACGGTATGAGTCCCCGGGAGGCCCGCGCGGCGCGTCGATGACGTCAGGCGGGCTGGTAGTCGAAGAAGCCCTGCCCCGACTTGCGGCCCAGCAGACCCGATTCGACCATGCGGCGCAGCAGCGGGGGAGGGGCGTACAACGGCTCCCGGTACTCCTCGTAGAGCGCTTCCCCTATCGCCGCCACGGTGTCCAGTCCGATGAGGTCGGCGAGGCGCAGCGGCCCCATGGGGTGGGCGCACCCGGCCGTCATGCCCGTGTCGATGTCCTCCGCGGTCGCCGTGCCGGAGGCGACCATGCGCACCGCGGCCAACAGGTAAGGCACCAGCAGGGAGTTCACCACGAAACCCGCGCGGTCCTGCGCGACGATCGTTCTCTTGCCCAGGATGTCGCCCGCGAAGGCCCGCACGCGCCGCTCGGTGCTTTCCGAGGTGTGCAGGGAGGGGACGATCTCCACCAGCGGCATGACGGGGACCGGGTTGAAGAAGTGCAGGCCGATCACCGTCTCGGGACGGCCGGCGGCGGCCGCGAGCCGGGCGATGGGGATCGAGGAGGTGTTGCTGGCCAGGACGGCCGCCGGGTCCGTGACCACCTCGCCCAGCTGCCGGAACAGTGCCGTCTTGGCCCGCTCGTCCTCGACGGCCGCCTCGATGACCAGGTCCGCCCCGCCCAGGCGGGAGAGGTCCTCGGTGACCGAGATCCCCGCCAGGGCGTGCGCGCGGTCCTCGGGCGCGAGGGCACCGCGCTTCTCCGCCTTCAGCAGGGAGTCCGCCACGCCCGCCAGGCCGGCGCGGGCTCTGTCCTCGGTCAGGTCGCACAAGGTGACGTGCAGTCCGGCCCGGGCACACACCTCGGTGATGCCCTGGCCCATCTGGCCCGCGCCCACGACCCCCACGTGCCTGATCGCTGTCATCTCATTCTCCGCCTGTCCTCCGTCGTTGGGCGGTCGATCGACGCCGCCACGGTGTGTGCCGCGGTGTCGAGCGTAGGCCGGATAGACCCCCTCTGACCTGCTTGAACAATGCGTCATCCGCGTACAAACGTGCGCCGGTTCGATGGTGGGGCGCACCGCCCGTCGCCTCGGCGACCGCATGCCGACGGGACGTCGGGCACATGCCGGACGCCTGACGCGGAACGGCGTTTCAGGCCGCGGCCGTGGCGGCGGCCGCCTCCCGCAGCCGGCGGATCACGCCGCGCACCGCGGGCGAGGTCTCCCTCTTGCGATAGGCACCGACCAGCCGGGTGGTCAGCGCCACGTCCGCCAGGGGCCGGTACGCCACTCCCGGGATCTGTACCCGGCGCAGCGAATCGGGGACCAGGGCCACCGCGAGACCGCCGCCCACCAGTGTCAGGGCCGCGATGTAGTCCCGCACCGGGGGAGCGCACCGCGGACCGAACCCCCCTTGCTCCGCCACCTCGAGGATCTGGTCACGGCAGCCGTACTCCTCGTCGAAGTGCGGGGCCACGAAGCACTCGTCGCGCAGCTTCGCCGCCGGTACCGCGTCGTACGCCGCCAAGGGCGCAGCGGCGGGCAGCGCCAGAACCACCTGCTCGGTGAGCAGGCAGGTGGCCGTGACGTCGGGTGGGTACTCCGGCCGCCAGCGCAGAAAGCCGACGTCGATGTCCCCGCAGGCCAGCGCCTCCAGTTGGGCAGGCGTCTCCAACTCGCGTACCTGTACCGTCAGTTCGGTGCCCGGGGCCGCGCAGCGGGTGAGGACGTCGGTCAGCACCCCGGAGAACGCGGCCGAGGCGACGTAGGCGATCTGGGCGTGTCCCAGCTCCCCGCGGCCGGCACGCCGGCCCACCGCCTCGGCCCGGGCGGCCTGGGCGAGCGTCAGCCGGGCTTCCTCGAGGAAGAGCCGCCCGGCGCTGGTCAGGGCCGGGCGGGTGCGCCGTCCGCGGTCGATGAGCCGAACGCCCAGGTGGGACTCGAGCGCTCTGATCTGGGCGCTGAGCGCCGACGGCGCGAGGTGCAGCCGGTCCGAGGCCCGCGCGAAGTGCAGTTCCTCCGCGACGACGACGAACGATTCCAGCCAGCGCAGTTCCACCGGTACCTCCTCCGCCCTGCCGGTACACCCCGCGGCGGCGTCAGGGCAGAACAGGTCCGCCGCGGGGTGAGTATGGGGGATCGGCGCCTCAGGGGATCACGACGTAGTTGCTGAATCCGCCGTCGAGGTCCGTGGCGCGCCCCGAGATCGCCTCGTTGACCTCGGACAGCGGGAAGGGCTTGGTGATCAGGTACGACAGGTCCAGGGCTCCGGTCGCCACCATGTCGGCGACCTCCTGGCCCTGCGCGGTGGTGAACCAGTTGGAGCCGATCAGCTGGACCTGCTCGTCCATCAGCCACTTCACGTCCACGGGCAGCAGGTCCGCCACACCTCCGACGTTCACCACCCTGCCGCCGCGGCGGACGCCCCGCATGGAGTCGAGCATCGTCTCCACGGGGGCCTTGGCACCGAGCGCGCTGATGACGAAGTCGGCCCCCTCGCCGCCCGTGCGGGACCTCGCCCACTCGCCGGTGGAGCCCTCGCCCAGCCGCATGACCTCGATCCGGTCCGGGGCCAGCTCCTTGACGCGCTTGAGGAGTTCCTCGTTGCGGCCGGTGCCGAGGACCCTGGAGACACCCGAGGCCAGCGCGAGGAGGGCGGAGGCGACGCCGAGCGTTCCGGTGATCCCGTCGATCAGCGCGACCTGGCCGGGGCCGGCCGCGGCGTGCCTCAGGGCGCCGTAGGAGGTGCCGATGTAGCCGAGCTTGCCGGCCTGCTCGAACGTCATGGTGTCGGGGATGTTGACGATCGAGTACTGCGGAGCCGTCATGTACTCGGCGAAGCCGCCGTAGGGGTAGAGGTCGAAGATCCGCTGGCCGTCTCGGGACGTGCTGAAGTAGCCGTTCAGAGTGAAGTAGCGGCACCGGCTGAGCTCGCCGCCGCGGCACACCTGGCAGCTGCCGCAGGACCGCAGCGGACTCACATAGACCCGGTCCCCGGGCTTGGTGTTGAGGACGGCCTCGCCGACCGCCTCGACCACACCGGCGGGATCCAGGCCGAAGACCGCGGGCAACTTGGGCAGCGGCTGGTGCGGATACCAGGTGGGCCAGTTGTTGATCACGTTGGCCATGTTCGGCACGATTCCGCATGCCTTGACCCGCACCAGTACATCGGTCGGCCGCGGGGTGGGCACATCGATCGTGTCCACCGTCATCGGCTCACCGAGCTGGTGCAGTCGTGCGGCGAGCATTTTCGCCATTGAAATACTCCTGAAAAGACGGGCCGTACGGTGCCGAATTACTGAGAACCGGGGAACGGGTTCGGGTAATTTTCCTCAAGGTCGATGTCCAGCAGACCCATGACGCGGACGCCGGAGTTGTACCAGGCGATGGACAGCGACAGTTCGACCATCTGCCGGTCCGTCAGATGAGCGGCGGCGGCGCGCCAGGTCTCCTCGGACACGTCGACCTGGAGCGTGGACTCCTTGGCGAGCCGCATGACGGCCTTCTCCGTCTCGTCGAACAGGCCCGACGACTCGAAGTCGGCCACCGCCGCGAGCTGTTCGCCGGTCAGTCCGGCCTTGAGACCGTGCGACTGGTGGTGCGCGACCTCGTACGCGGACCGGGTCGCGTGGCCCACGGTCAGAATGGCCAGCTCGCGCAGCCTGGGGCTGAGGTCGGCGGCGCGCAGGGAGTTGGCGTAGGTCAGGAAGGCGTCCAGCTGGGTGGGCGCATGGGTCAGGGCGAGGAAGATGTTCGCCGTCGGTACCTTGCGTTCGGCTTCCAGCCGGTCGTACAGGGGCTTCTGCGACTCGTCCGCGTCCTCGCGGCGCAGATAGGGGACTCGTGCCATGTCGTCTCCTCGGGGGACGGGAAGGTCAGTGCGGGGACTGCTCGAGCAGGAACCGCTCGAGCGTCATCGGGTTCGGAGGCTCGGTGGGTGGCGTCTGCTGCACCCCGGCGAAGGGCGACGCCTCGAAGTACCACTTCTCCAGCGCCGGGAACCCCCAGCGGACGTTCGTGCTGAGCGACCCGGCGTCCCAGCGCACGGGCTCGATCTCGGTGTCGATCGTCTGGTAGTGGGCGTTGAAGACCTCCACCCGGTGCCCGTCGGGGTCACGGAGGTAGGTGAAGAGCATCCCGCCCGGACCGTGCCGCCCAGGGCCTCGCTCGACGCCCTCGCCGTAGCCGAGGATCCCCGCCCAGTCGCAGGCGGTGAAGATGTCGCGGCTCTCGGAGACGGTGTAGGCGAAGTGATGGAGCGCGGGGCCGGTGTTCTCCACGAGCGCCAGGTCCAGGGTGGTCCCCTTGCGGTACATGAACGAGCTGAGCAGCTTGTCGCCGTGAGCCAGGTACTCGGAGTTCCGGAATCCGAGCTCGCCGTAGAACGCGGTCAGCTCGTACGTGTTCGGCGCGAAGGTCTGGAAGTGGTCCAGCCGTTGCGCGTGGGCGCCGCGGTAGTGCTCGAAGTCGATGTGCAGCCTCGGCCGTGTCTCCATGTGCGCGCAGAGTTCGAGCGGCGTGCCGACGGGGTCGGCGACATGCAGCGTGCGGCCCTGGTACGGGAGGTCGACCCACTCCGCGGGCAGCCCCCGGTCCCGGAACCATGTGTAGGCGACGTCGAGATCCTCGTCGAAGAAGACACGGAAGCCGATTCTCCGGCAGGCGCCGGCCCCCTCCTCGTCCAGCTCCAGTACGAGGCTGTGGTGGCAAGCCTCGGCGAGACCGCGGAGGTAGCAGGTGCGCTCGTCCTCGTCGCTGACGACGAGCCCGAGGGCTTTCACATAGAAATTCCGGCTCTCGGCGAGGTCGGCCACGGTGAGACGCACATGGGAGGCGCGGGTGATGTTGAAACTCGGGCGCAGATTGACGGGTGGCAGCATGCTGGTCTCCGTGCTCCGGTCAGCTCTTTATTGCGATGACTTTTCGATGACTGTAATACTTCGAGGCGCTAATGTTTCGAGGCGGTTTTACGGCCTGGCCGTGGAGGGCCCGGAATCGGAGAATGTGAACGCGGACCATCCGCTGAATTCCGCGGATTCACCCAGGGACTCCTCGATACGCAGCACCTCGTTCCACTTGGCCATGCGCTCGGAGCGGGTGAACGAGCCCACCTTCAGCTGGCCCGCGTTCCATCCGACGCTCAGATGGGCGATGGTGACGTCCTCGGTCTCGCCGGACCGGGCCGAGACGATGGTGCCGAACCCGGCGTCCTTTCCGGCGCGCAGCGCCTGGAACGCCTCCGTGACCGTGCCGGCCTGGTTCGGCTTGACGAGGACGGCGTTCGCGGCCCCGCTGGTGGCCGCCGCCTCCACCCGCTTGGCGTTCGTGACCAGGTAGTCGTCACCGATCACCTGGCAGCGGGCGCCGTGGCGCCGGGTGAACTCCACCATGCCGTCGGTGTCGTCCTCGCCCACCGGGTCCTCGACGGACAGGATCGGATACTGCCCGATCCAGTCGCCCAGCATGTCGATCAGCGCCGCGGTGTCCAGCGTGCGGTCGTCCAGGGCCAGCGTGTACCGCCCCCCGCTGCCGAACTGCGAGGCCGCGACATCCAGCGAGATGCCGACCTGCGCCAGGGGTTCGAACCCCGCCGTCTCGATCGCCCGGGTGAGCGTCTCGAGTGCTTCCTCGTTGGAGTCGAACGCGGGCCAGTAGCCGCCTTCGTCGGCCACGCCCTGTGCCTTCCCGGCCCTGCGCATCAGGCTTCCGGCCGCCCGGTAGATCTCCGCGGTCCAGTCGAGGGCCTCGGAGAAACTGCGTGCCGCGGGGCACATCACCATGAAGTCCTGGACGTCGACGCGGCGGTCGGCATGGGCGCCGCCGCCGAAGATCTGGATCTCCGGCAGGGGGATGCGGACCGGCCGTTCGCCCGCCAGGTGCCGCCACAGCGGTACGCCCGCCGACGCGGCGGCGGCGTGCAGCACCGCCATGGACGTGGCGACGATCGCGTTGCCGCCCAGGCGAGAACGGTCGGGGGTTCCGTCGAGGTCCACCAGGAGCCGGTCGACGGCTTCCTGATCGGCCGCGTCGCGGTCCAGGAGAGCGGGCGCGATCTCGCCGTTCACCGAACCGACCGCGCGGTGCACGTCGAGGCCGCCGAAGCGGCTGCCGCCGTCCCGCAGATCGAGCGCCTCACCCTGGCCCGTCGAGGCCCCGGCCGGCGCGATGGCACGCCCGACCGCGCCGTCCGCCAGACGCGCTTCGACCTCCACCGTGGGGCGCCCGCGGGAATCCCACACCCTGCGGCCGTGGAGCTTGGCGATCCGCGCGTCTGTCATGGCGGTGCAACCTTTCGAAGATCGGACGATCGGGGCACCGGGCGGTGCCCGTGTCTGCCGTGAGGGAGGGGTGCCCGGTGCCCGGAGGAGGTGTACGGAATGTCCGCGCGCAGTCGAGTGGGCGCGGTCCGTGGCCAGGGGAGGACGAGGGATGCTCATCCACTGCGGCTCTGATCGTGCTAACGATAGCGCAATCGTGCGCAGCGTCGAGGTTTCTGTCAAGAGGTAAGCGGCTCAATGATTCGGGGCTGTGGTGCGTGCTTCACTCCCCTTGGGAGTAGCGGCCCTTCAGTGCTATCGTTCGCACAACCCGTCCGTGTCACTGTGACGCTGCGGTAGGAACTCCGGCGAGCCCGCGCCGTCCTGGACGGACGGACAGCACAGGCGGCACGGGCTCGCCGGTCCGCGCCGAGCGGGTGCTCGACGCACTCGTGCGTACCGCTACGAGGCTGCCCGAGACGAAGCGGCGCCCTGGCTCAGGCGGCCCCGGACGGAGCCTTCCCGCCCGGGCGTGCCGTGCTGCCGCGCAGCACGAGTGAGCCTGGGGAGACCGAGGTGTACGGGCCGTCGTTGCTCGGCTTGGTCTTGAGGCGACGCATCATCCACAGTGCGCAGCCGGTGGCCATCTCCTGGATGGGCAGACCGATGGTGGTGAGTCCGGGACCCCACCAGGAGAATCCGGGCTCGTCCCCGAACCCGACCACGGACAGCTCCTCGGGCACCTTCACGCCCTGCCGTGACAGCTCTTCGAGGACGCCGAGGGTGAGCTGGATCGATCCCAGCACGAGCGCGGTGGGCGCGTCCGGCCCCCGCAGCAGCCGGCGCACCGCTTCGCGGCCGTGTTCGATCGACGACGGCGGCCCCAGTGCCGTCCGGCCCGCATCGTCCGGCAGGCCTCCTTCACGCAGGGCGCTGCGGAAGCCGCGCAGGCGCTCCGCGCCCGTGGGCAGCTCTTCCGGGCCGCCGAGGTAGGCGATGCGGGTATGGCCCTGTGCCACCAGGTGGGCCGTGGCCCCGCGCAGCGCCTCGTGGTCGTCCACGCCGAACCACTGCGAACCGAGGGACGGGTGGCGGCGCAGGAGCTGCAAGTGCGGCAGGGCGCGCAGGAGTTTGACGGACTCGCTGTGCGGGCGCGCGGTGGGCACGATGATGACGCCGGCCACGCGGTTCGCGGACAGCTCCCGCAGATGGCGCAGCTCCGCCGTGCGGTCGTCGTCGGTCTCCGAGAGCATCAGCTGGAAGCCCTCGGCCTCCATGTTCTTGGACAGCTCGTGCGCGATGGTCGAGTAGAAGCTGTTGCGGATGTCCGGGATCACCAGCGCGACCACGTTGCTGGACGCGCCGCGCATCATCCGGGCCGCCCGGTTGCCGACGTAGCCCATGTCGGAAGCGGCTTGCCTGACGCGGAACTTGGTCTCCTCGCTGATGCGCGGATCGTCGGCGAGCGCCCGCCCCACCGTCGACACGGAGACTCCGAGGCGCTCGGCGATGTCCCTGGTCGTGATCACGTATGGAGTCCCCTCGACTGGCTGGTCCCGTGTCGTCACTGCGCGTGTGCCAACGATAGCAGTGCTGCCGCTGTGCTAACGTTAGCATTGCTGGATGGGCCGTGCAGCCGCCTTTGGCTGCCTAGTTGCGGAGGTGTCCGTGCGGATCGTCAGGTATGCCGTCGGCGGCGTGCGGTACTACGGAGAACTCGAATCCGGTGATGTCACCATCGCCAGATTCGAGGGTGATCCTTTCACCGGGTTTTCCCTTACGGGGCACATCGACCGGGTCGCCGAGGCCGTCATTCTCCCGCCGGTCGAGCGATCCCGGATTTTCGGGTTCGCGTACAACTACGCCTCACATGTCGACGAGACCGACCGTGATATTCCCGAGGTTCCGGTGTGCTTCATGAAGCCGAGCACGGCGGTGGTCGGGCCGGGGGAGGCGATCGTGTATCCGGTCGACGGGGAACTGATCCATTTCGAGGGCGAGTTGGTCGTCGTCATCGGAAAGGAAGCCCGCCATGTGAAACCCTCCGACGCGCATGAGTACATCCTCGGATACACCTGCGGCAATGATGTCAGTGACCGCATCGTCCAGCGCAAGGAGAGCGCGTTCGGGACGCTTCTGATCGGGAAGGGCCAGGACACCTTCGCTCCCCTCGGGCCCGTCATCGCGACCGGACTCGACCCCTCAGGACTCTCCCTGGTCACCCGTGTGAACGGCACCGTCGTGCAGTCCGCGAGCACTGCCGACCTGCTGCTGCCGGTCCCGGAAATCGTCAGCTACCTCAGTCGCTATCTGACGCTGCTGCCAGGAGACGTGATCATGACCGGAACGCCGTCCGGTGTCGGTCCGATCCGCCCCGGGGACGAGGTGGAGGTGGAGATCGAGGGCATCGGCGTCCTGCGCAATCCGGTCGTGGCCGAGAGCCGTTGACGGGCGCTTGCCCGCCGGCGCCGGCCGTGACAGGGCCTGCCCACCGCTCGGCGGTGGGCAGGCCCTCGGTGTGTCGGCCGGGTGGGTCGTTAGCGGATCGCGTTGTTGAACCGCGCGGGGCGGACGAAGGCCAGGGCGACGACGCCCGCCAACGGCAGGACCGTGACCTGGAGCAGCCCTGCCCGGCTCCAGCCGAAGGTCTCCACGAGGGCGGCGAAGAGCAGGCCCGAGAGCGCCGCCGGGCCGTAGTAGCTGCTCACGAAGAGCCCGGAGGCGCGTCCGATCTGCGACGGACGCACGGCCCGCTGCATCGCGCTGTTGGTGTTGGGATAGACGAAGCCCAGTCCGAAGGCGCCCATGAGGAAGGCGAACACGCACTGCGGGCCCACCGCGGCCCGCGTCTCGTAGATGCACGTGCTGATGACCGAGACGGCCAGCAGGCTGAGGATCAGCAGGTTGCGCTGGTTCACGCGGTCGCCGAGCCAGCCGCCGAGCACGGCCGTCATGCCCCCGAAGCCGAGGAAGCTCATGGCCAGCGCGGCCTGTTCGGCGGAGTAGTGCAGCGAGCTGATGAGGTACGTCGGGTACAGGCCGAGGAACCCGTAGATGGCCACGCCGCTGACGACGGAGTGGACGGTCAGGGCGATCGTGTTGCGGTTGTAGGCGGAGGCCGGCATGTACTCGTAGGTCTTGGTCGAGGCGACCCGCTCGACGGTGTGCTCGGTCAGGCCGGCCTTGACGAGGAACAGGGAGGCGGCGGCGATCAGCAGCCCGGCCGTGCCGAACAGGTAGAAGGGCGCGTGCCAGGTGCCGTGCATGCCCATGAGTTCGACGCCGATCAGCGGGGCGATGAACACGCCGACGGAGTAGCCGACGCCGATGACACCGAAGGCGAGGCCGCGCCGGTGGACGAAGAAGGCGCCCATCGCCGCGAAGATGGCGGCGGACTGCATGCCCTCACCGAAGCCCGAGACGACCCGGTACAGGGTCATGTCGGCGAACCCGGTCGCCAGCGGCGTGGCCATCGTGCCCAGGGAGTAGATCACGATGCTGACTAGCAGGACCGTCCTGCGGCGGAAGCGGTCCAGGAGGTAGCCCGCGGGCAGGCCGGCCAGGGCCATTCCGAGGGTGAAGTTCGTTGCCAGCAGCCCGCCCTGCTCCAGGGAGAACCCGTACTCCGCGCGGATGGCGGGCAGCAGGGGAGGAAAGACCTGGCGGTCCATCGCATTGACCATGTAGGAGAGGACGATCAGCAGAAAGCCGACCCCGATCATGGTCCGGGAAATGGGAAGACGGCTCCCTTCCGGTGTGCTGTCGGCGGGAACTGCGCCGATGTCGACGTGCGCGGCGTGAGTCATAGCGGCTCCTGAGGAGGAATGGGCCGCGGCAGGGCGCGGCGGACGCATCGCCGGTACGGGTCCGTACGGGCGGCTACGACGGGATGCGATGAGGAGAGAAGAAGAGGCGAGAAGCGGTGAGCTGAACACGGACTGCGTCGGGTCGGCGTCGGCGAGCGGCCGCCGACCGGCGGCAAGGGGGCGATGGGCTGCGGGTCGGATGCCGCATGCGCAATTCAGCCGTATTTCGCCCGTCGGGGACGTCCGTGGCTATGGCGTCTTCGACAGCCGGACTTCGTGCGGACTCTTATGGGGTCACACGGTCGGCATTGGCAGAACCATGGAGGGAACTCCGTTGCGCGTCAAGATGTGAACACCGGTTTTCTTGGGAATTCCTCGTTCTCCCGCGCTCTTGACGCGTCGAAGTGCGCCAGTGCTATCGTTAGCATCACGTGGCTGTGACAGAGTGATGCGACGTGCCCCGGCATCTCGCGACCCCCAGGCGTGGCGCCCGTACCGACCACAAGTCGGCGAGCGCCGGCACCCCACCCGAGCCCAGCGAACCTCTCCACCTCACCCGCGCACGATTCTGCGAGGACGACCTTCCATGAACCCACCGAGCCGCCCCGGCACCGTGCTGCTCACCGACCACGCCTGGCCCGACGACTCCGTCGAGCGATCCGTCATCGAGCGGGCGGGCCACACCCTGGTGACCGGCCCCGCCGAGCCCGCCTCCGCCGAGGCGATCGAGGAGCTGGTCGCCGAGCACCGCCCCGCCGGCATCCTGACCTGCTGGGCACCCGTCTCCGCCACCGCGATCGGCACCGCGCCGGAACTGCGGGTCGTCGCCCGGCTCGGCGTGGGGCTGGACAACATCGCCGTGTCCACGGCCACCGAGCGCGGGGTGTGGGTCACCAACGTGCCCGACTACTGCGTGGAGGAGGTCTCCGACCACGCCGTCGGCATGGTGCTCGCCTGGACACGCGGACTGGCCGCGTTCGACCGGGAGGTCCGCGCCGGCCGCTGGAACCCCGCGAGTGCCCGGCTGCGCCGACTGGCGACGCTGACCTGCGGTGTCGTCGGCTTCGGGAGGATAGGGCGCGCCACGGCACGCAAGCTCGGCGCCTTCGGCTGCCGGACACTGGCCCACGACCCGCACACGCCGAAGGACGCCCCCGGTGTGGAGATGGTGGCCTTGGACGAACTGCTGCGCCGCAGCGACGTGGTGATCCTCCACCTGCCGCTCACAACGGAAACGTTCCACGTCATCGGAGCCGAGCAGCTGGAGCTGATGCGTCCGGGTGGTCTGCTGGTCAATGTCAGCCGGGGCGGCCTGGTCGACACGGACGCGGTGATCAAGGCGCTCGACAGCGGACACCTGGACGGTGCCGCTTTCGACGTCCTGGAGACCGAGCCGCACGTTCCCGCCGGGCTGTCGGCACAGCCCGGCGCGCTGCTCACCCCGCACGTCGCCTTCTCCTCCGACACGTCGGTGACGGAACTGCGCCGCCGCGCCGCCGAGGAGGTCGTGCGGGTCTTGGCGGACCAGGCGCCGGCCCACCCCTGCAACAGCCCCCAGGGCGTGACCACCGGACCGGGTGAAGGGCGATGAGCGCGGCTTCCGCACAGATCGGACCGGGCCCCGTGCCCGACATGGTGCTGAGCGACTTCCTGATGGCCGAGGGCCTCGCCGAGCCCGACGAGACCGCGACCTGGACGCCGCTGGCCGGTGGCGTCTCGTCCGACCTGTGGCGCGTGGACCTGCCGGGACGTTCCCTCTGCGTCAAACGCGCCCTGGCGAGGCTGAAGGTCGCGGCAGACTGGGAGGCACCGGTGTCGCGCAACGCCTACGAATGGGCGTGGATGCGGTTCGCGTCCCGGCACCGCCCGGACAGCGTGCCGGAGCTGCTGGCCCACGATCCCGCGGCGGGCCTCTTCGCCATGGCCTACCTGCCTCCCGAGCGGTATCCGATGTGGAAGGCGCAGCTGCTCTACGGCGAGGTGCGGGTGGCGACCGCGGCGGCGGTCGGGAAACTGCTCGGCGGCCTGCACGCGGCGAGCGCGGGCGATGCCGCCCTCGCCGAGGAGTTCGCGACCGACGACAATTTCCACGCCCTGCGCATCGCGCCGTACCTGCTGGCCACCGCCGCCGCGCACCCCGGCCTCGGCGACGTCCTCCAGGGCCTGGCCGACCGCACCGCCGGCACGCGCCTGGCGTTGGTGCACGGCGACGTCAGCCCCAAGAACATCCTCGTCGGCCCGTCGGGGCCCGTGCTGCTGGACGCCGAGTGCGCCTGGTACGGGGACCCGGCCTTCGACCTCGCCTTCTGCGTCAACCACCTGCTCCTCAAGAGCCTGGTGGTGCCGGGGTGCCGTGACGACCTTCTGCGGTCGGCCCGCGTCCTGGCCGAGGAGTACGTCAGGTGCGTCGACTGGGAGCCCCGCGCGGCCCTTCTCCACCGTGCCGCGACCCTGTTGCCGGCGCTGCTGCTCGCGCGCGTGGACGGCAAGTCCCCCGTGGAGTACCTCACCCACGAGGGGCACCGGCTGCTCGTGCGCACGGTCGCGTCGACGCTGCTGCGCGCGCCCGCGGCCACGGTCGCGGACGTCGTGGCCGCCTGGGAAACGGCCCTCGCGGCTCCGGCCGAAGCGGGCACGAGGCCCCACTGACACGCATCGGACCCGAGCGAGGAGAGACGTATGCGCAGAGTCGTCACCGGCCATGACGAGAACGGCAGGTCGGTCGTCGTCACCGACGGCCCGATCCCGCGCAGCCGGGAGTTCACCAGTCTGCCGGGCTGGGTGTCCCGGCTGCCCTGGGCCACCGAACCCGGCGAACCGGTCAGCAGGACAGGGGAGGACCCCACTCCCAAGGTCACCAGCCTGCTCCCGGCGCCCGGCGGCACGCGGTTCATCGTTCTGACCTTCCCGCCGGAATCCGCGCTGGCCGACCCCGCGTTCGACCCGGCGGCCTTCGACCAGGAGCAGCGGGCCGACTCGCCCGGCATCGCCGAACTCATCGAACCCGACGGCATGCACGCCACCGAGACCGTGGACTACGGCATCGTGCTGACGGGCGAGATCGTCCTCGAACTCGACGACGGCCACCGCACGCCGCTCTCGGCAGGGGACATCGTGATCCAGAACGGCACACGTCACGCCTGGCGCAACCGCAGCGGACGGGCGGCGACCATGGCCTTCGTCCTCATAGGCGTGGAACGCGACGACTGACGGACCGAGGGGGATCGGCCTGCGGGCGTACCGGCGCGTCAGGGAGCGCTGTCGAGATCCACCTCGATGTCCTCGGCGTCGGTCCAGAATCCGTCGTCCGCGTCCTGGAGGCGGGCGGCGGCGTGGTTCATGTGGAGGCGTGCGGCCGTGCGTGCCGCCTCCGCGTCGCGGGCCTCGACGGCGGCGAGGATGGCGTGGTGCTCCGCCCGGACCGCTTCGATGAAGTCGTTCCGGCGTGCCTCGTTCGCACGCGTGACGCGGATACCGCCGCGCGACACATCGCCCAGGTACCGCAGCGTCGAGACCATCACCGTGTTTCCGGTCGACTCGGCGATCGACCGGTGGAAGGCGAGGTCCTCGTCCACGCCGTCGCCGCCGGCCGCGACCGCCGAGTCGATCGCGTCCAGCGCCTGACGCATCCGTGCGAGGTCGAAGGGTGTGGCCCGGGTGGCCGCGAGATGGGCCGCCTCACCCTCCATGGCGCGGCGCACCTCCACGATCTGCAGCACCTTCGCCTTGGTGTCGGCGGCCTCCAGGTCGAGCGGGCGGGTGCGCCGCGGCAGGACGAACACGCCGATGCCCTGGCGCGGTTCGATCAGGCCCGCGTTGCGGAGCCGCGACAGCGCCTCGCGCACCACCGTGCGGCTGACGCCCAACTGCCTGACCAGCTCGACCTCTGTCGGCAGTCGGTCGCCCTCGGCCAGCCGCCCCGACTCGATCTCCTCCGAGAGGGTCGCGGCGACCTGATCCGCGAGCCGGACGGGACCGCTTACCTTGGAAAACATGGTTTTCAGTCTATAGGCCCGGGTCTCGTCGTTCCGCTTCCACTAGGCCTTGACCAGGACCGCGTCGGGGTGGTCGGCGAGGTAGTCCCGCACCACCGATTCGAAGCTCGGGTCGGGCTCCAGCCCGAGCGCGGCGGCCCGTGTGTTGTCGAAGACGGAGGGCCACGATCCCACCACGGCCTCGACGTCACGATCGGGCGCGACGGTCACCAGATCGGCCGCGGCGTCGCCCGCCACCCGCCGCAGCGTGGCCAGTATCTCGGCGACCGAGACCGTGAGTGCCGGGAGGTTGACGGGCAGTCCGCCGTCGAGCCGGCCCTTCCCGCTGCCGCGCTCTGCTTCCGCGATGCGGAGGATCCCCTCGACCGTGCGCCGTGGTGACGCCAGGGCAACCCGCAGGTCGGGGCGTACGGGGCAGATCGCGGGGAGGCCCGCGAGCGGCTCGCGGACGATGCCCGACAGGAAGCCGGAGGCGGCGGCGTTCGGCTTGCCGGGACGTACGGACACGGTCATCAGCCGGGCGACGCGTCCGTCGATGAAGCCCCGGCGCGTGTAGTCCGCGACGAGCTGCTCGCAGACGAGCTTCTGGATCCCGTAGCTCGACCGGGGCGTGGGCAGGGTCGACTCGCTGACGACCGGCGGGAGCGGCAGTGCCGGGTCGGAACCGTAGACCGCGACGCTGCTGGAGAACACCAGGCGCGGCACCGGCCCGCCGGCCGCCGACTGGGCCCGGGTGGCTTCGAGGAGGGCGCGGGTGGTGTCCAGGTTGGCGCTCATCCCGAGGTCGAAGTCGGCCTCGCACTCGGCCGAGACGGCGGCGGCGAGGTGGATCAGCACGTCCACCGGCTCCGCGAACACCTCGTCGAGACACTCGACCAGGTCACCCCGCACGATCTCCACCAGGGGATCGGCCGCCTGCGGCGCCCCGGGCGGCACGAATCGGTCGGTGAGCACCAGTTGATCGATCGGCGAACCACCGTGCGTCCGAGCCCTCAGCAGGGTGTCGGTGATCTCGCGTCCCAGAAAGCCGAAGCCGCCCGTGATGACGATCCTCATGCGCTGTCTCCTCGGTAGTCGTTGAGCCAGCCGAGGCCCTCGCTCGTGCCGGCACGGGGGATGTACTCGCAGCCGATCCACCCGTCGAAGCCCAGGTCGTCGACGACGCCGAACAGATGCCGGACGTCGAGCTCGCCGCTGTCCGGCTCGTTGCGGTCCGGCACGCCGGCGATCTGCAGATGGCCGACCCGGCCGGTCGGCAGGTCGCGGCGCAGCGTCGCCGTGAGATCGCCTTCGACGATCTGGCAGTGGTACAGGTCGAGTTGCACCTTGAGATTCGGGGCGCCCACCTCCCGTACCACCGCGTGGGCCTCCGCCTGCCTCGACAGGAAGTAGCCCGGCATGTCGCGGCCGTTGATCGGCTCGACCAGGATGTCGACCGCCAGCTCGGCGGCTCGCTCCGCTGCCCATTCGAGGTTGGCCAGGTAGGTGTCGCGGTGCTCGGCCCGCTCCTTCGGAGTCACGTCCGGCGGCAGGAGACCGGCCATCACGTGCAACCGCGGGCAGTCCAGTGCGGCGGCGTACTCGAGAGCCCGGGCGATTCCGGAGCGGTGCTCCGCCTCGCGGCCGGGCAGCGCCGCGATCCCGCGTTCTCCGGACTCCCAGGCCCCGGGAGGTGCGTTGAAGAGGACTTGCCTGAGGCCGTGGTCGTCGAGCCGGCGCCGCAACTCCGCGCTGTCGTAGGCGTAGGGGAAGAGGTATTCGACGGCGGTGAAGCCGTCCGCCGAGGCCGCGGCGAAGCGGTCGGGGAAGTCGTGCTCGGGATACATCATGGACAGGTTCGCTGCGAACCTCGGCATGCTGGCTCCTGTGGGGGGGGGACCGGGAGGGAACGGTCAGCGGTTGACGGTCTGCTTGTCGGTGGTGAGCACCGCGGCGGCGCCGACGACGAGGCTGAGCGCCAGGACGTACATCGGGAGCGATGTCGAGCCGGTGGCGTCCTTCAACGCGCCGATCATGTAGGGGCTGACGAAGCCGGCGAGGTTGCCCACCGAGTTGATCGCGGCGAGGCCGACCGCGGCTGCGGTGCCTCCGAGGAACGCGGTGGGGAGTGACCAGAACAGCGGCGCGCAGGTCAGCACCCCGGCCGCGGCGAAGGACAGCGCGGCCAGGGACAGCGCGGTGGACCCGGCCCAGCCGGCCGCCAGAGAGAAGCCGACGGCGCCCATGAGGCTCGGGACGACCAGGTGCCAGCGGCGCTCGCGGTGCTTGTCCGCCGAACGTCCCAGCACGTTCATCGTGACGAGTGCGGCCAGGAACGGCACGGCGCTGAGCGCCCCGATCGCCAGGTTGCCCTCGATGCCGGTGGACTCGATGAACGTGGGCATCCAGAAGGTCAGGGCGTACTGACCCATCACGAAACAGAAGTAGATGAGGCACATCAGCCACACCTTCGGCTCGCGGAAGGCGTCCCAGACCCGGCCGTGCACGGTCTGGTGCGCGGCGTCCTCGGCGATCGCCCGTTCGACGACGTCCTTCTCCTCGTCGGTGAGCCACTTCGCGGCGCGCACGCTGTTGTCGAGGTAGAACAGGGTGGCCACACCGATGAGGACGGCGGGTATCGCCTCCAGCAGGAACATCCACTGCCAGCCCTGCCAGCCCTTCACCCCCTGGAACCGGTCCATGATCCAGCCGGAGAGCGGGTTGCCGAAGATGCCGGCCACCGGGATCGCGGACATGAACATCGCGATCACCCGGGCACGACGCTGCGACGGGAACCAGTACGTGCAGTACAGGATCACCCCCGGGTAGAACCCCGCCTCCGCGGCGCCGAGGAGGAACCTGAGGACGTAGAACGTCGCCTCGTTGCTGACGAACACGAACGACGCCGAGACCAGACCCCAGCTGATCATGATCCGGGCGATCCAGGTGCGGGCGCCGACGCGCTGCAGCATCAGGTTCGACGGCACCTCGAAGAGGAAGTAGCCGATGAAGAACAGGCCGGCGCCGAGGCCGTACGCCGCCTCGCTGAATCCGAGGTCGTCGGACATCTGCAGCTTCGCGAAGCCGACATTGACCCGGTCGAGGTAGGAGACGACGTAACAGAGGACGAGGAAGGGGACGATGCGCCGTACGACCTTGCGGAAGACGGCGTTCTCACGGGCGACGTCGGGGACTTGGGACGCCGATATGGGCATGGACATGGCGATCCTTTGAGCGGCTCAGGGGAATTCTCCGGCAGGGGAGAAGGGGTTCACCACGCGGCGTTGAAGGTGGACCTGAGTTCATCGAGCGCGTGATCGGAAAGCGGCTCGGGGCGACGGTCGGTCATGAGCCAGAGACGTGCCGTCTCCTCGAGTTCTTCGAGGACGGCGAGAGCGGTGGCCGCGTCGGGGCCCCAGACCACGGGGCCCAGCCGGTCCAGCAGCACCGCCCTGATGGGCGTTCGGCTCGCTGCGCGGTCGGCGATGAGGGCGGTCACCAGGTCGGCCACGTGGGGGTCGCCGGGCCGGTGGTAGGGGATGAGCGGGACGTGCCCGACCTTCATCACGTAGTACGGCGTGAGGGGCGGCAGCACGTCCGCGGTGCTCCACACACCGGCCAGCGTGAGCGCGACCAGGTGCGTGGAGTGGGTGTGGACGACGAACCGGGCCGTGGGGTCGGCGGCACAGATGCGCCGATGGAGCGTCAGGGTCTTGCTGGCACGGTCGCCCGCGATCTGCTCACCCCGGGCGTCGACCTGTGCCAGGCGGCCGGGTTCGAGGAACCCCAGGGCGGCGTCGGTGGGCGTGATCAGATGGTGGTCGCCGACCTTGGCACTGATGTTGCCCGCGCTGGCGTGGACGTAGCCCCGGGCGAACAGGCTGGTGCCCACGCGGACGATCTCCTTGCGGGCCAGGTCGACCGTCTCGTCGTGTCCTGTCCCGGCGGCGGTGCTCGGCTGCGGGGTCATGCTGCCTCCTCGTCCAGGAGCGCGAAGGAACGGGTGAAGAAGTCGGGGCCGCCGAAGTTGCCGGACTTGAGCGTGATGTGGAGCGTGTCTCCGCCCGGAAGGGCCGCCGCGCACCAGGGCACACCGGGGTCGATCTGCGGCCCGATCCGGAGTCCGGTGACACCGAGCGCCTGGACGACCGCCCCCGAGGTCTCACCACCCGCGACGACCAGTCGGCGCACGCCACGTTCCACGAGCCCCTGTGCGATGCGGGCCAGCGTCCGCTCCACGAGCTCACCGGCCTCGGCGGCACCGAGCCGGCCCTGGACGGTGCGGACCGTGTCGGCCGACTCGGTGGAGTAGACGAGGACGGGCCCGTCGTCCAGGTGCGACTCGGCGAAGGCCAGGGCCTGCCCGACCACGTCCTCGCCTGCGGCCACGCGCAGCGGGTCCACGCTGAACGCGGGTCGGCCGGTGCGCAGGTACTCGAGGACCTGACGGTTGGTGGCCGTGGAGACCGAGCCCGAGACGACGGCCCGGTGACCGGCGGGGGGCGGCAGCTCCGCTGCGGCGCGGGACGGCTCGAACCCCCAGTTCGCGGGCAGGCCGATCGCCAGCCCCGAGCCGGCGGTCACCAGCGGGAAACCCTGGACCGCCGCGCCCAGCCGCACCAGGTCGTCGTTGGAGACGGCGTCGACGACGGCGATCCCGAAGCCGTCCTCACGCAAGGCGTCTACGCGGGCCCGGATCGCCTCGACGCCGTCGGCGACGTCCGTGTGGTCGATGAGGCCGACCTCCCGCGTGGTCTGCGCGCCGAGGACGGAGACCAGATTGGAGTCGGTCATCGGGGTGAGCGGGTGGTGGCGCATGCCGCTGTCGCTGAGCAGGACGTCGCCGACGAAGAGATGCCCCTTGAAGATCGTGCGCCCGTTGTCGGGGAACGCCGGCGTCGCGACCGTGAAGCCGGTGCCCAGGGCGTCCATCAGCGCCTCGGTCACGGGCCCGATGTTGCCGGCCGGCGTCGAGTCGAAGGTGGAGCAGTACTTGAAGTAGATCTGCTCGGCGCCCCTGGACCCCAGCCAGGCCAGTGCTCGCAGCGATGCCTCGACGGCGTCGGCCGCCGGGACGGTCCGCGACTTGAGGGCGATGACCACGGCGTCCGCGTCGATCGCCTGCTCGGCGCCGGCCGGTGGTGTGTCGATCAGCTGGACCACGCGCATGCCCGCGCGCACCAGGTTGTTGGCGAGGTCCGTGGCGCCGGTGAAGTCGTCGGCGATGCATCCGAGACGGATTCCCATGTCAGGCCTCCACCGGCTCGGGCAGGTCGACCCCCGGGAAGATCTTGATGACCGCGCTGTCGTCCTCGGCCCCCAGTCCGGACGCCGACGCCTGGAGGAACATCTGGTGGGCGGTGGCGGCGAGGGGGAGCGGGAACCGTTCCGGCCGGGCGGCGTCCAGTACGAGCCCGAGGTCCTTGACGAAGATGTCGACGGCCGAGAGGGGCGTGTAGTCACCGTCGAGCACATGGGCCATGCGGTTCTCGAACATCCAGGAGTTGCCGGCGCTGTGGGTGATGACCTCGTAGAGCGCCTCGGCGGGAACGCCGGCCTTGATGCCGAGGGCCATCGCCTCGGCCGCCGCGGCGATGTGCACGCCCGCGAGCAGCTGGTTGACGATCTTGACCTTCGAGCCGAGCCCGGCACGCTCTCCCAGGCGGTAGACGGTGCCGCTCATGGCCTCGAGCACGGGGTCGGCGAGCGAGTACGCCTTGGCCGAGCCCGACGTCATCATGGTGAGTTCACCGGCCGCCGCGCGCGCGGCGCCGCCGGAGATGGGCGCGTCCAGGTAGAGCACGCCCCGCTCGGCCAGTCGGCTTTCGAGCGCGGCGGACCAGCCCGGATCGACCGTGGAGCACATGACGAAGACGGCACCGGGGCGGAGCCGGTCGGCCGCGCCCTCGGCGCCGAACAGCACGGCCTCGACCTGCGCGGCGTTCACCACCACGCCGACCAGGACGTCCACCGCGGCTGCCAGCTCGCCACAGGTCCCGAACGCCGTCCCGCCGTCGCGGGCGAAGTCCGCGGCCGCCTCCGGCCGCAGGTCGTGAACGCCGACGTCGTATCCCGCCGCCCGCAGGCTCCGGGCCATCCCGAGGCCCATGGCTCCTAGACCCACCACGCCCACGCGCGGTCGTTCGGGCTTGTTCTGGTCGCTCATGCCCATCCTCGCCTTGCTGTGCCGTCCGGAAGGCGATTCACCCAACCGCCCGCCGTGAGATCAGGTCATATGATGACCTGAGGACAGAGGAATGTGCGGTGTGATGTCCGTCACGCACCCTCTTTGCATGGGGGGCCTTACCTCAGCGCGTACGGCATCGAGAAGATCGACCTGCGAGTCCACCAGCTCCTGGAAGGAATTAACGAGATCATGCGCGTCATCGCGGCCCGAGGCCTGACGGAGACACTCGGATGACCGACGTCCTCTTCCGTACGACGGGCCGGGCCGCCCACATCGTCCTCAATCGGCCCAAGGCCCTCAACGCCCTCACCCACGCCATGGTGCGCCGCGTCGACGAGGCCCTGACCGACTGGGAGCGGGACCCGGCCGTCGAGACCGTCGTCATCACCGGTGCGGGGGAGCGCGGCCTGTGCGCGGGCGGCGACATCCGCGGCATCCACGACGACGCCCGCGACGGGGACGGCACCGCCTCGGCCGCGTTCTGGCGCGACGAGTACCACCTCAACGCCCGCATCGCCCGCTACCCCAAGCCGTACGTCGCCGTCATGGACGGCATCGTCATGGGCGGCGGCGTAGGCGTCTCCGCGCACGGCAGCGTCCGGATCGTCACCGAGCGGTCGAGGATCGCCATGCCCGAGACCGGCATCGGCTTCGTCCCGGACGTCGGCGGCACCTACCTGCTCGCCCTCGCCCCGGGCGAACTCGGCACCCATCTCGCGCTGACGGGCGCCCAGATCGGAGCCGGGGACGCACTCCTGGCCGGTCTCGCCGACCACTACGTGCCCTCCGAGGCGCTGGGGCGGTTCGTCGACGACCTCGCCGGCATGCCCGTACGGGAGGCCCTGGACCGGCATGTGGAGCCCGCACCGGAAGGGGAACTGGCCGGGCGGCGGGAGTGGATCGACTCCTGCTTCGCCTCCGACACGGTCGAGGAGATCGTCCAACGGCTGCTCGCGCACGGCGACCCGGCGGCGAAGGAGACCGCCGAGACCCTGCTGGCCAAGTCGCCCACCTCGCTCAAGGTCACCCTCACCGCCCTGCGCCGCGCCCGCCGGCTCGGCCCGCTGGAACGGGTGCTGGAGCAGGAGTACCGGGTCTCCTGCGCGTCCCTGAGCACGCCCGACCTGGTCGAGGGCATCCGCGCCCAGGTCATCGACAAGGACCGCGATCCGCGCTGGTCACCGGCGACTCTCGACGAGGTCACCGAAGCCGACGTGGAGCGCTTCTTCGCACCCCTCGGCGAGCGCGAACTCGGGCTCGCCGGAGCCTCGGCCTGTCCCACCGGGCCCTGTTCGACGTGACCTCCACGGCCTCCGGCCGGCGCTGGGCGCTCCTCGCGATCGGAGCCGGAGCCTGTGCACCCGAGCAAAGGTGTGCTGGTCGGCGCCCAGTAGAGTGCGCCTTTGTCGCCCCACGAGAGCTGCCCCCGAATCCCGAGGTACCGCGCAGTGAACCCCGCACGTCCCGCACCGACCGCCGCCGTGACCGTCGTCGGGATCGGGGCCGACGGCTGGGAGGGGCTGACCGACGCCTCCCGTGCCGCGCTGGGCGAGGCCGAGGTCCTGATCGGCGGCCCGCGTCAGCTGGACCTGCTGCCCCCGCGGTGCGCCGGGGAGCGGATCGCCTGGCCCTCGCCCCTGCGCCCCGCGGTCCCCGGCCTGCTCGCGGCACACGCCGGCCGCCGGATCGCCGTACTGGCCAGCGGGGACCCCATGTTCTACGGCATCGGACGCGCCCTCGCCGAGGAAGTCGGGGAAGCGGGCGCCCTGCGCGTCATGCCCCACCCCTCCTCCGTCTCCTACGCCGCCGCCCGCCTCGGCTGGCCGCTGGAGGACGTCGAGGTCGTCACACTCGTCGGCCGGCCCGCCGCCCGTCTCGCCGCCGCCCTGCACGACGGTCGGCGGATCCTCGTCCTCAGCGCGGGCGCCGACACACCCGGCGAGGTCGCCGCCCTCCTGCGGGACCGGGGATTCGGCGCGAGCCGGATGCGGGTCCTGGAACAACTCGGCGGCGCGAAGGAGCACACGACCGCCGAGGCCACAGCGGACGACTGGCCGGACGCGCGGCCACCCGGCGACCCCCTCAACATCGTCGCCGTCACCTGCCACCGCGCCCCGGACGCCCCGCGCCTCGGAGCGGTGCCCGGCCTCCCGGACGACGCCTACGAGCACGACGGGCAGCTCACCAAGCGGCACGTGCGCGCCGTCACGCTCGGCACGCTCGCCCCCGCCCCCGGGGAACTGCTGTGGGACATCGGAGGCGGCTCGGGCTCGATCGCCATCGAGTGGATGCGCACCCACCCCTCATGCCGCGCGGTCACCGTCGAGCGGGACCCGGTGCGCGCCGCACGCATCACCCGCAACGCCGAGCGCCTCGGCGTGCCCGGCCTGCGGGTCGTCACGGGCGCCGCGCCCGCGGTCCTGGCCGAACTGCCCCCGCCCGACGCCGTGTTCATCGGCGGCGGCCTCACCGCGCCCGGCCTCCTCGACGCCTGCTGGGACGCCCTGCCGGCCGGTGGGCGGCTGGTCGCCAACACCGTGACACTGGAGTCCGAGGCGCTCCTCGCCGACGCCCACCGCCGGCACGGCGGCGAGCTGGTCCGGCTCGCGGTGGCGCACGCCGTGCCCGTGGGCGGATTCACCGGGTGGCGGCAGGCGATGCCGGTGACCCAGTGGGCCGCACAGAAGACCCTCGACACCCCTTCGGGAGCCAACAGATGACCGTGTACTTCATCGGCGCCGGACCCGGTGCCGCCGATCTGATCACCGTGCGCGGCGCCCGCACCCTCGGGGCCTGCCGGGTCTGCCTGTACGCGGGCAGTCTGGTCCCGCGCGAGCTGCTGGCCGAATGTCCGCCGGACGCCCGGCTGGTGGACACCGCGCAGCTCACCCTGGACGAGATCACCGCCGAGCTGGTCCGCGCCCACGAGGAGGGGCACGACGTGGCGCGCCTGCACTCCGGGGACCCGTCGGTGTTCAGCGCGGTCGCCGAGCAGATGCGACGCCTGGACGCGGCCGGAGTGCCCTACGAGGTGGTCCCGGGAGTCCCGGCCTTCGCCGCCGCGGCGGCGTCCCTGAAGCGGGAGCTGACCGTGCCGACCGTCGGCCAGACCGTGATCCTCACCCGCGTCGCCCAGCGTGCCACCGCCATGCCCGACGGGGAGGACCTGGCCACCCTCGGCCGCAGCGGCGCGCTGATCGTGCTGCACCTGGCCGCCGGCTACGTGGACCGTGTCGTCGACGAACTCCTCCCGCACTACGGCGCCGACTGCCCGGCCGCGGTCGTCGCCTACGCCTCCCGCCCGGACGAGGTGATCATCCGTGGCACCCTCGACGAGATCGCCGGGAAGACCAAGGAGGCCGGTGTGCTGCGCACGGCCGTGATCATGGTCGGGCGGACGCTGGGGGCGGAGGGGTTCCGGGACAGCCACCTCTACTCGGCGGAGCGGGAGCGTCACGTGTGCTGAGCGGCTCGGGTAGGCGCTTCCGGCGCCCGGCCCCTCAGGCCACGGAGCTGCGCCCCACCACCGTGCCCGCCCGGTCGATGCAGATCACGTCGACCGTGACCGGCGCACCGCGCAGCACGGCCAGTGCCTCGTCGCGAGCGGTCCTGGCGACCAGATCACCGAGCGGCACGCCGGCGGCCATGCACGACTGCAGAGCGGCCAGCCCGGTGTTGGCCTCGGCCACCTCGGCGCGCAACGCCTCGTCCGCGCCGCCCTGCCGGGCCAGTTCGGCGAGGAAACCCTTGTCGACCTGGGAGCGGGCGGAGTGCAGGTCGAGATGGCCGGCGGCGAGCTTGGACAGCTTGGCGAAGCCACCGCAGATCGTCAGCCGGTCGACGGGGTGGCGGCGGATGTACTTCAGCACGGCGCCCGCGAAGTCGCCCATGTCGAGCAGGGCGTCCTCGGGCAGCCCGTACTCGGCCACGACCGTCTTCTCCGACGTCGACCCGGTGCACCCGGCCACATGCGTACGGCCCGCGGCCCGCGCCACGTCCACACCCCGGCGGATGGAGTCGATCCACGCCGAGCAGGAGTACGGCACCACGACGCCGGTGGTGCCGAGGATGGACAGGCCGCCCAGGATGCCCAGCCGCGGATTCCACGTGGAGCGGGCGATCTCCTCGCCGTGGTCGACGGAGACGGTGATCTCGACGTCGCCGGTGCCACCGTGCCGGGCGGCGACCTCGGCCACGTGCTCGCGCATCAGCCGGCGGGGGACGGGGTTCACGGCAGGCTCGCCGACGGGCAGCGGCAGGCCGGGGCGGGTGATCGTCCCGACCCCGGGCCCCGCCTTGAAGACCACCCCGGCCCCGGCGGGCAGCCGCCGTACCGTGGCCCGGACCAGCGCGCCGTGCGTGACATCCGGGTCGTCGCCCGCGTCCTTGACGACGCCCGCCATCGCGAACCCCTCGCCCAGCTCCTCGGCCGCCAGCGCGAACGACGGTGTCTGCCCCTTGGGCAGGGTGATCGTCACCGGGTCGGGGTACTCCCCGGTCAGCAGCGCCGTGTACGCGGCCGTCGTGGCCGCCGTCGCACAGGCGCCGGTGGTCCACCCGTGCCGCAGGCCGGTGTGCTCCAGCTGGGCCCTGCGGCCACCCTTCACTTCGCTGCTCATGAACGGACCTGGACTTCCATGCACGTACTGATACTGGGCGGGACCACGGAAGCCCGCCGTCTCGCCGAACTGCTCCACGACACACCCGGCCTGACCGTGACCAGCTCCCTCGCCGGGCGGGTGGCCGGCCCCCGGCTGCCTCCGGGCGAGGTCCGGATCGGCGGCTTCGGCGGCGTGGAGGGGCTGACCGCGTGGCTCGCCGAGCACGCGGTGAACGCACTCATCGACGCCACCCACCCTTTCGCCGGGACGATCAGTTTCCACGCGGCACGTGCCGCCGCCACCGCCCATGTTCCCCTGCTCGCGGTACGGCGCCCCGGCTGGGTCCCGGTAGCCGGTGACGACTGGCGCGAGGTCGGCTCCCTGGAAGAGGCCGCGACGCTGCTGCCCACGCTCGGCCGCCGCGTGTTCCTCACCACCGGACGCATGGGCCTGGCCTCCTTCGCCGCCCTGGACGGCCTGTGGTTCCTCGTCCGATCCGTCGACGCGCCCGAGGCTCCCCACCCGCTCCGCATGGAGGTGCTGCTCGACCGCGGCCCCTTCACCCTCGACGGCGAGCGCGAGCTGCTGCGCCGCCATCGCGTCGACGTCGTCGTGACCAAGGACAGCGGGGGAGTCGCCACGGCACCGAAGCTCACCGCCGCGCGGGAAGCCGGGCTGCCGGTGGTCGTGGTCCGCCGGCCGCCGGTTCCCGAAGGGGTGCAGGTGGTGAGGGAGCCGGAGGAAGCGGTCCGGTGGATCAGGAGCCGGCGCACTTTCCCGGCTGCTGGCTGAAACCTGACGGGGCCTTTGCCGCCTTGGGCTTGTACCTGCAATTGCCTCGCAGAAGTCTGGAGGGCGCGACTGAGAACAGCCGACCGCCGACGAGTAAGGCCCACGCCTCCATGACCACCGCTCACGAATCCGTCCGCACCACGATGACCCGCAAGGAGTGGACGAGCCTCGGCGGAATGACCGCGTTCATCCTCGCGCTGCACGTCATCGGCTGGTTCACGCTCGTGGTGATCGTCGCCCCGGAGCACTACAGCCTGGGCGAGCGGACCTTCGGCATCGGGATCGGTGTCACGGCCTACACCCTGGGCATGCGGCACGCCTTCGACGCCGATCACATCGCCGCCATCGACAACACGACCCGCAAGCTGATGAGCGAGGGCCGACGCCCGCTGTCGGTCGGCTTCTGGTTCTCGCTCGGGCACTCCTCGATCGTCTTCGTGCTCGCCTTCCTGCTCTCCCTCGGCGTCAAGGCACTGTCGGGGCCGGTCGCGAACGACGACTCCGAACTGCACAGCGTCACCGGCTGGATCGGGACGACCGTCTCGGGAACCTTCCTCTACCTCATCGCGATCATCAACATCGTGATCATGGCGGGCATCTGGAAGGTCTTCCGCCGGATGCGCACCGGCGACTTCGACGAGGCCGCCCTGGAGGAACAGCTCGACAAGCGCGGCTTCATGAACCGGCTCCTGGGCCGCCTGACGAAGTCGATCACCAAGCCGTGGCAGATGTACCCCCTGGGCCTGCTCTTCGGTCTCGGCTTCGACACCGCGACGGAGATCGCACTGCTGGTCCTCGCCGGATCGGGCGCCGCGTCCGGCCTGCCCTGGTACGCGATCCTGTGCCTGCCGGTCCTGTTCGCGGCCGGCATGACGCTGCTCGACACCATCGACGGCTCGTTCATGAACTTCGCCTACGGATGGGCCTTCTCCAAGCCGGTGCGCAAGGTCTACTACAACCTCACCATCACCGGCCTGTCCGTCGCCGTGGCGCTGCTCATCGGCACGGTCGAACTGCTGGGCCTGATCGCCGAGCAGGCGGACCTGCACGGCCCGTTCTGGGACTGGGTGTCGGGCCTCGACCTGAACATCATCGGCTACGTCGTCGTCGGCCTGTTCGTCGTCACCTGGGCGGTGGCCCTGCTGGTGTGGAAGGTCGGACGGATCGAGGAGAAGTGGACGAAGGGCCTGGCCCAGCCCGCCCCGGCCCCCGCTTCGGTGGCCGAGGAGAGCTGAACCGGGCCCCACGTGCCTACGCCTCGGGATACCGGCGCGGAGTCCAGACGATCTCCTCGCCGTCCCCACGCCGGACGGCCCGCGTCTGCGAGGACCCGACCAGCAGGATCGTGCGCATGTCGACCTCGGCCGGGTCCAGATCGGCCAGCCGCACGATCCGGACCCGCTCACCGGAGCCGCCCACGTCCCGTGCCACCACCACCGGGGTGTCCGGCGCCCGGTGTTCCAGCAGCACTTCACGGGCCTTGCCCACCTGCCAGGTACGGCTGCGGGAACCGGGGTTGTACAGGGCCAGCACCAGGTCGGCCGAGGCGGCCGCGCTCAGCCGCTCGGCGATGACCTCCCACGGCTTGAGCCGGTCGGAGAGCGAGAGGGCGGCGTAGTCATGCCCGAGCGGGGCGCCCGCGCGGGCCGCCGCGGCGTTGGCGGCGGTCACACCCGGCAGCACCCGCACCGGCACGTCCGCGTACTCCTTCTGCGACGCGACCTCCAGAACGGCCGTCGCCATGGCGAAGACGCCCGGGTCGCCGCCCGAGACGACCGCGACCCGCCGCCCGCGCCGGGCCAGATCGAGGGCGAACTCGGCGCGCTCCGACTCGACCCGGTTGTCCGAGCCGTGCCGGACCTGCCCCGCCCGCTGCGGCACCCGGTCCAGATAGGTGGTGTAGCCGACCAGGTCGTCGGCGGCGGCCAGCGCACCCCGCGTCTCGGGCGTCAGCCACAGCGGACCGGCCGGCCCGGTCCCGACCACCACGACCTCGCCCCGTTCCCGGGCCTCGGGCCGCTCGGCGTCGACCTGACTGGGCAGCACGGCCACCGAGAAGTACGGCACCGACTCCGGGTCCACGTCCGCCAGTTCGGCGAGCCGCTCCCCGGCCATGGTGGCCCGCTCGACATAGCGGGCCTCGCCGAGCCGCCCCGAACTCTCCAGCGCGCCGCGCACCTTGGTGAAGGTCCGCCCCAGCTTCATCACCACGGCCACATCGGTCGCGGCGAGCCGTGCGGTCAGCTCCTCCTCGGGCAGCGTGCCCGGCAGGATCGTCAGCACCTCCTCGCCCTCGGCGAGCGGGGTGCCCAGCCGGGCCGCGGCGGCGGACACGGACGTGACGCCGGGGATGACCTCGGTGTCGTAGCGGTCGGTGAGCCGCTTGTGCATGTGCATGTAGGAGCCGTAGAAGAGCGGGTCGCCCTCGGCGAGGACCGCGACCGTCCGTCCCGCGTCCAGGTGCGCGGCGAGCCGGGCCGACGCCTCGGTGTAGAACTCCTCCATCGCGCCCTTGTAGCCGCCGGGGTGGTCGGTGGTCTCGGTCGTGACCGGGTAGACCAGCCGCTCCTCGATGTGGTCGGCGCGGATGTGCTTCGCCGCGATCGAGCGCGCGATGGAACGACCGTGCCGCGCACTGTGGTACGCGATCACGTCCGCCTCGGCGATGGCCTCCACGGCCCGTACGGTCATCAGGGACGGGTCACCGGGGCCGAGCCCCACCCCGTACAGCTTGCCGCTCACTCTTCCTCACTCGCGATCGCGTTGAGCGCGGCGGCGGCGATGGCACTGCCCCCGCGACGGCCGCGCACGACCAGGTGCTCCAGGCCCGACGGGTGCGCGGCCAGAGCGTCCTTGGACTCGGCGGCCCCGACGAAACCGACCGGGACACCGATGACGGCGGCCGGCCGGGGCGCCCCCTCCTCGATCATCTCGAGCAGCCGGAACAGGGCGGTGGGCGCGTTGCCGACGGCGACCACCGAGCCCTCCAGCCGGTCCCGCCACAGCTCCATCGCGGCGGCGCTGCGCGTGGTGCCGAGCTTCGCCGCCAGCTCCGGCACGGACGGGTCGGAGAGCGTGCACAGCACGTCGTTGTCGGCGGGCAGCCGCTTGCGCGTCACGCCGCTGGCCACCATCTGCACGTCGGTGAAGATGGGCGCGCCGGCGCGCAGGGCCTCGCGGGCGCGGGCGACGACGGCCGGCGTGTAGGCCAGGTCCCGTACGAGGTCGACCATCCCGCAGGCGTGGATCATCCGGACCGTGACCTGGCTGACGTCGGCGGGCAGGGCCGCGAGGTCCGCCTCCGCGCGGATGGTGGCGAAGGACTGGCGGTAGATGGCCGGGCCGTCCTTCTCGTAGTCGTACGTGGTCACGGTGTTCTTCTCGCTGCCTTCGGTCGTCATGGTCGTCATAGGGGTCATGAGGTGATCGCCGCCAGGGCGGCGGCGAGTCGGGCGGGGACGTCCATCGAGGCGGTCCGGGGTTCCTGACCGCTCACGGCGGTGGAGAGCAGATAGCCGCCTCCCGGAGCGGCGACCACGTCGACGCGGTCGCCCCGGGGGTGTCCGCAGCGGCGTTCGCACCCGGACCAGTACAAGGGGAGGCCGCTCGGCCCGATCGCGTCGAGGGCCTCGGCCGCGTCGGTCCGTACGTCCGCCCGCGACTTGGCGCATCCGGGACTGCCGATACAGGCACCGACACGGAGCCAGGGGGAGCCGGGGCCGGTGACCAGGCCGGTGGCGGCGAGGCGGGCGAGGGATTCGTCCGGGTCCGTTCCGTGTGTGGGAAGAACCACACCGCGCCACGGGGTGAGACGCAACTCACCGGCGGCGACGTGCGTCAGTTCCCGCCACTGGTGTGCCGAGAGCCGTCCCAGAGGAACGTGCACGGAGAGGCCGGCACCGAGAGCGCCCGGGGGCGGGCCGGCCGTGCGGCCGGTCGCCCGGTCCCGCCGCTCGTGACGGACGCCCTCGGCCCGCAGCCGCCGGCCGACCGCATCGAGCAACTCGTCGCCGGAAAGGGACAGCTCATCCACGCGCCAGACGCGGTCCCCGCTCGTCCGCGCCGCCTCCAGGAAGACCTCCGCGGCCACCAGCGCGGCCCGGGCCGCTTCCTCGACACCGACGTGCAGCGCCTGCCCGGCCGCTCCGAGCGCGAGTTCCGCGCCGCCCTCCACTGTCGCCCGTACCGTCACATCGGCATCGAGTCCGGCCACGTCGCCGCGTCCGTCGTCGAGCGTGAACAGGAAGCGTCCTGACAGGGCCCGCGCCGCCTCGCTCGCGCACAGTGCCGCGTCGAGGGCCGTCAGCCAGGGGCGTACGTCCAGCACGCCCCGCCCGTCGAGACCGGACAGCGGCGAGGCCACGATGTTGCGCACCCGCTCGTGCCCGCGCGAGGGCAGCAGCCCGGCCGCGTCCAGCGACTCGGCCAGCTCCCCGGCGCATCCGTCGGGCAGACCCCGCAGTTGCGCGTTGCCGCGCGAGGTCAGATGCAGGTCTCCGTCGCCCAGCCGTTCGGCCACGTCCACGAGCGTCTCCGCCTGCGGAACGGTCAGCACACCGCCGGGAATCCGCACGCGGGCCAGCGCTCCGTCGTCCGCCGCGTGCAGCCGCAGCGTCCCCGGACAGGCGTCACCGCGGTCGCGTGGGACCGCTGTGGCCTGGGTCGATGAGCGCTGGGCAGCCGTGGACATGGCGGCGAGCATACCTACCATCACACCTGGTGTATGCCGTGCCCTCTTCCCCTGGCACTTACTATGATCACGGCGGATCATCCGGTCCGCCATCGCCACGACGGCGACAGGGGAGGAAGCCCGGTGCGAGTCCGGCGCGGTCCCGCCACTGTGAGTCCGGCCCATGCGGCCGGGCGAGTCAGGAACTCCCTTCCCCGAGCGCTCGGCACCGCCCGAGCAGGGGAGACCCCATTTCGAACCACCCGGGGCGCGGACACCCCGAGGAAGGCCGACGCCGCATGATCCTTCTCCTGTCGACGTCCGACACCGATCTGCTCAGCGCCCGCGCGGCCGCGGGTCCGGTGCCCTATCGCTTCGCCAACCCCTCACGTCTCGCCCTCGACGACCTCCCCGGCCTCCTCGACGGGGCCGACCTGGTCGTGGTACGTCTCCTCGGCGGCATCCGGGCCTGGCAGGACGGCCTCGACCTGCTCCTGGCCGACGGCCGCCCGGTGGTCGTCCTCACCGGCGAGCAGGCCCCGGACGCCCAGTTGATGGAAGCCTCCACCGTCCCCGTCGGTATCGCCGCCGAGGCGCACGCCTACCTCGCCCACGGCGGCCCCGCCAACCTGGAGCAGCTCGCCCGCTTCCTCTCCGACACGGTCCTGCTGACCGGCCACGGCTTCGAGGCGCCGGCGGCGGCACCCACCTGGGGCCCGCTGGAGCGCACGCCCCGCGACGGCGCCGACGGTCCGACCGTCGCCGTGCTCTATTACCGGGCCCACCACATGAGCGGCAACACCGCCTTCGTCGCCGCCCTGTGCGACGCGGTCGAGGACGGGGGCGGCCGGGCCCTGCCCCTGTACGTCGCCTCCCTGCGCGCCCCCGAGCCCGAGCTGATCGAGGAGCTCCGCGCCGCCGACGTGATCATCACCACGGTCCTCGCCGCGGGCGGCACCAAGCCCGCCGCGGCATCGGCCGGCGGTGACGACGAGTCCTGGGACGCCGGCGCGCTCACCGAGTTGGACGTCCCGATCCTCCAGGCCCTGTGCCTCACGGGCTCGCGTGCCGCCTGGGAGGAGAACGACGAGGGCGTCTCCCCGCTCGACGCGGCCAGCCAGATCGCCGTCCCCGAGTTCGACGGCCGTCTCATCACCGTCCCGTTCTCCTTCAAGGAGATCGACGAGGACGGCCTGCCGGCCTACGTCGCCGACCCCGAGCGCGCGGCCCGCGTCGCCGGAATCGCCGTACGCCATGCCCGGCTCCGCCACATCCAACCGGCCGACAAGCGCCTCGCGCTGGTCCTCTCCGCCTACCCGACCAAGCACTCCCGCATCGGCAACGCGGTCGGCCTCGACACCCCCGCCAGCGCGGTGGCCCTGCTGCGGCGCCTGCGCGAGGAGGGCTACGACTTCGGCACGGACGCCGACGTGCCGGGCCTGGCCTCCGGCGACGGCGACGAGCTGATCCGCGCGCTGATCGAGGCGGGCGGCCACGACCAGGACTGGCTCACCGAGGAGCAGCTGGCCCGCAACCCGGTGCGCATCCCGGCGGCCGACTACCGCCGCTGGTACGCCACGCTCCCCGAGGAACTGCGCACGTCGGTGGAGGAACACTGGGGTCCGGCGCCGGGCGAGATGTTCGTCGACCGCAGCCGCAACCCGGAGGGCGACATCGTCCTCGCGGCCCTCCGCTTCGGTAACCTGCTGATCCTCATCCAGCCCCCGCGCGGCTTCGGCGAGAACCCCATCGCCATCTACCACGACCCGGACCTCCCGCCGTCCCACCACTACCTGGCCGCCTACCGCTGGATCGCCGCCCGCGCCGAGGACGGCGGCTTCGGCGCCGACGCGATGATCCACCTCGGCAAGCACGGCAACCTGGAGTGGCTGCCCGGCAAGAACGCCGGCCTGTCCGCCGCCTGCGGCCCCGACGCCGCCCTCGGCGACCTTCCCCTGATCTACCCGTTCCTGGTCAACGACCCCGGCGAGGGCACCCAGGCCAAGCGCCGCGTCCACGCCACCCTCGTCGACCACCTCGTCCCGCCCATGGCCCGCGCCGACTCCTACGGCGACATCGCGCGCCTGGAGCAACTGCTCGACGAGTACGCCCAGATCTCGTCCATGGACCCCGCCAAGCTCCCGGCGATCCGCGCCCAGATCTGGACCCTCATCCAGGCCGCGAAGCTCGACCACGACCTCGGCATGGACGACCGCCCCGACGACGACGGCTTCGACGACTTCCTGCTCCACGTCGACGGCTGGCTCTGCGAGGTCAAGGATGCCCAGATCCGCGACGGTCTGCACGTCCTCGGCAACCCGCCCACCGGCGCCGACCACGTCAACCTGGTCCTCGCCGTCCTGCGCGCCCGCCAGATCTGGGGCGGCACCACGGCACTGCCCGGCCTGCGCGAGGCGCTGGGCCTCGACGAGTCCGCCGCCACCCGTACGACCGCCGACGCGGCGGAGGAGAAGGCCCGCGCCCTGGTCCAGGCGATGGAAGACGCGGGCTGGGACCCGGCCGCCGTCCCCACCGGGCACGGCGAACAGGTCGCCGCCATCCTGGAGTTCGCGGCCCGCGAGGTCGTGCCGCGCCTCGCCGCGACCACCGCCGAGATCGACCACATGGTCCACGCGCTGGGCGGCGGCTTCGTCCCGGCGGGCCCGTCCGGCTCACCGCTGCGCGGCCTGGTCAACGTCCTGCCGACCGGCCGCAACTTCTACTCCGTCGACCCCAAGGCCGTCCCCTCCCGCCTCGCCTGGGAGACCGGCCAGGCCCTCGCGGACTCCCTGCTGGAGCGCTACCGCACCGACAACGGCGAATGGCCCACCTCCGTGGGGCTGTCGTTGTGGGGCACGAGCGCCATGCGCACGGCGGGCGACGATGTGGCCGAGGCCCTCGCCCTGCTCGGCATCCGCCCGGTCTGGGACGACGCCTCCCGCCGCGTGACCGGGCTGGAGCCCGTCCCCGCCGAGGAGCTGGGCCGCCCCCGCATCGACGTCACCCTGCGGATCTCGGGCTTCTTCCGGGACGCCTTCCCGCACACGATCGGACTGCTGGACGACGCCGTACGCCTGGCGGCGTCGCTGGACGAGCCGGCCTCGGTGAACCACGTCCGGGCCCATGTCAACGCCGACTTGGCCGAGCACGGCGACGAACGCCGCGCCACCACCCGCATCTTCGGCTCCCGCCCCGGCACCTACGGCGCCGGTCTGCTCCAGCTCATCGACTCCCGCGACTGGCGCACCGACGCCGACCTGGCCGAGGTGTACACGGTCTGGGGCGGCTACGCCTACGGCCGTGAACTCGACGGCCGTCCGGCCCGCGAGGAGATGGAGACGGCGTACAAGCGCATCGAGGTGGCCGCGAAGAACACGGACACGCGTGAGCACGACATCGCCGACTCCGACGACTACTTCCAGTACCACGGCGGCATGGTCGCCACGGTCCGCGCCCTGCGGGGCACGGCGCCCGAGGCGTACATCGGCGACTCGACCCGTCCCGAGACGGTCCGCACCCGCACCCTCGTCGAGGAGACCTCGCGCGTCTTCCGCGCCCGCGTGGTCAACCCCAAGTGGATCGAGGCGATGCGCCGCCACGGCTACAAGGGCGCCTTCGAACTGGCCGCCACGGTGGACTACTTGTTCGGCTACGACGCCACGACCGGCGTGATCGCCGACTGGATGTACGACAAGCTCACCGAGACGTACGTCCTGGACGAGACCAACCGCGAGTTCCTCCAGCAGGCCAATCCCTGGGCCCTGCACGGCATCGCCGAACGGCTGCTGGAGGCCGAGTCGCGGGGGATGTGGGAGAAGCCCGACCCGGCGGTGCTGGAGGGACTGCGGCAGGTGTACCTGGAGACGGAGGGGAACCTCGAGGGCGAGGACTGACGGCAGGCGCCCTACACCTCGATCTGCGAGCCCATGATGACCGTGCGGTCGCGGGGCAGGCCGAAGTACTCGGCGGCGTCGGCCGTGATGTAGGAGGTGGCGATGAACAGCCGCTTGCGCCAGGGCGCCATCGTCGGGGCCTCCCCGCGCCGCAGCTCGATCTTCGACAGGAAGTAGGACGCCTGGTCGAGCTGCAGCGGCCCTTCGGTGTCGGCCGGGTCGAGCAGGGCCAGGGTGCCGGGCACGTCCGGTGTCTCCATGTAGCCGAACCGGGCGGTGACGTGGATGATCCCGTCGTCGGCGTACCCGAGGTCGTCGACGGCGATCCGCTGGTCGGCCGGGACACGGGGCATGGGCTCGGTCCTGATGGCCAGGATCACGACATGGTCGTGCCGCATGTGGTTGTGCTCGACGTTGGCCACCATCGCCAGGGGCGCGGTCTCCTTCCCCCGGTTCAGGAAGACGGCCGTGCCGGGTGCCCGGACCGTCGGCTCCTGCCCCTCGCGGAGGTGTTCGATGAACTCGGGCAGCGGGCCTTCCCGGCGTGCCCGCTCCGCGGTGACGAGTTCCCGGCCGCGTTGCCAGGTCGTCATGACGGTGAACGCGGTGAGGCCGATCAGCAGCGGCAGCCACGCGCCGTGGACGAGCTTGGTCATGTTGGCCGCCACGAACAGCAGGTCCACGAAGAGGAGCACACCCGCGCCGACGGCGAGCAGCCAGCGGGGTGTGCCCCACTTGGCGCGGGCGACGTAGAAGAACAGCAGGGTGGTGATGGTGATGGTGCCGGTGACCGCCATGCCGAACGCGTAGGCCAGCGCCTCGGAGGCGCGGAAGGCGAAGACCAGCGTGAGGACCGAGACCATCAGGAGCCAGTTGATCCAGGGGACGTAGATCTGGCCGATGGTGGATTCGGAGGTGTGCGCGATGCGCAGCCGCGGCAGATAGCCCAACTGGGCCGCCTGGGAGGCGACCGAGTACGCGCCGGTGATGACCGCCTGGGAGGCGATCACGGTCGCGGCCGTGGCGAGCAGGACCATCGGCCAGCGTCCCCAGCCGGGCACGAGCAGGAAGAACGGGCTGCTGATGTTGTCCGCGTCGTCGAGGATCAGGGCGCCCTGACCCATGTAGCTGAGGACACAGGCAGGCAGCACGAGGAACAGCCAGCCCCGGGTGATCGCCCGGCGGCCGAAGTGCCCCATGTCCGCGTAGAGCGCCTCGGCGCCGGTGACCGCGAGGACGATCGCGGCCAGGGCGAAGAAGGCGGTACCCCAGTGGCCGAACAGGAAGCCCAACGCGTACGTCGGCGACAGCGCCTTGAGGATGTCCGGGTGGTCGGAGATGCCGACGACCCCGCACGCGCCGATGGCCAGGAACCAGGCGATCATGACCGGGCCGAACACCCGGCCCACCGCCGCGGTTCCCCTGCGCTGCACCAGGAACAGAAGCACGATGATCACCGCGGTGATGGGCACGACCGCGTCTTCCAGTGACGGCTGGACGACCTTGAGGCCCTCGACCGCGGACAGCACCGAGATCGCCGGTGTGATCATGCTGTCACCGAAGAACAGCGACGCACCGAAGATGCCGAGCGCGGCCAGTGCGGCGGCGGCCCGACGCCCACGCTGTGAACTCAGACGCCGCAGCAGGGTGATCAGCGCCATGATGCCGCCCTCGCCGTCGTTGTCGGCGCGCATGGCCAGCAGCACATAGGTGACCGTGACGATGATCATCACCGACCAGAACACCAGGGACACCACCCCGTACACGTTGTCCGTGCTGACCGGAACCGGGTGCGGGTCGCTCGGGTTGAACACCGTCTGGAGGGTGTAGATCGGGCTGGTCCCGATGTCGCCGAAGACCACGCCGAGAGCACCGATGACCACCGCGAGCCGCACCGAGTCGTGCGTGCTCGCCCGACGGGCCTCGAGTGCCGGCGACGCGGACTCGTCATCCGACGCGTTTCCCTGCCGGCGATCGGACATGGTGCTCCTCCTCGTGCGGGCGGTTGAGCCGCGGACCCGGGGCATCGGGGCGGACGATACCGATCCCCTGGAGCAACCGCCGGTAGGGGCGCCGCGTCGTTTCGCGCGGCGTCCGGCGGCGGTGACGGCCGGAGTCCCGGGGCCGGGCGAATCGCGGCCCGATCGATTACCGGAAGGCTTGGCAGTCGACCTTCGGCCGTTGTCGCGTGACAATACTTGCCGGAATCAAGTCGGGGCCGGCCGGGCCATACGATGTGACCGTTCGTAGCGGCCGGTGGGGGCGAGAATTCCGACAGTTGACGGCAGGTCTGCGTGTCGGAGCGAATGCCGCGGGGCGTTCGGGGAGAGGGAGAGCATGGACAAGGCGGGTACCGCGATCCAGGAGCCGAGCGCAGTGCCGGGGGAACCGGAGCTACGGCGGTTGCTGGCCGGGCTGACGGCGGTACGCGACGGCGACTTCGGCACCCGGCTGCCGGAAGAGGCCGGCGGCCTGCTCGGCGAGATCGCGTCCGTGTTCAACGGCATGGTCGACCAACTGTCGCTGTTCACCTCCGAGGTGACCCGTGTGGCACGCGAGGTCGGTACCGAGGGCACGCTGGGCGGCCAGGCCCAGGTACCCGGGGTTTCCGGAACCTGGGCCGATCTGACCGACTCCGTCAACGCCATGGCCGGCAACCTGACCACCCAGGTGCGTGACATCGCCCAGGTGGCCACCGCCGTGGCCAAGGGGGATCTGTCCCAGAAGATCGATGTCGACGCGCGCGGCGAGATTCTGGAGTTGAAGAACACCATCAACACGATGGTGGATCAGCTTTCGGCGTTCGCGGACGAGGTCACGCGTGTGGCGCGGGAGGTGGGGACCGAGGGCCGGCTCGGGGGGCAGGCGGACGTCAAGGGTGTGCGGGGTACCTGGCGTGACCTGACCGACTCGGTGAACTTCATGGCGGGGAACCTGACCGGTCAGGTGCGCTCCATCGCCCAGGTGGCCACCGCCGTCGCCAAGGGGGATCTGTCCCAGAAGATCACCGTCGACGCCCGGGGCGAGATTCTGGAGTTGAAGAACACCATCAACACGATGGTGGATCAGCTTTCGGCGTTCGCGGACGAGGTCACGCGTGTGGCGCGGGAGGTGGGGACCGAGGGCCGGCTCGGCGGGCAGGCCGACGTCAAGGGCGTGCGGGGCACGTGGCGTGACCTGACCGACTCGGTGAACTTCATGGCGGACAACCTGACCGCCCAGGTCCGCTCCATCGCCGAGGTGACCACGGCCGTCGCGCAGGGCGATCTGTCGCAGAAGATCCGCGTGGACGCGCGGGGCGAGATCCTGAAGCTGAAGGAGACCATCAACACGATGGTCGACCAGCTGTCGTCCTTCGCCGACGAGGTCACCAGGGTCTCCCGTGAGGTGGGCACCGAGGGCAACCTCGGCGGCCAGGCCACCGTGCGCGGGGTGTCGGGCACCTGGAAGGACCTCACCGACAACGTCAACGTGATGGCCTCCAACCTGACCGGGCAGGTCCGCTCCATCGCCCAGGTGGCCACGGCCGTGGCCCGCGGCGACCTGTCGCAGAAGATCACCGTGGAGGCCAAGGGCGAGGTCGCCGCGCTGGCGGGAACGATCAACACCATGGTCGACACCCTGTCCGCCTTCGCCGACGAGGTCACCCGCGTGGCCCGGGAGGTCGGCACCGAGGGACGCCTCGGAGGCCAGGCCCATGTCCCCAACGTCGCCGGCACGTGGAAGGACCTCACCGACAACGTCAACTCGATGGCGAACAACCTGACCGGGCAGGTCCGCAACATCGCGCTGGTGACCACGGCCGTCGCCAACGGCGACCTGTCCAAGAAGATCGACGTCGACGCGCGCGGCGAGATCCTGGAACTCAAGACCACGATCAACACGATGGTCGACCAGCTCTCGTCGTTCGCCGCCGAGGTCACCCGCGTGGCGCGGGAGGTGGGCAGCGAGGGCCGGCTCGGTGGTCAGGCCGAGGTCGAGGGTGTCTCGGGCACCTGGAAGCGGCTCACCGAGAACGTGAACGAACTGGCCGGCAACCTGACCCGGCAGGTACGGGCGATCGCCGAGGTGGCCAGTGCCGTCGCCGAGGGCGATCTCACCCGGTCGATCACGGTGGACGCCTCCGGCGAGGTGGCCGAACTCAAGGACAACATCAACGCGATGGTGGAGTCCCTGCGGGACACGACGCAGGCGAACCAGGAACAGGACTGGCTGAAGTCCAACCTGGCCCGGGTGTCCTCGCTCATGCAGGGGCACCGGGACCTGGACGTCGTCGCCGAGCTCATCATGGACGAGCTGACGCCGCTGGTCTCCGCGCAGTACGGGGCGTTCTACCTGGCCGAGGAGACCGGTACCGGCGTGGAGCTGCGGCTCATCGGCTCCTACGGCTATCCCGCCGACGGTGACCGCCTCGAGCGCATTCCCCTCGGCCACACCCTGATCGGCCAGGCGGCACGCAGCCGCCGCACCATCACCGTGGACGAGCTCCCGGCCGACTACGTGGCCATCTCGTCCGGGCTCGGCAGGACGACTCCGACTTCGTTGACGGTGCTGCCCCTCACCGTCGAGGAACAGGTGCTCGGCGTCATCGAGCTGGCCTCGGTCACCCGGTTCACCCAGATCCACCAGGACTTCCTTGAGCAGCTCAGGGAGACCATCGGCGTCAACGTCAACACCATCCTCGCCAACGCCCGCACCGACGAACTGCTCGGCGAGTCCCAGCGGCTGGCCGAGGAACTGCGCGTCCGCTCCGACGAGTTGCAGGTCCGCCAGGGCGAGCTGCAGCGGTCCAACGCGGAGCTGGAGGAGAAGGCCACCCTGCTGGCCACGCAGAACCGCGACATCGAGGCGAAGAACCTGCAGATCGAACAGGCCCGCCAAGAGCTGGAGGACCGGGCCAAGCAACTGTCGCTGGCCTCGAAGTACAAGTCGGAGTTCCTGGCCAACATGAGCCACGAACTGCGCACCCCGCTCAACAGCCTGCTCATCCTCGCCCAGCTGCTCGCCCAGAACCCCTCCCGGAACCTGACGCCGAAGCAGGTGGAGTACGCGGGCATCATCCACTCCGCCGGCTCCGACCTGCTGCAGCTCATCAACGACATCCTCGACCTGTCGAAGGTCGAGGCGGGGAAGATGGACATCGCCCCGGAACGCGTGCCGCTGCGCCGCCTCCTGGACTACGTCGAGGCCACCTTCCGGCCGATGACCACCCAGAAGGGCCTGACCTTCGCCATCACCAGGGCGCCGGGCGCGCCCGCCGACCTGGTCACGGACGACGCGCGGTTGCGCCAGGTGCTGCGCAATCTGCTGTCCAACGCGGTGAAGTTCACCGAGCGAGGCGGCGTCGAGCTGCGCATCGAGCCGGCGGCCGACGACGACGTACCCGACATCGTGCACCGCGGCGGCCCCGTGGTGGCCTTCCGCGTCGAGGACACGGGCATCGGCATTCCCGAGCAGCAGCTGGAGACCATCTTCGGCGCCTTCCAGCAGGCGGACGGCACCATGAGCCGCAAGTACGGCGGCACCGGTCTGGGCCTGTCCATCACCCGGGAGATCGCCCACCTGCTGGGCGGCGCGGTGACCGTGGACAGCAACCCGGGGCAGGGCAGCACCTTCACGCTCTATCTTCCGGTGGCGCGCGCCGACTTCGAGGAGCTCTCCGCCGCACCGCGGCTGGACGGCACACAGGACGACGACAGCGCCGTCGAGCCGGCCGAGGGCCGGCGCCCGGGTACGGCTCCCGCACTCCCGGTGCCGCACACGCGGCGGCTGCTGATCGTCGAGGAGCGCGTGCGCGGGCTGCTCTCCGTGGTCGCCGAGAGCGCCGTGGCCGATCTGGACCACAGCCGCGCCGCGCGGGACCAGCATGACGCCGTGGAGATCGTCACCGCCATGGACGCCCAGGAGGCGGCCTCCGCCCTGGCCGCCGGACCGTGCCACTGCGTCGTCCTCAGCATGGATCTGCCCGACGGCGAGGGCCCGCGGCTGCTCGAGGCCGTGGACGGTGACACCGCGCTGGCCACCGTTCCGGTCCTCGTCCACAACAACCACCGTCCGAGCGCGGCTCAGGAGGCCGCCCTGCAGGCCCGGGCGGACAACCGCCCCCTGGAGGTGCTGTCGAGCCTGGACGAGTTGAAGGAGCGGATCACCCTGCACCTGTCGGCCGAGCAGCCCGGGGACGTGGTGCCGCTCGTGCGGATGGAGGAGAGCCTGGGCACGGCGCCGGAGGTCGACATCACCCTGGCGGGACACACGGTGCTCGTCGTCGACGACGACGCCCGCAACCTCTTCGCCCTCAGCGGCATCCTCGAACTGCACGGCCTGCGGGTGCTGCACGCGGAGAACGGCCGCAAGAGCATCGACATCCTCACCGCGCACCCCGAGATCCGTCTCGTGCTGATGGACGTGATGATGCCGGAGATGGACGGATACGCCGCGACCGCCGAGATCAGGAAGATGCCCGAGTACCGGGGCCTGCCGATCGTCGCGGTCACCGCCAAGGCCATGCCGGGCGACCGGGAGAAGAGCCTGGCGGCCGGCGCCAGCGACTATGTGACGAAGCCCGTCGACGCGAACGACCTCATCGCCTGCGTGCGGCACTGGCTGTCCGCGTGACGCCGAAACCCACCGACATCACGACGCCTCCCACACGGTGTGCGGGTCAGAAGGAGCAAGCGTCCACGTGAGCAACACCGATCTGTCCGGGGACCCCTTCCGGGACGATGAGCCGCGACGGCACGGCGCCGCGGCGGGCCCGTCGGCCGCCGGGCCCGCCGAGGGTGACGGCATACCGGCCGCCGATCCGCCCGGCGGACCGCTGACCTCTCCGGTCGGCCGGCTGGCCGTCACGGTGGAACGCCTGCGCCACGAGGTGCAAGCGGCGCACGCCGCGGCCGATGGACGCGCCCTCATGGATCTCGCCAAGGGCGTGCTCGTCGAGCGGCTGCACTGCGGTCCCGCCGAAGCCGCCCGGCAACTGTCCGAACTCGCCGAACAGTCGGCGATGACCCCTCTCGAGCTGGCCGTCGACATCATCAACCAGGCGGCACGCGACCGCCTGACCGAGGTCGCGGTCGACTTCGCGACGGCGGTCCGGGTCACCCCGCACGAAATGCCACCCGCCGTGTCCGCGGCCGTACGGCTGCGCACGGCGGAGAGCAGTGCCCTGGCCGCCGAGGACACCCAGGCAGTCGCCGACTCCCTGCTGCAGCACGCGCTGGAACCGCTCGGGGCGACCGGCGTGGCGATCTGGGCGGCCGGCGCCGACGGTTCCCTGACACTCGTGGGCAGCTCCGGATTTCCCGAGGGCGAGGCAGAGCGCTGGCGCTACGTACCGCCGGGCGTGGCGACCGTCGCCCGTGCCGCGCTGACCGAACGCAGGCCCGAGTGGATCCGATCCCTGGCGGCCGGGCCTCCGTCCATCGGCCGCACCCACCACCCCGACGGGGGACGGGTCGCTGTCCCCACCGGGGTGGGCGGACGGATCCACGGCGTGCTCGAGATCTGCTGGCCGACCCCGCTGGTGGCGCAACCGCCCGCCGTCGTCCGCCAGTTTGAAGCACTAGCGGAACTGTGCGCCCACACCCTGGAGATCCACTCGCCCTCCTCCCTGACGCTCGACGGCTCTCCGCCCAGGACCGTCCTGGCGGAACTGGCGGACCTGGCCGACTCGCTGTACGACCCCGCGCTGGTGCTCATCCCCCAGGTGGACGACACCGGACATCTCACCGACTTCCGTATCCACCACGTCAACCAGCGCTTCCGCGACCCCGCGGGGCGCCCCCGCAGCACCGTCGACGGCGCGCTGCTGCTGGAGGCGTACCCCCTGGCAGCGGACGAGAGCGGCCTCTTCAGCCACCTGGAACGCGTCTACGCCACGGGCGAGCCGTTCCGGGCCGGGCACATGACACTCACCGCGCTCGTGGACCAGGTGCCGCTGTCCTCCGTCGCCGAGGTCAGCATGACCCGGCACGGCGACAGCGTGCTGCTGATCTGGCGGATCGAGGACGAGATGGCACGCCTGGCCAATCTCCTCGAGCACGCCCAACGCCTCGGCCGGATCGGCGGTTTCGAGGAGAACTTCGTCACGGGCGAGATCACCTGGAACAGTCAGCTGTTCACCCTCTACGGCAGGGCGGAGTCCGACGGGCCCGCCCCCGTCGAGGAACTGCGGGCCCACGCCCACCCGGACGACGCTGTCGCCATCGGCCGCTTCCTGCGGACCGTGCTGCACCACCGCAAGCCGGCGTCGGCGGCCTTCCGGCTGCTGCGCCCGGACGGGGTGACGCGCCACATCCGAGTGGTCGCCGAACCCGTCGTGGACATCGACGACAGCCTGCTCGCCGTGCGGGGCGCCTACCAGGACGTCTCGGCGCAGCACTGGACGGAGGTCGCCCTCGCCGCCACCCGCGACCAACTCGCCCACACCGAACAGCAGTCGGCGGAGCGGAACCGGCTGGCCCTGCAACTGCAACAGGCCATCATGCCCTCCACGGCGGCACCCCTGGACGCGCCGGGCCTGCGCACGGCCGTGCGCTACCGGCCCGCCGAGACCGATCACCTCGTGGGCGGCGACTGGTACGACGCCGTGGTCCTGCCCTCGAAGCACATCCTGCTGAGCGTCGGAGACGTCGCCGGGCACGGCATCGAGGCGGCCACCAGCATGGTCGTGCTCCGCAACGCCCTGCGCGGCCTTGCCGTCACCGGAGCGGGTCCGGCCCAACTGCTGTCCTGGCTGAACAGCGTCGCCCACCACCTCTCCGACTCGGTGACGGCGACCGCGGTCTGTGCGCTGTACGACCCCTTCCGCCGTGTCCTGCGCTGGGCCCGCGCCGGACATCTGCCGCCGGTTCTCGTACGGGACGGACAGGCGACGACCCTGCCCCTGCTGAAGGGGCTGCTGCTCGGCGCGGCGTCGGACATCACCTACCAGGAGGCCGAGATGCGGCTGGAGATCGGCGACACCCTGCTGATGTACACCGACGGACTGGTGGAACGCAGGGACCGCTCCATGGAGGAGTCCCTGAAGCACCTTCTGGTGACCGCCAGCGCCAAGAAGACCACCCTCGACCAGCGCCTCGACCATCTGCTCACCTACAGCAGATCCGACACGGACGACGACACCTGCATCATCAGCATCGAAGTCATGTAGATCGACGTCATGGGGGCGGCCTCAGACCGTCGTGGGCGAGCGGCGTTCCCAGAACGTGTGCCCCGCCAGCGTCGCTCCTGCGCGTAGGTCTCGGCGTGATCCCGGCCGGACCCCGTGCCCGTCCGGCCGGGACCAGGCGGGTGCGTGGCCCGTCCCTTCCGCACACCACGCGCACGACCGTCGGACTCACGCTTCGCGCCGCGCCTGATCGGCCGGCGCGCCAGCGCGTCCCCGGCCCTGGTGACCGTCGTCGGCCGGCACTGCGAGGCCGGTGACGTGATCGCCGCCGACGCCTCGGGGACCTCCTCGCCGTCCCTGTCACCGGCGCGTACCACCTGTCGATGGAGAGCGGCGACAACCGGGAGTCCCTGGACGACATCCGCAGTCGGGACGTGGGCCTGTAGCCCGCACCGCGTCCCCCGCACACCACCTGCGGGCGAGCCTTGGCCCAGCCCTCGCCCGGAGGCGTTCCAACCCCTTCTGCTCCCGTCCCGCCGCGAGTGACCAGCCCGGCAGCTCCCCTCACCCAGCGCCCCACAGCAGCCGGTAGCGGAGAGGGGTCGGCGACCGCCTTGGGCACCCCCCCCGCCGACCGTGCCGCCCGCTCCTCGTCCCCTGACGCCACTTGCGCGTCCATGCGAATATGGCAATCGCGGCACGCGCGACACCCGCGTCCCGCAAGGAGGTGAGCCATGACGGCCCACGACACGCCTCGGCAAGAGATCCCCGTCGTCGACTGTGCCCTGTACGAGGACGGGCGGCGCAGGCCCGGCCGGCTGCCTTTGGACGAGGCCATGGACGCCACGCGCACCACCCCTGGCGGGTTCGTCTGGATCGGCCTGCACGCCCCGACCGCCGGACAGCTCCAGATCGTCGCCCGGGCCTTCGGCCTGCACCCGCTCGCCGTCGAGGACGCCCTCAACGCCCACCAGCGGCCCAAGCTGGAGCGCTACGACGACACCCTCTTCCTCGTCCTGCGCACCGCGGTCTACCTGGAACACGAGGAGCTGACGCCCACCACCGACATCGTCGGCACCGGCGAGATCATGGCCTTCGTCGGCCGCGACTTCATCGTCGTCGTACGCCACGACCCCGCCCGGCACCTGAGTGGTGTCCGCACCGGCCTGGAAGCCGACCCCGAGCGTCTGGCCCACGGCCCGGTCGCGGTGCTGCACGCGATCGCGGACACGGTCGTCGACCAGTACCTCGACGTCGTCGCCGCCCTGGAGGCGGACGCCGACCAGGTCGAATTCGACGCCTTCTCCCCGGACGCCCGACACGACGTCGGCCGCGTCTACCAGCTCAAACGCGAGCTCCTCGAACTGCGTCGCACCGTAGCGCCGCTGGCCCAGCCCCTGGGTGATCTCGCCGAGCGCCGCGTCCCCGGCGTGGACCGGGAGCTGGCCGCGTACTTCCGTGACGTCGCCGACCACCTCGCCCAGGCCGCCGAACGGGTCACCGTGCTCACCGAACTCGTCGACAACGCCCTGTCCATGGCCCTCGCCCAGACGAGCGTCCAGCAGAACCACGACGTGCGCCGCATCAGCGCGGCCGCCGCCCTGATCGCCATCCCCGTCGCCATAGCGGCTGTCTACGGCATGAACTTCGACCACATGCCCGAGCTGGGATGGCTGCTCGGCTACCCGGCGACGCTGATCATCACCGTGGCCCTGGTCACCCTCGTCTACCTGGTCTTCCGCAAGAAGCGCTGGCTCTGACAACCGCCTTGTCGCCCTTTGGCACACTGTCCGGATCGGACGGTCCGGTGATGAAGGAGCCCGCATGTCAATGGTCGGCAACCTGCGCAAAGTCGCGAACCTGGCGCGGCGCAGTCGCCGCCGCGTGGACCTCAGCCACCCGGCCCGCTCGCCGCTCGGCTCGACGGTGGTCAACTGCGTCGTCTACCGCGACGGTCTCCGCGGGCCGGGAACGGACTCGGTGGAGGACGCCGTACGGCAGGTCCGCAAGCACCGGGGCAGTTTCGTCTGGCTGGGCCTGCACGAACCGGGCGAGGCGGAGATCGCCGGCGTCGCGGAACTGTTCGGCCTGCACCCGCTCGCCGTCGAGGACGCCGTCCACGCCCATCAGCGTCCCAAGGTCGAGCAGTACGGCGACGTCCTCTTCGCCGTCTTCAAGACCGTCACCTATGTCGAGCACGCGGAGCTGACCTCGACCAGCGAGGTCGTCAACACCGGCGAAATCATGGTCTTCACCGGCCCCGACTTCGTCGTCACGGTCCGCCATGGCCGCCACGGCTCCCTCGGTCCCCTGCGCGAGGACCTCGAAGCCGATCCCCGGCAGCTGGCCCATGGTCCCTCCGCCGTGCTGCACGCCATCGCCGACCATGTCGTCGACGACTACGTCAGGGTCGCCGACGCCGTCCAGATCGACATCGACCAGGTCGAGACCGACGTCTTCTCGCCGCGCAGTCCCCGCAACGCCGACGCCGGCCGCATCTACCAGCTCAAGCGGGAGCTCCTGGAACTGAAGCGGGCCGTCGTCCCGCTTGCCCGCCCCCTGGACCGGCTCGCCACCGAACCCCGCGGCTGCCTCGACAAGGAGATACAGACGTACTTCCGGGACGTCGCCGACCACCTCACCCGCGTCACCGAGCAGATCAACGCCTTCGACGCCCTGCTCGACTCCATCCTCCAGGCCCACCTCGCGCAGGTCACCGTCGCCCAGAACGAGGACATGCGCAAGATCACCGCCTGGGCCGCGATCATCGCCGTGCCCACCATGGTGTGCGGCGTCTACGGCATGAACTTCGACCACATGCCGGAACTGCGCTGGCGCTTCGGCTACCCCCTCGTCCTCGCCGTCATCGCCACCGCCTGCTTCGTCATCCACCGCGGCTTCAAGCGCAACGGTTGGCTGTAGACGGCCGGACGCACGAGGCAAGCTCGAACTGCTGCACGGTTCGTCAGAATGGAGCGATGGAACATCACTTCGTCGGCATCCCAGAGTTGACCGGCGTTCCCCGTGTCGCCGTCGTCATCGACGTCATGCGCGCCTTCACCGTGGCCGCCTGGGCCTTCTCGCGTGGCGTCGAGAGGATCGTCCTGGCCTCGACGGAGAGTGAGGCACTCGCCCTGAAGGAGAGCCGCTCCGGTTGGCTGGCTCTGAAGGACGGAGCTCCAGCAGCGGGCTTCGACGCGGTGAACTCACCTGGCTTGCTGCGGTCACGCGATTTCGCCGGTCGCACGCTGGTGCAGAAGACGACGGCAGGCACCGTGGGCGCGCTGGCCGTCGCGAACGCGCCGCTGGTCCTGTGCGCGAGCTTCGTGGTGGCCGGACCGACCGCGCGGTTCCTGCGGGCCAAGGATTCCGGTCCGGTGACCTTCGTTGTCACCGGCGAGCAAGGCCAGGCCGACGAGGACCTGGCCTGCGCCGAATACATTGGTCAATGCATGGCCGGAGACGGTGTCGAGGCGGCCCCGTATCTCCACCGCGCGAGGACGTCTCGTGCCGCGGCAGACCTCGCCGGCGGGCGGCGGAGCGGATACCACCCGGACGATGTCGATCTCTGCCTGGAAATCGACAGGTTCTCCTTCGCGATGGTGGCTCGCCGGGAAGAGTCTCTGACGGTGCTCCGTCCCGTCCCGGTGCCTGACATCCCGCCACCCGCCCGTGGCTCGGGGTGACTCTCGAATCCATTTTCTCCAGGTCATCTTGACGACGACTTTGCCGGCCTTCGCGCGCCCTGCCTCCACGTACTCCAGCGCTTCATGGGCCGACTCGAACGGGAACACGGTGTCCACGACGGGTCGGATCCGGCCGGCCTCGACGAGAGCAGTGATCTCGCGCAGCTCGTCCCCGCTGGCCTTCATGAACAGGAACGAGTAGGTCACGTTGCGGCGCCGGGCGCGTCGTCGGGTCCGGAAACTCAGCGCGTACATCACCAGCCGGATGATCGGATTCGCTCCCAGCTCCCTGGCGAAAGCGGCGTCGGGAGGACCCGCGACGCTGATGACCTTCCCGCCGGGCTTGAGCACGGCCAGGGACTTCGCGAGCGTCTCACCGCCGAGCGAGTCCAGGACGACGTCGTAGTCGTGCAGCACCGTCTCGAACGCCTGCTTCTTGCAGTCGACGACAACGTCCGCGCCCAGACGCTTGACCAGGTCGACATTGGCCGTGCTCGTAGTGGTCGCCACGTGCGCCCCCAGATGCTTCGCCAGCTGGATGGCGATGGTGCCCAGGCCACCGGAGCCGGCGTGGACGAGGACCTTCTGGCCCGGCCGGACATCGGCCCGCTCGACCAGCACCTGCCAGGTGGTCAGGGCGACCAGCGGAAGGGACGCGGCCTCCTCCATGGTCAGCGTGGTCGGCTTGGCGGCCACGTCGTTCTGGTGCACCGCGATGAGTTCGGGGAAGGTGCCGATCCGGTCCTTGTCGGGCCTCGCGTAGACCTCGTCGCCCACCGCGAACCGCGTGACGGACGCGCCCACTTCGACCACCACTCCGGCCAGGTCGTTGCCCAGGACGAAGGGGACCTTGTACGGCAGGATCGTCTTCATCCCCCCGTCCCGGATCATCCGGTCGAGCGGGTTGAGGCTCGCGGCCCGGATCCGGACCAGTACATCGTCAGGGCCCACCTTCGGATCTGGCACGTCGCCGGCACGCACGCCGTCCTTGTCGCCGCAGCGCTCCACCGTGAAGGCTCTCATGGTCGTCTCCGCATCTCGTCCGCAAGCGGACCGGGTGAGGTGCGTCGACGTTATTGAATTATGGTCATAATGCCATGAGGTCGGTCGGCGGGTCGCAAGTGGATCCGCCCCTCTCGGGCTCATGCTCGACGTCCAGCAGGCTGAAGGCGTTGCGGATGCCCTGTTCGAGCAGTTCGTCGGCGAGCTGCCTGTCGGTGAGGGCTCGGGAGAGCTGGAGCGTGCCGGCCATCATGGCGTAGGCGCTGAGCGCCTTGGTGCGGACCGAGAGCGGATCGTCGGGTGCCAGGCGGGCGGCGATGCCGTCGATGACCGTCAGTACGCCGTCGGTGTACGCCTGCCTGGTCGGCTCGGTGCAGCGCCGGAGTTCGTCGAGCAGGGCGGCGGAGGGGCAGCCGTCGTCGGGGCTGTCGCGGTGCTGGGCGGACAGGTACCACCGGACGATCTGCTCGAGCCCGGCGCGGCCGGGTGTCGCCTGTGCGGCGATGGTCGCGTTCTGTGTCCGCAGCTGGTCGGCGACCGCGGTGGCCACGAGATCGTCCTTTGATTCGAAGTGGGTGTAGAGGGCGCCGTTGGTCAGCCCCGCGTCCTTCATGAGTGCCGAGATGCCAGAGCCGTCGATGCCGTCCCGCTTGAGCCGGCGTCCGGCCGTCTCGATGATCCGCTGCCTGGTCGCCCGCTTGTGTTCTTGCCCGTATCGCACCGCGCACTCCTTCGCTCGCCGGAGCGGTCGCTTGTGGCCCGCCGCCCTCCATGCATAATATTATGAACGTAATGCAATGGCGCAGGCATGCCGCGTACGGCGCCAACGGGCGTCGGTGATGAGAACTCCGAGAGGGGCATCGTGAGCACGTATCTGGCAGACAAGGCCGAGGATCACACCGTGGAGGGTCCCTCCGCGAGGTTCACCTATCGGCGGATGGGTCCGCGGGGCGGCGTCCCGCTGGTCCTCCTGAACCGCTTCCGCGGGACCATCGACTGGTGGGACCCGGAGTTCCTGGACCGTCTGGCCGCCGACCACGACGTGATCGTGTTCGACAACGTCGGCGTCGGCTACACCGACGGTGAGCCGCGCGACTCCCTCGAGGGATTCGCTCAGGGGGCCATCGAGTTCATCGACGCACTCGGCCTCGCGCGGGCCGACCTGCTCGGTTGGTCCCTGGGTGGCATCGTGGCCCAGCGTGTGGCCGTACGCCGCCCCGAGCTGGTACGCAGGCTCGTCGTGGCGGGCAGCGGCCCGGCCGGCTGGGTGCCCGACGCTCCGCCCTTCAGCGAGAAGGTCCTGGGCATCATGGCCAAGCCCGATGCCGACCTGGAGGACATGCTGTACCTCTTCTACCCCGAGACGGAGGCGGCCCGCGCCTCTGGGCGCGAGCACTTCGACCATGTCTCGACCCGGCTCGCGAACGGCGGCCCCGCGGTCTCCGAGACGGCGGCCCAGGGGATGCTCACCGCGGCGGCCACGCTCCTGGCGGCCCCCTTCGACCAGGTGGTGGCGGAACTGGCGGCCATCAAGCATCCCGTCCTGTATGCGAACGGTCTGGACGATGTGATGATCCCCGCCCACAACTCCTACGTCGCGGTCCAGCATCTCGACAACGCCACTCTCGTGCTCTACGCCGGCGCCGGCCACGCGTTCCTCTTCCAGTACGCCAAGGCCTTTACCCGGCAGGTGGCCGACTTCCTCGCCGCCTGACGACCCACGGGCGAGCGACGTCCTTTCGTCCGGCTCGCACGCTTGCGGGTCCATGGCATTACGGTCATACTTTAATCATCGACGTGATGCTGAGGGGCCGGACCGCTCCGGGTTCCGGCTCCTACGGGTCTTCGACCGTCACCAGAGAAGGGAACGGCCATGCCGGATTCACAGGAAGTACGAGGCGACGTGATCACGTCGTACAAGAGCGCACCGACCCGCACCGTCGCCGCCGGGGGAGTGGCCTTCGCCTATCGAGAGCTCGGCCCCCGGTCCGGCGTCCCGGTGGTCTTCCTCACCCACCTGGCGGCGGTTCTCGACAACTGGGATCCCCGGGTCGTCGACGGCATCGCCGCCAAGCGTCACGTCATCACGTTCGACAACAGAGGTGTCGGCGCTTCCAGCGGCTCGACGCCGCGCACCGTCCAGGCCATGGCGAAGGACGCCGTCACCTTCATACGGGCGCTCGGGCTCGAGCGCGTCGATCTCCATGGCTTCTCGATGGGCGGCATGATCGCCCAGGTGATCGCGCAGACCGACCCGGACCTCGTTCGTAAGCTGATCCTCACCGGTACCGGTCCCGCGGGCGGCGAGGGCATCAAGGACGTGACCCGGCTCTCCCACCTCGACACCGTCCGAGGGCTGCTCACCCTGCAGGATCCGAAGCAGTTCCTCTTCTTCACCCGCACCCCCCAGGGGCGCCGGGCGGGCAAGGACTTCCTGGGCCGACTGAAGGAGCGCACCCAGGACCGGGACAAGGCGATCTCTCTCGCGTCGTACGGAGCCCAGCTCAAGGCGATTCACCGTTGGGGGCTGGAGCGGCCCCAGGATCTCTCCGTCATTCACCAGCCCGTGCTCGTCGCGAACGGCGAGAGCGACAGGATGGTTCCGAGTCGGAACTCGGTCGACCTGGCGCGGCGCGTGCCGAACGGCGAGTTGGTGCTCTACCCCGACGCCGGCCACGGCGGCATCTTCCAGTTCCACCGCCAGTTCGTGGAGACGGCTCTCGAGTTCCTCGAGCGGTAGGAGGCGTGCGGCGCGGTCGTCACCTGGGCCGAGGCCGGCGTGGTGGGCGCCTCCGTGGGGCGGCTGTCGGCAGCTCCCCTCACCTCATGAACGCGAGGGCGTTCTCGATTCCCTGCTCAAGGACCTCATCGGCGAACTTCCGGTCGGACAGGGCACGGGACAGTTGCAGCGTCCCCACCATCATGGTGAAGAGCCCGATGGCCTTGGCCCGGGCGGACCCTGGGTCCTCCGGCGTCAGGCGGGCGGAGATCTCCTCCACGACGGCCCGCGCTCCGTCGGTGTAAGCCTGCTTGGTCCCCTCTTCGCAGCGGCCGATCTCGTCGAGCAGGGCGGCGGACGGGCATCCGAGGCCGGGGTGGTCCCGATGTTCGGGGGACAGATACTCGCGAATGAGGTCCTCGAGTCCCGGGCGGCCGGGCCGCAGAGTGCCGTACCTGGCGACCTGCGTGCGCAGTTCGTCGGTCACGACATGGGCGACGAGGTCGTCCTTGGAGGCGAAGTGGGCGTAGAACGCTCCGTTGGTGAGCCCCGCGTCCGACATCAGCGTGGAGATGCCCGAACCGTCGATGCCGTCCTGCTTGAACCGCTGGCCGGCCTTCTCGATGATCCGTTGCCGCGTCACCTGCTTGTGCTCCTTGGTGTAGCGCACCACGAGCTTCCTCCAATCGCTCCGTGAGGCCGTCGCCTCGCGTTCAAGCCCCGTCGATGGCCTGACGTACGTAATACTATAAGCGGCAGGTGAACGGGGCTGCCGATCTGTGAACCTGCAGGCTGGGTGTGGATGGTTCAGGGCCGGAGCCGAGCGCCAGGTCCCGGCCGGGCCGTGACCTCCCCAGGGGTGAGGGCGGAGTGCTCCGCGGAGCACTCGACGACGACGCGGACCGGAGCGTCGCAGTCGGTGTGGCGGACGTCCAGTACGGGACCTTCGGGGCCGAGGGCGTGCCTCTCGCCCCACTGGCTCAGCGCCATCAGGACGGGCCACAGGTCCCAGCCTTTGCGTGTCAGACGGTACTCGTTGCGGGAGCGGCTGCCCGGCTCCCGGTAGGGGGCGGTCTTCAGGACGCCGGCCGAGATCAGCTTCCGGAGGCGGTCGCTGAGGACGGCCTCCGACAGGCCGATGTGGCGGTGGAAGTCGTCGAAGCGGCGGACTCCGTTGACGGCGTCACGCAGGATCAGCAGCGTCCATTTCTCTCCGACCACGTCGAGCGTGCGCTGGACGGGGCAGTTCTCCGTGCTCGCCTCAAGCCACTCCATCCCGCCATCGTAGGGGCCTGGCTTCGTCATTGACAGTCAGGTGAGCGGGAGTCTAGCTTCATTTGAAAAAGTCAGAGGGGAAGGCGCTGGGCTGTGGGACGAACGCGTACGTATCAATGGGAAGATCCCGCGGTCCTGGCGGAGGCCGCCGGACGCATGGCCGGTATCGACTTCCTGCGCGAGTTGCAGGCCGGGCGGATGCCGGGGCCGCCCATCAGTCACACCCTCGACTTCACCCTGGACGAGGTGGAGCCCGGAAGGGCGGTCTTCTCGCTGACGCCGGGGGAGGAGCACTACAACCCGATCGGCAGCGTGCACGGCGGCGTCTTCGCCACTCTGCTCGACTCGGCGGCGGGTTGCGCCGTCCAGTCCACCCTCCCGCAGGGCATGGCGTACACCTCGCTCGACCTTACGGTGAAGTTCCTGCGGCGGATCACCGCGGACACGGGGGTGGTGCGCGCCATCGGCACGGTTGTCAGTCAGGGCCGTCAAACCGCCCTCGCTCAGGCGCAGTTGCTCGACGCGAAGGACCGCCTGCTCGCCCACGCCACCAGTAGCTGCATGCTCTTCCCGGTGCCTCCCTCGCGGTGAGCCGCAGCCGTGTTGAGACGCCCGAAGGGTGAGTCCCCGCGGGCGTCAGGCGCTTCGTCAGGCGGCGTGGGAGGGGTAGTCGGTGTAACCGGCCGCGCCACCGCCGTAGAAGGTGTTGGGGTCGGGGGCGTTCAGGGGTGCGCCGGAGCGTACGCGCTCGACGAGGTCGGGGTTGGCGAGGGCCATGGTGCCGACGGCGATGACGTCGGCCACGCCGTCTTCGATGTCCTTGGCGCGGGTGGCGAGGTCGGCGCCGGCCCGGTTGAGGATCAGCGTGGCCGGCCACAGCTCGCGGAGGGTGGAGAGGAGTTCCTCGTCGCCGCCGTGGCCTATGTGGAGGTAGGCGAGGTCGAGGGGTGCGAGGGCGCGCAGGAGGTGCGGGTAGAGCTCATGGGGGTCGCTCTCTTCGAGGTCGTTGAGCTGGAAGGGGTTGCCGGGGGAGATCCGGATGCCGGTGCGGCCGGCGCCGATCTCGTCGGCCACAGCCGTGGCGACCTCCACCGCGAAACGGATCCGGTTGTCGAGGGAACCGCCGTACTGGTTGGCGCTGGGGAAGAGGAACTGGTTGACCAGGTAGCCGTTGGCCCCGTGGATCTCGACGCCGTCGGCACCGGCCGCGATGGCTGCCGCGGCGGCGCGCCGGAAGTCGTCGACGGTCGCGGCGACCTCCGCGGTGGACAACTCGCGCGGCACCGGCATCTCCTGGAGTCCGGACGCGGTGAACGTGAGCCCCGCCGGCTTGATCGCGGAGGGGGCCACCGGCTGCCGGTGGTGGGGGGTGTTGTCCGGGTGGGCGATGCGCCCGGCGTGCATCAGCTGGATGACTGTACGGCCGTCCTCCTTGCGGACGGCGTCGGTGACCTTGCGCCAGCCGGCGATGTGTTCCTCGGTGTAGATGCCTGGGGTCGCCGGGTAGCCCTGGCCGTCGGCGGAGGGCTGGGTGCCCTCGGTGATGATCAGCGCGTGCGAGGCGCGCTGGGCGTAGTACTCGGCGTTCAGCTCGGTCGGTACGCCCTCCGGCGTGGACCGGCTGCGGGTCAGGGGGGCCATGGCCAGCCGGTGCGGCAGGGGGATCTCTCCGGCGACGGTCGGGTTCCACAAGGCGTTCAGCATGGGTGATTCCTCGGATGGATGAGTGGTGGATCGCTGAAGGGGCCGGGGTGGAGGCGGCCTCCTCTATAAAAGTATGGTCGTAATGCTATGGGGCGGGACGTGGGACCGCAAGCGGGCCCTCGGGTGGCTCGCGAAGCTTGCGGCGCCCGGTCGGCCGACCCGGAGACAGGCTGGCGGCTGGCCCTGATTGGTTTGCCCGACAGGTCAACTCGCCCTACGGTGGGGTCACTTCGACGAGACGTTCCCCAGAAGCACGCCGCAGAGCGGGAGCGTCCCACCTCGCTGAGGTGCCGGAGGGGCGGCAGCAGTCTTTGTCGACCCTTCCTTTCGGAGGCTTCCTTCATGAATGTCGGTATCGGCCTGCCCATCGGCGACCCTGCCACCTTGCTCACCTGGGCCCAGCGCGCCGACGCCGGGCCCTTCAGCACGCTCGGCCTGCTCGACCGGCTCGTCTACGACAACCCCGAACCCCTGGTCGCGCTCGCCGTCCTGGCGGGCGCCACCTCCCGTCTCCGCGTCCAGACGGAAGTGCTGCTCGCCCCGCTGCGCGACACCGCGCTGCTCGCCAAGCAGGCCGCCACCTTGGACCGGATGACCGGTGGCCGCCTGAGCCTCGGCCTGGGCATCGGCGGCCGGGACGACGACCATCAGGTCACGGGCGTCGACCTGCGCACCCGAGGCCGACGCCTCGACGAGCAGATGGCGGTGATGCGCCGCCTGTGGTCCGGCGAGCCGTACGGCGACGGTGTCGGACCGATCGGTCCTGAGCCCGCCCGGCCCGGCGGACCCGAGGTCCTCTTCGGCGGCTTCAAACCCGCCGCGATCGAACGCGTCGCGCGCTGGGGTGACGGCTTCCTCGCCGCCGCGGCGCCCTCCTGGGCAGGCGGACTGTTCGACACCGCCCGCAGGTTCTGGAAGGAGTACGACCGCGACGGCGAACCACGCCTCGTCGCCCAGGTCAACGTCGCCCTCGGCCCGGACGACGTGGTCCATGACGCCCGGACCGACATGCACGCGTACTACACCTTCACCGGCATGGCCGACCGGATGGTGGCCGGAATGCTCACCACGCCGGCCGAGATCCGCGACGCGATCGCCGGCTTCGCCGACCTCGGCGCCGACGAGGTCATCCTCTACTGCTACGGCCTCGACCCGAACCAGGTGGACCGCCTCGCGGATGTCCTGTGACGGTGGCGCCTGCTCGGCGGAGAGGTCGCTGCGCAGCCTCGACTCCAAGGACTTTCAGCCGACGTCGAAGACATTCGGCAGCCGGAGGAGGTAACGGGTGCGGTCGTGTCGCTTGAGTGCCTCCAACTCGGGGGCCCGGTACAAGGGGGTCACGGTGCACCGCTCGGCGGTCGAGCCGATTCGATCCAGCAGGGCGTTGACGGCCTGGCGGGCCGAGGAGTTGGCGCCCTCCATGGTGGCGAGATCGATGGGCACGGCCACGTAGTCGCCGGCCAGGAAGAGGTTGGGGATCTTCGTCGCCGATCGCGGGCGGTGGTGGAAGGTCCCCACCGGGTGGATGAGCAGCTGTTCCTCGTTGACAGGGTGCGGCGTGCCGAGTCCGTCCACGGCCGGATCGAGGAACCAGGAGTGCAGTACGGAGTCCTTCAGGACCGTACGGCCGCTGTCGTTGAGCGCCGCCTTCAACTGCGCCCACACCTCGCGGGCGACTTCGGTACGAGTGCATTGCTTGGCCGTCTTGCCGTACAGGATGCCGGGACTGTCCCACTCCGAGACGTCGACGGACAGGCAGTCCGCGACCGTGCCGTCGCCGAAGTCGGCGGGGAAGTCGTGGCCCGGCCAGTGCTGGGCCTGGGCGATCGCGGTCAGCGACCACGGGGAGTCGATGAGGTCGAGATGGCCGTGCAGGATCGGCGTACGTTCGGTCAGGTAGAACTGAATGCCGGTCATCCAGTCCGTCTCCAGCTGGTCACACTCGGCCAGTTGGGGATCGGCGGCGCGTACGGCGGAGTTCCATGTGCGGCGGGCGTGCTCGACCGGCATCGCCGAAATGTAGTGGTCGGCGGTGACGGTCCGGCGCGCGCCTGCGGGGTCCTCCACGACAGCCCCGGCGATCACACCCGAGTCCAGGGTCAGGTCCCGTACGGTCCAGCCGACGCGGAACTCGACGCCGAGGGACCTCAGGTACGTCACCCAGGGGTCGATCCAGGCCTCGTTGGTGGGCGCGTTGAGGATCCGGTCCAGCGGTCCGTCCGCGCCCCGCCCGAGGAGGTTGAAGGCGAAGGCCTCCAGCAGGGTGGCGACCGTACGGGTGCTGGCCTCCTCCGCCTTGGTGGCCACGATGTTGCGGGTGATGCCGACGGCGAGGATCCGCTGGTAGTCGTAGGACATCCGTCCGGCCCGTACGAACTCCCACCACGGCGTCCGCTCCCATACGTCGTCGCGGCGCTCGTCGCAGCTGGTGAGGAAGACCAGGAAGCGGTTGGCGAAGTAGAGAGCCTCGTGGAGGGGGAGGTTGAAGGCCGTGTCCAGGACCGAGGTGAAGGCGCGGCGGATCTCGTCGGGGGTGAGTTCGGCCGGGGTGTTGCCGGGCCAGGGCAGCGGGATCCGGATGTCCTCGCGGCCGCCCGACCGGGCGAACAGCATCTCCTTGGGGGTGACGAGGTTGTCGTGGACACCGCCTGGGTTGCCGGGGAACGGGATGCGCCGCATGGTGTCGGGCAGGTTGTGGTAAATGCCGGGGATGAAGCGGAAGCCGTGCTCTCCTGGCAGGGGGCGACGGCCGCCCGTGCCGCTGCCCGGTACGTCCATGCTGCGGGCCTTGCCCCCCAGCGCCTTGCGTTCGTAGACCGTGACCCGGAAGCCGCGTTCGGCGAGTTCGTGCGCGGCCGTGAGCCCGGCGACGCCCCCGCCCAGCACGGCCACGGTCTGCGGTGCCGCGCCGTTCTCGGCCGAAGCCCGCTCGGCGGCTCCGAGGGTGACGACGGCGCCGCCGGCGGCCGCGGCCGTGCCCAGGAACCCTCTGCGCGTGGTACCGCTCATCGCTACCCCTTACCGTCGGTAACATCGGGGCGCACGAGGATAGGGGCGAGGCGGCAATCCCGGAAGGCGGCCGACGCAACTTTGACTTGATGCCGCATCACTCGGCGACGGTCACACCACACGCTTCTTCGGGCAGGCGCCCGTGCATGGTGCCGCTGTGATCGGCGTAGTAGTTGTACACGCGCACGTGATCCTGGCCGGGAGAGGCGTAGCCGTGGCGCTGGACGGTGCGGTCATCAGGCCGGCCGGTTGTCGCTATTCGGCGCCGAGACCGGCGTCGTCGACCTCGTCCTTGCCTTCGGACGTGAGGACCTTGTTGAGCGGTGCCAGGTCGTAGATGTCCTTCAGATCGGGCTTCTCCAGCAGACCGGCCTTCACCGCGTGCTCCGCTTCGGTGTTCAGGGTGGGGGCCAGCGGGTCGTCGAGGAAGGTGATGGACTTCCAGGCCGGGTCGATGACGTCGGCGGGCAGGGCCTTGCCCGACAGCTTCGCCAGCGCGGCGTTGGCGGACGCCTTGGCCTTCTCCGGGTTGGCGTTGATCCACTCGTTGGTCTTCACGGAGCCGCGCAGCACCGCCTCGACGACGTCCGGGTGCTCCTTGAGGAACTGCTGCCGCACGATGATGTTCGTGATGACGAACTTCTTGTCGGGCCACAGGGTCGACTCGTCGAGCAGTACCTTGCCGCCCTCGGCGACCAGCTTGGACGCGGTCGGCTCCGGCACCCAGGCGCCGTCGACGGAACCGGACTTGTAGGCGTCCGGGGTGATCTTGTTGTCGGTGCGGACGACGGAGACGTCTCCCTTGCCGCTCTGCGCGTCGACCTTCCAGCCCTGCTCCGCGATCCAGTTGAGGAACGCGACGTCCTGGGTGTTGCCGAGCTGCGGCGTGGCGATCTTCTTGCCCTTGAGGTCGTCCACGGACTTCACCTTGTCCGGGTTGACGACGAGTTTCACGCCCCCGGAGGCGGAACCGCTGATGATCCGCAGGTTCTTGCCGTTCGACTTGGTGTAGCCGTTGATCGCGGGGGAGGGGCCGATCCAGCCGATGTCGATGGAGCCGCCGTTCAGCGCCTCGATCTCGGAGGGGCCGGCGTTGAACGTCGAGGGCTTGATCGTGGTGCCGCCGAGTTCCTTCTGGAGGAGACCCTCCTGGACGCCCACCAGAGCGGTGCCGTGCGTGAGGTTGGGGAAGTAGCCGATCTTCACCTCGCCGGCGGAGAGCTTCTTGGCGTCCGCCGCGACCCCGCTCTGCCGGTCGTCGTCAGTGTTCTCGGAACCGTAGCCGCAGGCGGTGAGCAGGAGGGGGAGCGCGGCTATGGCGGCGAGGGTGCGCAGGGTGGTGAGCGGTCTTCCGGCAGACACGAAGGTGTCCTCTCAGGGATGGGTGATCAGGGAGCTGTGAAGGGGTGACAAGGGCTGACGGGCTTGATTCCTAGCTTTCCTATCTGGTTGCTGGGGATAGTGGCAGAAGGTCGCGTCCGCCCCAAGAGGTTGTTCGAATGATGGACGCATCGGGCGGGCGGCCGGGAGGGGACTCGCCCCTCCCGGCCGCCCGGGTGGTTCAGGAGGCCGCGGGTGTGTAGTGGGAGGCGTCGTCTCCCTCGACGACGTGGCTGAGGGTGCCGTCGATGCCGGCGGGGATGTCGCCCGCGACGGTGACGCGGTGGAGGAGGCGGGGCAGGTCGCCGTAGTCGTCGGGGGCGTAGTGCTGGGTGATGCGGTTGTCGAACAGGACCACGTCGCCGGGTGTCCAGGTGACGCGCACGATGTTCTCCGGGCGGGTGATGTAGGCCTGGAAGATGCGCAGCAGGTCGCGGGAGTCGGACGGGCCGAGGCCGACGATGCTCTGGGCGAAGCCGCCGATGAACAGGGCCCGTTCCCCGGTCTCGGGGTGGACGCGGACGACCGGGTGGGCGGTGCGGTACTTGCGGGAGACGAACCGCTTGCGGTGTTCGGCGGCCTTGTCGTTCTTGGGGGCGGCGTAGTCGTAGTCGTTGGTGTGGACGGCCCACAGCTTGTCGGCCAGCTCGCGCAGCGGCTCGGGCAGGTCCCGGTAGGCGGCGGCAGAGTTGGCGATGAGGGTGTTGCCGCCGTAGGGCGGGACCACGATGCTGCGCAGCGTGGACGCCTTGGGGGGTGTGCGCACGAAGGTGACGTCCGTGTGCCAGCGGTTGGCGCGGATGCCTTCGTCGCCGTCGACGGGCAGGATCTGGGGCTGGCCTTCGACGGAGGGCACGGTGGGGTGGGCGGTGGTGAGTTCGCCGAAGAGGGAGGCGAATCGGAGCTGGCCGGCGTCGTCGAGGTTCTGGTCGCGGAAGACGAGTGCCTTGTGTTCCAGGAGGGCGGAGTTGATCTCGGTGACGATGGCGGCGTCGAGGTCGCCGGAGAGGTCCACGCCGAGGATCTCGGCGCCGATGCGGCCGCCGATCCTGCGGATGTCGAAGCCGGTGCTGGTGGTCATGTGCGGGTCTTCCTTTCGGGCAGCGGGTGGAGAGGTGACGCGTCGGAAAGTCGTCAGGACGTGATCGGCGGGGAGGATTTCTTGGATCCCGGCGGTCCGAGGGAAGGGCCGACGGCCCGGAGCGCACCGGGCGTGCGGCCTTGCCCCCAGCCGATGTGCCGGCGGTAGCTGCCGAGCAGGCCGGCGCGGTCCAGGTTCTCCTCGTCCCGCGTGGTGGGGTCGTCGGACAGCGGGCTGGTCAGGGGCGCGACGTACAGCGCGTCGGCCGGGCAGTTCGCCTCGCACTGGAAGCAGGTCTGGCAGTCGTCGCGGCGGGCCAGCACCGGGATGCCGTCCTCGCCCCGGTCGAAGACGTTGGTCGGACAGACCTTGATGCACTTGTCGCAGGTGATGCAGCGCTCCGCCGAGACCAGTTCGATCACGAGGCCACCTCCAGCGGTGCCGCCGGTGCGGCCGCCAGGGGCTCGGTGCGGGTCCACACCCGGTCGAGGCCACCCGTCACGATGCGGTGACGCTGCTCGGGGTCCTGTGCCGGGTGGTCGAGCCGCTTGGCCATACCGCGGGTTTCCGTGCGCGCCAGCGCCGAGGCGTACATCCAGCGGGCATGCGCCGCCATCGCCGCGGCCTGCCTCGCCCGTACGGTGTCCCCGCTCCCGGCGTGCAGGGCGGCACGCGACTCCTCCCACACCCTGTCGAGCACCTTCAGCGACGCGGTGAGCCGGTCGCCGTGGCGCAGATAGTTCTTCTCGTACGGGAGCACCTCGTCCTGGACCGCGGCGACGATCGCACGGAAGCCGTCGGCCGGACCGGGGGTCCCGGTGGGGCGGAGCCCCGCCCCGCCCGCTGCCACCAGGCGCCTCGTACCGGCGCGCACTCCGAGGGTGCGGGCATGGCGGGTCGCGCCCCGGCCTGCCCAGGTGCCGGAGGCGATGGCCCAGGCGGCGTTGTGGCTGCCGCCGCCGGTGAAGCCGCCGCAGATCAGCTCGCGGGTCGCCGCGTCGCCGGCCGCGTACAGCCCGGGCACGGTGGTGGAGCAGTCGTCGCCGGTGATGCGGATCCCGCCGGTGCCGCGCACGGTGCCCTCGGCGAGGAGCGTGACGGCGAACAGCTGGGTGAACGGGTCGATACCGAGCCGGTCGAACGGGAGGAAGAAGTTGGGCTGGGCCAGCCGCATGGCCTTCTGGGCCGCGGCGTCCGCCCGGTCCAGGCGGCAGTACACCTTCTCGCTGAGCAGTGCCTTCGCGATCACGGACCGGCCGCCCTGGCTGGCCGCGCCCTCCAGGACCGTGCCGTCCGCGTGGTAGAAGGTCGCGAAGGAGTAGAACGCGGTCTTGGTGACGGAGGTCCCCTCGGGCGCGATGCCGTACGCGTTGGAGAACTCCATTCCGGACAGCTCCGCGCCCGCCTCGGCGGCGAACAGCGCTCCGTCGCCGGTGTTGACGTTGCAGCCGAGCGCACCGCTGAGGAACGCGCAGCCGCCGGTGGCCAGGACGACCGCCCCGGCGCGCACCCGGTACGGCTCCCCGGCCTGGCGCCGGTGACCCCTGGCCCCGGCGACCGCCCCGGAGGGATCGGTGAGCAGCTCGGTGACCGGGCTGTGGTCGAGGACGCGTGCCCCGGCGCGCTGGACGCGGATCCGCATCCTGCGCATGTACTCCGGTCCCTGCAGGCCGTTCCTGAGCTGCTTTCCGTCCGGCCCTGTGGGGAACGGGTAGCGTCCGGCCGCCGCCAACTCGTTCACGCCCGCGTACGTCTGGTCCAGCACCCGGGTCATCCAGCGCCGGTCGGCCAGATATCCACCCAGGGCCTCTCTGCTCGCCATGGCCGCCTCCCGCGCCGCCGGCTCCGGGGGGACGTACCAGACACCGGTTCCGGCGGAGGCGGTGGCGCCGCTGGTGCCGCAGTAGCCCTTGTCGGCGAGGACGACATCCGCTCCGTCCTGAGCCGCCTTGAGCGCGGCCCAGGTGGCTGCCGGGCCGCCGCCGATCACCAGGACGTCGGTGGTGAGTTCCAGCCCGGTCATACGGACCGCCCTTCTCCCGCGGTCGCCGCGGCCAGCCGGTTGGCGGGGCGGGGCAGGCCGTAGTGCTCGCGCAGGGTGCGGCCGGTGTACTCGGTGCGGAACAGGCCGCGCCGCTGCAGGATCGGTACGACGTGGTCGACGAAGTCCTCCAGGCCGCCCGGCAGATGGGGCGGCATGATGTTGAATCCGTCCGCGGCGCCCTGGGTGAACCACTCCTCGAGCTGGTCGGCCACCTGCTCCGGGGTGCCGGCGAACACCCGGTGGCCACGGCCGGCACCGAGGCGGGCGATGAGCTCGCGCAAGGTGAGGCCGTCGCGGCGGGCGAGTTCGGCGACGAGCGTGAAACGGCTCTTGTTGCCGTTGATGTCCCGCTCCTCGGGCAGCTCGGGCAGCGGCCCGTCCAGCGGCAGCCCGGTCAGATCGGTGCCGAGCATCGCGGACAGCTGGGCGAGCCCGTACTCGGGCACCTGCAGCTCCGTCAGCTCCCGTTCCAGCGTGCGGGCTTCGGCCTCCGTCGAGCCGATGACCGGGGCGATGCCCGGAAGCACCAGCAGCTGGTCCTCGGTGCGGCCGTGGCGGACGAGCCGTGTCTTGAGGTCCTTGTAGAAGGCCTGGCCGTCGGCGAGCGTCTGCTGGGCGGTGAAGACGGCCTCGGCGTACCGGGCGGCGAACTCCTTGCCGTCCTCCGACGAGCCTGCCTGCACCAGCAGCGGGTAACCCTGCGGTGTGCGGGGGACGTTCAGCGGGCCCTGGACCCCGAAGTACTCCCCGCGGTGGTTGATCTCCCGCACCTTGGCGGTGTCGGCGTAGACGCCGCCCTCCCGGTCGAGCAGGATCGCGTCGTCCTCCCAGCTGTCCCACAACTGGGTGGCCACGTCGACGAACTCCCGTGCCCGCTCGTAGCGCAGCGCGTGCTCCAGGTGCTCGTCCTGCCCGAAGTTGCGGGCCTCGTTCACGGTGCCGGAGGTGACGATGTTCCAGCCGGCCCGGCCTCCGCTGATGTGGTCCAGGGAGGCGAACTTGCGGGCGGTGTGGAAGGGCTCGTTGAAGGTGGTGGAGACGGTGGCGATCAGGCCGACGTGTTCGGTGACCGCCGCCAGAGCCGACAGCAGGGTGAGCGGTTCGAAGCCACCCAGGACGTTGTGTCTGACCTTCCCCCACAGGGCGAGGCCGTCGGCGAGGAAGACGGAGTCGAACAGGCCGCGCTCGGCGGTCAGAGCGAGCTGCTGGAAGTAGCGCAGATCGGTGACCCGTTCGGGCTGGGTACGCGGGTGGCGCCAGGCGGCGTCGTGGTGGCCGGCGTTCATCAGGAAGGCGTTGAGATGCAGGTATCGCGGGCTGGTCGCGGTCATGAGGTTCCTCGGATCGGGGAGGTGAGACACAGGAACGGGAGGGCGGGCCGAGGTCAGCCGTCAGCCGGGAGGCGCCAGGAGCTGAGCCGTCGTTCCACTGCCACCAGGAGTTGGTTGAAGGCCACTCCGACGGCCGAGATGGTGACGATGCCGGCGTACATCTGCGGGATGGCGAAGTTGTACTGCGAGGCGTTGATCAGATAGCCCAGACCCGCCTTGGCGCCGATCATCTCGGCGGCGACGAGTACGAGGATGGAGACCGCTCCGGCCAGTCGGATGCCGGTGAAGACGACCGGTACCGCGGAGGGCAGGATGACCTTCTGGAACAGCCTGGGCGCGGACAGGTCCATCGACTTCGCCAGCTTCAGCAGCGTCGGGTCGACGCCCCGGACCGCGCTGATGGTGTTGAGCAGGATGGGCCAGGTGCAGGCGTAGAGCACGATGGAGATCTTCGAGGTCTCGCCGATGCCGAGCAGGAGCACGAAGACCGGCAGCAGGGCCAGTGCCGCGGTGTTGCGGAAGACCTCCAGCAGCGGGCCGAGGAGGTCGGCCACCGGCCGGTACCAGCCGATCAGCAGGCCGAGGGGCACGGCGACGAGCACGGCGAGGCCGAATCCGCTGAAGGAGCGGACCAGGCTGGCGCGGGCGTTGTCGGCGAGCTGGCCGTCGGTGGCCAGTTCCCACCAGGCACGGGCGACCTCGCTGAACGGCGGCAGGAACGTCCGGTCGACCAGCCCGAGGCGCGGCGCGGTCTCCCAGAGCAGGAGCAGGGCCACGATCGCCGCGGACTTGGTGGCCCCGCTCACCAGCAGATCAGGCAGCCGGCGAGCCAGCCTGCGGGCCCGGGCCGTCGTGACGGGGACCCGGCGCGGCCGCGGAGGCGACGCCTTGGGGGAGGGGACCGCGGCGAGCTCGAGGGTGCCGGACGTGGTGCTCTTGTCGGTGACCGTTCCGGTGGTGGGGCTCATGCGGCAGCCGCCTCCTTCTCCAATTGCTGGGCCCTGGCGACCTCGTCGTGCAGCAGTGACCAGATCTCGTGGCGGTGGCGTGCGAATTCGGGACTGGAGCGCAGGTCGTCCGTGGCGTCACGGGAGCCGAGAGCGACCGGCACGATCTGCTTGACGCGGCCCGGCCTGGACGTCATGACGGCGACGCGCTGCCCCAGGTAGACGGCCTCGTCGATGCCGTGCGTGATGAAGACGACGGTCTTGCCGGTGCGCTGCCAGATGCGCAGCAGCTCGTCCTGGAGCGACTCGCGGGTCTGGGCGTCCAGCGCGGCGAACGGCTCGTCCATCAGCAGCACATCGGGGTCGTAGGCGAGGCTGCGGGCGATCGCCACGCGCTGGCGCATCCCGCCCGACAGCTCGTGCGGATGGCGGTCCTCGAACCCGGTGAGGCCGACGAGATCCAGGAACTCCCTCGCGCGCTGGGCGCGTTGGCGTCGCGGGACGCCCGTGGCTTCCAGGCCGAACTCGACGTTGCCCTGCGCGGTGCGCCAGGGCAGCAGCGCGTACTGCTGGAAGACGATGCCGCGGTCCAGGCCCGGCCCGGTGACGGGTCGCCCGTCCAGCAGGATGCGTCCGCCGGTGGGCTGGGTGAGGCCGCCGAGGAGATCCAGCAAGGTCGACTTTCCGCAGCCGCTCGGGCCGACGAGGACGACGAATTCTCCGGCCGCTATCTGCAGATCGATTCCGTCGAGTGCGGTGAACCGGGTTTCCTCGCCCGCTCCCGCCCGCTTCTTGACGGTGAATTCCTTCGTTACGTTCTCGAACTCGATCTTGGGTGTGGTGGATTCCGGCATAGGGGGTCAGCTCCCGCTGGCGTTGAACTCGTTGGTGTAGAGGTCCGACAACGTGACCTGCCCCTTCTTGATGTCACCGCGCTCGGCCAGCCAGTCGATCCACAGCTTGAGCTCTTTGCCGGTGATGCGGCCCGCCTTCTCGGCGACGCCGAAGGACTGCCAGTACTTGAGGGGTGCGGGGTCCTCGTTTCGGCCGCGCTTCTTCACGATGTCCGTCATCCGGGCGACGACTTCCTCGCGTGGAGTGGAACGGGCCCATTCGATGGCTTTTCCGACACCGGTGACGAAGATGCGGGCGGTGTCGGGGTTCTGCTTGAGGAAGCGGTCGGTCATCACGTAGGTGCCGGCGCTGAAGGCGCCGAGCAGCTGGTAGTCGGTGAACAGCGGGCGGATGCCTCCGGTGGCGAGGGCCTTGTCGCGCAGGAGTCCGCCGAGTACGGCCACGTCGATCTGCTTCTGACGCAGGGTCTGCTCGGTGTTGACCGGCGGGACGACCAGGGGCTCGGCCTTGCCGATGTCCGACTGGGACAGGCCTCCCCGCTGCAGGTAGATGTCGAGCATGGCCTCGGAGTGGGCTCCGAGGGTGTTCATCCCGATCTTCTTGCCGATGAGGTCGCGGGCCGAGCGGATGGGGCTGTCCTCGAGGACGTAGAAGCCGTTGTAGGCGTACTTGTCGGCGCCGTAGTAGCTGATGACGGCCTTGATGGGGGCCTTGTTCGCGGCCAGTTTGACGACCGCGCCGTTGAACGCGCCGCCGAAGTCGATCTGGCCGGTCGCCGCGGACTGGATGTCCTGCGGTCCGCTGATGGTGTTGCCGACCCAGTCCAGCTTCACGTCCTCCAGATAGCCGAGGTCCTCGGCCAGCTCCGGCAGAGTGACCTGGCCCGCCCAGCCCTGATAGCGCAGCGTCTTGGTCCCGCCCTTGCCGGACGAGGCTCCAGCGGTCGTGCCGCAGCTCACGGCCACCGCCGAAAGACCGAGCAGGGAAAGGAATTGGCGTCTGGTCGATGCCGTCGTGGCCATGAAAGGATCCTGTTCAAGGGAATGAGGAAACGGACGTGCCGAGAACATGGGAAACCGCGGCGAACAGCGGGAATGAGACCTCGCCAGAGAGAACTGCGAGGATCGCGGCGTTCTACGGCAGCATCAGTGCGACATGACAGCCGACTGTGAAAGGGAGCGCGGGAGAGCGGTGCCCGTCAGGGGCTCAGATACCGACGGCACAGATGGCGCTGGCCTGGCGTCGCAAATCGACGTGCAGGCGAGCGGAAAGGTTCTCGGAATGGCTCACAGCCAAGAGAGTTGCAGCGAAAACCAGCCACGTCAATGTCGCTTGCGCACACGTCTCATGTTCGCAACTGTCCGACACGTGAGTGAAGTACGGCGTTCACAATCGCCTGGCCGTGCCGCGACGCGATCAATACCGCCGTGTCGGCACACCGGTTTGTCAGACGGGCAGGGTGAACGGAGGGTGCGCCCCGTTGAGGAAATAGTCCCCGACATCCCGGAGCCGGTGAGTGACGGGCTCGTACAGGGTGTGGGTCCGGGCATTGCGCCAGAAGCGGTCGAAGCCCAGCCGTGCGGACGCGGAGCGCACGCCGATGATGTCGAGGGCGCGGGCGGTGGTCTCCTGCGCGGCCTTGGACGTGCTGCACGGACGGTCGTGGTCGGGCGCGGGCACCGTCGCCCGGGTCGACGTCAGCACCGACGGCGGGGCGAACTGGCGGCCCGCCCGCCTGCGCGACCGCCCCCGCAGCGGTACCTGGACCCGCTGGTCCCTCGACTGGCTGCCCGACGCACCCGGCGCCACCCACCTGCCGCCCGCGCCACGGACACGGCCGGCCGTGCCCAGCCGGACATCGCGGTGCCCAACACACGGGGCTACTGTTCGACGCGGTGGTGCGGCATCCGGTCAGCGTGGTGTGACGGACGGCCGTCCTGGGCAAAGCAGCCTGCCCTGACCACATTTTGACCTGCTGTCAGGTGCCCTGCTCGTCTGCCGACGTATGACTGACGGGGTGGCCTTCCGTCGCCGCAGGACGCGTTTCACTTCGCGGTGTGCCCGCGGACCGTGTCGCGGAATGCGATCGGGGTCTGGCCGGTGCGGTGGTGGAAGTACTTGCTGAAGTGGGTCGCGCTGGAGAAGCCGAGGCGGTCGGCGATGCGGGCGGCGCTCTGGTTGCTGTGGGCCAGAAGGCGCTTGGCCTCCAGGACGACGCGGCGGTCGATGAACTCCTTGGCGCCCAGGCCGGCGGCGGTGAGTGTGGCGCGGGAGAGGGAGCGGGTCGAGTAGCCGAGCGATTCGGCGTAGTCCTCCACCCGGCGGGTGCGCGCGAAGTCCTTTTCCACGGCATCGCGGAAGCGCAGGTAGGTGGCGTCGGGTTCGGGCGCGGGGCTGCCGGCGGGTGCGGTGAGGTGCGCCAGCCGCAGGACGAGGACCGCGAGCAGGTGGCGCAGGGCTGCGGTGTGGATCTCAAGGGGCAGGTGTCCGAGGGCGTGGAACTCGGTGGCGAGGTGGTCGGCGGCCAGCCGCAGGGCCGCTTCGTCGTCGGGCAGCGGGCGGCGCAGGATCGGGGCGTGCGGGTCTTCTGTGTGAGCGCCGTGCGTGGTGACGGGGTCGAGGAAGTCCTGGCGGAACAGGATCAGGGTGCCGTCGGCGTTGGCGAGGTTGCCCCACTGCTGGACCTGCCCGGGGCGTACCCAGAGCCAGGAGCCGGGGTCGAGGGCGTAGGCGGTGAAGTCGACCGTGTGCCGCAGGGTCCCGCCGGTGAGGGTGATCAGGTGGTGGAAGTCCGGGCGCTGGGGAAGTACGAGCCGCTCGGCGGGGACCCGCTGGCGCAGGTCGGCGAGAGACAGCACCTCCACGCCGGCGGGCGTGCCGGCGGGCGCGGCGAAGGGGATCTCTGGGATGCCGCGATCGGCGTCGTGTCGCTTTCTGACCATAGCGAGTCGCCAGCGTATCCGATCCGACCTGTTCAGCACCCATAGCGTGAAGGTGTCGCCGCGTTCGAAGTCGAGCCGGTGTCGGAAAGCAGTAAGGGAGGTGGAGTGTCTTGCCTTCGGTGGAGTTCGCCTTGGGTGGGCCGGCCGGGCGACCACACCTTCCAAGCCCTCGCCTCGCAAGGAGAACCGCCATGAGCAACGCCAAGAACACCGTCCTGACCGCAGCCGCCGAGCTGTTCGGACAGAAGGACCCGAGCGGGGTGGACCGCTGGGTCGCCGCCGACTACCGCCAGCACAGCGCCTTGGCCGCCGACGGCCCCGAGGCCCTGCGCCGGCTGGTCGCCGGCCTGCCGGAGGGCTTCCGATACGAGGGCGCCCGTGTGATCGCCGACGGCGACCTGGTCGCCCTGCACGGCACGTACCACGGATTCGGCCCCGACCCGCTGGTCGCCTTCGACATCTTCCGCGTCGACGCCGACGGCAAGCTCGCCGAGCACTGGGACGCCCTGACCCCGCTGGTCAAGGACACCGCCTCCGGCCGCTCCCAGACCGACGGCCCCACCGAGCCCGCCGACCTGGACAGGACCGAGGCGAACCGCGCCCTGGTGGAGGAGTTCGCCGAGAAGGTCCTCAAGGGCGCCGACTACTCCGTACTGACCGACTACATCTCGACCGAGACCTATCACCAGCACAACCCGGAAGCGGCCGACGGCCTCGACGGCTTCGGCGCCGCCGCCGCGAAGTGGGCCGAGCAGGGCAAGAACCTCGTCTACAAGACCGTCCACAAGGTCATCGCCGAGGGCGACTTCGTCCTGCTCCAGTCCGAGGGCGAGTTCGGCGTTCCCGCCGCCTACTACGACCTCTTCCGCGTCCAGGGCGGAAGGATCGTCGGGCACTGGGACGTCGTCGTCCCCGTGCCCGCCGAACTCCCGCACTCCAACGGCCTGTTCTGACACCGGACCGGTACCGGGAAGGGAAACGCGATGAGTGAGCTCACCCACGCCGGGAAGACCTTCGTCTTCCGTGTCGACAACGGGGTCGTCTTCCGCAACACCTACGCAGCCGACGGCACCACCCTGCACCACGAGACCCTGGAAGGCCCCGGCAAGGGCGCTGAGGAGACCGTCACCCTCCACACCGCCGAGGTGGCCCCCGGCCTGTTCATGCTCGGCTGGGTCGAGACGTCCGGCATGACGATCACTCATCTCATGGACCTCAACAGGCACACCGTCCACGCCTTCTGGACCTATGAGGCAGGCGACGGCCGCGTCGCCGAACTCCACACCGGAACCCTCGAACCCGTCTGAAGCCGCTGACCACGCCGCCGTGCCCCACGGGTCAACAGGTGAGGGCACCACGGCGTGCCGTGCGCCGGACGAATCCCCCACGACTCCCCTACGACCCGTCACGTGCCCCACCGCCGGAGGACAACCGTGTACGCGACCGCACTGCCGATCGCCGCCTACCGCGCCGCCGTCGCCTTGGACGAGCCGTTCCGGCCCGCCATCGGCCATGATCCGGGCCAGCGGTCCGCCGACCTCACCGGTCGGTCCCTGCCCGTCCCCGTCGGCGCCGACCGGCTGCTCGACGTACTCACCGCGCCGCACCCGGCGCTCGACCCTACGGTGGCACCATGAGCGACCCCGAGAAGAACAAGGCCACGGCCCAAGCGTTCTACGACCTGATGTTCAACCAGTGCCGCCCGGCCGAGGCCATCGACCGGTTCGTCGGCGACACCTACATCCAGCACAACCCGCACGTCGCCGACGGCAAGCAGGCGTTCATCGCCTACTTCGAACGGATGGCCGCCGAGTATCCCGGCAAGCGCGTCGAATTGCAGCGGGCCTTCGCCGAAGGCGACCACGTCATCCTGCACTGCCACCAGATCTGGCCCGACGAGGAGTACGCGGGCATCGACATCTTCCGTTTCGACGCGGGCGGCAAGATCGTCGAACACTGGGACGTCCTCCAGGTCATCCCGCCCACCTCCAAGAACGACAACACCATGTTCTAGCGCCACCGCTAGCGGGGCGGACGCGTTCGACCTGTCGGACATTGTTCGAAACCTATTGACGCTGCCCTGGGCGTCGGCTGAGACTCTCGCAACACACTCGTCACCCGCGTGTAACGGCAGGCCCACGGCAAGGACTTGCCGTCGCCTCGTCGGTTCCTCGTTTCCGCGTTCTGCCTTGCCCGTCATCAGCCATGCCTCAGCAGGGAACCTCGACATGACGCACGTCGCACGATGCGCACGACCTCACAGCCGCGCGAGACGTTGGGCGGTCCATCTCGCCGGACTGACCGCCGCGTCGATGCTGCTCACCCTCGCCGGACCCGCCGCTCCCGCGCAAGCGGAACCGGCGGCCCCGGCGGCCGAAGCCGCGGACATCACCGACGGCCTGGCCCTGTGGTACAAGCTCGACGCACGCTCCGGCGGCACCACGACCGACGCCTCCGGCCACGGCCGCGACGGCACGGTCAGCGGCACCGCCGACTGGTCGGCATCCGGTCAGGGGCTCGCCTTCAACGGGTCCGACACCTACATCAAGGTGCCGGACGACGTCATGAAGGGCATGGACTCGATCACCGTCTCGATGGACGTACTGATCGACTCCGCCCAGAGCACGCCCTACTTCCTCTACGGCTTCGGCAACACCAGCGCGGGCACCGGCAACGGCTACCTGTTCACCACCGGCAACTCCTTCCGCACCTCCGTCGCGACGGGCAACTGGTCGACCGAGCAGACCACCAAGCCGTCCGACTCCCACAACCTGACCCGCGGGGTGTGGAAGCACATCACCTACGCCCAGACCGGCTCCACGGGCGTGCTCTACGAGGACGGCGTCGAGGTCGGCCGCAACACCTCGGTCACCACCACACCCGGCGCCATCGGCTCCGGCACCACCAAGGCCAACTACATCGGCAAGTCCGTCTACGACGGCGACAAGCTCTTCAAGGGCCGGATACGCGACTTCCGTGTGTACGACCGGGCACTGGACGGCTCGGAGGTCGAGCAGCTCTCCCTCCCCGTCGCCACACAGGGCGTCGCCGACGACAAGGACGCCCTCAGCCTCGGTGACACCAGCGGCGTCACCTCCGACCTGGACCTGCCGAAGGTCGGCCCGGCCGGCGGCTCCTCCATCAGCTGGGACAGCGACAACCCGTCCGTGGTGTCCGACACCGGCCGGGTGACCCGTCCCGAGGCCGGCTCACCGGACGGCCACGCCACGCTCACGGCGACCCTGAAGAAGGGCACCGTGACCGGCACCAAGACCTTCGACATCGCGGTCCGGCCCGCGCTCGACGACGACGCCGCCACCCGCGAGGCCGCCGATGCGCTCACGGTCCACAACCTCGACGACGTCCGAGGCAACCTCACCCTGCCCAAGAACGGCAAGTACGGCACGGCCGTCACCTGGTCCTCCGCGAAGCCGGACGTCCTCTCCGCGGGCGGCGAGGTCCACCGCCCCGCGCACGGCGACGGCACCACCACCGTCGAGCTGACCGCGACCGTCACCAAGGGCGAGGCGAAGGCCACCCGCGTCATGACGGCCAAGGTGCCCGAACTCCCCGCCGAGGCGGCCCTCAAGGGCTACATGTTCAGCTACTTCACCGGCGAGGGCACCTCGGACGGCGAACAGCTCTACGCAGCCCTCAGCAAGGGCAACGACCCGCTGCACTGGCGCGAACTGAACGACGGCAAGCCGGTCCTCACCTCCACGCTCGGCGAGAAGGGCCTGCGCGACCCGTTCATCATCCGCTCCCCGGAGGGCGACAAGTTCTACCAGATCGCCACCGACCTCAGGATCTACGGCAACGGCGACTGGGACGCCTCCCAGCGCACCGGCAGCAAGTCCATCATGGTCTGGGAGTCCACCGACCTGGTGCACTGGACCAACCAGCGCCTGGTCAAGGTCTCACCCGACAGCGCGGGCAACACCTGGGCGCCGGAGGCGTTCTACGACGCCGAGCGCGGCGAGTACGTCGTGTTCTGGGCGTCGAAGCTGTACGACAACGCCGACCACTCCGGCGACACGTACAACCGCATGATGTACGCCACCACCCGTGACTTCTACACCTTCAGCGAACCCAAGGTCTGGATCGACCGGGGCTACTCGGTCATCGACTCCACGATGATCCGGCACGACGGCACGTACTACCGCCTGTCCAAGGACGAGCGGAACAACAGCTCCTCGACCCCCAACAGCAAGTTCATCTTCGAGGAGAAGAGCGACTCGATCCTGACCCCGTCCTGGACCGCCGTCGCCGAGGGCATCGGCAAGGGCGCGATGAACGCCGCCGAGGGGCCGCTGGTGTTCAAGTCCAACACCGAGGAGAAGTGGTACGCGTTCCTCGACGAGTTCGGCGGCCGCGGCTACATCCCCTTCGAGACGACAGACCTGGACTCCGGCACCTGGACCCCCTCCACCGGCTACGACCTGCCCGCCAAGCCCCGCCACGGCACCGTGCTCCCGGTCACCCAGGCCGAGTACGACCGGCTGCTGCGCGCCTACCAGCCCGACCAGGTCGTGAAGAGCATCGAGGACGTGTCGGTGAAGACGCGGGTCGGCTCCGCCCCGGTCCTGCCGGCCACGGTCGTCGCCGAGTACGCCGACGGCGCCAAGCGGCCCGTCTCCGTCGACTGGGCGGACGTACCGGCGTCGTCGTACGCGCGGCCCGGCACCTTCACGGTGACCGGCAGCCTGCCGAACGGCGCCGCTATCCCGGTCCGGGCCCAGGTCACCGTGTCGGAGCAGGGATCCGACATCCCGGCCGATCTGCTCCTGCACTACGGCTTCGACGAGACGAGCGGCAGCATCGCCCGTGACTCCAGCGGGCACGGCTACCACGGCACCTACGCCCGCACACCCGGCTTCGGCACCGGTGTCGAGGGCGGCTCGTTCAAGATGTCCGGCGACTCCGACTCGCCGTACGTGAAGATCCCGAACGGTGTGCTGAAGAACGCCGACAGCGTTACGGTGTCGACGTACGCCAAGTGGAAGGGCGGCAGCGGCTTCCAGTGGCTGTTCGGGCTCGGGCCCGACAGCGACAAGTACCTGTTCGCCACTCCGTCCAACGGCGGCTCCAGCCTCTACTCGGCCATCACGAAGGCGAGTTGGTCGGCGGAGTCGAAGCTGACGGCCGGCTCGCAGCTCACGCCCGGACAGTGGCGGCACGTCACGGTGACCCTGGACGGCGCCACCGGCACGATGGTCCTCTACGCCGACGGCGTCGAGGCGGCCCGCACGACGACCACCATCAAACCGTCCGAGCTGTACGACGCGGCCAAGGACTACAGCGGCTACATCGGCCGCTCCCTGTACGCGGCCGACCCCTACTTCGGCGGCGAGGTCGACGACTTCCGCATCTACGACCGTGCCCTCACCGGCGCCGAGGTCATGGAACTCAGCGGCAACACCACGGGCATCGCCAAGGCGACGCACCCGCGGCTCAAGGTCGACGCGCTTATCGACAACGAGGGTGGCACGATCACCCTGCCGATGAAGACGGGCACCGACCTCACCGCGCTGGCACCGGAGTTCACGCTTGCCGAGGGCGCGACGATCAGCCCCGCCTCCGGCAGCGTGCGGGACTTCACCAAGCCCGTGACGTACGAGGTCACCGGGTCGGACGGCAAGAAGCGCACCTGGAAGGTCTCGGCGCTGATCATGAAGACCCCGGTCCTGCCGGGTCTGAACGCCGACCCGAGCATCGTGCGCTTCGGTGACACCTTCTACATCTACCCGACGACCGACGGCTTCGAGGGCTGGAGCGGCACGCAGTTCAAGGCCTACTCCTCCACGGACCTGGTCCACTGGAAGGACCACGGCGTCATCCTCGACCTGGGGCCGGACGTCAGCTGGGCGGACAGCCGGGCCTGGGCGCCGGCGATGACGGAGAAGGACGGGAAGTACTACTTCTACTTCTGCGCCGACGCCAACATCGGCGTCGCGGTGTCCGACTCGCCCACCGGACCGTTCAAGGACGCCCTGGGCAAGCCGCTGCTGAAGGCCGGTGACTTCCGCGGCCAGATGATCGACCCGGCGGTCTTCACCGACGACGACGGCAAGCAGTACCTCTACTGGGGCAACGGCCGCGCCTACGTCGTCCCGCTCGGCGACGACATGACCTCCATCGACACCTCGAAGGTCACGGACATCACCCCGAGCGGCTACAACGAGGGCACCTTCGTCATCAAGCGCAAGGGCACCTACTACTTCATGTGGTCGGAGAACGACACCCGGGACGAGAACTACCGCGTCGCCTACGCGACCGGCCCCTCGCCCACCGGCCCCTGGACCAAGCAGGGCGTGATCCTGGAGAAGGACCTCTCCCTGGGCATCAGGGGCCCGGGCCACCACTCCGTCGTGCACGTCCCGAACACCGACGACTGGTACATCGCCTACCACCGCTTCGCCATCCCCGGCGGTGACGGCACCCACCGCGAAACAACCATCGACAAGCTGGAGTTCGACTCCGACGGCTTGATCAAGAAGGTCGTCCCGACCCTCGGCGGCATCGACCCGGTCACCGTCGTCCACGCCGGGCCGGACGCCGGCGGCACCGAGGGTGAGGCGATCACGCTCGCCGGCACCGTCTCCGGGGCCGGCACCCCCAAGTGGACCGTGCGGGACGGCGCCCCGTGTACCGTCAAGGACCCCGCAGCAGCCCGCACGACCCTCACCTGCACCGACGACGGCACCTTCCAGGTCACCCTGACCGGCGGACGCGGCACCGACACCGCGACCGTCAAGGTCTCCAACGCCGCCCCGACGATCACCTCCGCCAAGGGCCCCGGCTCGCCCCTCCCGGTGGGCAGGGCCGCCGTCGTCACCGCGTCCTTCGATGACCCGGGCACAGCCGACAGCCACACCTGCACGGTCGACTGGAAGGACGGCAGCCGGCCGACGACCGGCACGGCCACGGCCTCCGGCTGCCGCGCCGCACACGTCTACGACGACGCGGGCATCCACCGCCCGGTCGTCACGGTCACCGACGATGACAAGGGCACGGACACCACCACCCTCGCGGAGCTGATCGTCTACGACCGTGCCGCCGGGCCCGCCGCCGGCGCCGGAACGATCACCTCGCCGACGGGTGCCTACCCGTCCAAGCCGGGGCTGACCGGAAAGGCGGCGTTCACCCTGGGCGCCCACTACCGAAAGGGAGCCACTGTCCCCACCGGGAAGGCCACGCTCGTCTTCGGCTCCGCCCGGCTCGCCTTCCGCTCGACCGGCTCCGACTGGCTCGTGGTGAACGGTTCCCAGGCCGTCTACCAGGGCACCGGCACGGTGGGCGGCAAGAGCGGCTACTCCTTCAGAGTCACCGCCACCGACGACCCGGACACCTTCCGCATCAAGATCTGGAAGAAGTCCACCGGCGATGTCCTCTACGACAACAAGACCGGTGCCAGGATGAAGGGCATCGTCACCATCGGAAATCACCGGCGATAGCTCCGTCTTCAAAGATCACCGGCCGGTGGGTTCATGGCGGCTTGATGGCACGCCATGAACCCACCGGCCGCGCGGGCGGTCCATTCCTCCGCGCCAGTTCTGCTGGCTGGTGCGGGCAACTCGCAGGGCCGGCGGGCAGACACCGGCCACAGCACGACCTGGCGGGCGCGGATGCCCGGGTAGTCATCAACTGCGGTTGGAAGACAGCGGATTGCGCCAGTCGGCAGCGTGTAGTGTCCCGTTGCGTGCTGGCTGAACGACGACACCAACTCATCCTGCGGGCCCTGCGTTCCGGCGGCACGACTTCCGTGGCCGAACTCGCCGATCGGCTTGACTCCAGTGCGGCGACCATCCGCCGTGACCTCCTCGAACTGGAGGCAGATCGGTGACAAGGTGATGCTCCTGGCCGACCAGAGCAAGCTTCCGGGAACCGGCATGGTGAAGATCTGCGGGCCCGAGGACCTGGACGCGCTTGTCACCAACGCACCAGAAGACGAGAGACCTGTATGACCTTGCGCGAGGCCGGCGTGGTCATCGTCCGCACACATCCGTGGGCTCCCCCACATCCGTCCGGAACCACGGCCTGCGAAGAGCGAGGATCCCCGCCATGCGATACGCACGACATGTCAAAGGGGCCCTGACCGTCATCGCCGCCACCGCGGCCTGCCACACCCTCATGTCCGCCGGCTACGCGTGGGCCCGCGACAGCGCGGCCGCAAGCGGGGACACGCTGTTCTCCGGCGCCTTCGAGTTCCTCCTCACTACGGCCGCTTCCTGGGCTCTGATGCCTCTTCTGCTGTGGGCCGGCATGCGTGTGATGGGGGAGGCCGGCAACACCCTGCTGATGGTCGTCGGCGGGCTGGTCTGGGCAGGGGTCTCCGGGTACTTCACCGACGACATCGACCGCGCGGGCGGCCACATACCGACCCTGGCCCTGGCTGCGTACGTTCTTCTCGGTACGGGGCTGGCCGGGGCCGGCCCGAGCGATCGCAACTGAGTCTCCCCGTGATGACCGGCGGCATCCGGCGACTGCCGTTCGCCTTGCGGGTACGGCATGGGCGGAGACCCATGCGCATTGCCTGGCACAACGTCCCTGAGACGTCGTCTGACCGCCCGGACACTGACCGAGTCGATCGCGCACCGGGACCAATCCAGCTCGCCTTACCACGCCCGTGCCAGAGCAACGAGCCATGGCCCCCAAGGCACCGTTCCCCCAGGTGCCGACCGCCCGCTGATCTTCTGCCCTGTGCCGGGGCGGCTGGGCAGGGGGAGCGACGATGAGCATGTACTTCGACATAGGTGACAAGACGCTGTGGAGCCCCTCGAACGGTGCCGGCCGCCTCTTCGTACGGCAGGTCGAGGTCTTCGAGGCGGAGCTCAAGCTGCCCTCGGGAATCGGTCACGAACAATGGGGCGACCCGGACACACTCGAGGTCGATCCCGCCGCGTACGCGGAGTTCGCACGCGGCTTGGTCGCCTGGCACTGGCGGACGGGACACTCCGTGATCCTCACACCCCCGAGGGGTTCGTGGCGACGGCGGTCGCGCTTGCGCGGCGCGCCGGAATCGAGGTGGAGATGCCATATCCAGGGCTCGGCCATGTCTCCGGTGGCGTCCAGCCCGACGTGCAGGTTCCCAGCAACCCTCGGACCGCGTCAGCCGCTGTCTTCACCGCGTTGGACACCCGGGCGCGAGAGATGGACCGCTGGATGTCCCGCTGAGACGGTGCGCCCAGGGCCACCCCTCGCCGACCCGACAGCCTGGACCGGCTTGCGGTTCGCTTGTCGGGGTGTTCCTTGGGGTGTCCCCGCACGGCACCGGCCTGGATTTCGATCCGCTCCAGCCGTAACCGGGGGAGTTCAGCAGAGAGCGGTGACGTTGCCGCAGTAGATCCAGCCGTAGACGGTCTTGGGATGGCCGTTGCCGAACGTGTACTCGACGTAGTACCAGAGGTTGTTGCTGTCGTTGTAAGCGCTGTGGTTCCAGTACACCGTGTCGCCTGCGTTCGTCCGCTGCACGACGGCGCACGTAGCCGCGTAGCACTTCCTGATCGGGGCTGCGCTCAGCGTGGTGGTCGGAGTCCACGCGGCAGCAGAAACCTCGCCGGTGCCCGAGTTGCTCTTGTCAGCTGCCGCGGGCGTGGCCGCAAGGCCGGTGGCGAGTGCCGCGGTGGCTGCCGCGAGTGCGAGCGTGCCTCGGATTCGCATGAGTTTCCTCCCTCGTCGGTGGTCCGAGCGTGAGGTGGGGCGGGCGGAGGGGCAAGAGGTTCGGGTGTCCGGAGGTGTCCGGGACAGCCGCAGGCCGCTGACCTGCGATGTCCGGGTGGTGTCCGGACCCGGTATGTCCCACCCCCTGCGACAGCCGCTCGAACCTGCGGCCCGCGGCGAAGTGCGGGATTCGGGGGGCCGACTCGCCAAAGCCCAGTTCAAGCCCCCGATGGAGAGCGCCGAAGCGCGGCAGGACGCCTCCTGCTCGGTTCGGATCGATCCCGTTCGCACCCCTGCCCACTCCACTGCACATTCCTTTGGAAAATCTGGTGCTTGGTCATCTCTGCAGGTCAGAGGCATGATGATCAGGTCCAGGTCAGCAAATGGTCAGCAAGAGGGATGACTGAGTACTGCACCGCTGACCCTCGGTCCGTCGCTGACACCCCAAGGGGCGGATCTGCTCTTGTTCGGAAGGTTTCATTCGTGGCACGCCAGCTCGCCCGCGGCATGGGTTCATTTTTCAAGGACTGAGCCTTTTCCATCCTCACGTTGAGGCGTAGTGAAGGACGAGGACGGCCTTCACGAAGTCGGTGCTCCGGTTGGTGCCGCAGCGGAGCTTCCGCAGGAGGCGCCAGCCCTTCAAGACGGCCATGGCCTGCTCGCCGACGCCCCGGATCTTGGCGTGGCTGTTGTTGCGCCGTCGCTTCCAGCGCTTGAGCCGACGGCCCCGGAAGGGGACTCGGATGTGCCGTCCGGCGCCTTGGTACGCCTTGTCCGCCCAGCACTTCAGTGCCGCGGCGGCGAGTGCGTCGACGATCCCGCGCTAGCGGGCAGCGGTCAGGTCTTGGGGGGAGCCGGGCAGGGCCGGGGAAGCCCACAGCAGTCGGCCGAATGTGAGGACCTGAACGTTCATGCCGTGCCGTTTGTGTTTGCCCGAGTAGTACGGGGTTTCGACGGTGATCTTGTCGATCGGCAGCAGTGTGCCGTCCAGGATGACGCACGCCTTGGCTGTGGCGGTCTTCATGGCCTCGGCCAGGGTCGGGGCGGGGGCGGCCAGGACCTCGATGGCCTCACGCCGGGCCGCGCCCGCGACCTGACCGGTCGCTTCGGGATGCCCAACTGCCCAGTGCCGTCAAAGCGGTGGCGCGCCGACAGAAGCAGAATGTAACCTCCTCTCCAATCCAGAGAAGAGGAGTCGCCGTGGCGACGCGGGTTGACTTTAATTTCGGTGACGACGGAAGCCAGGAGAGCGTCGTGATCTCCTCCGACCAGCTCGCCCGAGTGGTGCGCGCCGCACTGCAAGACAAGGTGCTGCTGTCGGAGCAGGCCGCGCCTCATGACCTGTGGCGGGACATCGAAGCCGTGACCAGACTGCTGGAGGGCCTGGAGGATTGGCGGGAGAGGGCCATCGTGGCGGTCGACGAAAGCGGCACCGTGGACCGGAGCGCCCTCGGCATCGCCGCGGGCATGGGCGCGGCAAAGCTGTACGACCTGCTGGAACGGCACGGCCGGCCACGCAATCAGACACGGCTGACCCAGGTGGAGGTGCTGGAGAGCCGGGTGACCGGCGAGGACGGAGAGTGGGACCCGGCCCGCGTCGTCGCCACCATGAACAGCTACGGCTGGGAGACCGACGACAAGCGGGCCCGCGCACTGCTGCGGGCGCTGACCGAGCAGGAGGTGCTGGAAAAGATTCCGAACCGAGGCGGACGCGCCGTCTACCAGGTCGTCAGCCCTCGGGACTGGCTGTACTGCCTGGACCCGGAGCGCGACACGATCGAGAACGGCCCCTCCACCCCAGCGCGGGTCGCGAGGCTGGCGCGCGAAGACTCCGGTCCGACCGAGTGGTGGCTCGGGAAGCCGCTGAAGCGGATGAGGGACGGCGACCGGCTGTGGATCTACTTCGGCGGGGTCGAAGGAAAGATCGCGGCGATGGCGCATGTGAAGTCGTCGCCGCGACCGGCGCCGATCGGTTCGCAAAAGCCGTACGAGTTCGACGCCGAACTGGACCTGAAGGCGACCACGGCTCTGTCCAAGTCGCCGGTACGGCTTGAGGAGATGGATCAGAGGCACCCGCAGGCATGCGGGGAGATGCGGGCGGCGGACGTGAAGCTGGCCGAAGCGCGTGCCAACCTCTGACCGCCCTTCCCGCTGGGCGCGCACCGCATCGCCGTGCGTGCTCAGCTCTTGAGGGCTTGCTCGATCCGCTCGAAGTTCTCAGGGCTGAAGTTGCCCCGGCTGATCTGCACGCTCCGGTTTTGTTTCGGCGTCACCACATTCGGATACGACGCCAGCTCGGGCACGGCGATCTTCCAGGTGGCCGCGATGCGCCCGAGGACGATCACCGCGTCACGGGACATGGCGCGGCGCACCAGGTAGAAGGCGAAGGACTGGGAGGGCAGTGTGTACGGGATCGGCCGCCACGATTGCGAATGGTAGCCGTGGAACTGCACGGCAAGGATCTGCCGGGCGAGTTCGTCGTGACTGTGCCCCTGCTTCGTCAGGCCGTTCAGGGTCCGGGACCACCACCGGAGTCCTGGATGGTCCTTGTCGGGGTGCGTCAGGAAGTGGTTGGGGGTCCCGCCGGCGTTCGCGATGTGTTGCAGGGTTCGCTCGGTCACGCCGGGCCGGGCGTAGGCGGCCGGGTCTGCGTCGCTCACGCCTGGGTTGGCCAGCAGCATGACCAGGGGCGCGTCGTGCAGGCCAATGAACGGTTCCGGCGGGAGCGTCAGGTTGAGCTGGTACGGCGCGTGCGAGGGGTGGACTTGGGTGTCGGCGAGGGCTTGCAAGTGCGGCAGGTCTTCGGGGACCGCGTACGGTGCGTTCCTGGTCGTGCGGGTCCACGGATTGAGCACCTGATCCTCCGCTATCCGCGTCGTCATGGCATGCAAGCCTACGAGCATCCTGCGAGCGGACCGTCACCGTGCCGGTCAGCCATCGGCGCAGGGAGCCCTTCCCATCTTGATCAGGTGGCGAGTTCGAGGGCAACGACGGCACGGACAGCGGCTGTGATCCGGGTGGTGCTGCAGCGGAGTTTCCGCAGGAGCCGCCAAGACTTGAGGATGGCCATGGCGCGTTCGCCGAGGCTGCGGATCTTGGCGTGATCGCGATTGTGGCGTCGGCGCCAGCCGCGCAGGTGCTTGCCACGGATCGGGACACGGATCGCAGGGCCGGCGCCCTGGTACGCCTTGTCGGCCCAGCACTTGATGTCGTCTGCGGCGAGGGCGGCGGGTATGCCGTGGGTCCGGGCCGCGGTCAGGTCGTGTGTGGCTCCCGGCAGTGCGTCCGAGGCCCAGATCAGGCGTCCGGCGGGATCGGCGAGGACTTGCACGTTCATCCCGTGGTGCTTCTTCTTCCCGGAGTAGTACGGCTGGTCGGCGGCGATGCGGTCGATTGGTAGCACGGTGCCGTCGAGGATCACGTACGCCTTCTTCCGGACGGTCGTCATGGCCTGCTCCAGCGTGGGCGCGAGGGCGGCCAGCAGGTCGACGGCCTCGTGTAAGTAGCGGTAGGCCGTGGCGATCCCGATGCGGAGACCCGCGGCAAGGCGAGCGTAGGTGTCGCCGCAGCGCAGGTGGGCCAGGACGAGCAGGGCCTGCCGGCCGCAGGTCAGGCGACGCCAGCGTGAACCGATCCGACGACGGTGACCTGCGAGAAGACCGGAGAGATGCCCCAGAGTGCGGCTGGACAGATCGATGCCGGAGGGGTAGACAAGCACGCGAAAGCTCCTGGCGGACTGGTGATCTAAGCCGTGAACCCGTCTACCAGGAGCCTTCTTCATGCCCGCCGCCGGGGCTGCCAGCCCAACCACCCGTGAGGTTGGAAGAGGTTCACTCTGCCAGCGGCCGGCTGGCTACCGCCGATCCCGAAAGCCTGGCGGTGCACAGCGCACTTGTGCGTGCCGACGAGGTCCGCCGGCTCACCGTAAGCAGGCTGTTGGAACGTGCGGCGCAGGTCGAACTGGGAGACACGCGATGGCAGCTGTCCCCGTTGAGGGCGTAGGACAGGTTCTTCGGGGGTGTGGCTCTGCGGTGGATCGTTGCGATCGACTCGTTGACTAGGGGTACAAGTGCGTGCATTTCCTGTTCGGCTGCCTTCGGGTCTCCGGTACTGGACCGTGGTAGATGACGATCTTGAGGTCGTCGGGGACGCTGACCATTTCCTGCGGGAGATTCGGCTGGCGCGAGGGCGGGCGGAGCTGACGACGAAGGCGTACGCCGAGGCTCTCGTCTTCGGGCCGATACGTGCCGGGCCCAGCTTGCGGTCCTGTCGCAGCCTGCAGACATGGGCCTCGGTGGCGGCTGCGGTCCGGTGCGGTGTGCTGCGGGGACGGCTGGAACGGTCGATGAGTCCGCTCTCGCCCTCGGACCGCCAGCGCCGATTCCACTTGTGGGCTGTGGGACGGGAGATGCCCATCTCGGCGGCCACATGGGCCACAGGACGGCCCAGACCGACACGTTCGACGAGCAGCCGCCTGCCATGAATGGTCAGCCGGGCATTACGGTGGGACACGAAGACCTCCGTGCGGTGTGTTCCTAGACAGCTCCACCACATCGGAGGTCTTCGCCATGTTCAAGACCCGCCAGTGTCAACAACGCTCGTGATCAATACACCTAGCGGGTGGACCCGGTGTGCTCCCGCACAGTGGCCGCCTCGCTCGCCGTCGTCCCGGCCCCCGGCTCGGCGCTCTTCCTCGCGAAGCCGCGCCGGCCCGGCAGGACGGCGAGGACGATCAGTGTTCCGGCGGCCATGATGATCCCGCCGATGAGGCTGGTCTGGGCGACTCCGTGGGCGAAGGCCTGGTGGACGGCGTCCACGGCGGCCTGGGCCTGCTGGGGTCCGGCGGAGGGATCCTGCGCGACCCGCTCCGCGACGGCCAGGCCGGCGCCGACCGAGTCCTTGGCGGTCTCCATCGCCTCCGCCGGGAGCCGGTTGCCCACCAGGTCGGTCAGCTCGTCCCGGTAGGCCGTGCCCAGCAGCGAGCCCAGCACCGCGATGCCCAGCGCCCCGCCCAGCTCGAGCGCGGTGTCGTTGACCCCGCCGCCGACGCCCAGCTCGGACTCGGGGAAGGAGCCCATGATCGTGTCGGTCGCCGGGGAGATGGCCAGTCCGAGCGCGAGGCCCAGCATCATCAGCGGCGCCAGGAAGTCCCCGTACGTCGACCCCTTGTCGATCTGGGTGAGCAGGAACATGCCCGCCGTGCCGACGGCCATGCCGGTCACGGCCATCACCTTCACCCCCAGCTTCGGGGTGAGCATCCCGGTCAGTGCGGACCCGAGGAACACCGCACCGCCCAGCGGCAGCAGCCGTACACCCGTGTCGAGGGCGCCGTAGCCGAGGACGAACTGCAGGAACTGCGTCGCGTAGTAGATCACGGCGAACATGCCGAAGAAGAAGAACATCACCGCGAGCATCGAGCCACTGAAGGGCCGCAGCGCGAACTTCCGGACGTCCAGCATCGGGTGCGGGTGCCGCAGCTCCCAGGCGACGAAGGCGACCAGACCGACACCGGCGACCACGGCGGCGGTGACGGGGCCGGCGCCCCAGCCGGAGTGCGGGCCCTCGATGGCGGCGTAGATCAGGGAGCCGACCGTGACGATCGACAGCAGACCACCGACGTAGTCGATCCGGCCCATGCCCTCCGCCTTGGACGGCGGTACCAGGGCGAGCGCGCCGAACACGGCGAGGACGGCGATCGGCACGTTGATCAGGAAGGTCGAGCCCCAGGCGTGGTCCTCGAGCAGCCAGCCGGAGACCAGCGGGCCGACGGCTACCGCCACCCCGGAGGTCGCGGCCCAGGCGGTGATGGCCTTGGCCCGCTCGCTCCGGGGGAAGGTCGCGACCACCAGAGACAGCGTGGCCGGCATCACGACCGCGGCACCGACACCCATGATCGCGCGGGCCACGATGACCAGCGAGGTCTCGTCGACGATGCTCCCCATCACCGAACCGCCGGCGAAGATCAGCAGACCCAGCACCAGCGCGCCGCGTCGGCTGTACTTGTCGCCGATCGCACCCAGCACCAGCATCAGCGCCGCGTACGGAACGGTGTAACTATCGACGACCCACTGCAGATCGCTGCTGCTCAGGCCCAGGTCGGTGGTCATGTCGGGGGCGGCGACGATCAGCGACGTGTTCGCCATCACCGTGATCAGCAGGCTCAGGCACAACACGAGCAGCGCCCACCAGCGCCGCGCGTACGGCCCGGTCATCTTCTCCACGGGGGTGTTCGCAAGGAAGGGCATCAGTAGCTCCTGAGGGGGACGGGGCGGACGAGCGGAATCACTTGATTGCCCGTGAGGCGAGCGGGCGACGGGCTGAGATCTCCGGGCTTCAAGATCATCCTGTGGCCCCTTGTGGGCTTCCCTCGGCGATCCCCTGGAGGGCCGCGTCGGTGTCCGCGATGGCCAGCATCCTGTTGATGTCGGCGCCGGCCAGTGCGCCGGCCGCTGCGGAGGCCCCGACCTGGGCGACCAGATCGGTGGCGTTGCCGGCCACCCACACACCCGGCACCTCGGTGGTGCCGGCCATACCGGAGGCGAAACCGCGGCCCGTCGGCAGGTCCCGCACCGGCAGGCCCAGACCTTCCAGGCCCTGGGTGCGGGCCTGCATCGGCGCGGCGACCGCGAGGACGCGGCGGGCCACGACCTGGCCGTCGGCCAGGCTCACCCCGGCGAGGGCACCGTCCTCGTCGTTGACGACCTCGGTGACCGGGGTGTCGATGACGCGGATGCCGCGGGCGGCGAAGCGGGCGCGGCTGTCCTCGTCCAGGTCGGTGCCGTGGGTGAAGTAGGTCAGGTCCTCGGTCAGCTGACGGAACAGATACGCGTGGCCGATGGAGGCCGCGCCGGTGGCGAGGATGCCGATGGGCTCGTCGCGCACCTCCCAGCCGTGGCAGTACGGGCAGTGCACCACACTGTGTCCCCAGTGCTCGGCGAGCCCGGGCACCTGTGGCAGCACATCCGTGAGGCCGGTGGCCACCAGGATGCGGCGGGCGGTGATGCGGCGGCCGTCGGCCAGGGTGACGGTGAACCGCAGGTCCCCGTCCGCCGACGGGGCGGCAGGCTCGGCCGAGACCACCTCGCCGAACACGACGCGTCCGCCGTACTGGCGCACTTGTTCCCGGCCCCGTCGAAGGATTTCGGGCGGCGGGGTGCCGTCCAGGGCGATGAGGCCGTGCACGGCCTCCGCGGGCGCGTTGCGCGGGGAGCCGCTGTCGATCACGACGACCGAGCGGCGGGAGCGGGCGAGGATCAGTGCGCCGTTCAGCCCCGCGGCGCCCCCGCCGATCACCACCGCGTCGACGGTCCCCTCGGCCAGTGCGTCGCTCGTGTACGGAGGAGTCGTCACAGCCATGGCCTCCTGCCTTTCCTTGTCAGTCATGGTTCGGTCAACCCTTCGAGTTCTGGGTGGTTGGAGGGTGGTCAGCTGTTCAGGAAGCCCAGGATGTGGTCGGCGGCCGTCTTGGGCTGTTCGAGGTGCAGGAAGTGCCCCGCGCCGGGGACAGCCCGACGTTCGTGATGTACAGATCCAGTCCGGCGGTGAAACTCGCCGTCGCCAGGTCGCGAGGATCAGACCGGGCTTGCCGGCCTGGAAGGCGTCGCAATGCCGGGCGGCGCGGAGGAGTGCAAAGGCATGGGTTGCTCTCCATAGCGCCTGGCGTGCACGCACCCTGTCCGGTGAGCTCAGGATGGTTGTTTACTGAACAGTCCGAAACCTAGGTAGTTCTGTACTGAGTTGTCAAGAACGGCAGGTCGGCTTTACCTTCTATGTATGGCGAGACCACGAAGCTTCGACCCCGACCACGTCCTGCATGCCGCCGAGCGGCAGTTCCGCACCTCGGGCTACAACGGCACGAGCGTCGACGACATCAGCACCGCCACCGGCCTGGGCCGCGGCAGCCTCTACGCCGCGTTCGACGGCAAACACGGCGTGCTGCTGCAGGCCATGGCCGGCTACTTCGCCCGGCTGGGGCAGGGTCCGCGGAAGATGCTCGCCGGACCGGACGAGGGCGCCCTGGAACGACTGCACGCGTACCTGCTCCGCGCCGTGCACGGGGTGCCACTCGCCGCCGACGTACCCCCCGCCCCCGACCGGACGGCGGCGGCCTGCTTCGCCGCCAAAATGGCCCTGGAGATCGGCGCCTCCGACCCCGAGGTGCAACGCCTGGCCAACGACTGCTTCGCCGTAGTCCGGACGGCGGTGGCCGAGTGTGTGCGAGCGGCCCAGCGCAACGGCGACATCGACCCCGACGCGGACCCCGACGACCTCGCCTACCTCCTGCTGACCATCATCCGCGGGACCGATGTCGTAGGCGCGTACGGCCACAGCCCCGACCGCCTGACCTCGATCGCGGAAAGCGCGTTCGCCCTGCTGCCTCGCCCCCGCCACCCCTGACAAGGACACAGCCGGCCTCGTCGCACAGGCACCTGATGCGGCAGGCCCACTTCGACGCCGCGGAGGCACAGCCCGTAGGTTTACGCGCCGCCGTGACCTCATGTGTTGGCGCGTGCTGTGGTGTTCCGGGGTATGCGGGGTGGGCACTGCTCGGCGCTTCGGACGTGAGGCGGTTCCATGGATGCTGTTGCCCAAAATGAGGGCCAGGACCCGCTTGCCGACCGTCTGATCAGGGCCGGTGCCGCGTTCGAGGGCAGTGCGGAGATCGCCGAGGCCCGTGCCATGGCCCGCGACTGTGAAAGCACTGCTCCGCGGACGTCTCGTACGAGCCGAACGCCAGGTCCGCGATCAGCGGCCTCGGGGAACATCGGTACAGCGGTTAACGCTAAGCCGGTGATCATGGTCCGGCCGGTGCGAGCGCACTGACGCGATTCTCGTACTCGCGGCGGGCCTTGCGCTGGGTTGGGACCGCAGGAACGCCGTGGCCGCCGTCGAGTGGCTGGCAGCGGGCGAGGAGTCCGAGGTGCACGGCGGGGACGGCGGTAACGCGCAGGGTGTAGCCCTAACCGCGCCGTACGGTCACGCCCTGGTCGAGCACGGCCCGCTCGACGTCGTCCAGCTCGGCGGCGCGGAGGAAGTCCAGGTGCCGGTGAGAACTCTGTCACCGGCCGCAAACGGCGGTGATCAGTCCTCGGACCTGGTGGGTTGGGGCAGTTCCGGCGTGCTCGTCGCCTCAGCGAGTGCGAGGCGACCGCCCTTCAGCTCGGGCACGTAGTTGTAGATCGTGTTCCTGGAGACGCCGAGGAGCTTCGCGATCGAGGTGACGGTGTTCTCTGGGGCATGACCCAGATGCACCAGAAACCCGCTGCGGGGTGATCTTGAACGTGTGACGGGATGAGCGGCGGGTGTCGGTGGTGAGGGCGTTGACGCGGTTCTCGTACTCGCGGCGGGCTTTGCGCTGGGCCGGGATCAGGGCGTGAGTAGGCACCGTCGCGGCATGTCCGTCGTCGGACAAGAGGGGGGAATGTCAGCGCCGCACGTACGGTGCGTCCGCCCTGGGGATCAGCTCCAGCGCCGACCGGGCCGTCTGCCGGAGCGTCGTGGCGTCGACACCCGCCTTGGCCATGTTGTCGATGCCCCTGACCACGCTCAGCAGCAGATATCCCAGGGCCGTGGCGTCGACGTGCTCGGCCACTTCTCCCGCGTCCTGGGCGTCGCGTATCGCGGACGCGAGGGCGCCGGCGAGATCCTCGAACGCGCGACGGGCCGTGCCCGCCACCATGTCGTCCTCTCCGGCGCGGTCCGCGGTGACCTTGCTGAGGAAACATCCCCGGCGGGGCGACTCGGTCGCGAAGGCGTCGGCGAGTGAGACGACGTAGCGCTCCAGACGGGCCATCGGCGAGGTGAGCACCGCGTGCGGGCCCTCCCGCAGCTCCTCGCGGGCCTGGGCGACGAGGCCCTGGCAGTAGTCGGAGAAGACGCGCACATAAAGGGCGTGCTTGTTGCCGAACGCCTTGTAGATGCTGCCCTTGCCCAGGCCGGTCGCTTCCATGAGGTCATAGGTGGACGTGCCGTCGAATCCGGTGGTCCAGAACCGGTCGCGGACGACATCGAGCACGGTGGTCTCGTCGAAGCCTCGGTTTCGCCCCATGACCTCACGATACGTCATTGTGGTCCAGGTGGACCAGAACGGTCGGCAACCCGGCCCTCCATGCCGGCGCGGAGGGATCGCCCGACGCCTCTCGGTTTGTTGACCGGTTGGACCACTTCATGCTTCCATTGTGGTCCAACCGGTCAACAAAACCGCGTCGGTCAGCAACCCTGTGGAGGACTGATGGCTCAGAGCCGAACGAAGACGGAGACGGAGACGGAGCGGAACAAGGCCGTCGTCCTCGAATTCCTGACGACCGCGTTCAACTCGAAGGACTTCACCGCGCTGGACCGGTACCTGCACCCCGACTACATCCAGCACAACCCGTTCATCCCGCCGGCCAGGGCCGGGCTGCGCAAGTTCATCGCGGACCTGCCCGACGCCAGCCGGTACGAGCCGGGAGCGATCATCGCCGAGGGAGACCTGGTCATGATCCACGGCAGGTACTCCGGCAGCACCGAGACGCCCCTCGTGGTGGTCGACATCTTCCGCTTCGAAGAGGGCCTGGTGGTGGAGCACTGGGACGTCCTGCAGGACGAAGTGCCCGCGAGGGACACGGTGGCGGGCAACCACATGTTCACCACCCCGCAGGCCGGCCGGGCCTGAGACACCGGACCGGCGAGGCGGGCGGCACGCGCCGCGCGGGCCATGCCGGCGAGGGGCTCGACCGCACTTGCCGTTCCAGGGCCAAGGCCCGACCGACACCTGATGCAGACGAAGAGACAAAGGACAAGGACGATGACAACAGACACTCAGACCTCGCGGACCGTGGCCAAGAAGTTCGTGGAGCGCCTCGGCAAGCATGACCCCGACGGCATCCAGGAACTGTTCGCCGAGGAGATCGACTGGCACGTCCCCGGCAGTGACGCGCTGCCCTGGACCGGGCGCCGTACCCGCCGGGAGGAGGTCGCGCCGTACTTCACCACGATGTGGTCGCACTTCGCGCCCGGCAGGAGCAAGGCCGTGCTGGAGCGCGTCATCGTCGACGGTGGTGACGTGGTGCTGCTGGCGGTCTTCACGCACACCGTCGCGGCCAATGGCAAGGAGTTCACCACACCGGCGGCCATGCACCTGGCGGTCGAGGACGACCGGATCGTTCGCATGCACGTGTACGAGGACACGCTGACCGTCGCCGAGGCGTTCAACGCCGGCTGAGCGAAGAGTACTCAAGGGCCCCGCGGCCTGGATCCCGCGCGGCCGGACATGCAAATCCGAAGGAGCAAGTAACGTGACCACCCCTGTCGTCTCCATCGCTTACCACTCCGGCTTCGGCCACACCTCCGTCCTCGCCGAGGCCGTCCGCGATGGGGTGACCACCGCCGGCGCCACCGCCCACCTGATCAACGTCGAGGAGATCTCCGAGGAGCAGTGGAACCTGCTCGACGCCTCGGACGCGATCATCTTCGGCTCGCCCACCTACATGGGCAGCGCCTCCGCCGTCTTCCACGCCTTCGCCGAGGCCAGCTCCAAGCGCTGGTACACCCAGGAGTGGAAGGACAAGATCGCCGCAGGCTTCACCAACTCCGCGGGCAAGAGCGGCGACAAGCTCAACACCCTGCAGTACTTCACCGTGCTCGCCGCGCAGCACAGCATGCACTGGGTCGGCCTCGGCCTGATGCCCGGCTGGAACGCCTCCACGGCGTCCGAGAACGACCTCAACCGCCTCGGCTTCTTTCTCGGCGCCGCCGCCCAGAGCAACATGGACCAGGGAGCCGAGGGCGTACACAAGGCCGACATCGCCACCGCCGCCGAGCTCGGCAAGCGCGTCGTCGAGGTCGCCCGCGTCTACGCCGCAGGCCGCACCGCCCTCGCCGCCTGAGCGACCGACGCCGGGGCGGATGCGCGGCCCGGACGACGAGGTGGTGTGCTCGACGAAGCGCACCGGCAACTGCTCCGGACCGGGCAGCAGCACCGCAGACTCGCGATCAGCGGCGCGCAGCGACGCCATCATGAGGCGGTCGCCGGCCTTGGGGAACATCGGTACAGCGGTTATCGGTGAGATTGATCTTGAAGTTGGAGGACCCCGGCGGGGCGAGCTGCGCAAGGCCGGTCTGGCCGATTCGGCGGGGGCGGGCTGGATGCTCGCGCGGGACCTGGCGGCGATCACCCTGCTCGATGTCTACCAGGCGATCGCCGTCGACTTCCCCTGACCGGGGCATTCTGCACCCATCAATGTAACAACAATAGTTACGTCAAGAAATTGGAGAATCTCATGGGACAGCTGGAGGACAAGACCGCCCTTGTCACCGGCGCCTCCAGCGGCATCGGCCTGGCGATCGCCCGCCGTTTCGCCGCCGAGGGCGCGACCGTCTACCTGACCGGCCGCCGCAAGGCCGCGCTGGACGCCGCCGTCGCGCAGGTCGGCGCCCGAGGCATCGCCATCCAGGGCGATGCCTCGGACCTCGGCGAGCTCGACCGGCTCTTCGCCGAGATCGCGAACCGCAGCGGCCGCCTGGACATTGTGGTGGCCAACGCGGGGGTCGCGGACTACAGCCCGCTCGGCGCGATCACCGAGGAGGAGTACGACCGCACTACCTCGATCAATATCAAGGGCACGGTCTTCACCGTCCAAAAGGCGCTGCCGCTGCTGACGGCCGGCGCCTCGGTGCTGCTGCTCTCCTCCAGCTCGGCCCTGCGGGCGCGCCCGGGCCTGGGCGTCTACGCCGCAACCAAGGCCGCGATCCGCAGCCTCGCCCGCACCTGGGCCGCCGAGCTGGCCGGCCGCGGAATCCGCGTCAACACCCTCACCCCAGGCCCTGTCGAGACCCCGGGCCTGGACGAGCTCCACGCCGCGTTCCCGCACCGCGATCAGCCCACCGCGGCCGAGCCCGCCCCACCGACCCCGTTCGGCCGCGCCGGCCATCCCGACGAGGTCGCCGCCACCGCCCTCTACCTGGCCAGTGACCAAAGCAGTTTCACCACCGGCGCGGAACTGTTCGTCGACGGCGGAGCCACACAGCTCTAGGCGCCAAATCGCGGGACGCGCTGTAGGTCGCGCTGGAGTTCGCCGGCGGCGGCGAGGGTCTGCACCATGAACTTCACGGTAGACAGCAGCTCGCCGGTGCGCGGGTGGCGGGCGGTGAGGTCCATCGCGGAGAACGCGCCGTCGTGGATGCGCAGCGCCACCTGGTCGCGGTGGAGGACGTCGAGCACGTCGAGGATGTGCCCGGTGCCGCGGACGAGGCGGAACATCTCGGAGATGTGCACCGTGTCGCCGGGCCGCGCGTAGTTCAGCAGTTCGCGGAACTTTGGGCGCAGGAGAGGGTGGAGGCGGCTGGAGGTGCAGGGGTCCTCCTCGAAGACGACCGGGTCCGCGATCCCGGCCTCGTCCAGGACGAGGTTCTGCCGGGCAGTGGACTGCTGGTCGGTGGAGACCCGCTTGTAGACCAGGTTCGCCACTCGGGGCCACTTCCGTACGGAGGGTCGGACCTTACCTGTCGTCAAACCCTGTCAGTAATCACCATCGGATCTGATTGGATTCGTGCCGCCTCGAACCCCCGGATTACACGGGTTCATTGGACGCGTCGCCCGCCTGTCATCAAACGATTGTTTGCCGACAGGCGCAAGCTGGCCGGCGAGCAGTATGGGGAGATCGGAGATCAGGGCGCGAGCCCCCCGCTGACTGTGGAGCCGGGCCGATGAGTGGGCGCCGCCGTGGGGCGGATGCGTGACAGCGCTGGGCGACGTCGTGCACCTCGACCTGATTACCCGTCAGTTAAGTCGCCAAAGTGGTCAGCATGAGTCCTGCCAAAGCCTGCGAAGGCTTGCCGAACCTGCAAATCGCCGCGGGGATGCCCTGGTGTGCGTAAGTCGTGAAGGTGCAGATCAGGGTGAGTGACCAACCGCCCTATGGAGCCCTGTGATGCATCCTGCCCGCTTCCGATCAACCCCGTTCACCCACCGCCCGCTTCCCTGCACATTCCTTTGGAAAATGCCAAAGCGTTCACCTGCACCGAGCACACACCGTAGTGTCGTGCTCACGTTCGCGGGAACGGCCGTGCAGGGGAGGGGGATTCGGCGTGCCCGGAATTGACGAGAGTCTGCTGGAGGCCATGCGGTTGCCCGGCGCGCGAGGGGCATCGGTGGTCGACTGGATCAGTGGTCTCGCCCTGGGCGCGGTGGGTGACGCACCGGGCGGTGACCTGGAGGCGGCGGCGGCTGAGACCGCCGAACTCGCCCGTCTCGCCACCGAAAGCGGCCTCCTCGCGCCGGCCGGCGGCGATGAGGGAGAGGTGTCCGGCAAAGAACCACCCGTACAGGATTTGATCATCACGAACGCCGACTCGTACCACCTGCTCAGGTTCGTCAGCACGACGTTCGACAGCACCGTGTTCCTGCACTTATGGCTCGACCGCAGTGACGGCAACCTGGCTCTGGCCCGCATCCGGCTGGCCGAGATGGCGGACCGACTGGTGCTCGGATGACCATGACGATCCGCACCTCACGCACGGACGAACCGGCCTCGGCCTTGCTCGGCACCCTCGCCGAGCAGGGCGCGAGCGGCGCCCTGTCCACCGAGTCGGGCATCGTCTACCTGGCTTCCGGGCACGTCGTCCACGTCGAATCCGCCGTCGCACCCGCCCTCGGCGACCTACTCACCCACAGCGGTGCGCTCGCCCCGGACGGCTGGTGGGCCGCGATCGACCAGGCGGGCCGCCGCTGCCGGGTCGGCCGGCAACTGGTCGACAGCGGCCATCTCGCCGCCGGCGCGCTGGAACTGTGTCACCTGGGCGCCCTGTTCGACGCGGCGTACTTCGTCCTCGCCCACGACGGACCGGCACTCCGCTTCCGCCCCGGAGTCGCGCACTGGCTCGGCGCGGTCCGCTCAGTTCCGGTGGACGCGGTCCTGCGTGAGTCGAGACGCCGCCGCGAACTGCTGCACCGCATATGGCCCGAACCCCGCGTCGACCTCGCCCCGCTCGCCCGGGTGCCCGACGCCGCTCCCTCGGACCTGCCGGCCCGCCGCAGCCGCGCCCTCGCCCAGGTCGACGGCGTCCGCACCGCCGCCCAGATCGCCACGGCCCTCGCCTGCCGCACCTTTCACACGCTCGTAGAACTCCGCCGCCTGGCCGCCGCCGGGATGGTCGTCCCCGTAGCCACGGCCCCAGCCGCGGCCGCCCCCGCCCCAGTCCCCGCCCCCGCGTCCGCGTCCGCCGAGCCTGGCCCCGCCCCTCGTCCGGTGGCACCGGACGAGCCCGACACCGCATTGCTGCGACGGCTCCTGCACGCCTTGGAGGCACTGTGATCCGCGCGCGAAGACAGCGTGCCGAAAGGAGAATGCTCATGGCCGTCGAGACCGACGTCCTGGACGAACTGCGTCGGCTCCGCACCCGCATACCCCGGCTGACGGGCTCCCTCGCGGCCACCGTCGACGGACTCGTCCTCGCCCACGACGTGCCCGAGACCGAGCCGGAGGGACTCGCCGCACTCACCGCCGCCGCCCTCGGTGTCGCGTACCGCATGACCGACGCCTCCGGCCGGGGCGACTTCCGCGAACTGCTGGTACGCGGCTCCCGGGGCTACGTCGCGACCTACGCGGCCGGAGCCACCGCTGTTCTCACCCTCCTCGCCGAGGACCGCGTCAACGTCGGCCGCCTCCACCTGGAGGGCCGGCGTAGCGGCGCCCGGATCGCGGATCTGGTGGCCACACGCGTAGGACCGGGCACCGGCCGCCACGCCGACCGGCCCGCGCCCGCCGAACACCTCGCCGCAGCGCCCCCGGCCACGGCTCGCCCCATCGGCACCCTCCCGGTCCGCACACCGCAGCGGCCCACCCACCAGCCACGCCCGCAGACCGGCATCTGAGCCACCCGAACCACTCAAACCTTCCGACCGACCCACCGAAGCAAAACGGAACGAAAGGAACGAAGCGCATGGCCAACACCGAGACCGCGCTGAAGGAATGTCTGAGCTCCATCGAGGGGGCTACGGCAGCAGCCCTCGTCGACTACACCAGTGGCATGGCCCTCGGCACCCTCGGCGGCACCAAGGACTTCAATCTGGAAGTCGCCGCCGCCGGCAACACCGACGTCGTACGGGCCAAGCTGCGCACGATGGAACTCCTGGGACTGAAGGAGGAAATCGAGGACATCCTGATCACCCTGAACTCCCAGTACCACCTCATCCGTCTGATCAAGGGGCGCGGAGGCAGCGGGCTGTTCCTCTACCTCGTGCTCGACGGCAGCCGGTCCAACCTGGCGATGGCCCGCCACCAGCTCCGCCGCATCGAAGCCGACCTGGAGGTCTGAGCCCACACCACCCTGAACCGGCACCACGGGAGCCCTCCGGACGCAACACGGTGCGGAGGGCCCCGGCCTGAGGTACGGCCGCGAGTACCGTTGAGGCCATGACGGCACCCCTGGACGTGCTGGTGGTGGGCGCGGGCCCGACCGGACTCGCGCTGGCGACGCAACTGCGCGCGTACGACACCCCGTTCCGGATCGTGGACCGCTCACTGGACCGTGCCCGGGAGTCACGCGCGCCGGCCATCCAGCCCCGAACTCTGGAAATGCTGGCCGGGTTCGGCGTGACGGACGACTTGGTCGACCGGGGCAGTACGGCGGTCCGGCTGCACCTGCATCTGCCCCGACGGGAGCTGCGGGTGCCGGTGTTCGACGTCGGCTGCGAGGACACCCCGTACCCCTTCCTGCTCTTCCTCCCGCAGTCGGAGACCGAAGCCGTCCTGACGGCCCGGCTGGCCGCCCGGGACGTGACCGTGGAACGGGGCACGGAACTGGTGAGCGCGGAGCGGGAGGGGGGGTTCGTCAGCTGCCGGCTCCGGTGCCCGGACGGCAGTGAGGAGACCGTGCGGGCCCGCTACGTCGTCGGCTGCGACGGGGCGCACAGCACCGTGCGCGTCCAGGCGGGCATCGCCTTCGAGGGACATGCCTATCCGCAGACGTTCTTCCTGGCCGACCTCGAGGCCGACGGGCTGGATCCGGGCGCCGCGCACACGTACATGACCGCGGCCGGGATGCTGTTCTTCTTCCCGCTCGGCACACCGGCCACCTGGCGGATGATCGCGATGCGCCCGCCGGGTTCCCACGGGGAGGTGACACTGAGCCTTCTCCAGCAGCTCGCCGACGACTGGACCACCGACCGCGCCGGCCGCAACGACCACCGGCTGGTCCTGCGCGATCCGGTCTGGATGACCGCCTTCCGCATCCACAACCGCGGCGCCACCCACTACCGCCACGGCCCGTTCTTCCTCGCCGGGGACGCGGCACACATCCACAGCCCGGCCGGGGGGGGTCAGGGCATGAACACCGGCATCCAGGACGCGCTCAACCTGGGCTGGAAGCTCGCCCACGTCTGCCGGGGCACGGCGCCCGAGGAGTTGCTTGAGACGTACGAGGCGGAGCGGGCCCCGGTCGGCCACGGCGTGCGCCGCCTCACCGACCGCGCGTTCACCCTCGGCACGAGCAGCAACCCGGCCTTCCGGCTCGCCCGTACCCATCTCGCCCCGCGCCTGGCCCCGCTGCTGCTGCGCACGACCCGCCCCCGCGCACGGCTCTTCCGCACGGTCTCCGAACTCGGTATCAACTACCGCCGCGGACCTGCCTCCACCACCGGACCGCACCGACCACGACAGGGCCCCCAGGCGGGGGACCGGCTCCCCGATGTCCCACCCGGACTGCACCAGCACACCGCCGCACCGGGCTACCACCTCCTGCTCACCGGCCCTGCCCACCTCTGGCCATCGCCTGTGCCGGCGCGCGGACGCCACGACCTGCTCAGCGTGCACCACTTCGGCACGGACAGCCCCTGGCCGGACGTCACCCACGCCCTCGTGCGCCCCGACGGGTACCTGGGTTACGTGGCGCGCGGAAACGACCTGACCGGTCTGCGTACCTACCTCCAGCGCTGGCTGCCGGGCCTGGCTCTCTAGGTCAGCGAAGACCCGCGAGCCACTCGATCAGGAGCCGATTGGTCTTGCCGGGCCGTTCCTGCTGCAGGAAGTGGCCGCAGCCCTCCAGGATGTGAGAGGCCGTCAGACCAGGCAGAGTGGTCGGGTACGCCTCGATCGCGTCGGCCAGCCAGGTCGTGGAGGCGTCCAGGCCGCCGCCGATGAAGAGTGACGGCTGAGTGACGGGGGCGCCGGCGAAGCCGGCCAGGTCCTGCCAGTCGCGGTCCATGTTGCGGTAGCGGTTCAGGGCTCCGGTCATCCCCGTACGTTCGAACTCCCCGGCGTAGACGTCGAGGTCGGCCTCGTCCAGCCAGTGCGGCAGCGGGCCGGCGGGGAAGCGGTCGCGCAGCCTTCCGCCACGGCCGACGAAGTGCGGGTCGGGGGCGTCGGTTTCGGGCATCGTGCCGGCGGACAGGGCGGCGTAGAAGCCCGCGAGCCAGCCGCGTACGTCCGGCTCGATCTCGGCCTCGGCCCGGCCGGGCTCCTGGAAGTAGGAGACGTAGAACTCCTCGTCGCCGCCCATCCGGGCGAAGACCTCGCCGGGCCTCGGGCCGCCGGGCGGGGTGTAGGGCACGCTCAGGAGCCCCACCGCGCGGAACACCTCGGGCCGGACCAGCGCGGAGGTCGCGGCGATGCTCGCACCCCAGTCGTGTCCGACGACCACCGCGGACCGCTCGCCCAGTGCCTGCACCACGGCGACGTTGTCCTCCACCAGCTCCCGCATCCGGTACGACTCCACCGCCGCGGGCCGGGACGAGCGCCCGTAGCCGCGGACGTCGACAGCCACCGCGCGATATCCGGCGGCGGCCAGCGCCGGCAGCTGGTGGCGCCACGCGTACCAGGACTCGGGGAACCCGTGGAGCAGCAGAACCAGCGGTCCGTCTCCCTGCTCCACGAGGTGCGTGCGACCGGCCGGTGAAGGCACCAGACGGTGGGTCGGGCCGGTGGCGGACGTCTGCGGCATGGATCCTCCCGGGGGACTCGGCTCCCTTGATCATGCTGCGCCCGGAGGGAAGAACGTGAGTCCTGTTGCCGTTCCGGCAACAGGACTCACGTTCACGCATCTCAACCGTGGTACGTGATGTACCCGTTGCCGTCCTTGTCGGAGCCGCTCTTGGTGTACGAGTGCACGTCGGCACGGCTGCCGGACGGCTTGTACACGTAGATCGTGTCCTTGTCGTTGTTCCACATGAAGTTGCAGTTGTCGCGGTAGACGACGTTCTTGGTGTCGGAGTCGGACCCGTTGCCGCCGCGCAGCTTCACGTAGTCACCGGGCTGAAGAGTGTGGCTGGCGGTGAAGGTGAACTTGTTGCCGGCGGCGTCCTTGACGACGTACCCCTTGAGGTTCACGGTCGTCGACCGCGAGTAGTTCTCGATCGTCAGGTACTCCTCGTCGGTGTTCCCCGTCGAGCAGCTGTTTGAGTCGCGTCCCGGAGCGTCGTACTGGATGCCGCGGATCTTCAGTGCGGAGCTGTACTCGGCGGCCTGGGCCGGAACCGCCGTCAAGGCGGTCAGGGCTCCGGCAATCGCCGCCGTGGTGGCGACAAGGCGTATGTGCATGGACGTTCGTCCCCCCTTGCAAGGCCTTTTTGTGAAGGCCGCGTGATGATTCGGTGAAGCATCCGGATCGTACACGCTTCAAGCACGCATAAGGGCGGGTCCGGTGACATTGCCACCGGACCCGCCCCACAGGCCTACAGGACGGGCGTCAGGCGCCGCTGGCCCGCAGCATGTCCTCGCGCTCGACGAGCTTCACGCGCTCGCGGCCTTCCGGTTCGCCCAGCGCCTTCTCCGCGGCGTCCAGCTTGTACCAGCCATCCCAGGTGGTGAAACGGACGTTCCGCTCGGCGAGGAACGCGTCCACGGCCTCGGGAGCGGGGGTGGCGGGCGTCTGCAGCCGGCCGTTCGCGTAGTCGTCAAGCAGGTTGGACACCGTCTCGTTGGCGTCGCCCTTGGTGTGCCCGATGAGGCCCACGGGGCCGCGCCGGATCCAGCCGGTGACGTACGTGGACTGCAGGTGCTCGCCGGACTCCTGCATGACCCGACCGCCCTCGTCGGGGACGGTGCCGGAGTCGATGTCCCAGGGCAGCTTGGGGAGTTTGTCGGACAGGTAGCCCACCGCGCGGTAGACCGCGCCGATGTCCCAGGTGTTGAAGGTGCCGGTGCCCTTGACGTTGCCCGTGCCGTCGAGTTCCGTGCGCTCGGTGCGCAGGCCGACGACCTTGCCGTCCTCGCCGAGGACCTCGACCGGCGACTCGAAGAAGTGCAGGAAGAGTTTGTGGGGCCGGTCGCCGACGTCGCGGATCGCCCAGTTCTCCAGGGTCTTGGCGACCATGTCGGCCTGCTTGTTGCCGCGCCGGGTGGCGATCGAGCCCTCGTCGTAATCGATGTCCTCGGGGTCGACGATGACCTCGATGTTGGGGGAGTGGTCCAGCTCCCGCAGCTCCATCGGGCTGAACTTCGCCTGCGCCGGGCCCCGGCGGCCGAACACGTGGATCTCCTTGGCCCGGTTGGCCTTCAGGCCCTCGTAGACGTTCGCGGGGATCTCCGTCGGCAGCAGCTCGTCCGCCGTCTTGGCCAGGACGCGCGCGATGTCGAGGGCCACGTTGCCGACGCCGAGCACGGCGACCTTCTCCGCCTCCAGCGGCCAGGTGCGCGGCACGTCCGGGTGGCCGTCGTACCAGGACACGAAGTCCGCGGCGCCGTACGAGCCGTCGAGCTCGATGCCGGGAAGGGGCAGCGCCCGGTCGGCCGTCGCGCCGGTGGCGAAGATCACACCGTCGTAGAACGCGCGCAGGTCGTCCAGGCTGATGTCGGAGGGGTAGTCCACGTTGCCGAAGAGCCGGATCTGCGGCTTGTCGAGCACCTGGTGCAGGGCCGTGATGATGCCTTTGATCCGCGGGTGGTCGGGCGCCACGCCGTAGCGGATCAGTCCGAACGGCGCCGGCATGCGCTCGAAGATGTCTATGGACACACCGGGGTCGGTGGCCACCTCGGACTTGAGCAGGGCGTCAGCGGCGTAGATCCCGGCGGGGCCGGATCCGACGATGGCTACCCGCAGGGGGCGGGGCATGGTCAGGTTCCCTTCGAGCGGCGACAAGCGATCTCGTCGGAAGCCTAAACTAAGGCATGCCTAAGTCGGTACGCGGGTCCGGTCTATGAGCTCATAAGCCAACTTTATGAGCACCTCCAAGTGCCGCTTATGGCAGCGGCTGCTCCGCCCAGATGACCTTCCCGGCGGGCAGGTAGCGCGTCCCCCAGCGTTCCGCGAGCTGGGCGACGAGGAACAGGCCCCGGCCGCCCTCGTCCGTCATCGTCGCGTATCGCAGATGCGGCGAGGTGCTGCTGCTGTCGAACACCTCGCAGATCAGGTTGCGGTCGCGCAGCACCCGTACATGGATGGGGCCGCCGCCGTACCGTAGCGCGTTGGTGACCAGCTCGCTCAGGATGAGCTCGGTGGTGAACGACAGCTCGTCCAGCCCCCACTCGGCCAGCTGCCGGGTGACCGCCGCCCGCACCTCGCCCACGGCCGCCGGGTCGGCCGGCACCGGCCACTCGGCGACCTGGTCGGTGGCGAGCGCCCGGGTGCGCGCGACGAGCAGGGCGATGTCGTCGCTGGAGCGGGCCGTGAGCTGCGAGTCCAGCACGACCCGGCAGGTGTCCTCCGGGGACTCACCGGCCCGGCTCAGTGCCTCGCGCAGCATGTCCAGGCCGACGTCTATGTCCCGCTCCCGGTCCTCGACCAGCCCGTCGGTGTAGAGCACGAGCCGGCTGCCCTCCGCCAGCTCCAGCTCCGCCGTCTCGAACGGCAGACCGCCGAGCCCGAGCGGGGGGCCGGCGGGCACCTCCGGGAACTCGACACTGCCGTCCGGGTGGATCAGCGCCGGCGGGGGATGCCCGGCCCGCGCGACGGTGCAGCGCCGGGAGACCGGGTCGTAGACGGCGTACAGGCAGGTCGCTCCGGTGACCGGGGCGCTGCCGTCCTCCTCGGTCTCGTCCTGGTCGATGCGGCCGACCAACTCGTCCAGCAGGGCGATGAGTTCGTCCGGCGGGAGGTCGAGGGAGGAGAAGTTGTGCACGGCGGTCCGCAGCCGCCCCATCGTGGCCGCGGCGTACAGCCCGTGGCCGACGACGTCCCCGACCACGAGCGCGACCCGGGCCCCCGACAGTGGCAGTACGTCGAACCAGTCGCCGCCCACCCCGGCCTGCGCCGGCAGGTAGCGGTAGGCGATCTCCAGCGCCCCCTGGTCGGGCAGGTTCCGGGGGAGCAGGCTCCGCTGGAGCGTCACGGCCATGCTGTGCTCGCGGGTGTAGCGGCGCGCGTTGTCGATCGAGACGGCGGCCCGCGCGACCAGCTCCTCGGCCAGGGCCAGCTCGTCCGCGTCGAAGGGCTCCGGCTTCTCGAAGCGCCAGAAGCTGACCACGCCCAGCACCAGGGTGCCGGCCCGCAGCGGCACGGTGATCAGGGAGTGGATGCCGTACTCCACGATCTGAGCGGAGCGCTCGAGGTCCTGTGCCTGCCAGCCGGGTGCCTCACCCAGCCGGGGTTCCAGGACGGCCCGCCCGGTGTCGAGGCTGTGGCCCTGCGGGGAGGAGTCGACGAACCTGATCCGCTCCCCGATGGGGTAGAGCGGAGCGTCCTTGCGGATCCCGCTCAGCGCCGTACGGCTCAGCACGGCCGCGGCGTCCGGCTGTCCGCCGCCCAGTACCGAGTCGAACAGGTCCACGGTGACGAAGTCGGCGAACCGGGGCACGGCCAGCTCGGTCAGCTCCTCGGCGGTGCGGGTCACGTCGAGGCTCGTCCCGATGCCCACGCCGGCGTCGTACAGCATGTTGAGCCGTTCCCGCGCGGTCTCTGCCCGGCCCGACAGGGCACGCAGCTCCGTGGAGTCGCGCAGCGTGGCGACGCTGCCGGGCGGGCCGCCCGCGCTCTCCGTGGTCCGCTGGTTGACGGCCAGGAGCCGGTCCCCGACGAGGTGCACCTCGTCCGTGGCGACGCGCCCGGAGGCCAGCAGATCGGCGGTTCCGGGGTCGAGCCCCAGGCCGAGGATGTGCCGGCCCTCGGCGTCGGCGGGCAGTCCGAGCAGGCGGTGTGCCTCGTCGTTGGCGAGCAGCAGGGTGCCCGAGCCGTCGAGGATGAGGACGCCCTCGCGGACGGCGTGCAGGACGGCGTCGTGGTGTTCGTACATCCGGGTCATCTCGTGCGGCCCGAGCCCGTGGGTCTGACGCAGCAGCCGCCGGCTCACCAGCGCGGCGCCCGCCGTCGCCAGGGCGAGGGCCACCGCGGCGGCGGCCAGCACGAGCGGCAGCTGACGGTCGGCGGTGCCGCCGACGTTCTCGGTCGTGATCCCCGCCGACACCAGGCCCACGACCCGGCCGTCCGGGTCCTTCACCGGCACCACGGCCTGCACGAGGTGGCCGATCGTGCCCTGGATCTCCTCGGTCACCGACTCCCCGGCCAGCGCGGGCGCGATGGTCCCGACGAACTGCTTCCCGATGCGATCCGGCTTGGGGTGGGTGTAGCGGATGCCGTCGGTGTTCATGACGACGACGAAGTCGACCTTCGCCTGCTCGCGGGCGGCCTCGGCGCGCGGCTGGAGCACAGCCGTGGGATCGGGACCTTGCAGCGCTTCCACTGTGCCCGGCGCGTTGGCGAAGGTCTCCGCGACGGCGAGCGAGCGGTTACGGGCCTCCTGGGTCGTGTCGTGCCGTACCTGCAGCACGAGCGCCACGACCGCGGCCACCACCAGCAGCAGCACGATCACCACGACGAGCAGGAACACCTGTCCGGCGACGCTGCGTCCGCCCACGACCGACCGCAGCCCCGCCCTCGGATGCCACCGCGACGGACCCGCCTCCCGCCGCTGCCGTGCGGACGGCGCAGCGCCGGGCCGCAGGGGCGATCGAGTCCCGGATCGACCCATGAGTCGGACCATGTGCCATGTCTACACTGCCCGGCCTCGGGAGGCGAGGGGCATCACCCATGGTGACAGCGGGCCCTCACGGTTTCGTCACGTCTCCCGGCGCCATGAGCACCCGGGAGCCGTCTGCGGCCGTGCGCGCACCCTCACCTTGGCCCGATCGGAAACCTTCCGCAAAATCTCGGCGGCCTCAGGAAGTCGGGTCTCAGGTTCCCAGAGAGCGTGCGAGCTCGTTCGTGGCCCGGGCGATCTCCGTGTCCTCGTCGTCCATCAGCCGGCCCAGCTCTCCGCGCCGGGCACGCACCGCCTGGCGCGCCGCTCGCTCCCACACCACCGGGTTTTCCCGATGGTTCAGGAGCTTCGGATAGACGGCGGCGGTGCTCTCCCACTGCCGGGCGTCGGCGATGTTCTTGAGCAGCTGGATGATCTGGGCGCGGCAGGTCACCTGCGGCAGCTTCGCCAGCTCCCACAGGAACGGAACCGTGGCGGCGGTGGCCTGCTCCACGACGAATCCGAACTGGCAGATCCGTTTCCGCAGGTCGTCGAGTGCGGACCGGGCGGTGTCGGGGTCGCCCCAGGCGATGCCGTTGAGCAGGAGGGGGATGGCCGCCGCCGAACCGGTGGAGTCCTGGATGTCGCCCCACGGCACGCGGTCCAGTGCCGTGAGCGGGGTGGCCCGGGCCACCCCGGTCGGGAGGTCGGGGCGCTGTGGGCGCTCGCTGCTCGGGTGTTCCGTCGAAGCGCTGCGCATGGCGTGGGGCCTTTCCGCGGCAGTCGTGTCAGAGGGGTGGACAGGTCGACGACCTGGCCCGGACCGTCTTGCCCGCCAAAGGACGGGGGGTCCAGCCCCATTCCTCGGACAGGTCGTCGACGACGCACAGGCCTCGGCCGTGCTCCTCGAGAGCGGAGTCGGCGGCGTGCGCGTGCAGGGGCGGATGGTCGTCGGGGTCGGAGACGGTCACCAGCAGGTGCGTGGGATGCGGGCGGAGTCCGAGCCGGACCTCCGGCGCACCCGATGTCCCCGGCGCCGCGTGCGTCGCGGCATGGGCGGTGAGTTCGGTGATGACGAGGGTCGTGTCCTCGCGGCAGTGGTCGAGCGACCGGATCCGCAGGGCGGCCGAGGAAGACCGGGCGCCGGAGGGCTGCGGCCTTGTCTCCGGCATCGGGGTGCTCGCCTGTGCCCCAGCCCCACTCGGCGGCCGGAGCACATGCTGCGCAGGTGATGACACGGCATCTCCCCGATGCGACGTCAGGACGCGGCGCCAGCACAGGGGTTGACGCCGCAGCTATTATCCACGCTGACGGCGCCCGCGTGCAATTGCACGAGAAATTGCGTGAAAATCAAGCCGTTGTGGGTACGCAAGCCGGGGCGAGCGCGGCCGAGGGATGCGGCCGGTCTCGGCGGGACGGCCGGGCACACCGTGCGCGGCTGGGTACGAGAACAGCAAGGAGACTGCGGTGCCACCAGTGCAGAACGGAGTGCAGGCGAGCATGTTGGACGCCTGCTGGATCAAGAGCCGGCACAGCAACGCCGAGGGCAACTGCGTCGAGGTCGCCCCGCTGGTCGACGGTGGGATCGCGATGCGCAACTCCCGTGATCCCGACGGGCCCGCGCTCGTCTACACGGCGGCGGAGGTGGCGGCGTTCCTGGCCGGTGCCAAGGACGGCGAGTTCGACCACCTGCTCTGAAGGGGGCGGGTGCGATAGGGTAAATCGCCCTTGTGTCTGGTCTGCTGGGAGTCAGGATGTCCGCCGCGTCGCATCGCATCTCCCGTCTGGAACCCTACCTGGACAGGCCCGAGCCGGCGCCGACTCTGCTGAAGATGCTGGTCGGTGTGCAGCTGGCCGGCTTCCGTGAGGACGCAGGGCTCGCCCAGGACCAGGCGGCGCGCGCTGTCGGGTTCAGTCCCGCGAAGCTGTCCCGCATCGAGTCGGGCAAGGGCCGCCGCCCGCCGACGGAGAACGACGTCCGCGCGCTGCTGCGGCTGTACCGCACCGACGAGTACGAGGTGTCGGTGCTGCTCAAGCTGCTGCGGCGGGCCGGAGAGCCGGGCTGGTGGCAGCGGTACGACAAGCGGCTGATGCCCGAGTGGTTCGACCGGCTGGTCGGACTCCAGGAGGCCGCCGCCACCATCCGTACCTTCGAGATCCAGTACGTGCCGGGCCTGTTGCAGACACCCGCCTACACCAGGGCCGTGGTGGAGCGCGGCCTGCCGAACGCGCCGGCCGGCGAGGTGGAGCGGCGGGTCGAACTGCGCACGCACCGGGCCCGGTTGCTGCTGCGGCAGGAGGCGCCGCAACTGTGGGCGGTCATCGACGAGTCCGTGCTGCTGCGCGTCCTGGGCAGTACCGACGTGATGCGGGAACAGCTCGCGCACCTCGTCGAGATGGCCGAACGGCCGAATGTGACCGTGCAGATCGTGCCGCTGAGCGTCACCAACGCCTCGGCGCCGGCCATTCCGGTCACGTATCTGCGCTTCGGCGGCCTCGACCTGCCCGACGTGGTCTACCTGGAGCACATCAAGAGCGCGAACTTCCTTGAGGACCGCGACGAGACGGAGGAGTACCGGATCGCGCTGGACCGGCTCGCGGACGAGGCGCTCAAGCCCCGTGACTCCCTGGAACTGCTGCGCCGGACGATGGAGCAGCGCTACCCGTGACATGCGGGTGCCTCTCGCGGGACGACCGGCGTCCCACGAGAGGCGCGCTCTTGCTACTTCTCCATCGGAATCCGTCCCACGCCGCCGAACTCGATCCACTCGTGGGTCAGCTGACGCGGCGCCACCTCCGTGTCCGGACGCCAGGTGGACACCTCCACGAGGCCCGGCCGCAGGATCTCCAGGTCCTCGAAGTACGTCTCGACGTCCTTCGGCTCACGCACGCGGCCCCAGTGCCCCTGGGTGGCCTGGTCCATGAAGTTCGTGACGAAGTCCCGGACTTCGGCATCCTCGCTGACCAGCTGGCACATCACCAGGAAACTGCCGGGCGCGAGCCGCTCCCGGACGCGGCGGGCCACCGCGAGCGGCCCGTCGGTGTCGCTGTCCGGGATGCAGTGGAACACCGAGTTGAAGAGCACGCACACCGGCTCGGAGAAGTCGATCAGCCGCTTGGTGTCGGGGTGGTCGAAGATCAGGTCGGTCTCGCGCATGTCCGCGTGGATCACGGTGGTGCGCTCGTCCTGCTCCAGCAGCGCACGGCCGTGGACCAGAACCATCGGGTCGTTGTCGACGTACACCACGTGCGTGGTGGGGTCGATGCGCTGGGCGACCTGGTGCACGTTGTCCTGCGTCGGCAGGCCTGAGCCGTGGTCCAGGTACTGCCGGATGCCGTACTCCTCGGACAGGGTCCGCACGACGCGCTGGAGGAAACGCCGGTTGTTGAGGGCCAGGCGGCGCGTGCTGGGCACGACCTTGTCGAGTTCCTCGCACGCGGCGCGGTCCGCCGCGTAGTTGTCCTTGCCGCCCAGGTAGTGGTCGTACATGCGCGCTGCCGTCGGCACGGTCGCGTCGATCTCGGTGGACAACTGCTTCTCGGAGTGCATCGTTCCCCCTGCAAAGTGCCGCGCCTACGGCCTGGCTGGACAGGAAGTACATCCTAGGGAGCGGGAGTTGGGCGGTGCCAGCCTCCCGGCGCACATCCCCCCGGATCGAACGACAAGATGATTTCCCCGGGCCGGGCCGTCACCGCCGCTGCGCGGCGATCATGGCCCGGTACCAGTGATAGCTGTCCTTCGGCGTCCGCTGCTGCGTGGCGTAGTCGACGCGGACGATGCCGAAGCGCTTGCCGTAGCCGAAGGCCCACTCGAAGTTGTCGAGGAGGGACCACACGTAGTAGCCGCGGACGTCCACGCCGGCGTCCATCGCGGCCCGCAGCGCGGTGAGATGGTCACGCAGATAGGCGACCCGGTCGCTGTCGTGGACGGCCCCGTCGGCACTCACCTCGTCGTCCTCCGCCGAGCCGTTCTCGGTGATGTGGAGGGGCGGCAGGGCATCGCCGTAGCGCTCCTTGAGCCCCACCAGAAGATCCGTGAAAGTGCCGGGTGCGACGGGCCAGCCCATCGCGGTGTGCCGTACTCCGGGCAGTCGTACCTCCTCGTAGCGGTTGTCGGTCGCCACGCGCGGCGCCGGGTCGCTCTCGCGGTACGGGGCGTCGGCGACGACGATCGGCCGGTAGTAGTTGATGCCGACGAAGTCCAGCGGCTGGGAGATCAGCTCCAGGTCGCCGTCCCGCCGGAAGTCCTGGCCGGTGATCAACTCGCCCCAGGTCTCCTCCTCGGTGGCCGGGTAACGGCCCGCCAGGATCGGCTCGGTCCACACCAGGTTGTGCAGGGTGTCGGCGCGGGTGACGGCCGACCGGTCGGCGGGGGAGTCGGTGGCGGGGAGGTGGTGGTCGAGGTTGAGGGTGATGCCCGCCTCGCGTACGCCGGCCGCCCGCAACGCCTGTACTGCCAGGCCGTGCCCGACCAGCAGGTGATGGGCCGCGGCCAGCGCACCCCGGCCCTCGCGGGCACCCGGGGCGTGCCGGCCGACGGAGTAGCCGAGGAAGGCACTGCACCACGGCTCGTTGAGGGTGATCCAGCGCGGCACCCGGTCGCCGAGACGCGCGGCGACGACGGCCGCGTACTCGCCGAACCGCTCGGCTGTCTCTCGTACCCGCCAGCCGCCGCGGTCCTCCAGTGCCTGGGGCAGATCCCAGTGATAGAGCGTGGCCGCGGGCTCGATGCCGGCCGCGAGCAGTGCGTCGACCAGCCGCGAGTAGAAGTCCAGCCCCCTGGGATTCACCGGACCGGACCCGTCCGGGACGATACGCGGCCAGGCGATCGAGAACCGGTAGGAGTCCACGCCCAGCTCGCGCAGCAGCGCAACGTCCTGCGGATACCGGTGGTAGTGATCACAGGCGACATCACCGTTGTCCCCGTTCGCCACCAGGCCGGGGGTGTGGCAGTAGGTGTCCCAGATCGACGGCCCACGGCCGTCCTCCTGCGCCGCGCCCTCGATCTGATACGAGGCGGTGGCGGCCCCGAACACGAAGCCGGGCGGAAAACTCGGGAAGTCCATCAGGCCAGTCATGTGCGCCGGAAGCTGCATCCAAGCACTTTACCGAAATCCGAAAAGGTGATCTGGTAATAGTCGGAATTGACAGAGGGGCGAGAGGAGGTGCACGGCCGCTATTCTCACCGGATCGGGCCGATTTTCCAGGAGATGACCATGGGCGATTACTACGACCTCGGCACCTACAGCCGACCCGTCACCACGTCCTCTTCCGCAGCTCAGCTCTGGTTCGATCGCGGTCTGATGTGGACGTACGCCTTCCATCACGAGGAGGCCGTCGCCTGCTTCGAAAAGGCCGCCGAGGCCGACCCGGAGTGCGCGATGGCGTATTGGGGCATCGCCTACGCGCTCGGTCCGAACTACAACAAGCCCTGGGAATTCTTCGACGACGACGAGTTGGTGCGAACCGTCGAACGCACCCACACCGCCGTCGAACGGGCCCACGACAAGGCCGTCCGGGCCACCCCGGTCGAACAGGCCCTGATCGCCGCGCTGCGCGCCCGCTATCCGCAGTCGGAAGCCGTCGAGGACTGCTCCGTCTGGAACGAGCCCTACGCGAACGCGATGCGCACGGTCTACGAACTGGCACCCCACGACCCGGACATCGCCACTCTGCACGCCGACGCCCTGATGAACCTCACGCCGTGGCAGCTGTGGGACCTGAGGTCCGGGCAGCCGGCCGAGGGCGCCCGGACCGTGGAGGCCAAGGCCGTACTGGACGGCGCCCTCGCCACGGATGCCGGCGTGGGGCATCCAGGGGTGCTGCACCTGTACATCCACCTGATGGAGATGTCCCCGACGCCGGAGCAGGCCCTCACCGTCGCCGACCGTCTGCGCGGCATCGTGCCCGACGCCGGGCACCTGCACCACATGCCCTCGCACCTCGACGTCCTGTGCGGCGACTACCGCCGGGTCGTCGCGGCGAACAGCGACGCGATCGCCGTCGACGAGAAGTACCACCGGCGGGCCGGCGCGATGAACTTCTACACCCTCTACCGGGCGCACAACTACCACTTCAAGATCTACGGGGCCATGTTCCTCGGCCAGGCGCAGGTCGCTCTGGACACCGCCGCTCAGCTCGAAGCGGCCATCCCCGAAGACCTGCTCCGCGTGCCGAGCCCCCCGATGGCCGACTGGCTCGAAGGCTTCCTGGCCATGCGCGTCCACGTGCTGATCCGCTTCGGCCGCTGGACCGACATCCTCGCCCTGCCCGCCCCCGCGGACCCCGAGCTCTACTCGGTGACCACCGCCATGCGGCACTACGCCCGCGGCGTCGCCCTCTCGGCCACCGGCGAGATCGGCCCCGCGGAGGCCGAGCGCGAGCTCTTCCGCGAGGCGGTGAGCCGGGTGCCCGAGACGCGGATGCTGTTCAACAACACCTGCCACGACATCCTCGCCATCGCGTCGGCCATGCTCGACGGAGAGCTCGAATACCGCAGGGGCGACCACGACCTCGCCTTCGCCGCCCTGGAGCGCTCCATCGAACTGGACGACAGCCTCCCCTACGACGAGCCGTGGGGCTGGATGCAGCCCACCCGCCACGCCTACGGCGCACTCCTGCTGGAACAGGGCCGCGTGGCCGAGGCCGAGGCCGTCTACCGCGCGGACCTCGGCCTCGACGCCACTCTGCCCCGAGCCCTCCAGCACCCCGGCAACGTCTGGTCCCTGCACGGCTTCCACGAATGCCTGCTCCGGACGGGCAAGACCGGCGAGGCGGCCCTCGTCGCCCAGCAACTGAAGATGGCGACCGCCCTGGCCGACGTCCCCGTCGAGGCGTCCTGCTTCTGCCGCCTGGAAACGGAGCCCGGCCCTCAGCCGGACGACGGGTGCTGCCACTGACCCGACGCGCCCCCGGTCACACCATCGCGCCACGCGGCGTACAGGGCGTCCTCGTCGACGACCGGACCGTGGCTTCCCGCTCGTGGTCCGGGTCGAAGTCGGTGTCCGCCAGGGCCTGCGCGGCCTTGACGAAGGTGCCGAAGACCGGGTCGGCGATGTCGGGGACGATCACAGCCACCGCGGCCGTGTTCGTCGGCATGTCGGCCGACCGCGGCGGTGGCGGTTCGTACCGGTTGCGGCAAGGGGGCTCGGCGACGCCGGGCCGCGTGGCGGCGCAGTAGGGCCACCCGGCATCTACGGCCCCTTGAGATCCTGCCCCGTCGCCTCCCGTCGCGGCGGTACGGCCAGTGTGGCCGCCGCGAGGAGCAGTACCGCGGCCGCGATGACGAGCAGTGCCCGCCCGGTGCCCAGCGGCACCAGCAGCAGCGTGCCCAGCACCCCTCCGGTGAAGATTCCGCCCACGGTGGCCGTCCATCGCGTCCGGGTCAGCCGCTGTCTGGCCGACATCCCGCGCAGCGTCGCCCGAGGGCGCTTCAATACGTCGTTGATGAGCTCGGCGATGGCTGTCTGGCTCAGCAGAGTCGGCATCCCCGGTACATGCACCCGCAGCGCGGTGGAGGCACGCACCCCCATGGCCAGCGCGACGAGGGCGACAAGGCCGTGATCGGAACCGGCGGCCTCGGTGCCGTGCCGCCACAGGGCCATCGCACCGGCCCACACCAGCAGCACGGCCTCGCAGACGAGCCCGGCCTGGAACCAGGCCCTACCGCGCTCCGCGAGCCACTTCAGCACGACGGCCGCGAGCGCAGCCCCGGCCATGAACGCGCCGATCGCGGTGGCGGGCCGCGCCACCGGGACGTCACCCTCACCGGCGAGTGCGAAAGACAGGAAGAGCACGTTGCCGGTCGCCAGCGCGCAGAACACCCTCCCCATCGTCAGAAAGCTGACGGCGTCGACTGCACCGGCCAGCAGGGTGAGGACGGTCATGATGGCCACCCGCCGGGCATCGGTCGCGAGGGCTGGAGGCGCGTCGGACATCCGGCCAGTGTGAGCAGCGCCGATGGCCCTCCGGGCGAACCGCCGCCCGGACACGCCGCTGATGGCTACGCCCGGCCTACTGTGGTCTGGCGGCTCCTCCCCGGGGCGGAGCACCTGGGGCTTGAGCCGTTCCTCGGCTGAGGGCTGGGGCGTCCTCGTGACTGAACTTGACGGAGAGTGAGGCCTGTTGAAGATCGGTGCAGCCGGAGACGAGGGAGCGGTGTGAACGAGGAGGAGATGGGGCGACTGGAGGTCAGAAGCTGAGGCACAGGGTGAGATGGACCGACGCAGCCTTCGGATTGAGAACGTTGGATCACAGCCCCTGGCCAAGCCACCGAGCTGAGCCCACGGCAGGCGTCATCGCCTGCGTGTCGTTGGTTCGACGCCTCGACGTGCTGAACGCCACGTGGCCACGCCCAACCAGACGAGATAGATCCCGCCCAGAACCTTCACCACCGTCAGCGCCCGAGCCGACGACATGACGAGAGCAGACAGGCCAACCGCGGCAAATGTCGCGTGGAGGACGTCGTCTCAATTGGTGCAGCGGCGGTAGCAGATGAGGGTGCTGGCGATGCCGACGAAGGCGAGGAAGATGATCGCTGCCAGGACCGTGCGGTCGTCACACCGTCGCCGACCGCCGCCCTGGGCCCGCACGGGCGGCTCTGGTGCCACGTCCTGGAAGATCTTCCACAGCCCGTCCGGCACCAACTGCTCAACCATGCCCATGCCAGAGCAACGAGCCTCCGCCTTCAAGGCCCGCCTTACTCAGGTGCCTACTGCACGCCTGATCTTCTACCCTCTGCCGGGGCGGCTGAGCAGGGGGATCGACGATGAGCATGTACTTCGACATCGGTGACGAGACGCTGTGGAACCCCTCGAACGGTGCCGGCCGCCTCTTCGTGCGGCAGGTCGAGGTCTTCGAGGCGGAACTCAAGCTGCCCTCGGGAATCGGTCACAAGCATTGGGGCGACCCGGACACACTCGAGGTCGATCCGGCCGTGTACGCGGAGTTCGCACGCTGCTTGGTCGCCTGGCACTGCCGGACGGGACACTCCGTGATCCTCGCACTCTCCGAGGGATTCGTGGCGACGGCGGTCGCGCTTGCGCGGCGTGCCGGAATCGAGGTGGAGGCACCGAGTCCAGGGATCGGCCATATGTCTGGTGGTGTCCGGCCCGACGTGCAGGTTCCCAGCAACCCTCGGACCGCGTCAGCCGCTGTCTTCACCGCGTTGGACACCCGGGCGCGGGAGATGGACCGCTGGATGTCCCGCTGAGACGGTGTGTCCAGGGCCACCCCTCGCCGACCCGACAGCCTGGACCGGCTCGCGGTTTCTGCGGCCTGCCCGACCCACTGAGAAGTCTTCCAAGGGCGGCTGATCGGAGCCTCGTAGACGATCTCGCAGTGAGCGGTGGGCACCAGGATGTTCGCCGTCTCCACGGGCTGCCCATGGTCGCTGCAGTACGTGAGAAGTGACGCCTCCTCAGTGGTCGCCTGCCTCGGGCTCGCCATCAACTCGTTTACTGCCTGCGGCACTGCGCCCACCACTGCCAGGACCCCTCGCCCGTGCCCATCCGAGGTGTGAGAGCTGGTGCTGGAGTGACCTGTGATGCGTGTCATATCGAACGTGGGTGCAGATTGCATCGAGTCGGGGCACGTAGCTTGCAGGCAACGACGATCTTGAGTCCACGGGGGACATGATGACCGCGTCAGCCAGTACGGGACCGATGACGTTCGCCCAGGAGCGGCTGTATGTCAGCAGTGAGGCGGAGGGGCATGACGTCTACCTGGTGACCGTGGCGATGCTCATCGACGGTGACCTCGACGTCGAGGCGCTGCGCTGGGCCGTCCAGGAGGTGACGGCTCGTCATGACTCGCTGCGGGCCACCTTCGTCTTCGAGGGCGGAGCGCTGGTCCAGCGGATCCCGGACCGATCGGCAGGGCCCTCGTGGACGGTCACCGAGGCCGATCCGGCCGCCGAGCGGGCGGATGCGGTGCGGGAGTTGGCCGGTCGGCTGAGCGCGCCGCCGTTCGATCTGGCGGCCGGACCGCTGGTCCGCTGGGGACTGACCCGGATCGGCCCGGGGGAGTTCGGGCTGGTCATGGTGGCCCATCACATCGTGTGCGACGGCTGGTCGCTCGGTGTGATCTTCCGCGACCTCGAGACCGCGTACGCGGCACGCGTGACGAACCGTGGAGAGCGGCTCTTCGACGCCGAGGCACCCAGTCCGCTCGTCTGGGCGGAGCGCGAGCGCGCGTTATGGGCGGAGGGTGACGCCTCGTCGGCCGATCTCGACTTCTGGCGCGGTCACCTGGCCGGGATGAGGCCTCTTTCCCTGCCGACCGACCTGCCGCGCCCGGCGGTTCCCAGCGGTGCCGGTGGATCCCTGCTGGTGCCCCTCGACGAGGAGTTGGTCACCCGGCTGCGCGACACCGCACAGCGGGCGGGCGCCACCGTCTTCATGGCCTTCGCCGCGACCTACGCGACCGTCCTGGGCCGGTACGCCGACCAGGACGACGTGGTGATCAGCAGCCCGGTCGCGGGCCGGAACTCCGAGGAGGAGCAGTCCCTCGTCGGATGCCAGATCAACATGGTCCCGCTGCGCCTGGACGTCTCCGGCCGTCCGGGCTTCACCGACCTGCTGCGCCGGACCCGAAGCGCCGTACTCCCGGCCATGGCACGGCAGAACGTGCCCGTCGATGTGCTGGTCCGGGAACTGGGCCTGCGCGGGGCCGCCGGACGATCGCCGCTCATGCAGTGCTCGCTGGCCGTACAGAACTTCGACGCGGCACTGCCGGAGCTCGCCGGAGTGACGGTCACCGAAGTCGAGGTGCACAGCGACAGGGCGAAGTGGGACGTGGCCCTGACCGTCGATCTCTCGGGTGAGCACCCCTCCCTGCGGCTCGAGTACGACGCCGACATCCTGCTCGCGCCCAGTGCCGAGACCCTGGTGCGCCACCTGCTGGCGGCGCTGCGGCACGCGGTGGAGTCGCCCGACGAGCCGCCCCGGATGGTGGACGCCGAGGAGGCCGAGTACCTCACCCTCGGGGTGAACCCGACGCCGGCCGCGGCCGAGACCGAGAGCGTGCTCGCCCGGTTCCGGCGAGCCCGCACGGCCCACCCCGACCACCCGGCGGTGACCGACGGGACGACCACGCTGACCTACGCGGAACTCGACGCCCACGCCGACCGGGTGTGCCGAGAGCTGCGCAGCGCCGGAGTGGCACCGGGCGCGCGGGTGGGTGTCTGCGGACAGCGGAGCCCCTGGAGCGTGGTCGCGATGCTGGCCGCGTGGAAGGCCGCGGCGACGTACGTACCGCTGGACCCCGCAGGCCCGAGCGAGCGCCTGCGGTCGATCACGGCGCGAGCGGGGATCGGCCTGGTCCTGGCCGACCGGGCGAGTCGACCGGTGCTCCAGGAGTGGCTGCCCGCTCTGGACTGCCTCGTGGTGGATACGCGGGAACACCTCGCAGCTCCCGCACTTCCCGCAGCCCCTGCCGACGTCGTCGACACCCCGTCACTCGAGGAGAGCGCCCCCGAACAGGCCGCGTACGTCATCTTCACCTCCGGCTCGACCGGGGAGCCCAAGGGCGTCGAGGTGCCGCACTCCTGCCTCTCCCAGCTCTTCGTCGGCCGGCCCGCCGGGCTGGAGACGGACCGGACGGATGTGTGGCTGTGCACGCACTCGTTCGCGTTCGACTTCTCGGTCTGGGAGATCTGGGGTCCGCTGACCACCGGCGGCACCTGCGTCATCGCGGGGAACGACCAGGTGCGCGACCCGGCGGCGCTCGCCGCACTGGTCGCCGGGCGCGGGGTGACGGTCCTCAGCCAGACGCCCGGCTCGCTCTACCGCCTGGCCCCGGAACTGACCGCCGCGGCCCGGCCGGACGAATCGCAACTGCGCTACATCGTGCTCGGCGGCGAGGCACTCGACTGGGACCGGCTGGCCCTGCTGCTCGGTGACAGCGGCCTCGACGCCACCGTGGTCAACATGTACGGGATCACCGAGGGGACCGTCCACGTCACCGCGCGGCCGGTCCATACCTCCGCACTCGACTCGGTGCCGACGAACTCGATCGGTGTTCCGCTCCCGCAGGCCCGCTGCTACGTGCTCGACGAGTACGGCGAGCCCGCCGGACTCGACGTGCCGGGCGAGCTCTGCATCGGAGGCGGGCACGTCGCCCGCGGCTACCTGAACGACACCGCGCAGACCGCGGAACGCTTCACACCCGACCCGTTCCGCGCCGGCGCAATGATCTACCGCACCGGCGACCTCGCCCGCTGGCGCACCGGCGGCGAGCTCGAGTATCTGGGACGCGACGACGACCAACTGAAGGTGCGGGGCCACCGCGTGGAACCCGCGGAGGTCGAACGGGCCGTGCTGCGGCTGCCCGGACGGCGCCGCCCGTCGGCCTGCGCCGTCTTCGCCCATGACGACACCCTGGTCGCCTTCGTGGTCGTCGACGGGCCCTTGCCGGAGACCGAACTGCGCGATCACCTGCGGTCGGTGCTCCCGCCCTACCTCCGGCCGAGCCGCTTCGTCCAGCTCGACAGCATTCCGCTGACACAGAACGGGAAGGCGGACCGTGCCCGCATGTTCGGCCTGCTGTCCCGAGAGCAGCCGATCGACGAGCAGCAGACCGACGAGCGGACAGCCGTGTCCGGGTGCGTTCCGGTTGCCTCCCGGGGACGGGACCTCGCGGACCTCACGCGGACCGTGCTGGCGACCTGGCAGGCGGTGCTCGAACAGTCCGGCATCGGGCTGGACGACAACTTCTTCGACGTGGGCGGACACAGTTTCGCCCTGCTGAAGGTCCACGAGGCACTGGGCAGGGCCGGTCTGGAGATCAGCGTCACCGATCTCTTCCACCACACCACTGTCCGAGCCTGCGCCCGGTTCCTGCACGGGAAATACGGCACCTCCCCGGCGGACGGGACAGAGCTCCTGCCGACGGGCCGGTCCTCCGGTCGCCGGCGCCCCGTCGACGGGCGCATCGCCGTGGTCGGCATGGCGGCGCGGCTGCCCGGCACCGGCGAGGATCTGGACGCGTTCTGGCGGATGGTGGTGGCCGGTGAGCACGCCGCCGCCCGCTTCGGCGAGGAAGAGCTGCGCGCCGCGGGCGTGCCGCGCAGCAGCCGCGACGCCGCGGGCTATGTCCCGGTGCGAGCCGCTCTCGACGATGTCCGGGGATTCGACCGGAAGTTGTTCGGCTACTCGCCGCTGGAGGCGTCCCTGCTCGACCCGCAGCAGCGGATCCTGCTCGAGTGCGCCTGGCGCGCGCTGGAGGACGCCGGGTACGCCCCTGCGGGGCCGGAGGAGAACCGCACCGGTGTCTTCACCGGAATCGGCGGCAACGCCTATCTCCAGGAGGTGCTCGCCAACCCGAAGATCTCGCAGAACGCCGGGCCCCTCCAGGTGGTCATCGCCACCGACAAGGACTTCGCGTCCACCCGCATCTCCTACAAGCTCAACCTCCAGGGGCCGAGCATCACGGTCCAGACCGCGTGCTCGACGTCCCTGGTCGCCACGCACATGGCGGTGCAGAGCCTGCTGGCGTACGAAAGCGACCTCGCCCTCGCGGGCGGCTGCTCGCTCGCGCCGCCCTCCCGGCACGGTTACGTCCACGAGCCCGGCGGCATCTTCTCCCCGGACGGTCTGTGCCGGCCGTTCGACGAGCACGCCGAGGGCACCATCCCCGGTGACGGGGCGGGCGTCGTCGTACTGAAGCGGCTGGAGGACGCACTCGCCGACGGGGACGTCGTCCACGGCGTCATCCTCGGGTCCGCCGTCAACAACGACGGTGCCCGCAAGGTCGGTTACACCGCACCCGGCCCGTCCGCCCAGGCCGGGGTCATCCGCGCCGCCCTCGAGGTGGCGGGGGTCCCGGCGGAGTCGATCGGCCTGGTGGAGGCGCACGGCACCGCCACCAGACTCGGCGACCCGGTGGAGGTCTCGGCTCTGCGCGAGGTCTTCCTCGACGAGGCGCGGGACGCGGAAAACACTCCGCTGTACGTCAGCGCCGTGAAGTCGAACACCGGTCATCTCGACGCCGCGGCCGGAGTGGTGGGCCTGATCAAGGCCGTACTCGCCGTACGCCACGGCACGGTGCCCCCCATCGCGAACTTCACCCGCCCCGCCGAACGGCTCGCCTCGGAGGGAACCGCACTGCGTTTCCCCGCCACGCCACTGCCATGGCCACAGGGGCCTACGCCCCGGCGCGCGGGGATCAGCTCCTTCGGCATCGGCGGGACCAACGCCCATGTCATCGTGGAGGAACCGTCCGCCAAGGCCGCCGACAACGCCGACAACGCCAAGTCCGCCTCGGCTTCGGCCTCCTCCACCCCCGAGCTTCTGACGCTCTCGGCCGCCGACGAGGCCGCGCTGGGGCGGGCCGTCCATCGCCTGGCCGACCATCTGGAAGCGAACCCAAGCCTCTCCCTCGCCGATGTGGCGTACACCCTCCGCGTCGGCCGGGCTCGCCTCCCCTGGCGTGCGGCGTTCGTCGCCCCGGACACCGCTCGGGCACCGGCCCTGCTGCGCCGGGCGACACTCGGCCAGGCCGGCGTCAGCGCCGGATCGGGCGCGGTGCTGATGTTCCCCGGCCAGGGCACCCAGCGACCGGGGATGGGGCGTGCCCGCTACGACGCCGACCCGGTCTACCGTTCCTGCGTCGACGAGGGACTTGAGGCCGTCGACCCCGCTCTCCGGCAGGAGGTCGCGGACACGCTGCTCGTCCGGGCGGACTCCGCGCGCGCCGACGCGCCGGACGGCTCCATGAGCACGCTGCTCGCCCAGCCCTGCCTCTTCCTGGACCAGGTCGCCACGGCACGGAGCCTGACCGCCCGGGGACTCGAGCCGCGGGCGCTCGTCGGACACAGCCTCGGCGAACTGTCCGCGGCCTGCGTCGGCGGAGTCCTCACCCTCGCGGACGGGATGACCGCGGTGATAGCGCGGGCACGGCTGATGGAGGCCGCGCCGCCGGGTGCCATGGCGGCCGTCGTCGCACCGGCCGAGGACGTGGCGGAGCTGCTGGCCGAGGGCACGGCCCTCGGCGTCGGCGGACCCTGCGAGGAGACGGCCGGTCCGGTCATCGCGGCCCACAACGGACCGCACTCGACGGTCGTCTCCGGCCCGGCCGAGAGCATGACCGCCTTCACGGACCGCTGCCGGGCGGCCGGACTGACCACCGTACGGCTGCGCACCTCGCGCGCGTTCCACTCGCCGAGTATGGCCGTCGCAGCGGCCGACTTCGCCGGCGTGATGGCCGGACTCGGCCTCAACGCCCCCCGGACACCGCTGTTCTCGGGCGCGACGGGACGCCGGCTCGGCGATTCCGAGGCCGTCGACCCGCGGTTCTGGGCCTCGCAGATCCGCCTGCCCGTGCGCTTCTCCGACGCGGTCCGCGCCCTCTCGGACGACCTCTCGCCCGCCGTCTGGTGGGAAACGGGAGCGGGCTCCACGCTGCAGGGGCTCGTGAGCGACATCCTGCGGGACCGCAAGCCGCTGCTCGCCGGGTTCGACCGGCCACGGCACGGCGTGTCCCTCGCCTCGGGGCTGGAAGCCGTCGGGGAGCTGTGGCGCCGGGGGCTCGGCGAGCTGTGGCGGGACGAGGGCGAGAGCGTCCGGAGGGTGTCGCTCCCGACGTACTCCTTCACCCGGGAGCGGTGCTGGATCGAGCCGGAGGCCACCGTGCCCGCCCCGCGCGAGTCAGACGTTTCGCAGGACATAGAGATCGACGAACCAAGCGACGTGAAGGAAGTGGAGGCGGCCGTGAGCGACGTGACGGGGGACACCGACTCGGTGCTGAGCGCCCTGTGGTGCGAGGTGCTGGGCGTCGATGCGGTGAGCCCCGAGGACGACTTCTTCGACCAGGGAGGGCACTCGCTCGCCGCGCTGCGGCTGAGCGCCCGCATACGCGACGCCCTGGGGCTGGAGATCAGCCTGGACTCGTTCTTCGACGAGTCGACCTTCGGCGGGCTGGCCCGGGTCGTGCGGGAACGGCTGGGTTCACCGGCACCGACCGCACCGCCGCGCGCGCAGACCCCGGCGGCACCTGTCACGGTCACACCGGCGTCGGTGACTGCCGCACCGGTGCCCGTGCCGACGGAGCACCGCCCGACGGCGGCCGGCGACCTCACCACCAGCGTCTACTTCTTCTCCTCCGCACAGGGCGACCTCGGATCCGACTACGACCTGATCCTGGCCGCAGCCCGCGAGGCGGACGCGCTCGGCTACGAGGCGATCTGGACGCCGGAGCGGCACTTCCACGAGTTCGGGGCGCAGTACCCCAACCCGGCGGTGCTGAGCGCGGCGCTGGCGACGGCCACCGAGCGCATCCACGTCCGGGCGGGCAGCGTCATCCCCGCGCTGCACAACCCCCTGCGCCTGATCGAGGACTGGCGGATCGTCGACCGGATCTCGGGCGGCCGGATCGGGGTGTCCTTCGCCCCCGGCTTCCACCCCAGCGACTACGTGCTGGCCCCCGACCGGTTCGCGGGCCGCCGCGACACCTTCGAGGACGATGTCCGCCGGATCCGCACGCTCTGGTCCGACGGCGTCGCACCGGACGCCGTCGACGGCACGGGCGGCACGATCCAGGTGTCCCTGTACCCGAGGCCCGTCCAGCCGGTCCTGCCGACCTGGCTGACCGCGACCTCGAACGACGAGAGCTTCCGCCGGGCCGGCACGCTGGGCGTCAACCTCCTCACCGCCCTGCTGGAGCTGAAGACCGACGAACTCGCCGACAAGATCCGGATCTATCGCAAGGCGCGCGAGGAAGCCGGGCACGACCCCGAGACCGGCCGCGTCACTCTGATGGTCCACTGCTACGTGGGCGAGTCGGAGGACATGGTGGAAGAGGTCTGCCACGACCCCTTCCTGCGCTATCTGCGCAGTCACACCCAGCTGCTCGGCACGCTCACCGCCGCCCTGCCGGAGGAACGGATCGACCTGGACCGGGCAAGCCCGAGGGACGTCGACGCCATTCTGCGGCGCGCCTACCGGAAGTTCCGCGGCGAGCGGGCCCTGCTGGGCGATCCGGCCACGGTGCGGCAGCGGTGCGAGCTCCTGCGGGAGGCCGGAGTGAACGAGATCGGCGCCCTGGTCGACTTCGGCCTGACACAGCGCCAGGTACTGGGCAGCCTGCGGCGGCTGGCCAGGCTCCGGGACGACATGGCGGGAACCGGCGCCGCGACAGCCACCCGATGAGCGGCGTGTTCAGAAGGTTCCTGACCGCCACCGCCGTCTCGGACACCGCCAACGGCGTCTTCGCCGTGGCGGCGACGATCACGGCGGCCGCGGCGTCGCACTCGGCGATGGCGGTGGCCGCGGTCACGGTCGCGGCGACTCTCCCCTGGCTGATCGTGGCGGTGCCGGCCGGTGTCCTGGTGGACCGGATCGGGGCCGTCCGCGCGGTCACCCTCGCCAACCTCGGACGCTGCGTGGCCATGTTCGGCCTCGCGGGACTGATCTGGGCCGACGTGGCGCTCGCGGTCACCGTCCCGGTGCTGGTCTTCGTGGTCTCCTGCCTCCAGACCGTGGTCGACACCGCGGCCGAGGTCGTGACGGCGAACGCGGTCGACGACGCGCGCCGCACCCGGGCGAACGGTCTGCTGGCCGTGTCGACCCGGCTCTTCTACCAGTTCCTGGGACCCGCCCTGGCGGGCGTGCTGGTCGACGTCGACCATGTGCTGCCCAGCGTGCTGTCCGGTGCGGCGTGCCTGGCCGCCGCGCTGGTCGCCGCCCAGCTGCCGCGCACCGAAGCCGGAGTGCGGTCGGACTCGGGCGAAGGCTCCACCGGTTTCTGGGACGGGGCGAGGATCGTCTTCTCGCAGCCGATCCTCGCGACCATCGTCGCCGTGGGCGGTCTGACGACGATCGCCAACAGCATCTTCTTCACCCTCCTCGTGGTGTACGCGATCTCGCCGGGCCCCCTCGGACTGTCCGCCTCGCAGTACGGCTTTCTCGTTGGCGCCATCGGGGTGGGCGCGGCCGTCGGGGCCCTGATGACCCACCGGGTGGAGCGGTGGCTGGGCCGGAGCACGACCCTCACCCTCACCCGGGTGGGCTGGGCGCTGGTCTTCGCGGGCCCGCTGTTCGCCGAGGGATTCCCGCTGACAGCCGTCATGACGGTCGGCAGCGCGCTCGGCGGCATGTGGTCGGTCGAGTCGATGTCCGTACGGCAACTCACCGTCAGCCGGGCGGACCTGGGCCGCGTCAGCGGTGCCTCGCGGATGCTGACCTATGGGATGACACCGGTCGGTTCGGCGATCGGCGGCACCGTCGCGCTCGCCGTCGACGCCCAGGTCCTCTTCGCCGTGTCCACCGCCCTGACCCTGCTGACCATCATCCCGATCCGGGCCTACCTGTCCGATCGGGCGATCGAGGCGGCGACCCGGAGGCCCGAACCCGACGCCGAGAAGGTGCCGGTGTCCGACTGCGAGGGGGACAACACCCAGTGAGCACCGACGCATCGCGTCCCGTGCCGACGACCGAGGCCTGGGAGCCGCTGCTCGACGAGGCGCTGCGCCATGCCACACGTCCTCCCGGCACCTGGGCCGACGCCACCTTCGGCGAGCTGGGCGGCTCCTCGCTCCAGGCGTACCACCTGGTGGCGCTCGGCGAGCGGCGGCTCGGCCGGGCACTGGACCTGAAGCTGCTGCTGAGCGGCGCCCGGCTGGGTGACGTACTCGCCGACGCGCGGCCGGTGGCCGACCGGCCCGTCTCGGTGCCGCCCCCCGGTGACCGACCGTTGCTGCCCGGTCAGTCGCAGATGCTGACGGCTCATCTGGCGGGACGCGACGCGACGTACCGGCTGATGTTCTCCGTGGTGGCCCAGGACCTCGACACCGCGCGGGTCACCGCCGCGCTGCGGGCGCTGGCCGCACGGCACGAGTCCCTGCGGACACGGTTCGTCGCCGAGGGCGACGTGTTCGCCCGGCGGGTCCTTCCGCAGTGGCCGGTCCCGCTGCGCGAGGTGGAGCTCCCGCCGGGCGGCGGCAGCCTCGCCGAGCGGATGGAGGCGCTGGTCGGCCCGGCCGCCGGAAGGTTCCTGCGGCCCTTCGAACAACCGCCCTGGTGCGCGTTCATCGGCCGCTCCGCCGCTGTCGGTGACGTCCTCACCCTGGTGTTCCACCACGCGATCGTCGACGGATGGAGCATCGGCGTCCTGCTGCGCGAGTTCTCGGAGTGCTACGGCAAGGGCCGGATCGAGGACCCGAACACCCCTGTACCGGACTCCTCGCTGTCCCGGTACCAGGCCAGGGCGGAATCGGGCCGACTCGCCGAAGACCTCGGCAGGGTCGCCGAACGGCTGGCCGGAGCGCCGAGCGACCTCCGGCTCCCTTGGGCGGCCGGGGGAGAGGACGGGCTGTTCGCCCCGGACGGCAGCCGTCTGCTTTTCGTACTGCCGCCCGATGTGCGGGACGCCGTCGAGGCCGTGGCGCGGCGGGCCGGTGTACGCCGCCCGGTCGTCCTGCTGGCGGCCTGGGCCCTGGTGCTGGGGCGCCGGGCAGGCGTCGACGACCTCGTCCTCGGGATGCCCGCGAGCGGGCGTTTCCGCGCGGACCAGTTCGACGCGGTCGGTCTGCTGACCCGGGTGGCACCGGTCCGGCTCCGGCTGGAGCCGGAGCTCACGGTGGACGGGTACCTCGCCCGGGCGGCCGCCGACTACGACGCCGCGATACGGGACTCGGAGGCCCCGTACGAGGACATCGTGCGCCACCTCGACGCGCGCCCGGTCCGCGGCTCCAACGCGCTGACCCCGTTCGCCTTCGCCGCGCACGACGAACTCGTCCCGGCCACCCTCGACCTCGCCGGAACACCGGCCGAGGTGGTCGAAGGGCACTGCCGTGGCGCGGTGTTCGACGCGATCCTCTACCACCGGCGCTGGGGAAGCGAACCGGCCCTCGCCCTGGAGTACTCGCACTCCCGGGTCGGACCGCAGACCGCCACCGCGCTGGCCGGCGCGCTGCTCGCGACACTGCTCGAGTTCGAGCGGACCCCGGACGCACCGATCAGCGGGCTCACCGGACTGTCGGCCGCCGAACGAGCCCGGATCGCCGCGCCGAGGCACTGCACCCCCGACACGACGGACGGGCCCGAATGCCTGTGGGAGCGCTTCGTGTCGACCGCCGGGAGGAGTCCCGATGCCGTCGCCGTCACCGATCCCGCCGACGGCCACACGCTGACCTACCGCCGGCTCGAACAGGCCGCCACGCGCTACGCGTCCGTCCTGCACGACGCGGGTGTCCGAGCCGGGGACCGGGTGATCATCCAGGTCGACCGCTCGGCCGCGGAGGTCGTCGCCGTACTGGCGGTCCTGCGGACGGGGGCCTGCTACGTCCCCGTGCCGCAGCAGATGGCCGGCACCTGGCGCGACGAGGTGCTCCGCGTCACCGGGGCCACGGTGGCCGTGGCCTCCGCCGACCACTGCCGGGACTGGCCGCGGCACATGCGGCTGGTGGCACCGTGGTCCCCCGACACGGCTCCGTACGAGGAGACCGGGGCGCTCGCGGAACCGCACCCGCGCGCCGGGGACAGCCCGGCCTACATCTCGTTCACGTCCGGGACCACGGGTACGCCCAAGGGAGTCGAGATACCCGACCGCGCGGTGATCCGCCTGGCCGCGGACACCGGCCTGCTGCGCCCGGCGGACGACGAGGACCCCGGTCGCCGACGCTCGATGCTGCGCATGGCACCCCTGGCCTTCGACGCCTCGACCCTGGAGCTCTTCCACCCGCTTCTCAACGGGGACCGGATCGCGATCCTGCCACCGGGCCCCGCCTCGCCCCGGGCGATCCGCGCCTTCCTGCGGGACGAACAAGTCACCCACGCCTGGCTGACCTCGGGGATCTTCCGTCTGGTGGCCCAGTACGACGCCGCCTCGCTCGGCTCGCTGCGCCAGCTGCTGACCGGCGGGGACGTGGTCTCACCGGACCATGTCCGGGCCGTCCTGGAGGCCTCGCCCGGACTGTGGGTCACCAACGGGTACGGCCCGACGGAGAACACGACGTTCACCACCGTCCACCATGTGACCTCGGCGGACGAGGTCGGCGACGCCGTTCCGATCGGCCGGCCCATCGAAGGCACCGGAGTTCTCGTGCTCGACGAGACGGGCCGTCCGGTCCCGCCGGGGGCCGACGGCGAGCTGTACGCCACCGGCCTGGGCCTGGCCCACGGCTATGCCGGGGACGCCGAGCGCACCGCCGCGGCCTTCGTCACCGTGCCCTGGCTCGCCGGCGAACGCGCCTACGCCACCGGGGACATCGTCCGCTGGAACGAGGCCGGAGAGCTGCTGTTCCGGGGCCGCCGCGACCGGCAGATCAAGGTACGCGGCCATCGGGTCGAGCTCGCCGCGCTCGAGTCGCACATCAGATCCTGGCCGGGTGTCGTCGACGCGGACGTGAGCGCCGTCGGCGACGACCCCACCGACCGTGCCGTCCTCGCCTCGGTCGTCGGCCCGGAGCGGTCCGCTCTGCGGCGGCTCGTCCCCTCGCTGACGGACACCTTCCCGTCGTACGCGCTCCCCGGCCTGTGGTGCCTCGTGCCGTCCCTGCCCCTGAGCCGCAACGGCAAGGTGGACACCGACGCGCTGGCGGCCCGGGCGCTGACGACCGAGCGCTTCCTGGCCGAGAGCCCCGCACCGGCCGCCCCCACGGCACCGGCCGCACCCGTGCCGGGCGAGGCCCCGGCGGAACCCGACCCGCCCTCCCCGGCGCCGTCCGAGGACGCCGTCGTGGAGCAGGTCGCCGATGTCTGGCGGCACCTTCTCGGCGGCGACGACTTCCACTACGACGAGGCGTTCTTCGACGCGGGCGGCGACTCCATGCAACTGACCGAGATGCGCAACGCGCTGCGCAAGCGATTCCCGGGAGTCCGGATCACCTCGGTCGACATCTACCGGGCCCCGACGGTCAACAAGTTGGCGGCCCGCATCAGGGAGGGCATGCGCGGTGCGTGAAGCGGAGACGGAGACGGAACCGATCGCCGTCATCGGCGTGTACGCCCGTACCCCGGGCGCGGGCGACGATCTCGACGCCTTCTGGCACATGGTGGCCGAGGGCCGGGAGGTGGTGACCGCCCTGTCCGACGCCGAGCCGGTGGCGGAAGGGGCGACGACCGCCCCGGCCGTCGGTAGCCGGTCCGACCGGGTCGCCCGGCGCGGAGTCCTCGCGGACATCGGGCAGTTCGACGCCGAAGCCTTCGGCATGCCCCCGCGGGAGGCCGAACTGACCGACCCTCAGCACCGGCTGCTGCTGGAGGCCGCGTGGGTGCTTCTGGAGCGGGCCGGGCACGGCACCGGCGGCGGGCGCGACGGCCGCGCCGGCAGTCGGGTCGGCGTCTTCGCCGGCGCGGGCCTGAACTACTACCTGCTGCGCCACATCCTCACCGATCCCTCGATCGAGCAGGCGGAGGGGCTGCTGCCCCTCGTCCTGGCGAACGACCGGGACCACCTCGCCGCCAAGATCGCCTATCGGCTCGGTCTGACCGGCCCGGCGATGACCGTGCAGACCGCCTGCTCGACCTCTCTGGTCGCCGTGCACCAGGGCGTCCGGGCGCTGCGCGGCCGGGATGCCGACCTGGTGCTGGCCGGTGGGGTGAGTGTCGAACTGCCGCAGGACGAGGGCTACTCGGTCACCTCGGGCAGCGTGCTCTCCCACAGCGGCCGCTGCCGCCCGTTCCAGACCGGCCGGGACGGCTCCGTACCGGGCAACGGTCTCGGCCTGGTCGCCCTGCGGCGGCTCGGAGACGCGCTCGCCGACAACGACACCGTCCTGGCCGTGATCCGCGGCTCGGCGGTGAACAACGACGGCGGCGACAAGGCCGGATACACCGCTCCGGGATTCGCGGGCCAGGTAGACGTGTTGCGCACCGCCTACCGGGACGCCGGAGTCGACCCCGCGACGGTCGGATACCTGGAGGGACACGGCACCGGCACCGAGGTCGGCGACGACATCGAACTCGCCGCACTCGCCGAGGTGTTCACCCGCGATGGGGAGGACGAACCGCTGCCGCTCGGCTCGGTCAAGGCCAACATCGGGAATCCGGGCGCGGCCGCCGGGGTGATCGGCCTCATCAAGACGGTGCTGGCCCTGCGCCACGGCGTCCTCCCGCCTCTGGTGGGCGCCGGTGACGATGCCGCCGCGGACGACCTGCCGGACGGCTTCGTGCTGGACCCTGCCGCCCGGCCGTGGGCCACGGAGCCGGGCGTGCCGAGACGGGCCGGGGTCAGCTCGTACGGCATGGGCGGAACCAACAGCCATGTCGTGGTCGAGGAGTTCCGGCCCTCCCCACCCGGGCCCGAGGAGGACCTGGCGGCGGCGCTGATCCCGCTCTCGGCGAGGGGAGAGGAGGGAGTGCTGCGCTACCGGGACGCCCTGGCGGCCCACGTGGCCGCCCGTCCCGGCCGGGTCGGCGATGCCGCCCGCACCTTCACCTCCGGCCGCCGCCGCTTCCCCGTACGCCTCGGCGCGGTGCTCACCCCGGACGGCCTGGCCCGCGAGTCCCTCCAGGACGCGCCCCGCCGGGCACCTAGGAAGACACCCCCGATCGTGTGGGCCTTCGGCGGCCAGGAGGCCGGCGTGCGCGGCGTACTGGCGGGTCTGTACCCCCGTTACGCCGTGGTGCGCGATCGGGTGGAGCAGGTCCTCGCCCACCTGGGGGAGGAGGACGGAACGAGGATCCGCGCCGTCCTGCTGGACGAGACCGACCGTGCGGCGCCCTCCGCCGAACTGGCCCAAGTCGCCTTGTACATCAGTCAGTTGGCCATGGCCGACCTCCTGGCCTTCCTCGGCGTCGCACCCGCCGCCGTACTGGGCCACGGCATCGGGGAGTACACCGCGGCCTGTCTCGCCGGCGAGTTCCCGGCGGTCGTGGGCGCCGACCTGCTGGCGAATCCCGACCCGGAGGGTGCCGACAGTCTCGCCCTCAAGCCGCCGGCCCTGCCCGTCGTCTCCGCGTGCACCGGCCGGGCAGTGGATCAGCGGAAGGGCCGCGACCCCGGCATCTGGGCCGCCGGGCCGCCGCAACCCGTGCGCTTCCCGGACGCCGCCCGCACGCTCACCGACATGGTGAAGGGCGCACTGGTCGTCGAGATCGGGCCCGGCCGGTCGCTGAGCGACCGGCTCCGCCCGCACATCCGGGACGACGGCCTGTACGACGTGCTGCCGATGCGGCCCGCCACAGGCCTGGTGTCCTTCCTCACCCAGCTCGGCCGGCTCTGGTCGGCGGGGGCCCGGGTCGACCTGGAACGGGCCAACGGGGCCGACGGCTACCGCCGGGTGCCCCTGCCCACCTACCCGTTCGACCGGAGGCTGCACTGGATCGACGCACCCCGCCCCAGGGCGCCCGCCCCGGCCGCCCGGCAGAGCGGCAACGGCAACCTCGCGTCGACCGAGGCGGAGGCGGAGGCCGGGACGCTGTCCCTGGTGCTCCGCGCCTGGGAGGAGACGCTCGGCCTCAGGGACATCGAGCCCGATGCCGACCTGTACATGCTCGGCGGGGACTCCTTCACCCTGGTCCGGCTGGCCGTCCGGCTCTCGCGGAGCTGCGGCCTGGAGATCCCGGCGAGGAATCTGCTCGGCGTCGACCTGACGCCCCGCGCCATGGCCGATCTGATCGACGAGATGACCAACGGGACGCAGGGGGAAGCGAGTCGACCGTGACGCAGCACGAAGTGATCGAAGCACAGCGCGTCACGGTGGAGGCCCCCGACCGGGCCTCGGCCGCCCTGGCGGCCGCCGTCGTGGCGGCGCGGGTCTGCCACACCGGGCACGTCACTGTCGAGGTCGGATCGGACACCTCCGGCGAGGGGACGAGCGTGCCCCTGGCGGACGGCGGACACCAGGCGGTGACCCGGCTCGCCGAGGCGATCGGTGAGCGGTGCCGACGGGGCACGGTCCGGCTCGACGTGCACTGTGACAGCTGCCGCGAGGGCGCGGCAGACCACCGGCCCTGCCGACTCGAACTGCCGGACAGCGGGAAGGACGGGCTGCCGACAGTCGTCCACGGGTGCGGTGGGACCTTCACCCGATGGGCGCCCGAGCGGACAAGGACCCTGCTGGAGCGGCTCGTTGCCACTCCCGAGGCCGGTCTCGACCATCTGGTGGTCGCCGGCGCGGAGGAGCGCCGGATGCTCCTGTCCCTCGGGGGAGCGCGGGTGGCCCGCCCGCCGTCCTCGCTGCACGATCTGATCGTGCGGACGGCCGAGCTCCACCCCTCACGGGTGGCCGTCACCGCCGGGGACGAGTCGCTGACCTACACGGAACTCCTCGTCCAGGCACGCGCGTTCGCGGACCGGCTCCGGGCCGAGGGCGTCCGTCGAGGCGACGTGATCGGAGTGAGCACCTGGCGCTCCGTGGAACTCCCCGGGGTACTGCTGGGCATCCTGCTGGCCGGCGGGGCGTATCTGCCGCTCAGCCCCGAGGCACCGCCCGCCCGGCTCCGGACCATGATCGAAACGGCCGGGGCGCGGATCGTCGTATGTGCCGAAGAAGCCGCGGGAAAGGTACGGCAGGCCGCGCCGGACGTGACCTCGCTGACCCTGTCCGGCGTACGGCTGTCAGGGCCGCCCTCCGCCGGGCCGGTCCCCGGAGCGGCAGGTGAGCTCCGGGCCCGCTCGGACGACCCGGCGTACGTCCTGTTCACCTCCGGCTCGACCGGGCGCCCCAAGGGCGTCGTCGTCCCGCACGGCGCCATCGTCAACCGCCTGCTGTGGATGCAGGACCACCTCCGCCTCGACGGATCGGACATCGTCCTCCAGAAGACCCCGTTCGACTTCGACGTGTCCGTGTGGGAGTTCTTCTGGCCGTTGCTCGTCGGGGCCCGCCTCGCGATGGCCCCGCCGCTCGCGCACCTCGACCCGGAGGAGATGGCCGAGACCCTCATCCGGGAGGAGGTCACGGTCGCCCACTTCGTGCCCTGCGTCCTGGAGCAGTTCCTGCGGGAGCCGCGGGCCGGGGAGTGCACCCGGCTGCGCCGGGTGCTCTGTAGCGGTGAGGTGCTCCCACCCGCGCTGGCGAACCGGGCGGCCTCGACGCTGGGGGCCGGTGTCCACAACCTCTACGGACCCACCGAGGCCGCGGTCGACGTGACAGCCTGGGACTGCCGCACACCCGAGCCGGGCCCCGCCGTGCCGATCGGTGGGCCGATCGACAACGTCAGCGCCTACGTGCTCACGCCGAACGGTGAACCCGCGCCCTTCGGAGCGGTCGGCGAACTCCATCTGGCCGGGGCCTGCCTAGCCTCGGGGTACGCCGGTGCTCCGGATCTCACCCGTGAGCGGTTCGTTCCCGACCCCTTCGCGACCGGGCCGGGCGCACGGATGTACCGCACGGGCGACCTCGTCCGGTGGTCCACCGCGGTGTCGTCCGCCGACGGCCGCGCGGTCCTCGACTACCACGGACGGATGGACCAGCAGATCAAGATCCACGGGGTGCGCATCGAGGCGGGGGAGGTCGAGCACGTGCTCGACCAGCACCCGAAAGTGCGGGCGAGCGCGGTCGTGAAGACCGAGGGACCCGGCGGGGACCGGCTGGTCGCCTGTCTCGTCGTCGACCCCGCCGACCCGCCAGGCCGGGCGGAGCTGCGCCGTCACGCGCTGGACCGTCTCACGCCCGCCATGGTCCCGACCCGGTTCACCGTCCTCGACCGCTTTCCGATGACCGCCAGCGGCAAGATCGACCGGTCGAGGCTGCGCGAGCTCGGTCGGCAGGGCGGCTCCGAGCCACAGCAGGAGGCGTTCCCGGCATGAACTCCGTTCTCTTCCCACTCGACCCCGGCCTCAGGCAGCAGGAGCCACCGTCCGGACTCCCGCTCGTGGTCGTGCCGCACGCGGGCGGGACCGCGCACGCCTTCCGCGGCTGGACGACACCGGCCCGGACCCGGGGGCTCGAGGTGTTCGGCACTCGCACGGTGACGCCCGCCGCGGGCTCCCCGGCTCCGAGTGTCCGGGACCGGGCCCACAGACTGGCCCAGTCCCTGGCCGAACTCGGTGAGCGCTATGTCCTGGTGGGCCACAGCCTCGGCGGACTGATCGCCGCGGAGGCGGTCCTGCACCTGGAGCGGCACCATCCCCACGCGGTACCGGCGCTGCTCGTCGTCTGCGCCACCAACCCGCCCCAGCTGCACCGACCGATGCCCGTGCCGAACGGAACCGAGGCGGAGGCGGTGGACTTCCTCCGCGGGGCGGGCGGCACACCGGCGGCCGTGCTCGAAGACCGCGGCATGCGTGAACTGGCCGTCGCGATGCTCCTGGGAGACCTCACGTCGCTGCGCGGCTTCGCATGGGACGGCCGTCGTCTCACCACCCCCACCGCCGTGTACGCGGGCCGCACCGACCCGCTCGCCCCGCCCGAGTCGCTCGCCCGCTGGACGGGCGCCGCCGAGTCGGTGACGACCCGGGACTTCGACAGCGGTCACTTCTTCCCGCACGACCGGACGGCGGAGGTGCTCGACGCGATCCGGCTCGATCTCGCCGGCCGCGACGCATCCCGGGTCATCGGTCGCCCCCACCACGCCCACCGGCCCTGACCTCTGGAGCTCCGCCATGTCCCGCATCGAGACGCCGCTGTCCTTCGGCCAGCAGCGCATCTGGTTCGTCGAGCAGGTCGCGCCCGGGAACGTCGCCTACATCAACCCCGATGTCAGGATTCTGCGCGGTGCGCTCGTCGTCGACGCGCTCGGCGCCGCCGTCCGGACGGTCGTCGAGCGGCACGACGCCCTGCGCACCAGGATCACCCCCGCGACCGGTGGTCAGGAGCCCATGCAGTGGGTCGATCCGCAGGCCGGGCAGCCGCTGGAAGTGGTGGAGATGTCCGCCGCGGACCTGTCCACCGACGCCCTGCGGCCGGACATCGAGGCCTTCGTACGGGAAGCCGCCGGACGGCCCTTCGACCTGGCGTCCGAGTCGCCGATGCGCACCTACCTGCTGCGCTGGAGCCCCAAGCTGCACGCGCTGGTCGTGATCGGGCACCACATCGCGCTGGACGGCTGGTCCCTGACCAACGTCATCGAGGAGATCGCCCTCTTCTACAACCGCGAAGTCGGCGCCACGGACCAGAAGCCCCGGGAAGTGACGGTCCAGTACCCCGAGTTCGCCGCATGGCAGCGGGAGCACCTCGACGAGGACCGGATCCGGGAGGAGACCGAGTTCTGGCGCGGCTACCTGGAGGGAGCCCCCGCCGAGATCGAGCTGCCCTGGGACCGCCCGCGTCCCGAACGCCGCGACATGACCGGCTCCATGATCAACATCATGCTGCCCGACGAGATCCACGACGCGGCCCGGCAGCTCGCCTCCACGGCACGCTGCACCCTGTACATGGTGCTCGCGGCGGCGCTGTCCGTGGTGCTCACCAGATACTCCGACCAGCGGGACGTCGTGCTGGGCACACCGGTCGCCGGAAGGACCAGGACGGAGTTCGAGTCCACCGTCGGACTCTTCCTGAACCTCATCTCGGTCCGGGTCCAGGTCGACGACGAGGCCTCCTTCCTGGACCTGCTCAAGTCCACCCGCAGCTCCAGCCTGAAGGCGATACAGCACCAGGAACTCCCGTTCGACCAGGTCCTCCAGGGCCTGTCGGTGCAGCGGCAGGACAACGTCTCGCCGGTCTTCCAGGTCTCGCTGTCCGTCGCCAACCTGCCCGACCTGCCCTTCGAGCTGGCCGGTCTTGAGCCCACCGAGCACATCTGGGTCGAGCTGAGCGGGTCGCGGTACGACCTGACGACCACCTTCGTGCCCGAGGCTGGCGGCCTGCGCCTGCGGCTCCAGTACGACACGGCCCGCTTCGACGAGAGCACCCTGCGCACCCTGGTCTCCCACATCGGCCAGGTCCTGCTGCAGGCCGCCGGCACACCGTCGGTGCGGGTGGCGGATCTCGACCTCGCCTCCGAGGAGGAGAAGAACCGGGTGGGCGAGTTCTCCGGGCTGGGCACCGTCGAAGCCGCGTCCCGGCCCGTGCCGGACGTCCTCACCCGGTTCGGTCGGGCAGTGCGGGCCTCGCCCGACCGGCTCGCGGCACGATCCGCGGACGACACCCTGACCTTCCGCCAACTGGACCGGGAGGCCGACTCGTTCGCCGACGCACTGGCCGCCGAGGGCATCGGCCGCGGCGATGTGGTCGCGGTCCGTCTGCCGCGCGACCTCGACTTCCTGGCCACCGTGCTCGGCGTGTGGAAGCTGGGTGCGGTCTTCCTCCCGCTCGACGCCGCACACCCCGCCCAGCGGATCGCCTTCATCCTCGACAACGCGAACGCCCGGCTGGTGGTGACCGACGAGGACACGGAGGCGGTGGAGGGGGTCCGCACGGTGAGCCCGGCCGGCCTGCGGGGGCGTACCGCCGAGCGGGCCGCCCGCCCGGAGGCCGAGGCCGAGATGACCGCGTACATCATGTACACCTCGGGTTCCACGGGTGATCCGAAGGGCGTGGCCGTCGCCCGCACCGCGCTCTCCGCCTTCTGCGCCGCAGCGGTCGACCTCCTCGGGTTCACCTCCGACGACGTCTCGCTGAGCCTGACCACCACGTCGTTCGACATCTCCCTGCTGGAGTACCTGGTTCCGCTGCTGGCCGGTGCGTCGGTCCACCTGCTCCCGGAGGGAGCCACCGACCCGGCGGCGGTGGGGCGGGCACTGGCGACGACTCCACCGGTGACGTACGTGGGCGGCACTCCCACCGTGTGGAAGTCCCTGCGCGAGGCGGGAGTCGAGGTAGCGGCCGGTACCAAGCTGATGCTCGGCGGCGAACCGCTGCCCGGCGAGTTCGCCGCCTATCTGGACGGGCGCGGGCTCGCGTACTGGAATTTCTACGGACCGACCGAGGCCACGGTCTACTGCACCGTCCAGAGCTCCGACGGGGGCGGGAAGGCCGACGCCGCTCCGGTCGAGACGACCTCCTGCGTCGGTGCCCCCTTCGGCCTCAACCGTGCCTACGTCCTCGACGCGTCCTACCGTCCCTGCCCGGTCAACGTACCCGGCGAGATCTTCCTGGCCGGCCCTCAGGTCGCCCAAGGGTATGTCGGGCAGCCGGAGCTCACCGCCAGCCGCTTCCCGCTCGACCGGATCGCGGCCGACGGGTACCGCCGCTATCGCACCGGGGACGCGGGGCGCTGGGACGCCCAGGGGCGGCTGCGCTTCCTGGGGCGGCTCGACACCCAGGTCAAGGTACGCGGCTTCCGGGTCGAGCTGGAGGAGATCGAGAAGCGGCTGGCGGAGTGCCCCGGCGTCGCCGACGCGGTGGTCGGCGTCGACCCGGAGACCGCCGACCGGCTGATCGCCGGCATCATCCCCGAGGGCGACGCCCTGCCCGAGGCGGCCGAACTGCGCGAGCGGCTCTCCCGGACGCTGCCCCCGTACATGATCCCGTCCCTCTACGTCAGGCTGGACGCGCTGCCGATGTCGGCCGCCGGCAAGCTCGACCGCCGCGGCCTGGCCGACACCACCGAGCCGGCGCCGGTGGCCGACCAGGACGGCGGCTCGCCCCACGAGCAGCTGATCCGTGGCGTGTTCCGGGACCTGCTGGGGCGCGACGACATCGGACGCGACTCCAACTTCTTCGAGCTGGGCGGGCATTCGCTGCTCGCGGTGCAGATGGTGCTGCGCTTCCAGGACATGTTCGGCGTCACCCTGGAGACGGCCGAGGTCTTCCGCTTTCCGACCCCGCGGACCTTCGCCGAGCGGCTCGGGCGCCCGGAGTTCGTTCCGGAGCCTTCCGTCCCGTTGCGGGCCGCGGGCGGCGAGCCGACGGTGATCTGCCTCCCGCCGGTCAGCGGCACGGCGTGGAGCTTCGTCCAGCTCCTGCCGTATCTCCCGAAGCACATGCCCGTCCACGGTGTCCTGTCGCCGGTCCTCGAGGCGGACGGGCGATCCGCCGATCCGGCCGCCGTACTGGACGAGTTCGTCTCGGCGGTGGAGGACATCGACGTGCTGGGACCGATCGTGCTGGTCGGCTGGTCCATCGGCGCGGCGCTGGCACCCGGCGTCGCGGCCGAACTCCAGGAACGCGGCCACCAGATCGAGCACGTGGTGATGTTCGACGCCGCCGACGTCGACCTCGCCGGGCCGCCGCCCCGGGTGTCCTGCGGTCTCACGCACTTCCTGGCCGCGGACCGCACCTCGGTCCTCGACGGGCGGTACTGGGAGAGCCACTTCGAGGGCGAGACGGACACGATCGCGACCGCCGCACCGCACCTGCGCATGCTCGACCCCGACAAGCTGGCCGAATCCGGGCCGCGGCTGCGGAAGAGGCTCATGGAATTCGGTGGCTGAGCCGGCCGGGCCGAAGGCCCGCCGCCGAGCCGCTGAACAGCACCCACGTACGGAAGAGGCCATGACCGAAGACCTGGAAGGCATGAACCACACCGACAACGGGGACGGTCCGCCCCTGCGCGAACGGGTCGCCGCAGCCGTGGAGGTGGCCCGCGCCCACGCCGTGGACGTGGACTCCGCGGGCCGCTTCCCGGCCGAGGCCGTCGCCGCGCTGAAGCGGCACCGGCTGCTCGCCCCCGAGCCCGTCCCCGGCCAGGGACTGTGGACCGCGCCGCAGACCGTCGCGGTGGCCCACGCGCTCGGCCAGGCATGCGCCTCCACCGCCATGATCTGGGCCATGCACCAGGGTCAGATCCAGGCGGTCGCCCGCCAGCCCAAGACCAGTACGCCGGTCCAGGAGTTCATCGACTCCGCGTGGGAGACCCAGCCACTGGTGGCAAGCCTGATGTCGGAAACCGGAGCCGCGAGCCCCCGCGAGAGCCGAGCCCACTGCCGTGAGGACCCGGACGGCAGCGGCGCCATCGTCATCGACAAGAACGTGTCGGTCTCCTCCTACCTCCAACAGGCCGACGCCGGGCTGCTGGTGGCCAGGCGCTCGGCCGACGACGCGGTCACCGAGGGGGCCTTGGTGCTGGTGCACCGCGACGAACTGGTCATCTCCCCATGGCGCGACTGGCAGGCGCTCGGCATGCGGGGCACGGGCAGCGGCGGCGGCCGGATACGGGCCCGGACGCATCGGGACCGGATCCTGGAGGAGTCGTTCAGCGAGGCCTCGGCCCGCGTCATCATGCCCCTGTCGAACCTGGGCTGGGCCGCGTGCTGGCTCGGCATCGCCGAGTCCGCGTTCGCCACCGCACAGGACGCCTTCCGGCGCCAGCAGAGCCGGACCGCACCCGACGTCCTCACGGCCAGGACGATGCGGCTGGGACGGGCGTCGGACACCATCGACGAACTCACCGAGCAGATCCACTCGCTCGCCGGCCAGTACGAGGAACTGCGGGGGACCGCGAGCGACACCATGGTGCGCCGCTCGAACGCGCTGCGCCTGACGGCCGCCGCCCGGGCCAACGAGAGCGTGCTGGACTCCTTCCAGGTCATCGGGGTGGACGCCTACCGGGAGCCGTCGGCGAGCAAATGGAGCCTGAGCCGCCAGATACGCGATGTGCTCTCCGCCCGGGTCATGATCAGCGAGGACCGGATCCGCCTCGGCAGCGGCCAACTCGCCCAGCTCCCGCGCAGAAGCAGCCTGCAGGACGCGATCGGCTGACCCGGGCGGGAACCGGACCGCTCGCTCGACATGCTGGGCGGCCGAACAGAGGACACAGGTGCCGACAGGCGGCGGAGGATGGGCGTGGACGTGGACGCGGTGACATCGCGATACGACGGAGAGGTCCTGGAGAACGGCGACCGGACCCAGGACCCTTGGGAGGGAGTGGACGCGGCGGCACTCGCGCGGGCCGTGCGCGCACAGGCGGCGCGACCGGTGGCGGGCATCGACGACATGGCGTCGTATCTCGCCGCCCAGGTGTCCGACGCGTCGCACCGCGAGGTCATCGGCCCGCTCCTCGACGGGCAGGGAGCCGGCGGTGTCGTGGTCCGGGCGGGCACGGTCCTCGCCTCGTGGGGCGACCCCACGCGCGCCGAGATGGCCTTCAGCGCCACGAAGAGCGTGCTGTCGCTGGTGGCGGGCATCGCCTACGACGACGGGGCGCTGCGCCTTGACGAGCCGGTGTCGAGGACCGTGGACCTGCCCGAGTTCGACACCCCCCACGGGCAGGCGATCACCTGGCGCCACCTGCTGGACCAGACCAGCCAGTGGGAGGGTGAGCTGTGGTCCAAGCCGACCTGGGTGGACGCACAGAGCACCCGCGAGGGGACCGAGTCGGCTGGCGGACCTCCCGGCGCCGGCTGGGCCTACAACGACGTGCGCGTCAACCTGACCGCCCTGGCGCTCACGGTCCTGCTCCGCCGCCCCCTGCCTGACGTGCTGCGCGAGCGCGTCATGGCCCCGACCGGTGCCTCCGACGGCTGGTCCTGGCACGGCTACGACCACGCGGTGATCGCCCTCGACGGCGCCGAGGTGCCGGTGGTCTCCGGCGGCGCGCACTGGGGCGGGGGACTGTGGATCAGCGCCCTGGACCTGGCCCGCATCGGCCGGCTCTGCCTGCGGGACGGGCGGTGGGGCGGGCGTCAGGTCGTGTCGCGCCGCTGGATCGAGGACCTGTGGACGCCCTGCCCGGTGAAGCCCGAGTACGGCCTGTCCTGGTGGCTCAACGACCACGGCACGGTATGGCCCCGGGCCCCGCGCACAGGCCGCTGCGCCCGCGGCAACGGCGGCAGCCACCTGCTGTGGGTGGACCCGGCACGCGACCTGGTGATCGCCTCACGCTGGGGGAGCGAGGTGGAGCGGCTCCTGGCCGAGGTGTCGTCGGCGGTGCGGCCCTGTGCGCCTCAGCCGGGCAGACGGCCCGGGTGAGTCTCCGTGGCCGGGCGGGCTGACCTGGAACGGATCGCGCGGGAGCACGCCCTCCTCGACCAGTCGGGTCAGCCGCGCGGCGAGGAACTCGTCGATGTTACGTTCGCTCAGGGAATGTGACCCTGAGCGCCGAGGGAGCCTGCCATGCGCACCGCCCCGCACATCGCACTCGACGCGGCCGGACCCGCTGCCGTCGACGGCCGCCACATCCGGGCCCTGACCTTCCAGTCCGTACGGATGGAGTACCTGGGGCGCGTACTCGGGGAGCTGAGCCTCGCGGCGGCCGGCAGCCGGGCGCTCGTCGTCGGCAGCGGGCGCGGCCTGCTGGCCCGCGGCTTCGCCCGGCTCGGCTTCGAGGCCGTCGCCGCCGATCCGTCCCCCGCCGCCACGGCCCTGGCCCTGGACGCGGACGACGGGCTGGGCGTCACCTACCTGACGACGCCCGCGGAGCAACTCGACGTCCCCGACGACTCCTTCGACCTCGTGTACTGCGCCGACACCCTCGAGATCACCGAACGGCCGGACGTCGTCCTCAGGGAGGCGGCGCGCGTGCTGCGCCCCGGCGCGGCCTTCGTCTACGACACGGTGAACCGCACCGCCGTGTCCCGCCTCGTCTACCTCGGTGCCTTCCAGGCCTTCCCGGGAACACGGATCATGCCCCGGGGCCGATACGCCGCGCACCGGCTGCGCCGCCCGGTGGAGCTTGCCGAGTCCCTCGACCGGGCGGGGCTGTCCGCGAGGGACGTCTCGGCGTTCAAGCCGCGCGACGCACGCGACCTGGTGCGCGCGACGTACGGGCGCCGGCGTGGCGCGCTGACCGACGATCAGCTGCCGGAGCTCGTCGACATGGTGCTCGAGCCGGAGGGCAGCCCGGTGGTGACGTATCTGGGGTACGCGATTCGCCGGGCATGAGCCCTGCCCCCGGTGAGGCTGCCTTACAGTGACGCCATGAGCAGTCACTCCGGAGCGCCTGTCACGCCCGTCGAGGCCTTTGAGCCCCCCTATTACGTGGCTGTCTTCACTACGGTGCGAACTCAGGACCAGAGCGGCTACAGCGAGACCGCGGCACGCATGGAAGACCTGGTGAAGGGCGTCCCCGGGTTCCTGGGGATGGACCACGCGCAGACTCCTGCCGGGCTGGGCATCACCGTCGGGTACTTCCGCGACGCCGACGCCCTCACGGAGTGGCGGAACAACGCCGAGCACCGCGCGGCACAGAAGCGCGGGCAAGCCGAGTGGTACCAGAGCTACACGCTGCATGTGGCGAAAGTGGAGCGGAGCCACGGGTTCACACGGGCGTAGGTCCCGCAGAGCCTGGCCGTCGACGCGCGTGATGACTGTGGGTGACACATCCTTACCGTTCGGGCCCATCAGTACGCCGTAGGGCACGTTTGGCCGTCCCTCCCGAGGTCACTCGGCAGGTGACCCCGAAGTCGGACCCGACTTGGAGTGAGCGAATCGTGGCTGGAGAGCAGAAGTCAAAGGCGAAGGCCGAGCAGGCCAAGGGAAAGGCCAAGGAGACGATCGGCCGTGCGGTGGGTAACGAGCGGCTGACGGCCGAGGGCCGGGCGGAGCAGTCCAAGGGAGACGCCCGGCAGGCCAAGGAGAAGACCAAGGACGTCTTCAAACACTGAGCCCGTGGGGGCCCTGCCGCGGCAGGGCCCCTTTCACGTGCCCGTCGGGAGCCCCGCGGTGCTAGTGTCACCGCGGCGGACCCGGCAGACGACCACGGCCGTGAGCCGCTCGTAGGGAATCGGCCCGGCATGCCGTGAATCCCAGCTGGTCGCGCGATGGTCGCCCAGGACGTAGACGTGCCCGGCGGGCACCTTCTCCGCCCCCGGAACCGCTTGGCCCGGAAGAGCCGCGACCCGCTTGATCATGCACGTGGGTGATGCGGAGTCGGCGGTGCGCGGGCCGGGGGCCGGCTTCAGCCTGATCGCCACCACTGTTCCGCGTCGTACCACCCGCATCAGGGACATGACGTGCACCAGGCGCACCGGCAGCCTGGTGGCCAGCAGCCGGTCCCCGTCCGCGAAGGCCGGACGCATACTGCCCCCGCTGACATCGAGCAGTACGCAGCACCTGCGCAGGACGAGGGCGAGCACCCCGACCGTCAGGACCACTGCCGCCGGACCCGCCAAGCTCATCGGCATCACGGGCATGCCTCCTCCGCCTCGGCCGGCTCGTCCCGGTAGCCGCTGGACTGGAGTGTGAACAACCGGTGGTAGGTGCCGCCGCGGGCGAGGAGCCGCCGGTGGTCGCCGAGTTCGCGGACCTGCCCGTCCTCCAGGACGGCGATGACGTCGGCGTCCTTGACCGCGCCGAGCCGGTGGGAGATCAGCACGCTGGTCCGCCCGGCACGGCGTTCGCGCAGCCGGGCGTGGATCTCGTACTCGGCCGCCGGGTCGAGGCCCGAACTGGGCTCGTCCAGGATCAGCAGATCCGCGTCCGCACGCAGGAACGACCGGGCCAGGCCCATCCGTTGCCACTGTCCGCCGGACAACTGGACCCCGCTCCCGCTGCCGTCGCCCTCACCCGAGCGGAAGGTCCGGCTCAGCATGGTGGCGTAGCCGCCCGGCAGCCGGGCGAGATCCTCGTGCATGCCGGCCAGCCGCGCCGCCTCCTCGCAGCGCCGGGGTGCCTCGAGCGCGGTCAGCTCGCTGATGGCGATGTTCTCCCGGGCGGTGAGGTCGTAGCGCATCGGGTCCTGGAACGTGGCGGCGACGCGTGCGCGCAGTTCGGCCGCCGGGATGTCGCGCAGGTCGGTGCCGTCCCACAGGATGCGTCCGCGTGTGGGGTCGTAGAACCGGCACAGGAGCTTGACCAGTGTGGACTTTCCGGAGCCGTTGACGCCCGCCAGGGCGAGTGCCGTGCCGCGTTCGATACGCAGGTCCACGCCCCGCAGTACCCAGGGCAGTTCGTCCTCGTAGCGGAACCAGACGTCCTGGATCTCGATCGCCTCGCGCAGCGGGCCCGCCGGGCGGGGCCGGTGCGCAGCGGGCAGGTCGGGGCCGAGCCGGACGATGGTGACGTAGTGGTCGAACATCACCAGCGAGTGGTGCGCCTGGCCCAGTTCACCGGCCAGTCCGCCGATGCCGCTCTGCACGGCGGGGATCGCGGCCAGCAGCATGGAGACGTCGCCGACGGTCATCGCCCCGCGCGAGGCGGCCCCGACCGCCCACAGCAGACCGGCCCCGGCGAGGACGGCGGCGGCGGTCTGGAGCGCAGACTGGATGCGCAGTTCACTGCGGTCCATCCGTTCCCGCAGGACGTCGGCGGTACGGCGCTCGCTCATCATCCGGCCCCGCAGGAAGCCCCCGGCACCGTAGAGCCGGATCTCCTTGGCGGCTTCGACGCTGGTGAGAAGGGTCGCGTAGAAGATCTCCCGGCGCTCGGAAGGGCTGATGTCCCAGAACGTGCGTGCGCGTCTGCGGCTGAGTGTGATCTCCGCCCAGAGCACCGGAATGCCGGAGAGGGACACCACGGCGGCCAGGAACGGGTCGAGGACCGCGAGGGACCCGACGAACCCGGCCAGCAGCACGGCGCTGCGGGTCAGACCGGCCGCCCCTTCGACCACCTGGGACGGGGCGAGTCCCCCCGCCTGCTGCGCCAGCCGCAACTGGTCCAGGAACTCGGGGTGTTCGAACCGGCGCAGCCCGGTGAAGGTGTCGACGGCCGCGTGCAGGTCCTCGTGGGCGCGCAGGCTGGTCGCGCGCATCATCCGGGCGCGCAGATAGCCGGTGAGCTGAGGGGCTACGGCGGCCACCGTGCTGATGGCGGCCAGGGCGGCCGCCGGAGCGGCGATTCCGGCGGTGGACGTTCCCGACGCTCCCGAGGTGAGCGTGTCGAGGATGTCCTTGACCAGCCAGGTGGCCGCGACGGGCGCGGCGGCCGACACCAGGGTCACGGCGAGATGGCTCGCCAGCACCCACGGGGACGAGCGGAACGCGAGCCGGAGCGCCAGGCCCAGGGCACGGCCCAGGTCCCGGGCGCCGGGAGTGGCGGGAGCACGGCCAGGGCGGTCCGGCGTACGGGCGGCGCCGGCGGGTGTGCCGCTCATGCCGACCCGACCGGCGAGGCGGTGAGCGCCGCGTTTTCCACGGCCAGCACGGTGGGCGCCGTTCCGCCCGCGGCCGCGACGGCGAACTGGGAGGGAAAGGCCGTGACGCCGAAGGCCGCGGTGCAGGGGCCGTCGGATTCCTCCACCAGCACCCGTGCGACGGGGGCGAGTTGACGTGCCAAGCTCTCGGCCTCCGCCGTCTCGTCCGGCGTGGCACCGGGCGACACGACGACGGCGATCACCTGGCGACGACCACCCATCGTCCTGGCCGCCTCGACAAAGGCGGGCAGCTTGTTGCGGCACGGCAGGCAGCCGGTGGTGAAGAACGCCACCAGGGCCCCGTCGGCGATGTCCCTCTCGGTGAGCGGGGCGCCCTCCGCGCAGCGCGTGGCGAAGGAACCCACGGTCGCCCCCACGGGGATGCCGCCCGAGTCGGCCCCCATGGTGCTGTGGGGCCGGTCGCGGAGTCTGCGGAGGACGGCGAGGGTCAGCAACAGATCCCAGGTGCACAGGGCGGCGACAGCCACGAGGGCGACGGCCAGGTAGACCATGGTGGGCCTCTCCGGATAGGCGGAGCAGAAGACGACTTGGTGACTTGGCGACTTGGCGAATCACGGTGGATCAGACGGCCTCGTGCGTGCGGGCGGGCGGGCGGGCGGCGGGGACAGGGACCTGATGCGCGGGACGCAACAGCGCGACCACTTCGTCCCCGGTCACCACGACCACGGCAGACACGGCGCCGATCAGCCAGGCCGCGAACCAGCCCTGCCAGGACAGGGAACCGGCGCCCGGTACCCCTGGCACGGCCAACGCGACGGCGGCGAGCAGCAGGGCGTTGCGGACGAGTTGGGCCGGTCCCGGGGCGTGATCGCTGGACGCCCCGAAGCAGCGGCACGCGACCGCGGTGCCGTCTCGCAGGGCGCGGGCGACGGCGTACGTGAAGCCGGTCAGCAGGACCGCTGCCACCCACAGCCCCGCGCTGCCCCACCCCGGCACGAGGAGCAACAGCACGGTCGCGCCCTCGAGGGCGATGATCCCGGCCGCCACCCAGACCGCCCGGAGGCGGGACACGCGCCCCAGTGCCACGACGGCGTCCGTGAACCCCGCGAACGACGCCCGGCCGCGCGCCTTGCTCACACAGGCGATCGCGAAGACCAGCGCGAGCAGGGCCTGGCATGTCATCGAAAGGAAGGTCACGGATGCTCCTCGCGAGGAAAAACCGGAGATCAGAGATCGGAGAACGGAGAACGGCGGCCGGGCCTCGCCCCCCACCGGAGGCCCGGCCGCCTGGAACAGGGCCGTCCTTACGACGTGCAGCCGCACCGCACGAACTCGCGGCGGTTCAGATCGCACGACCAGACGCGCTGCGTGTACTGGTTGTGGGAAGAACAGGGCTGGTTGCGGATGCAGCGGTACCACCACTCGCACGCCCCGGCGGTCTCCCGCGGCAGCAGGCGGTCCAGCATCCGGTCGGCGAGAGTACGAATCGACTTCATCGGGCGATGTCCTTTCGTCGAGTGGTCCCCGTGACGCACGGGGCGGTTGATTCGGCAGGTCGGCCTCGGACGGGCTCGACCGGCAGGGCACCCAGCCTGGGCGGACGAGCATTCCGGGCACCAGGGACTTCGGGTGTCCCGGACGCGGCCGGCGCTGTCCGGGCTGTTCGCGGCCCTGTCCGGGTCCTGTCCGGCACCGCTGCGGCGGTGTCCGGAACACGAGAGTGACGGGACGGGGATTGGCAGAATTCCGGATTGTCCGTTGCCAGAGGCACGACGAGGATGGCCGGACATGGGGAGACAGCGTCCGTTGCCGCACGAGGCGCGCAGCGCCGCGGAGTTCGTCGCCTGCTTGCGATGGCTCAAGGAACAGGCCGGCCTGACCTACCGGCAGTTGGAAGCGAACGCGGAACGGCGCGGTGACGTGCTCGCGCGCAGCACCGTGGCCGACGCGCTGCGCCGCGACTCGCTGCCGCGAGCCGAGGTGGTCGTCGCGTTCGTCCGCGCGTGCGGAGGAAACGAGGATCCCGCCGTCTGGCTGGAGGCAAGGGACCGGCTGGCCGCCGCCGAGCCGCCGGAAGCGGACGACGGGGCCACGCCCGTGGACGGCGGGTCGGCGCCCGCTCACAACGGGCAGACACCCTTGGACGACAGGTCGACACCCGCGCACGACGGACAGAAACCCGGGCACGACAGCCCGACGCACGCGGGCGATCACCCGGCACACGCCGCCGATGCCCCGACGCCCGGTCCGACACCCGCCTCGACCGCGGAGCACCCCACCGGGCCCCCAGCCGTGCGCCCGGTCGCCGACCCCGTCGCGGGCCGGGTGAAGAACCGACGAGTCCTGGCCGCGTGCGCCGTCGCCGCGCTCCTGCTCGCCGCCGTCGGAGCCTGGGCGCTGCTGCCCGGCGAGACGAGCGACCGGGGCACGGGAACGCGCGCGGCCGGTGCCGGACCACGCCTGGACCCTTCCGCGGTCCCCTCCTCGACCACCGACGTCGAGGGCCCGCCACCAGGACCCTCCCGGATCCGCCCGGCCCTGGCCCCCAAGCTGTGCGTCACCGAGGGCCACGACCGCAAGGGGCGCTACCGGAGCCAGGTCGCCGTCCAGCGCCCCTGTGCCGACGCCACACCGCCCGACCTGTCACTGGTGTCGGTCGGCACCACGGGCTCGTACTACATCCAGTGGCGCCACCCGGTGTATGGCGACGGCTGTCTCACCGCGCTGGGCAGCGGCCATGTCGTCGAGGGACTGCTCGAACCCTGGCCCTGGGAGAGCTGCTCGGCGGACCGCACCAGTCAGCACTTCTACTTCGACCCAGCCGGAGGCTCCGAGGCCGATGGCTATCGGATCCACGTCGTGCAGAACGGGATGTGCCTCGGCATCAACGGCGCCGACGACCGGGCGGCTGGCGCCGAGATCGCCCAGCAGCGGTGCACGGGGGCTCGGGACCAGGAGTTCCTGGTGGACGCCGTCGAATGACAGCACCCGTCAAGCCGTGACCGCGGGTGTCCCCTCAGGTGTCTCCTCCAGAGGGAAGTGGCATGCCGCGCCGTGGAGGGGCGCACCCGGCGGAGGCTCGGGTGCGGCTTCGGCGCACAGGTCACGCGCCCGAGGGCACCGGGTCCGGAACCGGCAACCGGACGGCGGGTCCGCAGGAGACGGGATCTCGCCGGTGAGCACGATGCGTTCCCGCCGGCGACCGCTGCCGGTCACAGGCGAAGGGGCCGCCGACAGCAGCGCCTCCGTGTACGGGTGGCGCGGCCGCTCGTAGACCTCCTCCGTCGGGCCCGTCTCCACGATCCTGCCGAGGTACATCACGGCGACCCGGTCGGCGAGGTGCCGCACCACGGACAGGTCGTGCGAGATGAACACGTACGACAGCCCCAGCTCGTCCCGCAGGTCGCACAGGAGGTTGAGCACCTGAGCCTGGACCGACAGGTCCAGCGCGGAGACGGGTTCGTCGCAGACGATCACTTCGGGTTCCAGCGCCAGGGCCCGGGCAATACCGATCCGCTGCCGCTGACCGCCGGAGAACTCGTGCGGGTGGCGGGCCGCGTCCGAGGCGCGCAGGCCGACCATCTCCAGCAGTTCGGCGACACGCGCCGCCCGCTGGGACGGGGGGACGAGGTCGCGATGGGTCAGCCAGGGCTCCCCGATGAGATCCGCCGCGCTGAGGCGGGGGTTGAGCGAACCGAACGGATCCTGGAAGACCATCTGCACCTTCCGCCGCCAGGCGAGCAGCTCCGCACCCGACAACGCGAACGGGTCGACGCCCTCGTACCGCACGGTGCCCGCGTCGGGACGCTCCAGCCGCAGGAGGAGCCTGGCCAGCGTGGACTTGCCGCAGCCGGACTCGCCGACGAGGCCCAGGGTCTCCCCGCGCCCGAGAACCAGGTCCACCCCGTCCAGGGCCCGCAGCCGGGTGCCGCCGCGCACGGTCCGCCGGACGGTGAAGCTCTTGGCCAGACCGGCGGCCTCCAGCAGGGTCCCGCGTTCAGGCATCGGCCAGTTCCTTCCCGAAGTGGCAGGCGGCGGCCCGGCCGGATCCGGTGCCGGTCAGCGCCGGACGGTGGGTCACGCACCGCTCCTGGGCCAGGGGACAGCGCGTACGGAAAGCGCAGCCGGCCGGCACCGCGGCCGGGTCCGGCGGGCTCCCGGGAATCGACGTCAGGCGGGAGCCCCGGTGCTGCTCGGCCGGCACCGACTCCAACAGGCCCCGGGTGTACGGGTGGTGGGGCCGGCCGAACACCTCGGCCACCGGCCCGGTCTCCACCACCGTCCCCGCGTACATGACGGCTACCCGGTCCGCGTGCTCGGCGGCGAGCCCGAGGTCGTGCGTGATGAGGACGAGCGCCGTCCGCTGCTCGCCCCGCAACTCGCCGAGCAGGTCCATGATCTGTGCCTGCACAGTGACATCCAGGGCCGTAGTGGGCTCGTCGGCGATCAGGACCTTCGGCCGCAGGGCGACCGCCGTCGCGATGAGGAGGCGTTGCCGCATGCCTCCCGAGAACTGGTGCGGATAGGCGTCCGCCCGGGAGCGGGCCTCCGGGATGCCCACGCGTTCCATCAGTTCCACCGCCTTGGCCCGCGCCACGCGCCGGGACATGCCCTCGTGGATGCGGAACGGCTCGGCCAGCTGCGCTCCGACCGTGTGGACGGGGTTGAGCGCGCTGAGCGCGTCCTGGAAGACCATGGCCAGACCCGGGCCGGCCAGCCGGCGCCTGGCCCGTGCTCCGAGCCCGAGCAGATCCTCGCCGTCGAGCCTGACCTGCCCGCCCACCACCTCGGCGACCGGGTCGAGCAGACCGGCGACGGCGTGTGCGGTCATGCTCTTGCCGCACCCCGACTCGCCCAGCAGCGCCAGCGTCTCGCCCGACCGCACGGCGAAGCTCACGCCGCGGACGACATGCACCGGCCCCGCCGGGGTGTGCACGTCGACGGACAGGTCGTCCACGACCAGGACGCCGCCCGGAGACAAGCCCTCGGTGCGGTCGCTGTCCACCGGGGCGGCGGTGACCGTGGACGGGGCGGCGGGCACCGCATCGCTCGCGCTCGCCGTACGGTCGCCGGCAGCGGCCGCGCTCCCCGCCACCGAACCACTGCCGTCCCCGCCCGCCGCACGCGGCCCCCGGGCACGCCGCCCGAGCCCCTGCCGCCACCGCTGCCCCGGATCCGTCGTCAGCCGGGCCCAGGAGGCGAGAACGGTCGCCGACACGGTCGTGACGACGATCGCGAGCCCCGGAAAGAGCGCGATCCACCACGCGCTCTGCAACTCCTGCCGCCCCTGGGCGACCATCAACCCCCAGCTCACGTCCGGCGGTTGAATGCCGATGCCCAGAAAGCTCAGCGAGGACTCGGCCAGCATCACGAAGCAGAAGTCGAGCGCGGCGACGGTGAGCAGCGTGGGCAGCACGCTCGGCGCGACATGGCGCCGGATGGCCGCCCAGCTGCCTGTGCCGAACGTCCGGGCCGCGTCCATGAACAGCCGGCTGCGCAACTCCGCGGCCTCGGCCCGGGCGGTACGGAGATACACGGGGATCCGGGCGACGGCCAGCACCAGCACGATGCTCGCGGCACTCGGGGAGAACACGTACAGCACGACCACGGCCAGCAGCAGCGACGGGAAGCTGAGGATCACATCGGCCACCCGCAGCGACACGCTCTCGCGCCAACCACCGTGATAGCCCGCCCACATGCCCCACACCGAGCCGATGACCAGCGAGCACAGCACGGCGGGCACCGCCACGGCCAGGGTCGTCCCGGCCGCGGCCAGCAGCCGCGCGGCGACGGGCCGGCCGAGGGAGTCGCTGCCGAGCACGAAGGCCCAGCCGTGGTCGAGACCGAAGGGAGGCCGGCCCGGGTCCCGCAGATTCTGACGGGTCGCCAGATCCCCGGCCAGGAGCGGCCCCAGTACGGCGCTCAGCGCGACCAGGAACAGGAGCAGGGCCGCGGCGCAGGCGAACCGGTCCCGGAGCAACAGGGCGAACCAGCGCCGCCGTACTGTCGTACCGTCCTTCTGGGATGTGGCTTCTTGAAGCATGTCCCGTCCTTGGCTCATGCCGTCGCCCGCTGCCGTACCCGCGGGTCGAGGAGCGCGTGGCAGAGGTCGACCAGGATGTTGAGGGCGAAGATCGCCAGGGCGGTCAGGAGCACGGCCGCCTGAAGCACCGCGAAGTCGCGCTGCAGCACCGAGTCGATCATGAGCTTGCCGATGCCGGGCCAGCCGAAGATCGTCTCGACGACGACCGCCCCGTTGACCAGCCCCACGGCCAGATCGCCCGCGACGGTCAGCGCCGGTGCGGCGGCATTGCGCAGGGCGTGCCCGAAGACCACCCGGAGTTCGGAGGCCCCCTTGCCGCGCGCCACCTTCACATACGGGGCGGACAGCGCCGAGACCATGGCGCCCCGCACCACCTGGACCAGCACACCGAACGGGCGGATGAACAGCGTGGCCACGGGCAGGACCCACGCCGCCGCGCCGCTCGTGCCGGAGGTGGGCAGCCAGCCCAGGGTGACCGCGAAGACCAGCACGCCCATGATGGCGACCCAGAAGTCGGGGACGCTGGCGGCCGTGGAGGACAGGAAGCTCGCGATCCGGTCGGTCGCCGAGTTCGGGCGGTAGGCCGCCAGACTGCCGATGACCACCGCGCCCAGGATGGCGAGCAGCATGGTCCAGCCCGCCAGCTGGAGGGTCGCGGGGAAGGCCCGCAGGACGGCCTCGCCCGCCGGCTGGGCGGTGCGCAGCGACTCACCGAAGTCGAGGTGGGCGACCTGGGCGAGATAGTCGCCGAACTGGGTGATCAGCGGGTCGTCCAGGCCGTTGCGGGCGGAGAACTCGGCCCGCATCTCGGGCGTCGCGCTCAGCGGCAGATACAGGTTGGCGGGGTCCCCCGTGAGGCGGGCCAGGAAGAAGACTCCGAGGACCACCACGAGCAGCGGGAGGACACTGGAGACCGCGCGGCGGCGCAGCAAGGTCAGCACGTGATGTCCTCCCTCAGTCCGCGCGGCGCATGTCGGCGAGCCGCATCTCGTCGTTGGTGGCCGAGTCGGGCCGGTAGCGGACCTTGGGGGAGAGGGACAGCAGTCCGGTCATGTTGGCCATGACGGCGTCCCGCACGACCTCGTCGTTCTGATGGGTGAACGCGTCCGCGAACGCCTTCTGCCGTTTTCCGCCCGAGGCGAGCTGCGCCTGCTCGATGAGCGTGTCGAGCGCGCCGGTTCCGTAGCTGCTCTGGGCGCCCTCACTGCCGTAGATCTGTCCCATCGTGAAGGCGGCGTCGCCCGCCTGGTTGCCGTGCTGGGCCTGGAGCAGAGTGGGGCCGGTGTCGCCGGCGGGGAAGGGACGCAGCAGGTACTCCAGCCAGGCGTTGACGTCGAGCATCTTGATCCTGACCTTCAGCCCGGCCTTGATCAGACCGTCCTGGACGACCTCCATCGCCTCGGCGGCCTTCGGGTAGATGCCGTTGCGGCCGATGAGGGTGATGGTGGTGCCGGTGCGGACTCCGTCGGCGCGGGCCTCGGCGACGAGCTTTCGGGCCCGTTCCGGGTCGTACGGCCATGGCTTGATGCGCGGGTTGTAGCCGGTGACGCCCTTCGACACGAGCTGCCCGCTGGGCCGGCCGGCGAAGACCGCGGTGACCAGCCCCTCCCGGTCGATCGCGTAGTTGACGGCCTGCCGGATCCGGAGGTCGTCCAGGGGCGGCTTTGCGGCGTCCATGCGCAGGTACGACACCTCGTTGGTGGCGAACTCGACCGCGCGGTCACCGGCCCCGTCCTCGGGGGCGAGCCCGATCGCGACGTCCGCCTCGTTGTTCGTCACCATGGCCGCGCGCACACTGCCCTCGGCGCGCCAGACGTAGGTGGCCGCGGCGAACTCGGGAGCCTTGCCCCAGTAGCCGGGGAAGCTTCTCAGCCGCAGCTGACGGCCCTGGTTCCAGTCGTCGATGCGGTAGGGCCCTGTGCCGACCGGCTCGCGCACCCGGGAGTCGGGGTCGGTGCTCGTCGGCACGATCTCGACGAAGGACAGGCGCAGCGGCAGGATCGGGTCGGGTTTCGCCGTGGTGACCCTGAGCGTGGTGTCGTCGACGGGTGTGGCGGTGAGCTCGCTGTCCGCGAAGATGTAGCCGTCCACGTTGCAGTCGATGCCGGAATCCGTGGCGCGCCGGATGGAGAAGGCGGCGGCCGCCGCCGTGAAGGGCGTCCCGTCGTGGAAGGTGACACCCTCGCGGAGGGTGAAGGTCCACGAAGTGGCCGCATCCCGGGTCCACTTGGTGGCGAGGGCTGGTTCCAGGCGTCCGGTGGACGGTTCGCGCTCGGTGAGCGCCTCCGTGATGTTGGCCCGTGTGACCCGGCCCGTCGCGGTCAGCGAGGCGTCACAGGGTTCGAGAGTCGGCGGTTCCTCGGGCAGGACGATGCGCAGGGTGTCCGGACCGCCGCCGATGGGGTCGGCACCGGCCACCGAGCAGCCGGAGACGGCGAGCAGGGCGGCGAGGGAGGCGACGATCGGATGACTGCGGGTGGTGCCTAAACCGGTCACTGCGCCTCCGTGCTCGCTCGCGTACACAACAGAGAACATCGTTTAGATATGTGGACGGCAGGTGGATGGTCATTATTGGGGTGGCGAGGCGGAACGCGTCAAGGGGTGTGCGTCGGTTCCCAACTCGCCCCACCTCTTGACGTGTTGATTGCCGTCCTAAAACATTCGGGAAACTCGATTGGTTCTGCGCGGTTCTGTTCACTCCCGAAGGGAATCCATGTCCAGCAGACATCGCCTCGCCCCGGCCTTGGCGGTCGCCATCCCTCTCGTCCTCGGCGCGGGACTCGTGACCGTGCCTCCTGCCGCTGCCGCCGAACCGCCCGGCAGCGCGGTCACGGTACGGATCGACCCGTCCTACCGGCAGCAGGAGTTCGAAGGGTGGGGGACGAGCCTCGTCTGGTTCGCCAACATCACGGGCCGCTACCCGGAACCCATCCGTCAGAAGCTCGCCGAGATGCTGTTCGGCGAGGACGGCCTCCGCCTCAACATCGCGCGCTACAACATCGGCGGTGGCAACGCGCCCGACGTCCGCAAGGACTACATGAAGACCGGCGCGACGATGGACGGCTTCTGGAAGGCCCCGGCGGGCACCACCAGGGAGGACACCGACTGGTGGAACCCCGACGAGCCCGAGCACTGGGACTGGTCCGCCGACCCCGGGCAGCGCTGGTGGGTGGACCGGGTCAAGAACAAAATCACCAAGTGGGAGGCCTTCAGCAACTCGCCGCCCTGGTTCCAGACCGTCAGCGGCTATGTCTCGGGCGGCTTCGACGCCAACACCGACCAGATACGACCGGACCGAGTCGACGACTTCGCCGCCTACCTGGTCAAGGTGACGGAGCAGCTGGAGAAGAAGCACCGCATCAAGTTCGACACCCTCGCCCCGCTCAACGAGCCCAACACCAACTACTGGGGCACCCAGATCGGCCCCGACGGACAACCCACCGGCGGCCGCCAGGAGGGCGCCCACGCCGGCCCGGAACTCCAGCAGAAGGTCGTGCTGGCCGTGCGCCGCGCCCTCGACAAGGCGAAGACCCGCGCCACCGTCTCCGCCATGGACGAGACCAACCCGAGCACCTTCGTCCGCAACTGGAACGCCTACGACAGCTCTGCCCGAGCGGCCGTCGACCAGCTCAACGTGCACACCTACGGCACCGGCATGCGCACCAGCGCCCGCGACAGCGCCAAGGCCGCCGACCGGCCGTTCTGGATGAGCGAGGTGGAGGGCACCTGGGGGACCGGCACCGACTTCACCGGCATGGAACCGGGGCTCGGCATCGCCACCCGGGTCGTCGAGGACATCCGTGAACTGGAGCCGTCCGCCTGGGTGTTGTGGCAGCCCGTGGAGGACTCCATCCCCCAGGCACAGGCGGGCAAGAACTGGGGCAGCATCCACATCCCGTTCAACTGCACGGCGAAGGACACCCTGGAGAGCTGCCCGATCCGGGCCAACACCAAGTTCCACACCCTGCGCAACTTCACCCACCACATCCGCCCCGGCGACCACTTCGTGAAGGCCGACGATCCCTCCAGCGTCGCCGCCGTTCGCAAGTCCGGCCGCGGAGCGACCGTCGTGCACGTCAACAGCGGAACGGCCCCGCGCGCCGTGACCCTCGACCTCTCGCGCTTCGGGCGCGTCGCACCCGGCGCCAAGGTGACCCCCGTCGTGACCAGCGCCGACGGCGCCCTGGTCCGCGGCACACCGGTGAAGGTGAAGGACGATGCCGCCACGCTGACCGTCCCCGCGAAGTCGGTCACGAGCTTCCTCGTCGACGGTGTCTCGGGTACCGACAAGGACGCCGCACTCGTCCAGCCCGGCCACGTCTACCGCCTCAAGGGAGCCCAGAGCGCCAAGTCCCTGGCCCCGTCCGGCGAAGGCGACGGCGTCGTCGTCCGGACGGCCGATCCGGCCGCCACGTCCCAGCTGTGGTCCGTGAAGCAGCTGACCAGGGGCGACGGCAATCGTGAGCGTTACGCCCTCGTCAACGCCGCCACGGGCACGCGACTCGCCGTGCGCGACAACGAGGCGGTGCTGGAGGAGAGCGACACCCCGGCCGGGCAGTGGATCATGTCGACCACGGGGGACGGCACCTGGACCTTCGTCAACGCCGCCACGGGCCGACTGCTCGACGTCGTCGGGCAGTCGACAGCGGACGGCGCCCGCGTTTCGGCCTTCCTCCCGACCTCCAACGCCAACCAGCGGTGGGCCGTCACCGACGAGACCGTGCTCCGGACAGAGCAGGCCAAGGCGTTCACCGTCCCGGGCCGCACGCCCGAACTGCCCGGGACCGTGACACCCGTCTACCGGGACGGTGCCCGAGGAGCGCTCCCCGTGCAATGGACGCTGCCCTCCGAGTCGCGGTGGCGCAAGCCCGGAACCGTCCGGGTCAAGGGCCGGGCGACCGACGCGCTCGGCCGGACCGTCCGGGCCGAAGCGGTCGTCACCGTGGACACCATCGCCTCGACGCTCCCGGCCCGCGCCAAGACCTACACCGGCGGTCGCCCCGGCCTGCCCACCATGGTCACCGGCGTCGGACGGCACGGCGGAACGGCCGGCCTCCCGGTCATCTGGGACGCCGCACCCGACGGCGCGTTCGACGACGCCGGGGTGGTGACCCTGCGCGGCACCGCCCAGGTCCCCGGCGGAACGACGGCAGCGGCGGCCGTACGCGTCCAGGTCACCGCACCCCGGGAGACGAACACCGCCCTCGACGAGGGTGTGACGGCCGCCGCGACGTACACCGAGAGCGGCTACTCCGCCGAGGGCCTGCGCAACGGGAACACGTCCGAGAAGGCCTGGTCGAACTGGAGATCAGGCTCGAAGAACCCGTCCGACACCATCACCCTCACCCTGCCCGAGGCGCGCGATCTGACCCGGGTCGTGACCCACTTCCACCGCGACGGAGCCAACCTCAGTTTCGCGGAGTCCCTCAAGGTGCAGACGCGCGGGGCCGACGGCACCTGGGCCGACGCGAGCGACGAGGTCGCCGTAGGCACCGAGGGCACACCTGTGGTCGACGTCCCGGTGCGCGCCACCGGCCCGGTGACCGGGGTACGCGTGGCCATGACGGCACGCCCGGGCGGCTACATCACCCTCGGAGAGATCGAGCTGCGCGCCAAGGCGGCGGGGACCTCCTCGGACGCCGGGGCCGCCTCGATCGAGGTCGACGGTGTGCCGGTCGGCGGCTTCGACCCGGACCGGACGAGCTACCGCGTGACCTCCGACCGCCCTGACCGGGCGGACATCACCGCGACGTCCCGTGACCCGTACGCGACCGTGACCGTCCGCAAGGAGGCGTCACGAGCAGCCGTCGTGACCGTGAGCAGCGAGGACGGCTCGCGGACTCGGGAGTACCGGATCGAGCTGACCCGATCCTGACCTGTCCCTGGCGCACGAGAACGCGGGGCGTGCCGCATGGGCACGCCCCGCGTTCGTCGGCCGGGATCAGACCGCCGGAGCCGGGTACGTCGGGTACTCCACGCCGGACACGTGCTGCACGACACGGATGACCTGGCACGAGTAGCCGAACTCGTTGTCGTACCAGAGGTAGAGGATCGCGTTGTCGCCCTCGACCTTGGTGGCGCCGGCGTCGACGATCGAGGCGTGGCGCGAGCCGATGAAGTCGCTGGAGACCGCGTCCGGGGCGCTGATGAAGTCGATCTGGCGCTTCAGCGGCGAGGTCAGGGAGACGTCACGGAGGTAGTCGAGCACCTCCTGGCGGGTGGTCTCGCGCGCGAGCTGCAGATTGAGGATCGCGATGGAGACGTCCGGCACCGGCACCCGGATGGAGCTGCCGGTGATCTTCGCCTTCAGCTCGGGCAGCGCCTTGGAGACGGCGGAGGCGGCACCGGTCTCGGTGATGACCATGTTGAGCGGCGCGGAGCGGCCCCGGCGCTCGGACTTGTGGTAGTTGTCCAGCAGGTTCTGGTCGTTGGTGAACGAGTGGACGGTCTCCACGTGGCCCCGCTGGACCCCGAACTCGTCGTCCATCGCCTTCAGCGGCGGCACCAGCGCGTTCGTGGTGCACGACGCGCAGGACAGGATCTGCTCGTCCGGCTTGATCGTGTCGTGGTTGACGCCGTGGACGATGTTCGGGACGTCGCCCTTGCCGGGAGCGGTCAGCACGACCTTGTCGATCCCGGGACGCAGGTGCTGCGACAGGCCCTCGCGGTCGCGCCACTTGCCGGTGTTGTCGATGAGGATGGCGTCCTTGATGCCGTACGCCGTGTAGTCGACCTCGGACGGGTCGTTCGCGTAGATGACCTTGATCTCGTTGCCGTTGGCGACGATCGTGCTGTTCGCCTCGTCGACGGTGATCGTGCCCTGGAACTGGCCGTGGATCGAGTCGCGGCGCAGCAGCGAGGCGCGCTTGACGATGTCCTGATCACCCCCGCCGCGGACGACGATGGCCCGCAGCCGCAGACCGTTGCCCGAGCCGGACTTCTCGATGAGCAGCCGGGCCACGAGCCGACCGATGCGGCCGAACCCGTAGAGGACGACGTCACGGCCCTCGCGGCGCTCGATCTTGTTGGCCCCGGTGGCACCGGCGACGGCCTCGGCGGTGAACTCCGCGATCGACAGACCGCGGTCGTCCTCGCGGTACGTCGCGGCGAGCATGCCGATGTCGATCTGCGACGGACCGAGGTCCAGTGCGGCGAGAGTCTGCAGGAACGGCAGCGTCTCGGTGACGGAGAGCTCCGCACCGGCGATCTGCCGGGCGAACCGGTGGGTCTTGAGGATGCTGACCACCGACTTGTTCACCAGGGAGCGGCTGTGCAGCAGGATCGTCACGTCCCGCTCCCGGTGCAGCTTCCCGATGATCGGGATCATCGACTCCGCGATCTCCTCGCGGTTCTTCCAGTTGGTGAACGAGTCGTCGTTGACAGTCACAGATCCATCTTTCGAGCTAGGCGGCGCTCATATGTTAAACCGTCGATTTCCCGATCATGAACGGGGTACCACCGGAAGCTCCCGCGAGCCCAGGACGGCGTGGCCTGAGACGATCGAAACGGAGCTTCCACGCGAAAGGGACGCTCATGGAGTACGACGCCGTGGCCGACGAGCTGTACGCCCTGCGGCCGGAGGAGTTCACCGCGGCCCGCGCCTCGGCCGTCGCCGCCGCCCGTACCGCCGGTGACCGGAACCTCGCCGAGCGGATCGGCGCGTTGCGCAAGCCCAGTCTCGCGGCCTGGGTCGGCAACCTTCTGGTCCGCGGCCTCCCCGGCGAGGTCGAGCCCCTGCTCCGCCTGGGGGAGGGACTGCGGCAGGCCCACCGCGACCTCGACGGCACACAGCTGCGCGAGCTGAGCCGGCAACAGCACGCGGTCGTCCGCGCCCTGTCCGCTCAGGCCCGGCAGCTCGCCGCGGAGGCCGGCCATCCGATCGGCGACGGCACGCAGCGCGAGGTCGAGAACACCCTGCACGCCGTCCTGGCCGACCCCGAGGCCGCCCAGGCCTGGGCGAGCGGCCGGCTGGTCAAGCCACTGAGTGCCGTCGTCGGCTTTCCGGCCGTCGCGGAGAGCGCCGTCGCGGAGAGCGCCAAGGGGCGGAGCCGCCCACCCGCCGCGGCGGCCCCTTCCCGCCCGGACCGCAAGACCGACGGGCAACAGCGGAAGCGAGTGGCTCAGGCCCGGCGGGACGCCGAGGCCGCCGAGCGTGAGCTGCGGGCGCTGCAGGACGAGGCGGCGGCCGCCGGCCGGGCCGCGGAGGAGGCGAAGCAGCAGCTGGACCGCCTCCAGCGGCGCGTGGGAGAACTCACCGAGGAACTGGACCGCATCAGGGGCGAGCACGAACAGGCCCGCTTTGCCCAGCGGACGGCCCGGGAGCAGGCGCGCACGGCGGACCGCCGCGTCCGCGAAGCGGAGCGCAAAGCAGCGACGGTTGCCGCCCAGCTCGAACGCCTGACCTCGGCGAACGCCTGACAGATGGCCTCCGTACTCAGTCGGGCACCCGGACCGCGTCGGACCGCACGCCGATGCGGTCCCCGGGCGCGGGCGACAGCGCGATGGGCGGCACATCGGCCCGCGTGAGAGAGGGTGGCTGGCCGGGTTCGCCGCCGCGGGGCACGGTCCGTACGACCTGGCTGGGCGGCAGGGGACGGCCCTCGGTGAGCCGGGCACTCATCCGCTCCTCGGAGGTCTCGGCCCTGTCGGGGAACGCCAGGCGGTAGGCGCACAGTTCGCCGTGGCGGCCGTCGTACGAACGCGAGGTGACGGAACCGACGAAGGACGGCAGGGCGGAGGTGGCGAGGGACAGGGCGAGCAGCAGCGGAATGGACCGTGCACTGCGGGCAGGCACGCTGAGCCCCCGTCACAGGGAGAGGGCACCGGTGAGGAGGGCGCCGGCGGTCATCACGAGCGTGGTGGCGAAGGCCCAGCGGAAGATGAAGCGCTGGTGCTCGCCGAGCTGGACGCCGCTCATGCCGACCAGGATGAAGGTGGAGGCGGTGAGCGGGCTGAGCGGGAAACCCGTCGTCATCTGGCCGAGGATGGCGGCCCGGGCGACCTCCGCCGGGTCGGTGCCGAAGCCGTGCGCCGTCTCGGCGAGGACGGGCAGAACCCCGAGGTAGTAGGCGTCCGGGGTGAAGACCAGACTCAGCGGCATGCCCGTGACGGCCACCAGCACCGGCAGATGGCCGCCCAGGGAGTCCGGGATCACGGACACGAGCGCCTCGGCCATCTCGTCGATCATCCCGGTTCCGGTGAGGACTCCGGTGAGCACCCCGGCCGCGAAGATCATCGTGGTGACGAGGACGACGTTCTTCGCGTGCTTGTCGAGCAGCGCCTGCTGCTGTTCCCACGTGGGGTGGTTGACCAGGAGGGCCACCGCGAACCCGAGGACGAACAGCACCGGCAGAGGCATGACCTCCAGGATCAGGGAGACGACGAGGAGGACGGTCAGCAGCAGATTGAAGACGGTCAGCCAGAGCCGCGGCGGTTCCGGCACCCGGACCGCACCGGGGCCGTCGCCGGGCGCGGTCGGAGTCGTAGGAACCGGTTCGCCGGCGACGGCCTCCCGGCCCGGCACCGCGAGTGCGCCCAGGCGCTGCCGTTCCCGGCGGCCGATCAGCCAGGCCGCCACCAGGACCCACGCGATGCCGAAGCCCATCGCGGGCAGCACAGGCGTGAAGACGTCCGAACTCTCCAGCTTCAGCGCCGCCATGGCACGCACCGTCGGCCCGCCCCAGGGAACCATGTTCATCACGCCCGCACCCAGACAGACGACCCCGGACAGCACCAGCGGACTCATGCCCAGCTTCCGGTAGACGGGCAGCAGCGCCGAGACGGTGATGAGGAACGTCGAAGCCCCGTCGCCGTCCAGGGCCACGCACAGCGTCAGGACGGCCGTGGCGACGGTGATGCGCAGCGGGTCGCCCTGCGCCACCCGCAGCAGACCGCGGATCAGCGGATCGAACAGGCCCGCGTCCACCATGAGGCTGAAGTACAGAACAGCGAAAGCGATCATGATGCCGGTGGGCGCCACCGTCGACAGCCCGTCGAGCACCATCCCGCCCAGCTCGCCCGCGAAGCCGCCCGCCAGCGCCGCCAGCACCGGGAGCACCACCAGCGCGACCAGGACCGAGACGCGTCTGGTCATGGTGAGCAACAGGAACAGGGCGATCGTGGCGAAGCCCAGGGCTGCCTGCATGGTGACGCTCGCTTTCTCGGTGGCGGTCCCCGGCGGCGGAGAGCGGGGCGTACGGGGATAGCCGAGAGTGTCCGAGCGCCGGAAGATCCATGTCCAGCATCAAACCGGGATCTGTTCATGCGATCCGCGCATCAATCGCCCCGCGCTGACGTACGCTTCCCGGCCATGGAAGCCACCTTGCGCCAGCTCTCGGCGTACGCGGCCGTCGCCCGGGAGACGAGTTTCACCGCGGCCGCCGCCCGGTTGGGCGTCTCGCAGTCGTCCCTCAGCCGCGCGGTCGCCGACCTGGAACGGCAGGTCGGAGCCCAACTCCTCGAACGCGACACCCGCAACGTGCAATTGACCGCCGCCGGCACGGAAGCGCTGCGGATCGCCGAGCAGATCCTCAGCGCCCACCGGGCCGGGATGAGGGAACTGGACCGCTTCCTGCTCGGCGAGTCCGGCACCGTCGCCGTCGCCACCCTGCCCTCCGTCGCCGCGGTGCTGCTCCCGCAGGTCATCTCCGGCTTCCGGCAGGACCGGCCAGGCGTGGCCGTACGCCTGCTGGACGGCCTGGAGCGCGCGGTGCTGAACCGCGTCCTGTCCGGCGACGCGGACTTCGCGATCACCACGGTCGGGGTGCCCCCGGAGCGGCTGGAACACCGCCCCCTGGTCCGGGACCGCTTTGTCGCCGTCCTGCGCGAGGACCACCCGCTCGCCGAGCACGACGAGGTCGGCTGGGCGGACCTGGCCCGCGAACCGTTCCTGGCCGTCGGACGCGACTCGAGCGTGCGCCGGCTGACCGATGCCGCGTTCGGCCAGGTCGACGCGCACGCCGTGCCCGCGGCGGAGGCCGGCGGTGTCGCCACCGTGGGCGGGCTCGTGGCCGCCGGCCTCGGCGTGAGCGCGCTGCCCGCCCTGGTCCTGCCCCTGCTGGGCACCGGGCCCTTCGTCTTCCGGCCGCTCGTCCACCCCGTGGTCGACCGGCGCCTCGACATCGCCCTGCGCGCACGGCGCACCCTCCCGTGCGTCACGGAGCGCTTCCTGGAGACGCTCGAGGACTTCCGCGCCCAGGGCAGGGAACTGCCGCCCGGGGTGTCCTGGGCCTGAGCCGTCCCGGCGGCCATTCATGCGCATACCGCATTGATTGATGGCCTTCTTTTGCTGGACAGGCATTTCTGCGTCTCGGCAGTCTGAAGAGCCAGCAGCTGAGCCGAGGGGACGCATCCGTGTCGGACAAGGACAAGCCGAACGCCACCGCGCAGGGACAGTTGCGCGGGCTGAAGGTGGTCGAGTTCGCCCATGTGGTGGCCGGCCCGCTCGCGGGCTCGATGCTCGCCGACCAGGGCGCGGACGTCGTCCACGTCGAACCCCCGGGTGCCGGCGACGCCGCCCGCGCGATGGGGCCCCGGCGCGACGGCGTTCCGCTGTGGTTCAAGGTCGCCGGTCGCAACAAGCGCTCCGTCACCCTCGATCTGCACCACGAGGCGGCCCGTGCGGTCGCTCACCGCCTCGTCGCCTGGGCGGACGTCGTCATCGTCACCCTGCGCGCCGGGCGGCTGCGCGGCTGGGGTCTCGACTGGGAGGCCGTGCACCGGATCAACCCCAGGGCGGTCCTGCTGCAGATCTCCGGCTTCGGCGCCACCTCCAGCCAGGCCGACGCCCCCGGCTTCGGCAAGATGGGCGAGGCCCGCAGCGGCGTCGTCCACCTGACCGGTTCCCCCGACGGCCCGCCCGTCCACACCGGCTTCTCGCACGGTGACGCCGTGACCGGCCTGATGGGCGCCTACGCCGTTCTCGCCGCCCTCCACCGGCGCGACCACGACCCCGACTTCGACGGCGAGTGGATCGACCTCGCCCTGTTCGAGCCCCTCTTCCGGCTCGTCGAGTGGCAGGTCATCGTCCACGACCAGCTGGGCACGGTGCCGCAGCGCTCCGGCAACCAGCTGGCGGTCGCCCCCGCCGCCGTGATCAACACCTACCGCTCCCGCGACGAGCAGTGGATCACGGTGACCTCCGCGACCCTGCGCTCGGTACGCAACGTGGCCCGGCTGCTGGGCCTGCCGGAGGAGGAGTTCGCCACGTCGGAGCAACAGCACGCACGACGCGGGGAGTTGGACGACGGTCTGCGGGCCTGGGTGGCGGAGCGCTCCGAGGGCGAGTGCCTGGAGGCGTTCGCCCGCGCCGAGGTCGTGGCCTCCCGGGTGTTCGACGCGGCCGACATCGCCGCCGACCCCGTCTACGCCGAGCGCGAGGACATCGTCACCGTCGCCGACCCCGACCTCGGCGAAGTACGCATGCAGGCGGTCATCCCGCACTTCCGGCAACACCCCGGCCGCATCTGGCGCACCGGCCCCGCACTCGGCCAGGACAACGACCTCGTGTACCGGGACTGGCTCGGACTGAGCGACGAGGAACTCGCGGCCCTGGAGAAGAACGATGCCGTCTGACGCCGGCCGACCCACGAGCGGCGAGGAGCGCGCCACGGCACCCCTGCGTGCGACGACTCCCCTGCGCGCCACGGCCCCTCTGCGCTCCCTCCTCTTCGTCCCCGGCCATCGCACCGACTGGCTCCCCAAGGCCCGAGCCGCCGGCGCCGACGCCGTCATCCTCGACCTGGAGGACGCGGTACCCGCGTCCGACAAGCCGTTCGCCCGCGCCCGGGTCACCGAGGCACTGGCGGAGGCCGCCGCGCAACCGGCAGGGGCCATGCCCCTGTTCGTCCGGGTCAACCCGCTCGACGACTGGACCGCCGCCGACGAACTGCGTGCCGTCGTACGCCCCGGAACGGCCGGGATCGTCCTGCCGAAAGTGCACACCGCCGCCGACGTACGGCTCGCCGACCGCCTGATCACCTGGTGCGAACAGGAACACGGCCTGCCCGTCGGCACGACCGCCCTCGTCCCCCTGCTGGAATCGGCCCGTGCCCTCCACGACGCCTACGACATCGCCGCCGCGGCCCCCCGGGTCGCACACGCCGGTGCGCTGACCGCGCCCGGCGGCGACGTGGAGCGCGCCGTCGGCTACCGCTGGAGCCCTCAGGGCACCGAGACACTGGCGCTGCGCTCCCGCGTCCTGCTCGACGTCCGCGCCGCCGGAGCGCCGTACCCGGTGACCGGACTGTGGACGCACCTCGCGGACCTGACGGGCCTGCGCGCCTTCGCCGAGCAGAACCGCGCCCTCGGCTACGACGGCATGATGGCCATCCATCCGACGCACATCCCCGTTATCAACGAGGTCTTCGCCCCCACCCCCGAAGAACTCGACCGCTGTGCCCGCCTCGTCGCCGCCGTGGAGTCGGCCCAGCGCACCGGCACCGGCGCGCTCACCTTCGAGGGCCAGATGGTCGACGAGGCCATGGCCGCGACGGCACGAGCGGTGCTGACACGCCACGGACACGGCTGACACTCGCCGACGGCACCCCACGACCCCATCACTGTGACGGAGTTCACAAACCTGCGATGAAGCCCGCCACACAAGGCCTCACGAAGACGACACCAAAATTGAACCGTTCGTTTTCTTGAACCGCTCGTGTTTATGCCGTTAGGTTGTCCGGCATGACCGCATCCCGGAACCCGACCACCGCCGAAGAGCTCCGCGGTGCCGGCCTGCGGGTGACGGCCGCCCGCGTCGCGCTGCTCGAGACCGTGCGGGACGGTGACCACCTCGGCGCCGAGGCCATCGCCTCCGAGGTCCGCGGCCGTGTGGGCCATATCTCCGTCCAAGCCGTGTACGAGGGACTCCACGCACTCACCGGGGCAGGACTCATACGCCGCCTCGACCCGCCGAACAGCCCGGCCCTCTACGAGGGACGGGTCGGCGACAACCACCACCACCTCGTCTGCCGGTCGTGCGGGGCCGTCGCCGACGTCGACTGCGCGGTCGGCCACGCCCCCTGTCTGACCGCGTCCGACGACCGCGGCTTCGCCGTCGACGAGGCCGAGGTCATCTACTGGGGCCTGTGCCCCGCCTGTTCCACCGCACGCAGTTCCTGAGCAATGTGATCCACCCGAGCACTGTGATCCACCCCGTCCGGAAGGATTTCCATGACTGAGAACCACGACGCGATCGTCACCGAACCGAAGTCGGAGGAGACGGGAGGCGGCTGCCCGGTCGCGCACGGCCGCGCCCTGCACCCGACCCAGGGCGGCGGCAACCGCCAGTGGTGGCCCGAGCGGCTCAACCTGAAGATCCTTGCCAAGAACCCCGAGGTGGCCAATCCTCTCGGTGGGGACTTCGACTACGCCGAGGCCTTCAAGAACCTCGATCTCGACGCCGTCAAACAGGACATCGCCGAGGTACTGACCACCTCGCAGGACTGGTGGCCCGCCGACTTCGGCAACTACGGCCCGCTGATGATCCGTATGGCCTGGCACAGCGCCGGCACCTACCGCATTCATGACGGCCGCGGCGGCGCCGGCGCCGGCCAGCAGCGCTTCGCCCCGCTCAACAGCTGGCCGGACAACGGCAACCTCGACAAGGCCCGCCGTCTGCTGTGGCCGGTCAAGAAGAAGTACGGCCAGTCCATCTCCTGGGCCGACCTCCTGATCCTCACCGGCAACGTCGCCCTGGAGCAGATGGGCTTCGAGACCTTCGGCTTCGCCGGTGGCCGCGCCGACGTCTGGGAGGCCGAGGAGGACGTCTACTGGGGCCCCGAGACCACCTGGCTCGACGACAAGCGCTACACCGGCGACCGCGAGCTGGAGAACCCGCTCGGCGCGGTCCAGATGGGCCTCATCTACGTCAACCCGGAGGGCCCGAACGGCAACCCGGACCCGATCGCCGCGGCCCGCGACATCCGTGAGACGTTCGGCCGCATGGCGATGAATGACGAGGAGACCGTCGCCCTCATCGCCGGTGGCCACACCTTCGGCAAGACCCACGGCGCCGGCCCCGCCGACAACGTCGGCGCCGACCCCGAGGCCGCCTCCATGGAGGAGCAGGGCCTGGGCTGGAAGAGCACCTACGGCACGGGCAAGGGCGGGGACGCCATCACCTCCGGCCTGGAGGTCACCTGGACCACCACGCCCACCCAGTGGAGCAACGGCTTCTTCAAGAACCTCTTCGAGTTCGAGTACGAGCTCGAGCAGAGCCCGGCCGGCGCCAACCAGTGGGTCGCGAAGGACGCCCCGGAGATCGTTCCGGACGCGCACGACTCGTCGAAGAAGCACCGCCCGAAGATGCTCACCACCGACCTGTCGCTGCGCTTCGACCCGATCTACGAGCCCATCTCCCGCCGGTTCTACGAGAACCCGCAGGAGTTCGCGGACGCCTTCGCCCGCGCCTGGTTCAAGCTGACCCACCGTGACATGGGCCCGAAGTCCCTGTACCTCGGCCCGGAGGTCCCGGAGGAGACGCTGATCTGGCAGGACCCGCTGCCCGAGGCCGAGGGCGAGACCATCGGCGACGGGGACATCGAGACGCTGAAGACCAAGCTCCTCGAGTCGGGCCTGTCCGTCTCGCAGCTGGTGTCCACCGCCTGGGCCTCGGCGTCCACCTTCCGCGGCAGCGACAAGCGCGGCGGCGCCAACGGCGCCCGCATCCGCCTGCAGCCGCAGCGCGGCTGGGAGGTCAACGAGCCCGACGAGCTCGCCCAGGTCCTGCGCGTCCTGGAGGGCATCCAGCAGGAGTTCAACTCCGGCGCCGGTGCCAAGAAGGTCTCCCTCGCCGACCTGATCGTCCTCGGTGGCTCCGCCGCGGTCGAGAAGGCCGCCAAGGAAGCCGGCTTCCAGGTGCAGGTCCCCTTCGCCGCGGGCCGCGTGGACGCGACGGAGGAGCACACCGACGCCGAGTCCTTCGAGGCGCTCGAGCCGACCGCCGACGGGTTCCGCAACTACCACGGCAAGGGCAACCGCCTGCCGGCCGAGTTCCTGCTGCTCGACCGGGCGAACCTGCTCACCCTGAGCGCCCCCGAGGCGACCGTCCTGGTCGGCGGCCTGCGTGTCCTGGGCGCCAACTACCAGCAGTCCCCGCTCGGTGCCTTCACCAAGACGCCCGGTTCGCTGACCAATGACTTCTTCGTCAACCTGCTCGACCTGGGCACCACGTGGAAGTCGACGTCCGAGGACCAGACCACGTTCGAGGGCCGCGACGCCGACACCGGCGAGGTCAAGTGGGCCGGCACCCGCGCCGACCTGGTCTTCGGCTCGAACTCCGAGCTGCGGGCGCTCGCCGAGGTCTACGCGAGCGACGACGCGAAGGAGAAGTTCGTGAACGACTTCGTCGCCGCGTGGGTCAAGGTCATGAACCTGGACCGGTTCGACCTGGTCTGATCATCCCCGCCTGACAGAACGCCCCGGGCCGGCCGGCCCGGGGCGTTCCGCCTTTCCCCTGAAGGACCGTCAAAAACCGTTCAAGGTAAGAACATCACTTACCCAACTCTCACCATGAAACGGCAAGGAACGCGGCCGGGCGCACATCCGGGCATACGTTCTGGTCGTGAACACAGATTCCGCTGCCCACAGAGGCGCCGGCCGTGAACCGCACCCCTTCGCCGGTCCACGGCCGACCACCGGTGGCACCGTCCGCCGCACTCTCCTGCGCACCGCGCTGACCGGGGCCGCAGCCCTCGGCGCGGGCCTCGGCGGCGCCCGACCGGCCACCGCCGCCCCCACCCGAGGCTCACGGCCCAGCACCCCGGCCGAGGCCCTCGAAGAGCTGGCAGCGGGCAACCGTCGCTGGCGCGCCTACCGCGAACGCCACCCGCACGAAACCCCCGCGATCCGGCGCACGTTGGCCACAGCTCAGCACCCCTTCGCGGTCGTGCTCGGCTGCATCGACTCTCGTGTCCCCCCGGAGCTGGTCTTCGACCAGGGACTGGGTGACCTGATGACCGTCCGCACGGCCGGTGAGGTCCTGGACGAGGCCGTGCTCGGCAGCGTCGCCTACGGCGTTCTGGAACTCGGCATACCCCTGGTCGTCGTGCTCGGGCACCAGTCGTGCGGCGCGGTGCGTGCCGCCGTCGAGGCCGAGCAGTCCGGGAAACACCTGCCCGCGCACATCCAGTACCTGGCCGACCAGATAAGTCCGGCCATAGACCACAGCAAGGAAGGCGACGCCCGCGTCGACGCGACCGTCGACGCCAATGTCAGGCTCGTACGCTCCAAGCTGGAAGCGGAGCCCGACCTCGCAGCCAAGATCACCACCGGCAAGCTGGCGATCGTGGGCGCCCGCTACGAACTGACCGACCAGACCGTCCACCACGTCCGTTGAGAAGCTGCCCGGTCCGCCGCACGCGTCGGCGGACCGGGCAGCCCTGTCACGCCTCCAGCGGATTGAAGCGCGCCGCCGCCATCAGATACCAGGCGGTCGCCCCCGTGTGCCGGTACGGGTAGTAGCCGAAGCCGAACCCGGTGTCCAGCGGACTGCTCGCGGACACCACCCCACAGCGCTCGGGAAGCGCCTTGCCGCCGACGGTCTGACCGCCGCCCAGCAGATCCTGGGCCTGCTCGATCGAGGCGATCAGACGCCGGGCGCGTGCCTCGTCACCACGGTCCCGCCGGTCCCGCAGGGCGAGCGCGAGGTGAGCGGTCCCCTCGAACCACACCCCGTTGCGGTCGGGCCTGGGCTGGCCCTCGGCGATCGGCGCGTCCTCGTTCGCCACGAGGCTCGCCGAGCTGAAGGTGACCCCCTCGTACGACTGCCCCGCGGGCACCGTGCTGTTCGCACGCCCGGCATGATCCAGGACGGCCAGTTCGGCCGCGGCCCAGTCCAGCGAACGCGAGTAGTCACGGCCACGTGAGCCGAGCGCGAGATGGGTCCAGGTCTGTGTGTCCTCCGGGATGGGGGACTTGTTGACCGTCACGCCGTCGTTCGTGCCGGTGTAGAAGAAGCCCCCCGACGGTTCCCACATCCTCCGCACGAACGCCTCGGCCCGCCCGCGTCGCTCCAGCCACACCCGGTCCCCGGTGAGCCGGGCGAGCCGGCCGAAGAGACACACCAGGTCCGTGTTGTGCTCGGTCGAGGTGAACGGCAGCCTCTGGTTCGCCCCGTCCACCCCGAACTTGTAGCCGCCCAGGGGCTCGTCGGTCCGGCCGGTGCGCTCGATCCACTCGCCGATCCGTACGGCGCCGGCGAGGAAACGGCGCGCTCGGGTACGGCGGGCGAGCGCGCTCAGCGCGATCCCCGCCCAGGCCATGTCGCCCACCGCCGTACCGGTGAAGCCGAACTGTGTGCCGACGTTGGCGGTGCCGTCCGCCCGGACGAAGCCGTCCGGCTGCAGTGAGCCGTCGTAGAAGGTGTACGGCCCGACGTTGTAGGCCTGCCGGAGCCTGCCGTCGTCGTACGCCGGGTCGTGCGACTGGGCGTACAGCAGGGCGTCACCCAACGCCGTGGCCCGGGTGAGAGCGCCCGCGGTCCGGGCCGCGAGGTGGGCCAGGATCGCCAGGGCGTTGTCGTAGGTGAACGCGGTGCTGAACAGGCCCGCCTGGTCGGTGTAGCTTTGCGTCAGGCGGATGCGGCCGTGGTCGGGATAGGCGTCCATGGCCGCGGCGAGGAAGGCCCGTCCCCGAGCCGGGGCCGATCCCCGGCCGACGCCGGCCGAACCGGCCGCCATGGCCTGCCCGGAGCCGGCCGCGGCGAGCCCCGCGGCGCTGATGCCGAGTCCGGCACCGATGAGCGAACGCCGGCTGAACGCCGGGCCTTGTCTGCCAGTCATGGGTCTCCCTTGAGAGCGCTCTCAGCAGTGCGCGCTCATTCTGCTGACGCCCTGAGGACGGGTCAACGCCCCGGCAGGAAAGGAGAGTTCCGGGAGAAGACGAACGGGGGGTGGATCACTCGCACACGATCTCGTCACGCGGCGTGTAGTGCGTGCGGTACGGCTCCCGCTTCACTTCCCTGCCGTCGTTGTAGAAGACGCGCTCCACGGTGACATCGAAGCCTTCGAGAGGCGTCTGCGGCACGCACTCCTTGTCGTCGCTCGTCTTCTTCGCCGGCTTCTTCACCTCGGTGCGCGGACCCTTGACCGACTTGATCTCGTCGTACTTGCGGGTGCCGAGGAAGGAGACGGTCACGGACGTGTCCGTGGACTCGGCCTGGATGTAGATCGCCTTGCCGGAGTCGTTGGTGAACCTCAGGTCCAGGCTGCCCCAGGCGACCGTGGCCTCGCGGCCCTCCGGGTAGCGCTCGATGTAGAAGGAGTGCGCGCCGTGCTCCACGGGCTTGACCCCGGCGAAGAACAGCGCGTTGTACATGGTCGTCGCGACGGCCGAGACCCCACCGCCGGACGCCTTCGTGAACTTGTCGTCGAGGATGATGATGCCCTCGACGAAACCGTTCGCCTCGGTGCGCTCGCCGACGGTCCGGTTGAAGCTCCACGTCTCGTTCGGCTTGACGACGGAGCCGTTGATGAGTTCCACCGCCCGGCCGATGTTCTTCGTGCGGTACTCGGCCGGTTCGAAGTGGACGGTGAAGGAGGACATCTTCTCCGTCAGCCCCAGCTCCGGCGCGTTCTCCCGGGTGACCTCCGGCTGGATCTCGCGTACGGCCACCTCGCCGTCGCGGTCGGCGCCCGAGCGCGTGAGCAGCGGCAGCACCGCCTTGCCCAGCGCCTTGTCGGTGACCTCCTGGCCCACCCTGGCGTCCTCGGCGACCACGACCTTGTCGCCGTCCGACCCCAGCCTGGCGTTCTCGGCGGTGGTGGTGACGTCGTCCAGCGGGCCGGCCACGGCGGGGTCGGTGCGCAGCCCCTTGGCGTCGAGCTCCGGTCTCAGCCTGCCGCCGCCGTCCGGCCGCATGGCCAGATGCTCGCCCAGCGCGTCCTGGCCGACCGTGAACCGCTTGCCGCCAGCGGTGAGCGTGACGGGCGCCGACACGGCCGGCTCCGCGAAGGTACGCACCGCCCGCCTGACCTCGTCGGCGGAGACCTTCGGCCTGGTCTCACGGGCCGGCAGCGACGTGACCGCGTCGGCGTCCCCGCGCAGGAAGGACGCGCGCAGGGGGCCGACCGCGGCGTTCACGTCCAGCGCGTACCCCGTGCGCGGCGCGACCTCCTCGACCCGCCCGCCGTCGAAGGAGACGGCACCGTCACGGACCTTCTGGTCGAGCCCCTTCGCCAGCCGCCCGAGGGCCGCCCGGGCCTTGTCCTCGTCGAGACGTACGACCGGCTCGATCACGCCGCCCGAACGGAAGAAACCGCCGAACACGCTGAACGGATCGGCACCGGTGCGTGCCGCCCGGTCGACGGTCTCCCGGACGTCGAAGGAGAGCCCGGCGCGCCGCGGATCGACCGAGCCCGTGCGCTCCCCGACCTTCACGCGCAGTTCCCGCGAGCCGTCCGCGCCCAGGTGCCGCTCCAGCTTCCGCACCGCCTCCGCACGGCTCAGCCCCCCGATCTCCACCCCGCGCACGGTCGTGCCGGTGTCGATCTCCCCGCCCGTGAGCATCAGCCCGGCCAGATACAGACCGCCGACCCCCACGGCCAGCGCACCGCCGGCCAGGGCGACGGGCGGGAGGGACGTGATGCGTGGAACGGAGGCTATTCGGGGGCGCATGGGTCTCCTGAAGATCGATACGAGGGTGCACCCGATGACGCGACGCTGCTGGGGGCAAACACGTCAAGCTATCCACAACCGGGCGGCAAACGGGTATGGCCCAGACCACTTATGTCCGAGATCACGTCAGAACCGGCGAGAACGCCCGCCCTGCCCCCCACGGCCACAGAGTGGTAACGACGAACAACGCTCCGGTCGTTGACGCGGTCTAGGCCACCATGAAGATCTCTTTCCTGATCCACAACGCCTACGGAATCGGAGGCACGATCACCACCACGTTCAACCTGGCCGGGGCACTCGCCGAGCGGCACGACGTCGAGATAGTCTCCGCGTTACGCCACCGCGAGCACCCCAACCTCACCCCGCACTCCCGGGTGCGGCTGCGGTCGCTGGTCGACCTGCGCAAGGAAGCGGACGATCCGCTGCACCGGAGACCGGCGCGGGTGTACCCGCCCGCCGAGTACCGCCACCACCAGTACAGCGAGCTGACCGACCAGCGGATCGGCGAGCACCTCGAGTCGCTCGACGCCGACGTCGTCATCGGCACCCGCCCGGGTCTCAACGTGCACATCGCACGCCAGGCCCCGCAGCACGTCCTGCGCGTCGGCCAAGAGCACCTCACCCTGGACAACCACTCGCCGCGGCTGCGCACCGCGCTGCGCCGCGCCTACCGCCGCCTCGACGTCGTCACCACCGTCACGGAAGCGGACGCCGCCGCCTACCGGCGCAAGATGTGGCTGCCCGGCGTCCATGTGGAGGCCCTCCCGAACAGCGTTCCCGACCCCGCGCTGCCTCCCGCCGACGGCACCGCCAAGGTCGTGATCGCCGCCGGCCGGCTGGTGCGGGTGAAGCGCTACGACCTCCTCATCGAGGCGTTCGCCCAGGTCGCCGCCGCGTTCCCGGACTGGCAGCTGCGCATCTACGGCAAGGGCGAGGAACAGTCCAGGCTGCGCCGGCTCATCGAACGCCTCGGCCTGTGGAACAACGTGTTCCTGATGGGGGCCGCCACCCCCATGGAGGCCGAATGGGCCAAGGCCTCGATCGCCGCGGCCACGTCCGACTTCGAGCCCTTCGGCATGACGATCGTCGAGGCGATGCGCTGCGGACTGCCCGTCGTCAGCACCGACTGTCCCTACGGCCCCGGCGAGATCATCAAGGACGGAGCCGACGGCCGGCTGGTACCCGTCGGAGACCCCGACGCCCTCGCCTCGGCCCTGCTGGAACTCGTCGGCGACGACGAGCGACGCCGCCGCATGGGCCGCACCGCCCTGGAGAACGCCCACCGCTTCGCCCCGGTCCCTGTCGTCGCACAGGCCGAACGCATCATCGACGAGGCCATGACGGCCAAGAACACAGGCCGGCGGGCCCCCGGGCACCACCGCCGGACGGACAGTCCGCTGGCCGGACGCGGCCACGCAGCCCGCGACCTCGCCCACACCGCGGCCGCCGGCGCCCTGCGCGCGATACGGAAGGGACAACGATGAGCAAGAACCACGACACCCCCCTGCGCACCGACTGCGCCATCGACACGGACGGCCGCGTCACCTTCCACCTCCCCACGACCTCGGCCGCGCGCCCCCAACTGCTCCTGGCGCTGCGCCCCAAGAAGGGCCGGCCCGAGACGACCCGCCACCACCTCGAACTGGAACCCGACCCGGCCGACGGCAAGTGGCACGCCGCGCTGGAACCGCACCAGGCCCTCGACGAAGGCCGCTGGGACCTCCATCTGCTTCCGGAACCGGGAGCCGAACGACAGCGGCTGCGCCCCGGCCTGCGGGACCTGCGCGCCCTCGTCGACGGACACCTCCGCGACCGGCCCTCGCCGGTCGCCGTCCGGATCCCGTACGTCACGAAGGACGGCTTCCTCGCCCTGCGGGCATGGCTGCGCACCGCCCACGCCGAGGCCCGCACCCTCGACGTCACCGACCGCGCCATCACGGTCGAGGCCCGCCTGCACGGCGCCCGGCTCCACGATGACGCCACCGTACGGCTGCGCCTGCGCGGCAGCGACACCGTACGGAGTCTCCGGCCACGGGTCGACGAGGACGGCAGGGGCTTCTCCTTCACCGCCGACCGGAAGGACCTGGCGGTCGACGGTGGGGGAGCCGGCCGGTTCTGGGACGCCTTCGTCCGGCCCACCGCCGACGCGCGGCCGATCAGGATCGGCCGGCTCCTCGACGACGTGGCGGACCGTAAGCACGTGTACGTCTACCCGGCCATCACCGCGGCCGGAACTGCCGCGCGTCCTTACTACACCGTCGACAACGACCTCGCGATCGAGATGACGTGAGCCGAATACCGACATGCCCGAAATGAAAATCCATGGAGTTTCGGGTGGTTATTTCGTCAGTACGCCGCGACAGGCGTGTGTGGGTTTTGTGTAAAGCGGCGGCAAAAAGGTCAGGCGCTCGTTCTCAACAGCCGCAAAAGGGAAGGGGACTTGCGGCAGTAACCAAACTCAAGTACCTAGATGAATCATGAACCTGTTCAACCGCGTCGTGTCGTCCCGCCGGCAGGCGCCGCCTGGCCCCCCACAGCGTCCGGCCGGCGCACCGGCATCCCCCACTGCCGTGCTGCCGGACCCCCACCTGACGAACCTCACCGGTGAATGGGTCGTCGACCCCGCGCACAGCAGGATCGGCTTCTCCGTCCGGCACGCCATGGTGACCACCGTGCGCGGCTGTTTCCTGGAGTACGAAAGCCGGCTCTACTTCGACGCGCGCGACCCCACCCGGTCGCGGGCCGACATCACCCTGTTCACCTCCAGTGTCGACACCGGGGTGGAACAACGCGACGCCCATCTGGTCGGCCGTGACTTCCTGGACGCCGCGACCTATCCGCGTATGCGCTTCACCAGCACCGGCGTGGAACAGGCGGGGGCCGACCTCTTCCGCATGTCGGGCGAGCTCACCATCAAAGGCGTCTCACGCCCCGTCGTACTGGATTTGACCTACATCGGACACGTCACCGACCCCTTCGGATACGAAAGAGCCGGATTCGACGGCACCACCACCATCAACCGCTCCGACTGGGGGCTGACCTACAACAGCAGGCTGGCCGAGGGCGGTGCGATGGTGAGCGAGAAGGTGCGCCTGCAGCTCGACATCGCCGCCATCCGCATGGCCCCGTCGGCCGGCTGACGACTCCGGGCGGCCGTACGGCTCAGGACACGGCGTCGGCCCCGGCCACGACCCGGAACGTGGCCGGGCCGAGCGCGAGGGCCCCGTCGCTCAGCGGCACGCACCGCACGCCGCCCCGCCCACGCAGGGCACGCTGGGCGCCGGGGCCGATCGTCACGTCCATCCAGGCGCAGGGCCGGGCGGCCCGGTGCACGGCGAACTCCACTGGCCCGTCTCCGCAGTCGAGGGAGATCGTCGTACCGATGCAGGAGTCGATGTCGATGCCTCTGAGCAGGATGTTCCGGCGTGTGTGCCGAAGGTCGGCGTCCTCCGGGAGGCTCTCCGAGGCCATGATGGTCACCGACGCGTTCCGGTGGGCGGGCCGGGCGTAGTAGCGGTCACCGACCAGTCCCAGACCGCGGCGTACCTCCGCCCGGGGGACGCGTTCGTCCGACGGGCCGGGGGAGAGGGTCCGTCCGACGGTCGTCCGGCCAGCCGGTGCGCAGGCGACACCAGCAGCTGCAGCACCTCCACCTCGGTCATGACGCCCACCCGACGTCTGGGTGACCACTCCCGGGCTTGTGTCCGCCGGCCGGCGGAGGCGTACGGTGCCCCGGCCCGTCACTCCTCCCGTCTGCGCCCGAGCCCGCCCCGGTCCGGAGGGCCCCGGCCGTCCGCCGACTCGCCCGCGGTGAGGTGCTCCAGGACCTCGACCAGTTCCTGGCAGGCGCGCTCCACGGAACGCCGGGTGTTGATCTGCTCGGTGATCACGGCCGACAGGATGAGCGCCGTCAGGGCCATCGCCCCGTTGAAGGCCTGCAGCTTGAGCATCACCTCCACGCGGCTGAGCCCTTCGAACGGCCCGCCCCGGTCGGTCGCCGCCACCGTGACCATGATCGAGGCGAAGAGGGCGCACAGCATGCTGCCCGCCAGCTGGAAACGCAGAGCCGCCCAGATCAGCAGGGGGTAGACGAGAAACAGCAGACTCAGCCAGCTGTGCGCGGCCAGCGGAACGACACAGCAGGCGATCAGCGCCAGGCCGGTGGCCTCCTTCCAGCGCGTCAGGCGCAGGGGCGGGCGGATGCGGGCCAGCAGGAGCAGCACCGGGGTGACGATCAGCACCCCCATCGCGTCACCCACCCACCAGGCCAGCCACACGGCCCAGAAGCTCGGCCCGTCGAGCTTGTCCGTGACGATCAGGAGGCCGGCGCCCACGGTCGAGCTGATCAGCATGGCGGTGAACGCCCCCAGGAACACCAGGGCGAGCCCGTCCCGCAGCCGCGCGAGATCGTTGCGGAATCCGGCTCGGCGCAGCAGCAGGTACCCGACGACGGGTGCCGCCGTGTTGCCCGCCAGGACGCCGAGCGCCGAAGGCGTGAGGGAGGTGATGGACAGGATGACGCAGAAGGCACCCAGGGCGATCCCCGGCCAGCAGCGCAGCCCGAAGAGCAGCAGGAAGGCGACCGAGACGCCGGTGGGGGGCCAGATGGGTGTGACGACCGCGCCCTCGACGACCAGCTCCCGCAGCAGGCCCAGCTTGCCCGACACGTAATAGCAGGCGGCGACGGCCAGCGTCTGCAGAGCGAGGACGACCGGCGTACGCAGATCCTGGCTACCCACCACAGCAGCCATCAGACACCGAGGCCGCCGCGTCGGCGAGGTGAGAGCGGGGCCCTGCGGCCCTATGGCTGAGCGTCCGGCCCGTCGAGGCCGACCACCAGGACGGCGGCGTCGTCGTCGTGCCCCACACGCTCGGCGCCCTTGATGACTGCGGCCGCGAGCGCGTCCACGTCCATGCCGGCCACCGCCGCGATGCCGGCGAGCCGCGTCACCTGGTCCAGCCCCTCCTCGAGCCGCATCGACGGTCCCTCCACGACACCGTCCGTGAGCAGCACGAACACACCGCCCGTGGTGAGCTCGTACCGGGTCACCGGATACGGCGGCCCCGCCTGGACGCCGAGAGGCGGACCGCCCTCGTCCGCGGTGAGGCCGGACTTCCCGTCGGCCGTGGCCCAGATGCAGGGCAGATGCCCCGCCCGCGCGCTCTCCAGCACCCCGGCGCACGGATCGAGCCGCATGAAGGTGCAGGTGGCGAACAGGTCCGAGCCGAGGGACAGCAGCAGATCGTTGGTCCGGGCCAGGACCTCGCCCGGCTCACTGGTGACGGAGGCCAGAGCCCGCAGCCCGGCCCGCACCTGCCCCATGAAGGCGGCCGCCTCGATGTTGTGGCCCTGGACGTCACCGATGGACAGACCGATACGGCCGTCGCCCAGCGTGAAGGCGTCGTACCAGTCGCCGCCCACGTTGAGGCCCTGGCACGCGGGCGCGTACCGCACGGCCAGATGCAGCCGCCGGGCGACGGGCAGATCCCGCGGGAGCATGTCGCTCTGCAGCGCGAGGGCAAGCTCGACGCGGGAACGCTGCATCTCGGCCTGCGCTCGCGCCTGGGCCGTCAGATCCCCGAGCCTGGTCAGCAGCTCGTCGCCGTCGTCCGTGGTGCCGGTGCGGGACATTGATCACTCCGGCGAGGGTCGTCACGGTCGGTGACAACCCTCGGTGTAAATCAGGTAAAATGCGTCCATAGGATGATACTCAGTCGAGGACTCCGGCGACGACTCGCGCTCCCCGCTCTCGCTCACCGCACCGACCGGACCCCCCGGAGTCCGCACGCCGGCCGACCGCCGCCAGGACGAAGGTCACGCTGATCAGCAACGCCCAGGCGCCGAACTTCCCCACCCCCACCGGCTCCCATCCGTGCTCCTGATACGGATAGCGCCACGCGCCGACCAGGGTGGCCAGATTCTCCGCCACCCACAGAAAGAACCCGATCAGGACGAACGACACGGCCAGCGGCATCCGCCGACGCACGCCCCGCACCGTGAAGCGCACCGACGTCCCCGTCGTGACGGCCACGAGCAGCCCGGCCAGCACCCACCGCACGTCGGGCAGCCAGTGATGGCTGAAGAAGTTGACGTAGATGGCCGCCGCCACCGCGGCGGTCGCACGCGGCCGATAGCGCACGATCTCCAGGTCGAACAGGTGCCAGGCACGGCAGATGTAGCTGCCGACAGCCGCGTAGAGAAACCCTCCGTACAGCGGGACACCGGCGAACTTCAGCACAGCCGGCTCCGGGTAGCTCCAGGAGCCGAGCGACACCTTCACCAGCTCGAAGGCCAGACCGATGGCATGGCAGACCGCGATGACCGCGACGTCCCGCCCGTTCTCCCAGCCGCGCATCCAGAACACCAGCGTGAGCAGCACGCCGTAGACCACCAGCAAGTCGTAGCGCGCCACAGGGAGCTCGGGCAGCAGCGTGGACACGGCCACGCCGCACAGCAGGGCGATGGCGAACGCGCAGGCCCGCGTCTGTGTCCACGCGAAGTCGAGCAGCTGGCGCATCGGAGCGGCCCAGGGGCCGGCGAAGCTTGAAGGGATCATGGTGCCCGTTAGGACGACACCGCACGCCGACCGGTTGCGGCGAACCTCCCCACCCGCCACTCGTGCGGCGAGAAGCCGAAGATCCGCTTTACGGTGTCCTGGTGCGATCTGTTCCGAAATGGGTCCTGCTGTCGTCCGGCTGTGCACCCGTCGCGCTGATCATGGGCTGGGCGGTGTCGGCATCCCTGCAAGGCCCCTCCTACGATCCCGCCGCCCAGACGATCAGCGTCCTCGCGGCTCCCGGCGGCTCGAGCTACTGGGTGATGACGGCCGCCTTCATCACCCTGGGCATCTGCCACCTGCTCACCGCGTGGGGACTGCGCCCGGCCGCGCCCGCGGGACGCGCGGCCCTGGCGGTCGGAGGTGTGTCGGCCTTGGCGGTGGCCCTGTTTCCGGCGCCGAGCAGCGGCGGCTCCCTCTCCCACGGTTCGGTCGCCGTCGTCGGCTTCGTCGTCCTCGCGGCCTGGCCCGTCCTGGCCGCCAGAAAGGGCGACGCCGTGCCATGGGCCCTGAGGCCCCTTCCCTCTCTGGGGGCGACCGCCGTGATGGCGCTGGGCGCGGCATGGTTCCTGGCCGAACTCCACCAGCAGGGTGCCCCTGGCGCGGTTGAACGCGCGGTGACGACGATCCAGTCGGTCTGGCCGTTCGCGGTCGTCCTGTCCTGCTTCTCCCTTCCTCGGTCCGCACGCGACGAGTACCGAGGCTGACCTCTCAGTCCCCGCGCATCGGCGCAGTTCGCCGCCCCACAGCGCGACGCGCCCGGGTCCGATCGGGGCCTTCCCGTCTCAGCCGCGCGCGGCGAGTGCCTCGCGCCACGCCGGGCTGTCGACGTAGTGGTTGTCGAACCGCTCCGAGGAGTCCTTGATCTCCTGCGGATCGGCCTCGCCGCGCATCACCCGGCCGAGGAGCCGCAGATAGTCGAAGCGGCCGGCGCCCGGGGTGAAGACGAACAGAACGTCGGCCGTCCTGCCGGGCGCCGCGGCGAAGGCGTGCGGGGTGTGCGGCGGCACGATGAGGAAGTCGCCCGCCTCCAGGACGGTGATCTCCTCACCCACCAGTACCTGAAGCGCTCCGTCGATCACGAAGAACATCTCGGACGCCTTGGTGTGCAGATGGGCGGGTGCTCCGACCGCGCCTTCGGCGAACGTCGACCGGTAGCTGGTGAGCCGCCCGCCGGTGTGGCCGGAGTCCGCGAGAAGGGTCATGACACTGCTGGGGTCACGGGTCGTCTCGGCGTCGGCGGCGCGGGTGAGGACGGGGCCGAAGTCCGCGGTCTGCGTCGTCTGCGTCGTCTGCGTGGTCTCGTTCGTCTTCGTCGTCATGACTACGACTCTATGGAGCCGATCGACCGGCTGTGGGGTGCATTTTGAGGCCACAATGGTGGGTCAATCGGTAGTGGCCCTCCCTCCTTCGTCGTGGCCGGGCCAGGCTGCCGCGTCGTGCAGAGGACGCGCCTCGACGCCAGGTGATCGACCCCGGTGTTCCTCGACACCCCGCTGTACCGCGGCGAGGCCATGGAACCCGATCTCGGGTGCACGGTGAGCATCAAGCTCGAAACGGCCAACCCGGTCCGCAGTTTCAAGGCCCGCGGCACCGAGGTGGTCGCGAGCCTGCTCGACGGCCATGGCTCACGGGCCGCGGTGTGTGCCAGCGCGGGCAACCTCGGCCAAGCCCTCGCCTGGTCCGGTCGCGGCCGGGGGATCGACGTGACCGTCGTGGCGTCCCGCTTCGCGACAGTGACCAAACTTGATCGCATCAGCGCCCTGGGCGCCAGGCTGGAGCTGGTGGACGGCGACCATGAGATGGCTCGCGACCGGGCGGCGGCCAGCGCACGCCACGACGGCATCCGGCTGGTCGAGGACAGCCTGGACCTCGAGACCTGCGAGGGCGCGGGGACCGTCGGCCTGGAACTGGTGGACACCGTGCGGTCCTTCGACGCCGTCCTGATCGCCCTCGGCGGCGGGGCACTGGCCACCGGTGTGGGCCATGTGGTGAAGGCATTGGCTCCTGAAGTCGAGGTGATCTGCGTCCAGCCGCTCGGCGCACCGGCGATGACCCACTCGTGGCGCAGGCGGCGCGTCGTCACCACCGACTCGACGGACACCATCGCCGACGGCGTCGCCGGCCGACGGCCCGTCCCGGCCGTGCTGGACGACCTCCTCCTGATCGACGACGACGCCGTCCTGGTCCAGGAGACGTCGATCATCGCCGGTATGCGCCTGCTCCTCGACCACGCCGGCCTCATCGTCGAACCATCGACCACGCCGGCCTCGTCGTCGAACCCATCGGCCGCGCTCGGCATCGCGGCGATCATCGAGGACCGTGACCGCTTCGCCGGACGGCACGTGGTCACCATCGTGTGCGGCAGCAACGTCGACGTGGACGCCTGTCACCGCTGGGTCGGCGCCGCTCCCGCCCACAGGTCCTGACTCATCGCTCCACGTGGCGGGGGAGAGGCTGCGGCGGCCGCCTGCCTCAGAAGGCCGGCTGACGCTCAGCGGGAAGCCAGCCCCCGCTCCTGGGCCGCCGCTCCGAAGTAGTCGCCACCCTTGCGCTTGACGTCGTCGGTGCCCCAGGCCTGCTCGCCGTCGGCGGCGGCACCGTCCGTTCTGGTGGTGTTCTGCCGGAGCGGCGCCTTGACCAGCCTCGGTATGTGCTTCGAGCAGTGGATGTACGCCTCCTCGACCTCCACCTCCACCCACACATGGGGACGGCGGCCGGGTACCGGATCGACCGGTAGGTCCGGATACCTCTGGCGCATCGTGTCGTCGGTGACCAGCCGCGCCCGGCCGTTGACATGCAGGCCGATCCGGTCCTTGGAGAAGTCGATCATCAGCAGGCCGACGTGCGGGTTCTCCCGGATGTTGCCGAGCGAGGCCATGACACCGTTCCCGCGGTACTCCGGGTATGCCAGGGCCCCTTCGTCGAGTACCTGGAGAAAACCGGGAGGGCCTGCCCGGAAGGTGCTGTCGCACTCGCCGTGGCGGTCCGCGGTCGCGAGGAAGAACATCTCCTGGCGGGCCACGAACTCCTGCATGCGTGGGTTGAGCCGGTCCAGCACCTGCTCGTCGTAGAACCGGTCGGCGCGGTCGACGGTGCCCAACTCACGTTGGATCTGGTGCTCGCCCCGACTTCCGGGCCGGTCTGCCCGCTCATCGTGGTGCAACGGTCCTCCTGACGGGGATCTCGGTGTTCACCTCGGCGCAGGTGACTGATTCAGTCACCTGGCAGGCCGAAAAGCACCACCGGCCATGCACGAGAGAGTAGAGCACGACGAATCTCAGCCCTCTGTCTTCTTTTGGCGTAGGAGTTCTTGTTCTCAGTTCGCCACTTATGTGACGAGATGCAACGGTCTGCATATGGTTTCGTCACAGAACGCTGAAATGATCACAACGAGCGACTGTCGCCGCCGCAGGGCGAGTCCGGCACTCGTGCTCTTCGCGGCCGCCGTGATACTCGGCGTTGCCACCAGCGCGGAAGCCCTGCCGTCTGCCCGGTTCGGGCCCGACTGGGACGCCATCGCCGCGTGCGAGTCCGGCGGGAACTGGAAGGCGAACACCGGCAACGGCCATTACGGCGGCCTGCAGTTCACCCAGTCCAGCTGGGTAGCGGCCGGAGGACGCAAGTACGCCTCGCGCGCCGACCTGGCCACCCGCAAAGAGCAGATCACGGTGGCCAAGCGTTTGGCCGCGTTGCAGGGAATGTCCGCATGGTCCTGCGCGCGAGTGAACTAGCCGGAATCGCCGCCGATTTCTGAGTCACTCATGACGTGGCTTCGTCACATCGGGAGCGAGAACAGGCGTACTGGTTCCGAAGGCCAGTACGCGTGGTCGCGCAGCGCGGTCACCATGGTCCGCAGGGGCATGGACACCAGGCGGTTCCCCGGCTGTTCGACACGTACGTCGTTGTCGAGCGGGTGCCACCCGAGGCGCTGGTACAGCGGCACGAGGGCAGGTCTGCAGAACAGAAGCGCGTGCTGCGGTCCCATCGTGCGGGAGTGATCAAGTGCCGCCTGGACCACGAGCCGAGCCAACCCCCGGCCTTGCATGTCGGGTGCGACGGCCACTCCGCCGACGCCTACTACTTCCGTCTCGACGTCGCCCAGGGCGACGGGCAGCCGTAGCAGGCCCGCGTGCGCCACAAGTCGGTCGCCGTGCCTGATGCCGAAGTGTTCCTCCTTGGGCAGCCAGGTCAGACCGGCAGCGGCAACACCGAAGGGGTCATCGCCGTCGCCGAGGATCTCGTCCTGCTCCGTCTTCGTGTAGCGGGGGAGCCGCACCACCGCCGGTGCCGCGGGGAATTGGTCGTCGGACATCCCCACATGATGATCTCTCCCGCGAAGGCGAGCCAGGCAACTGCCCAGCCACCCGGCGAATCAGTACTCACCATGAGGGTGACCGGTGGTGATGGTCCCCGCGCTCCTGAGTACCGGCACCGCTTCGAGCACGAGGATGGCGAGGTCGTCGGCGATGGGCTGGGTGCTGAAGTCATGGGTGGTCTGACGGATGCGCTCGGCGATGGCCTTGGCGCCGAGCCCTGTGCAGGTGGCGAGTATGCGCGCGAGCCCGTTGTCGTCGTCGAGTTGGTGTGAGCCGTTGCGGCGTTCGGTGACGCCGTCGGTGACACAGAGGAGCGTTTCGCCTGGTGTGAGGGTGATGGTGTCGGCGTGGTAATTCGTGTGCTCTTCGACGCCGAGGAGTATTTGGGGGCGCGCGGCGGATGTGACGGTGCCGTTCGTCGTCAGTCGTAGAGGTGGCGGGTGTCCGGCGCTGGCGATGGTGCACTGGGTGTTGCCGGTGGCCGGGTCGGGTTCGAGTTCCCCGTAGAGCAGGCTGAGCAGGCGGGCGCCTTCGTGTTCGCCGCGGAGTGTGGTGGCTTCGGCGGCTTCCTCGGTCATCGCGTGGTTGAGGCGGTTGAGAAGGGTTTCGACGCCGTGGCCCTCGCGTGCGAGAAGCCGTACGAGGTGGCGGGCGAGACCGGTGACGGACATGGCTTCCATGTCGTGGCCGGAGACGTCGCCGAGGAGGAAGCACCACCGGTGCCGGCCCATGGGGAACAGGTCGTAGAAGTCGCCGCCGACGGTCTGGCCTTCCGCCCAGGGCTCGTAGACGATCGCCGTGTCGATGCCGGGGATGGCGGCGAGCGAGGTGGGGAGCTGGCGGCGCTGGAGCGTACGGCTGATGGTCGCCTGGCGGGTGTAGTGGCGGGCGGTGACCACCGCCTGGGCCGTGCGGCGGGCGACGTCCTCGATGAGTCGTACGACGGTGTCGGTCAGTTCGGGTTGTCCTGCCTGGCCGATGAGGAGTGTGCCGTGGTACCGGCCGCCGGCGACGAGGGGGAAGGCCAGCGCGGAGCCGCCTGTGTTGGGAGTCTTCTCGCCTTCGGGCCAGGGCCAGGGGAGGCCGGTCGTGCTGAGCGCTGCGCTCGGGGGGTCTTTCTCCAAGGACCGGCGGAGCGTGCGGATGTGCTGTTCGTCGGTGTGCCAGACGCGGGAGAGCCGTAGGCCGGCGTGGTCGGTGGTGAGCCATATGGCGCACCAGTCGGCGAGTCTGGGGACCAGGAGCTGTCCGGCGAGGGCGGCGACCATGTCCTCGTCCAGCTGTCCGGCGAGGAGTTCTCCGGCCTCGGCGAGGAACCACTGCCCTTCGCGTTCGGCCCACTGGGCTCGGTGACCGGGGTGGCCGCGAGGCAGAGCGGGCTCGGGGGGTGGCGGCGGGCGGCGGGTGACCTCGGCCGGGAGGCCGGCGACGCGGTGCTCGGTGGTGGCGAGCGGGGGCACCGTCGCGCATTCCAGGCGGACCCATGTGGCTTTCCCGGTGCGCCGGGAGGTCACGCCCCAGGATTCGGCCAGTGTGTGCATGAGGTGCCGGCGGTAGCCGTGCACGGGGCTGTGCGGGCTTGTCGTGCCGCCGGGACGGCCGGCGGGACCGTGCTCCAGCACCTCGACCACGACACCCACCCATTCGGCCCGGGGACCGGCCTGTGCGGCCCCGTCCCCGGCCCAGGGGCCGGGCGCGGACGGTCCCGGTCCGACCTCGAGGTGACAGGCCACTTCGAGGCCGGACCCGGCGTGTGCGGCAGCGCTGGTGACCAGTTCGCTGGCGAGAAGCACGGCATCGTCGACGGACCGGTCGCTGATCGCCGGCGCCTCGGGGGAGAGGGGTGCGGTCCGTTCGGTGAGCACGGCGCGCACGAACTTGCGTGCCGCTGCGGCCGCGAGTTCGTTGGCGGGTACATGCATCCGTGCCGCTGTTGTTGAACGCGGACCGAAGGACCGTCCTGTCTGCGACCCCGCTTGTGGCCTCACGGCAACCCCTGCCCAGCTCACTGCGGACGAGTACAGGACGAATGTAGCCTAAATGGGGAGTGGTCATATTTTGTGCCCGGAGAAGTGAGTTGCCATGGATTCTGTCGCTCGCTCTGAACTCGTTTCCTCTGAGCCGGAATCCGGGGAGCGGGAGCCCGGTGGGCCCGGTTCCGCGGCCGCGGGTCGGCCTGCACCCGGCCCGGGGGGCGAGTGGGTGCATGTGGCCGAGTTGCGTCCGCTGCTGGCGGCCATGAATTCTCTCTGCGACGGCGATTTCACTGTACGTATGGGTAACGTGCCCGAAGGAATTGTCGCGGAGCTGGCGGGGGTGTTCGACCAGATCACCACGCGGAACGCGCATCTGGCTTCGGAGCTGGAGCGAGTGCGCCGGGAGGTGGTCCGGCAGGGGCGGCTGGACGAGCGGCTGGCGGCGAGTCCCGGGTCGGGCGGGTGGACGACGAGTGTGGATGCTGCCAACGCGCTGCTGGAAGCACTGGCCGTCCCGATCGTCCATGCCACGCGTGTCCTGGACGCGGTCGCTGACGGTGATCTGACGCAGCGCGCCGAGCTCCACGACGGCCGGCGCCAGCTGCGCGGTGATCTGCGGCGCCTGGGACGCGGGGTGAACCGCATGGTGGAGCAGCTTTCGCTGTTCACCGGCGAGCTCACCCGGGTCTCCCGGGAGGTTGGTACCGAGGGCCGTCTCGGCGGGCGTGCCACGGTGCAGGGGCTGGCCGGCGACTGGCGCTACGTGACCGAGGCCGTCAACACGATGGCGTCCCGGCTGACCGCGCAGGTGCGCGACATCGCCGTGGTGACCACGGCGGTCGCGCGCGGTGATCTGACCCGGCAGGTCACGGTGGAGGCGACCGGCGAGCTGCTGGAGCTGAAGCTGACGGTGAACACGATGGTCGACCAGCTGCGGGCGTTCGCCGACGAGGTCACCCGGGTCTCCCGCGAGGTCGGCACGGAGGGACAGCTGGGCGGCCGGGCCCAGGTGCCGGGCGTGTCCGGGGTGTGGAAGGACCTCACGGACAACGTCAACTTCATGGCGTCGAACCTGACCTCGCAGGTGCGCAACATCGCCCAGGTGACCACGGCGGTCGCCACCGGCGATCTGAGTCAGAAGATCACGGTGGACGCCCGGGGCGAGATCCTGCAGCTGAAGCTGACGGTGAACACGATGGTCGACCAGCTGTCGGCGTTCGCGGGTGAGGTCACCCGGGTCGCCCGCGAGGTGGGTACCGAGGGCCGTCTCGGCGGCCGCGCCCAGGTCCGCGGGGTGTCGGGGGTGTGGAAGGACCTCACCGAGAACGTCAACTTCATGGCGGACAATCTCACCTCGCAGGTGCGAAACATCGCCCAGGTGGCGACGGCGGTCGCCCAGGGCGATCTGGGCAAGACGATCACGGTGGAGGCCAAGGGCGAGATCCTGGAGCTCAAGTCGACGATCAACACGATGGTCGACCAGCTGTCGGCGTTCGCGGGTGAGGTCACCAGGGTCGCCCGCGAGGTGGGCACCGAGGGCAATCTGGGCGGGCAGGCGCAGGTCCGCGGGGTGTCGGGGGTGTGGGAGGAGCTGACGGACAACGTCAACTTCATGGCGTCGAACCTGACCTCGCAGGTGCGCAACATCGCGCAGGTGACGACGTCCGTCGCCAACGGCGACCTGTCGAAGAAGATCACCGTCGATGCCCGCGGCGAGATCCTGCAGCTGAAGGAGACCGTGAACACGATGGTCGACCAGCTGCGGGCGTTCGCCGACGAGGTCACCCGCGTCGCCCGCGAGGTCGGCACGGAGGGCCGCCTGGGGGGCCGGGCCCAGGTCCGCGGGGCGTCGGGAGTGTGGAAGGACCTCACGGACAACGTCAACTTCATGGCCTACAACCTGACCTCGCAGGTCCGCAACATCGCCCAGGTGGCCACGGCCGTCGCCCAGGGCGATCTGTCCAAGAAGATCGATGTGGACGCGCGCGGCGAGATCCTGGAGCTGAAGACCACCATCAACACGATGGTCGACACGCTCTCCTCGTTCTCCTCGGAGGTCACCCGGGTCGCCCGGGAGGTCGGCAGCGAGGGACAACTGGGCGGTCAGGCGCGTGTCGAGGGCGTCTACGGAACGTGGAAACGACTGACCACCAACGTCAACGAGCTGGCGCTGAATCTCACCACCCAGGTCCGGGCGATCGCGGAGGTGGCCAGCGCGGTCACCCAGGGCGACATGTCCCGCGCCATCACGGTCGAGGCGCAGGGGGAGGTCGCCGAGCTGAAGGACAACATCAACCTCATGGTCTCCAACCTCCGCGAGACCACCCGCGCCAAGGACTGGCTGGAGTCGAACCTGACCCGCATGGCCGGACTCATGCAGGGCCACCGCGACCTGGTGGAGGTCGCCGACCTGATCCTGCGCGAGCTGACCCCGCTGTTGAACGCACAGTTCGGTGCGTTCTTCCTGGCCGAAGCGGGGGCGCCACCCGGTGAGGGTCTGCAGTTCATCGCCGGGTACGGCACGGACCAGGCCGGCGGGGGCAGCCCGCTGCCGGGCACCGGTACCCCGGGCCGCGGGCTGATCGCACAGGCCGCGCAGGAGAAGAAACGCATCCTCATCACGGACGTCCCGCCCGACTACATCACCATCAACTCCGGGCTCGGCACCGCCCGCCCGGCCAGCATCGTCATCCTGCCCATCATCTTCGAGGACCAGGTGCTCGGAGTTATCGAGCTGGCCTCGCTCAGCAAGTTCAACGATGTGCACCTGGCCTTCATCGACCAGTTCGTCAACACGATCGGCGTCTCGACCAACACGATCATCGCCAACTCCCGTACCGAGTCGCTGCTGTCGGAGTCCCAGCGGCTCACCTCCGAACTGCGCGAGCGGTCCGACGAACTGCAGCGCTCCAACGCCGAACTCGAGGAGAAGGCCGCACTGCTCGCGACCGCCTCGCAGTACAAGTCGGAGTTCCTGGCGAACATGTCGCACGAACTGCGCACCCCGCTGAACTCCCTGCTGATCCTGGCCCGGCTGCTCGCCGACAACCCCGACGGACACCTGGCCGAACAGGAGGTGCAGTTCGCGACCACCATCCACCGCTCCGGCTCGGACCTGCTCCAGCTGATCAGCGACATCCTCGACCTGTCGAAGATCGAGGCCGGGCGGATGGACGTGCGCCCCAAGACGCTCCCGCTGATCAAACTGCTCGACTACGTCCACGCGACCTTCCGGCCACTGACCATCGACCGCGGCCTGGGCTTCGAGATCGCCGTCGAGAAGGACGTACCGGCCGAGCTGTACTCCGACGAGCAGCGCCTGCAGCAGGTACTGCGCAACCTGCTGTCCAACGCCGTGAAGTTCACCCACGACGGCCATGTGGAGCTGCGCGTCAGCCGGGTACCGGGCATGCACTTCACCGAGGAGACGCTCAAGAACGCCGAAGCCGTCATCGCCTTCTCCGTGAAGGACACCGGGATCGGCATCGCCCCCGACAAGCTTCCGATGATCTTCGAAGCGTTCCAGCAGTCCGAGGGCACCACCAACCGCAAGTACGGCGGGACCGGCCTCGGCCTGTCCATCAGCCGGGAGATCGCCGGAATGCTCGGCGGCAAGATCGTCGCCGAGAGCGAGCCGGGCGTGGGCTCCCGCTTCACCCTCTACATCCCCGCGCTCCACCCCGGCGCCACCGCCGTACAGGGCCCCGCGGACCTGCGCACCGTCGGCACCGCGCCCGCCCTTCCCCCGGAGCCCGCGCCGCCGGCGGCCACAGCCGCGGACCCCTCGCCCGAGCACATGCTCGACAGCACGGAAGCCCTCCAGCCCGACCCCACGGCCCCGCACCTGCCGGAGGACCTGACGGGCAGACAGACCAACGAACCCGCCAACGGCCGCGAGGACACCTGGCCGGAGACCACCCGGCTCAAGGAATGGCTCAGCGGCCGCCCCGGCCGCGTCCTGGCGGGCCGCCGCATCCTCATCGTCGACGACGACATCCGCAATGTCTTCGCCCTCACCCACGCCCTGGGCCGAGTCGGCATCACCGTGCGATACGCGGAGAACGGCCGGGAGGGCCTTGAGGTCCTGGAACGTGCCTCTGACGTCTCCCTGGTCCTGATGGACATCATGATGCCGGAAATGGACGGTTACGAGACTATCCGTACCATCCGGGACACCCCTCGCCTCGCCCACCTGCCGATCATCGCGCTCACCGCCAAGGCCATGCCCCAGGACCGCGACAAAGCGATCGACAGCGGCGCCAACGACTACGTGCCCAAACCGGTCAACATCGACCGCCTGCTCTCCGCCATCTGCGACCTGCTCGACCCGCCCGACGACCGCCCGCTGCCCGCACCGGACCCCGGCACCGCCGACGACCCCGAAGAGCCGCCACCCACTCATGACACCGCCGACGATCCGCCCGAGGACGCACGATGAACACCAACCTGGCCAACCCGTGCAGCATCCTCATCGTCGACGACATGGAGGAGAACCTCATCGCCTTCGAAGCCGTACTCGGCCCACTGCACCAGCACCTGGTCCGCGCACGCTCAGGTGAACAAGCCCTGAAAGCCATGCTGCGTCAGGAGTTCGCCGTCGTCCTCCTCGACGTCCGCATGCCCGGCATGGACGGCTTCGAGACCGCCGCCAACATCAAGCGCCTCGACCAGACCAAAGACGTCCCCATCATCCTGGTGACCGGAACCGAAGGCGGCGCCGACTACGCCTACAGGGGATACGCCATCGGCGCCGCGGACTTCATCGCCAAACCGGTCGACCCCTGGGTACTGCGCACCAAAGTCACCGTCTTCCTCGATCTGCACCGCAAGAACCGCCAGTTGGCGATGCGCGCAACCGGCACAGACACGGACCGGCTCTCCGAGATCGCCCAGCAGCTCACCGAGATCAAGCTGCTGCTGCGCAACAGTCCGGAAGCCGAGGCCGACACGGCAGCACTCGCCGACCGCCTCGCAGAGGTGGAGCGCGCCGTGGGAACCCTCCTCCCGGACCGCACCGGCACTGAGTAAGCGCATTCAGCTTCCTCCTCCTCACCCGCACGGAAACAAGGCCTGATTGGGTTAAAGGACGAGGTTAAATGACGAGGTAACGATTGCTAGGGTGGCCGTGCGAAGGGAGATCCGCATGGCCACCGAGGAAGAGCTGTTCGCGTCCGTCGACGCCCTGTTGGAAGAGGAGCCGCAGCTCCCGCCCCCGGCGGAACGCGCCCGGCTGCGTGAGGCCGCCGGTATCACCCAGGCCCGTCTCGCTGTCGCGTTGAAGACGTCGACGCAGACGGTGAAGAACTACGAGAACGGCAGGAGCGAGCCGAAGTCGCCGCGCCTGGAGGCGTACCAGCGCCTGCTCAACGGCTGGGCGGCGAAGTACCCCGCGCACGGCACCCCGACTGCTCCAGCCACCGCGCCGCAGCCGGAGACGTCGGCCACGCTCACCGGTCCGTCCGCCCTCGAACCGGAGAGCGCCGTGCCGGTGGCGACGCCCGCCGTCCCGACCACCCCCCAGCACCCCGCCCGCCCGGCGACGTCGTCGCAGCGCCCGGCCGCGACGAAGGCCGCGAAGCCCACCGCCGACTCCGGTTACCCGCACGGTCCGCTCGCCGTCCTGGACGGTGACGGCTCCGCATACGGCGTCGACGGGATCGTGCTGGACTGCCCCGCCTCCACGGTCCCGGAGCTGGTGGAGTGGACGCTGCGCGAATCCGGGCTCGGCGCGTCCAGGCTGCACCGCAACGGCCGTGACGCCGACCCGCTGATCGTGCTCACCACAGCCGCCGCCGTGAAGCTCGGACTGCCCGAGCGGTTGGAGGACCGCAGGGGCCTGCGGCTGGCGGAGGATCACCCGGTCGTCAAACAGGTCACCAGGGCGAAGTGGAAGCTGACCAAACGCGGATTCGGCCCGTGGGCCCGCGTGTACCGCCCGGCCGAGGGCAATCAGAGGCAGTGCGTGCAGCTCGCGATCCTGCCCTGGGACGCCCTCGACGAGCGGTCCTGGCCCGGTGTGACGGACTTGGAGCCGGCCGACATCGCCCGCGTCCTGGGCGTCTACGCACAGCGGGTCCTCACCCCGCGCGGGTCGACGGCCGTCTCCGGCCTGGAACTGATGACAGCGCTGCGCCCGCCCACACGCGCGGTGCAGGATCGTACGACCGGCCAGTGGAGTTCGGGCCACAACCCCGGCTCGCTCGGAACGGAACCGATCCACCCGGCCCCACCGGAATGCGTCCCCGAACACCCTCTGGTCGTGCACCACGACTGGAAGGGCGGCTTCCTCGACGAGGAGGCCTACCAGTGGGTGCGCGACGTCAACCTCCTCACCGGGGACGAGGTCTCCCTGCCCTGGGCACTCGGGCTCGACCTGAACACCGCCTTCCTCGCCTCCGCCGCCCGCCTGGTGGTCGGCCTGTCCGCCCCGGACCACTTCCGTGCCCCGGTGTTCAACCCGAAAATTCCCGGCTCCTGGCTGGTGGACCTCTCGCACGTCGAGCTGGACCCGCGTCTGCCCAGCCCGTTCACACCGTCCGGCACCCGTCCCACCGGCCCGGCCTGGTACCAGACGCACACCGTCGCCTACGCCCAGGAACTGGGCTACAACGTCCAGCCGCTGGAGGCCTACCTGCGGCGGGAGACCGGCGCCTACCTGGACCCCTGGCACGACCGGCTGCGGACCGCGTACGTCGACACCATGGCCGACCTCGGCGTCAGCCGGGACCTGGACGACCGCGCGTTCCTCGCGGCGATGGAGCGGCACAAGGACACCGACCCGGCCCTGGCCGCCGTGCTCGCCGCCATCAAGGCCACCGTGAAGGGCGGAGTCGGCAAGCTCCGCGAGCGCCCCCAGGGCAAGGACTACCGGGAGGGCGATGCGTGGCCGGCCATGGAACGCCCGACCTGGCGCCCGGACATCCGTGCCGCGGTCATCTCCAAGGCCCGGGTCAACATGCACCGCAAGCTGCACAACATGGCCAGGATGACGGGCCTGTACCCACTCGCCGTGCTGTCCGACTGCGTCGTCTACCCCTCGCCGTCCCGCTCGCCGACCGACATCCTCCCGTACAGCACGTCCGGCAAGCCCATCCCCGGCACCTTCCGCCTCGGGCCCACCCCGGGCCTGGCGAAGTTCGAAGGCGTCCAGGAGATGTCCTGGGCGGTCGACCTGATGGAAGCGGGCTACAACCCCGCCCGCCACATCAAGGGCGGCGACGCCGTGCTGGAAGAAGGGGAGTAACCGGTGACGGAGATCGAGGACGCGATCGAACGTGCGGACCGGGAGTCCTTCACCCGGGAGCCACCCAAGACGCTGAAGGGCCGGATCGGCTACCTGATCCGGCAGTTGGGCAGCGCGAAGGCCGTCGCCCAGGAGATCGGTGTCACCGCCGACTCCGTCAACCGCTACCGGCGCGGCGCCCGCAAGCACGCCCGCGCCGACGTCGCCACGAAGATCGACGAAGCGGTACGGGCCCGCTGGCAGCCGCATGTGCGCAAGCGCCGCCAACGGCAGGCCGCCACCACGGGCGGGATCACCGTGGAGACGAGGGCCCGCTTCGGCTACACCGCGCCGATCGGCACAACCGACGACGGCCGCTTCCGCCGCCTCACAGTGCACCTCCCACCGGAGTACGCCGGCCGCCTGTTCGACGCACGCGACGCCGGCGCCAGCGACCAGCAGATGCGGCAGATCATCGCCGACGGGTTCAAGGACGTGTACTTCCAGGACGGCGGTGCCCGCGCGATGGGACTGTCGGACGTCGCCATCAACGACATCGACTACCTGGATCTCGACTACTGACGCAGCCCCCGGAAGACACGGCAGGCCGACGGTACCTGCGGACGTCTTGCAGAGCGGCTGCATAGGATCGTCGGCATGCCACTGCGACCTGTCAACGTGAACATGAAGGCTCTTGACGACTCGGCGGTCGGCCGATTCTGGGCGGAGGCTCTCGGCTGGGGTGTTTCCAGCGAGGGACCCGGCGTGACCAACGTCGAACCCGTCGGTGGCTACGTTTGGCCGGACCCGGTCGCCGTCTGCGTCGACGTCGTCACCGTCCCGGAACCCAAGACAACGACAAAGAACCGCGCGCACCTCGATCTCGCCACCACCTCCGTGGCCCATCAGGCGGAATTGATCGCGCGCCTCCGGACTCTCGGTGCGATGCCCGCCGACGTGGGCCAGGGCGACGTGCCGTGGACGGTCCTCGCCGACCCGGAGGGCAACGAGTTCTGCGTGCTGGAGCCCCGGGAGATCTATCGGGACACCGGGCCGATCGCCGCGGTGGTGGTCGACTGCGTGGATCCGAGGGCCGTGGCCCGGTTCTGGGGCGAGGCGACGGACTGGACCCTGCACGAGGTGACGGACGATCAAGCGGTACTGCGCTCCGCCAAGGGCGTCGGCCCGTATCTAGAGTTCCTCCGCACACCCGGCGTGAAGACCGTGCCGGACCGCGTTCACATCGACCTGCTGCCGTACCCCGGTGACGACAAGGCAGCAGAGGTGACCCGTCTGCGCACCCTCGGCGCCACCGACCTCGACCTCGGCCAGGGCGACGTCCCGTGGACATGCCTGGCCGACCCGGAGGGCCACGAGTTCTGCGTCCTCGGCCGTCCTGACACGCAGCCTTGACGACACCCCTACACGTGAGCCCTGTCTGCTTATCCGGCCGCTCAGACGTCCTTGGATCCGACAGCACCGGCGGGTGGGCTGGTCCTTGCCCGGCAGTCCGCTGCACTCCGAGCCGGGACGTGGCATGCGTTCCGTGCAACCGGGTGGGCCTGCTCCCTTGCGGCCAACCCTCTGGTGAGGCACCTTGGTCAACTGTGACTTAGCCCTTCAGCTGCCGAGTTGAGTGTTGCGGTTGGCGATGCGAGCGGATCCCGCCCCCTACACGTAGCCGGGGTCATGGCACATGCGGCACGGCCATCGCCGGTTGGTACGAGCACTCCGACGCGATGCTGCTCGGCCGCGAGACATACCAGATCTTCGCGTCGTACTGGCCGACCGCCGACCCCGACAACCCGTTCACCCATCGGATGAACAGCATGCACAAGTACGTGGCGTCCCGGACCCTGACGTCCGTCCAGTGGCAGAACTCCACGCTGCTCAAGGGCGACATCGCCGATGCCGTACGCGAACTCAAGACGTCCGACGGCGGCAACATCAACGTCGTCGGCAGCGGCGACCTCGCCCAGACCCTCATGCAGCACGGCCTCGTCGACGAGTACCGGCTGACCATCCATCCGGTGATCCTCGGCACCGGCAAGCGACTGTTCGCCGACGGAGCGATCCCCACCGCACTGGAGCCGGTCAGCGTCTCGACAACGAAGGCGGGCACCTTCATCGGCGTCTGCCGGCCCCACGGCAAGCCCAGCTACGACAGCTACTGAGCCCTGCGCGGCCGGCGCCCGGACGTCTTCTTGCCCGCGGCCTGCCACGTGGTCCTCGCCGTCGCCTTCCCGGCCCGCATCTTCGGCAGCCCGTGTACGTCAGCCTCCTCGCCACGCAAGGCCCTGGCCCTCCGGACGGAGGCGTGACCGGGGACGCGGTCCGTCCCGGGTCGACGGACAGGACGTCGCCCACCCCGGCCTGAACCTCCACCGCATGACCGAGGCGCCCAGTCATGCCGGCCTGCCCGCCATGTCCGTCCCTTGCGGATCCACCGCTCGAGGACTGCCCGTCGGCCTTCAGCTCGTGGCACCGCTCTACGCCGACGCGCTGATGGTGACGGTGGCCGCGCGGTACGAGCGGGTCACCGACTGGTGGACGCGTCATCCGGACCTCTGACGGGCTGACGCGTAGCGGTCGGCCCTGGGGCGGTCACGGATCGCGGAGGGCAGGCCTTCACGCCGCTGCCCACGGCGCGCCGCACCCACGGCGCGCCGCACCCACGGCGAGCCTCACCCACGGCTGGCCGCCGAAGGTGATCCCGGGGTAGACGCACACGTCGCCGGCGGGACAGCCGATGGCGGCCCGCTGCGTGCCGGGCTCGCCAAAGCTCGAGTTGCTGAGCTCACCCGTTGGATCTCTGTGGGGCGAAGGTGAAGATCAAGCACGGTGGAAACCCCGCTCGCGCTCAACGTCGGTGACCTGCCTGCGGTGCCAGGCGAGTTCGGCCTGGGCCGCGCGGGCGTAGTGGTTCATGACGGTCTCCCCGAGTGCGTCGTACACGACCTTGTTGCCGATGAAGCTGTTCATGGCTTCGGTGAGGCCGGCTGGCACGGGGGTGGCGTCGCTTGCCGTGTAGGCGTCGCCGCCACAGGGCGCCGGAAGCTCGGGGCGGTCCTGGATACCGTGGATGATGGCGGCGCAGGCGGCAGCGAGGGCGAGGTAGAGGTTGGCGTCGGCGCCCGGCAGGCGGACTTCGAGGTGGGCGCTCTCGCCGACACCGGTGACGCGAACGGCGCAGGTGCGGTTGTCGAAGCCCCAGGTGTAGCTGGTCGGGGCGAAGGTGTGCGGAGCGTACCGCTTGTAGGCGTTGGGGGTGGGGGCATACAGCGGAGCCAGGTGTGGCATGCCGGACACCAGGCCGGCAATGGCCCGTTCCAGCACCGGAGGCAACTCCGCGCTCCGGTGGTAGGCGAACGCGTTGCCGTTGGCGGACCACAGCGACAGGTGCAAGTGCAGGCCGCTGCCAATGCCGGTGGCGGGTGCGGCCATGAACGTCGGAGTCATACCGCGCCGCTGAGCGAGGTCCGGCACGATGAGCCGGAAGGCGCAGTAGGCGTCGCACGCCGACATCACCTCGCCATAGGCGAAGGTCACCTCGACCTGGCCTGCCGCACCCTCGGTCTTGATCGCCTCGACGGGAACGCCCGCTTCCCGCAGGGCATCGTGGAGGTCCTGGAAGAAGTCAGCGACTTCCGGGGGATGGCTGAGGGCGTAGTCGAGGTCGCCAGACCAGGCCGGGCGCAGACCACGGTACGCCGACCTGTGCGCCTCCTGGCCAGTGCCCTGGTACAGCACGAATTCAACCTCCGTGCCCAGCGCCACGTGATAGCCGAGACCGGCCAGGCGCTCCAGCTGAGTGCGCAGCATGTGGCGGGGAGCGACCTCGACGGGCCGGCCGTCGTGGTGGAAGACGTCACCCATGATGAGGGCCGTGCCGGGCTGGTGGGGCAGGAGGCGGATGCTGCTCGGATCCGCCTTCACACCGAGGTCGCCATAGCCCTGCTCCCAGCCGGTGAGGGCGAAGCCATCGAGCGGGGTCATGTCGGCGTCTGTGGCCAGGACGTAGGCGCACATCGCCGCCTCGGAGTTCATCCGGTCCACGAAGAGGGGAGCGGTGAGGATTTTGCCCTTGGGCCGGCCCTGCATGTCCGGCACGGCGAGTCTCACCGCTGTGATCTCCCCACTCTGGACGGATTCCATGAACCCCCCCAGCGTGACGGCTCCAGTGGGCCAGGGCCCGAGCGCCGTGGGCTGCTCGTCGCGCTGCTCGTCGTGGCTGTGCATCAGACGTCCTCCTCTAGACCGCCCTGCTGGGCGGTGCTGGCGTGGGTGGTGAGCTGGCAGTCGCGGCGTCCGCGGGTGATCCAAGTCAGCCAGGCCAGCACCAGCGCGATGGCCAGTGTCACGCCGGCGTAGTTGAAGGACTCGCGGGTCATGGGTGCGGACTGAGGCAGGCAGAAGATGACCGTGAGAATCACGACGTAGGCGACGGCGATGCAGCCAATCATGCGGCGCCGACGGCCCAGGCTCCACGGACCGGGCTCGTAGTCCGCGCCCATGCACAGGGCGAGGCAGACCCGAATGCCATAGGCGGGGATCATGCCGACCGTGTTGATCGCGGCGATGGCGCCGCAGGCGGCTGGAGACCATAGGGCGGGCAGCGCAAGGACCAACGGCATACAGACCGACAGCCCCACAACTGCGGCAGGCGTCTAGGCGCGACTGCTGACACGCCACCAGGTCTGCCGGCACGAGACGCGGCTGCGGGAGAACGCGTAGAGCATCCGGCTCGCGGCCCCGACCCCTGCTGCCGCGGAACGGCATGGCCACGATGACGACGAGCAGCAGGGCCTTGGCACCAGCGGCGCCCAGGACATCGAGGAAGATCTGGGAGGGTGACACGCCGGTAGGCGGATTCTGGGCGGCGTTGTATTCCTGGACGGCGGCCAGCATCCCGGCCAGCAGGATGCAGTCCGCGATCCACGAGACCGCGATGGCGCGGACGATGTCCTCGGGCGCCGAAATCTGCGCCTGTGTGGTCTCCTCCGCGACGTGGGAGCTGGCGTCGCACCCGCGGAAGATGCAGCCGGCGAGCAGCGCCCCGATCAGGCAGACGTGGAGCGGGCTGGTGAACCCGGTGTCATTGTTGAAGTGGGCGAAGACGAACTGCGCCGACCGGTGCTGGGCCGGGGCGAAGACGAGCGAGCCGACGATGATCGCGACGCCGGTCAGCTGCCACCACACCGAGATGGAGTTCAGCACGGCGACCAGGCGTACGCCGCGTAGGTTCGACAGGCCGTGCAGCAGCGGGATGCACCCGAAGACCAGCATCGTCGCGGTGTCGGTCGGCATCACACCCCATGGCATTTGGGCGAAGCCGCCGATGAACACGGCGGCGCCGCAGCCCATCCCGGCGATCGCGCCGAGCAGGCCGAGCAGGTTGAGCCGGCCGGTGGTCCAGCCCCAGCGGGGACCCCCGAGTCTGTCGGCCATCAAGTAGGGACCGCCAAAAGCGGAGTATGCGGAGACGACACCGGCCAGGGACATTCCGACCAGCAGCGTCATGAAACCGATGACGATCCAGCCGGCCAGCATCACCACGGGCCCGCCGTGGTCCAGGCCGTAGCCGAACAAGCTCATTCCGCACAAGCTCATTCCGCCGGCGAGGTTGCAGATGACGGAGAAGCTGATCGCGAAGTTGCCGAACACGCCCACCTTTCGGGTGAGTTCGGCCTTGACGCCGAGCTGGGCCAGGATGGCGTCATCGTGGGCCAAAGGAGGGGCCCCTGTTCTGCGAGACACAGAGTTCCTCTGAAGATACGGGGGACGAAAAGAGGACGAAAGGAGGCAGTATCAGCCAAGAGGGTGACCGGCTGCTCATCGGCAGCACGCCCCCTGTCGGCAGGCAGCGTCACGAAGCCGCCGGAACGCGGTCCGCCAGTCGCGGCCCAGGCTCCCGCCGACCTGCGCCCAAGGCCCGCTGGTGGCAAGCGGGCCGATCTCCTCGAACACCAGGTTCGCGCCTGCCTCACCACAGGTGACAACCTCCAGCACGCCACCGGCGACAACCACCAGCTCCTCACCCGGGTGAGAACCCTGGAACCAGATCAGGCGGCAGCACGCACTAGCCTCCGACGGATGATCCGAGAGGAGGGGTCTGCTGCAGGATCGGGTGACATCTGAACTGGTCTGCCCTGTGGGGCGGGTGGGAAGCATGTCGCTGTGCCGAAGCCTTGTCCGGAAGAGTTCCGCGAGGACGTCGTGCGGGTCGCGAGGAACCGCGGCCCGGGAGTGACGCTCGAGCAGGTGGCCGCCGGCTTCGGTGTCCACGCGGTGACGCTGTCGAAGTGGATGCGTCGTGCGGACATCGACGACGGGGTGAGGCCGGGAACGACTGGACGCGTTCTGGGGTAGGGCGACCTAGGAGGCCCCACAGGTCAGAGAGAGGAGCGAGTCGTGAAGAAAGACCGGTCGAGCGTGCGCCGCCGTTGGCGTGGCGCGCTCGCCCTGGGTGTCTTCGGAGCCATCGTCGCGGGGCCACTGGAGTACTTCGACTCAGGTGTCGGCTGGAATGTCCTTCTGGCGCTCTTGGTTGGTGCTGCGGCCGGAAGTGTGGTGGGCTTCCTGTTCCCTTCCCTGCTGAGCTCCCGCCAGGGGAAACGCGCTACGGCGCCACCCCCGGCCCCGCCACCGCCGCGGCCACCGAGGCCACCACAAGGGAGGTAGGGGCGCCCTGCTGGTCACCGCCGCTGGCGTCCAGGACTCAGTGGCCGGCACCCAGTTGCTCGGCCGGGTCGCCGCCGAGCAGCCCGGCCTGCGCAAGGTCTGGGTCGACGGCGGCGGCCCCACGCCGCCCGGCGACATCTAACCAGCAAGCCCTCCAGCGAAAGCGCCGGCGAGACCGTCCGAGGTCCTAGATTTTGGGCCCCGGGTTTTTGGGCTGTCCTCCCATGCGGTGGTCGCTCCAGTCGATGCCGTCGTCGTGCTCTTTGCTCGCCGCGAGCCCGAGGATCCCGAGGAGGGGAGCGGCGATGAGGATTGCTCCGCACAGGCTGTCGATTGCCACGTACGCCGCGGCGGCGACGAGGGCCCAGAACAGGATGTCGCACACGATCCGCGCCCACAGCGGGAACGGGGCGCGCCATGCGTGGTAGCGGCGGTACATGCGCATGAACTTGCCGGACGCCCGCTTGGACCGGCTGGCCTTCCCCCGGTCTGGCCTTACCGTGGGGCCGTTGCCGTGCGGACGTCCTTTTTCCTTGCCCATGGGGCTCTGTGTCCCTTCGAGTGTTCCTTGACCACCAAACGGGACGCACCCGGCCTCTGCGGCCGGGTGCGTCGTTGTTCTGTCGGGGCGCGGGGTGGTGTTCGGTGCACGCCCGCTGTGTGGTGGGTTAGCGGTGGTGGCTGCCGCTGTGGTGGCTGTGGCCCCAGGACTCGCGGTCGGTGCGGCGTCCGTTGTCGTTGCGGGGGTGGCGGTGTCGGAGTGGTTGTCCCAGACGTAGTGGCGGCGGTCCTGGTAGAGGTCGCTGTCGGTGTCGCGGCCGATGCCGGTGTGGACGCTGTCGGTGGAGCGGCCTTCGAGGCGGTGGTGGTCGAAGGTGTAGGTGCGGCTGTTGTCGTCCTTGAGGGTCCAGCCGTCGAGGTTGACGGTGTGGCGGCCGGTGTTGGTGACTTCCGCTCATTCCCGGTTCAGGGAGCGGTTGGAGCGGTCGTCACGGCCGGGGGAGTCGTACTGGGCGTCCGAGATCTTCACCTTGGGCCGCTCGGGGCGAGCGTGGTCGGCGGCGGATGCCGGCAGCGTCACTGCTGAGACGAGAGCGCCGGCGGTGAGCGCGGCGGCGGTGAGACGGCGAGCGGTGACGGAAGCGAAGGCGGACAAGAGGTCCCTTTATGGTGCGGACACCCTTCCCTGGGGAGCAGCTGCGGGCTGCCCGGGGCAGTGGGTGTGGTGTGCGTCGGCGGCCGGCTGGCCGCGCACGCTCTGTCCATGCCGTGGAGGAGCTGTGGGGGAAACATGGCCGCTGTTACTTGTTGTCCGCTTTCTATGACTCTCGCATGCGGCATCCGTCTATGCCGCCCGTGCGCGATGTTGACGCACCGACAGTCTGAGAGGTCTTGCGTACCGGCACAGCGCGGTCAGTGAACCGCTGGCTGTCCGAGTGCGGCGTTACGAAGCCAGCGATGGGTGCCGTGTGACAGGCAGGGCCGACTGATCCTCGACGGTTCGCTCCGCCTGGCTGATCTCGGCCCAGACGGCGTCGAGAGACAGGCCGAGGGTGTCGGCGATCGCTGCGATGGTCGGAAAGGCGGGGGTGGCCACACGGCCGGATTCGATCTTCCGCAGAGTTTCCGGCGAGATGTGCGAAGCGAGCGCCACGTCCAGCATCGAGCGGCAGCCCCGGGCCCGGCGGAGCAGGGCGCCAAGGCGCTGTCCGCGTTCTACCTCGGCGGGGGTGAGCGGCAACCTGACCATGACCCCATTTTAATACCGGTACAGTTAGACCGGGATAGTTATTGGACGTACATGAGAGGCCCCCATGATCGAGATCCTGAACTCCGCGCGGCTTGAGCGGGCGAGGGACACCGGCGCCCTGGTCGGAAACATCCTGAACACGCTGAAGCGGCGCAGCACGGTCGGGACGAACCTGCTGGACATCGACCAGTGGGCCAAGGAGATGATCACCGAGGCGGGAGCGCAGTCCTGCTACGTCGACTACGCGCCTTCCTTTGGGCGCGGCCCGTTCGGGCACTGCATCTGCACGGCCGTCAACGACGGAGTGCTCCATGGGCTGCCTCACAACTACACGCTGGCAGACGGGGATCTGCTGACTCTCGACCTCGCCGTAGCCAGGGGCGGGGTGGCCGCGGACGCCGCGATCAGCTTTCTGGTGGGCAAGGCCAGGCCGGCGGAGAGCGTCGCGATGATCGAGACGACCGAACGTGCACTCGCCGCCGGCATCGCCGCCGCCAAGCCTGGGGCGCGCATCGGCGACCTCTCCCACGCCATCGGCACGGTCCTGAGCAAGGCGGGCTACCCGATCAACACCGAGTTCGGAGGCCACGGCATCGGCTCGACCATGCACCAGGACCCACACGTCGCGAACACCGGACGGCCCGGCCGCGGATACAAGCTGCGCCCCGGACTGCTGCTCGCCCTGGAGCCCTGGGTCATGGCCGACACCGCCACACTCGTCACCGACGCCGACGGCTGGACGCTGCGCAGCGCGACAGGCTGCCGGACCGCGCACAGCGAGCACACCATCGCCATCACCGACAGCGGAGCCGAAATTCTCACCCGACCGTAAGGGGGGCAGCGCTGAGGTAAGCCCAGAGGCCGCCCGTTGTTGATCTTGAGGGCCGGAAGCGGCCCCAGATCGTTTCATCATGATCACCCCAGGTGGGCCTCCGGATAGCGGGGTGTTTCATGAGCGACCACCTGTGAAACATCCACGCCCGGCCCATCGGTGGGACCGAGGGCGCCTTCCGCGCACGTCTCAGCCCATAGGCATCCGAACGCGCTCACACGACACCGTCCGCCTCGCCCCAGCGGCCCTGCGCTGGTCTCGCCGGAGCCGGCCTAGGTGGCATCTGTCCCGGGGTGGATCATCAGATCCAGGTGGGCACGTGCCCCTTGGTGTAGCGGGCGCCGAAGCCGCCCTGGGGCAGGATCTCGTCGATGGCCTTGAGATCGGCGTCGGTGAGGGTGAGGCCGGCGGCGTCGGCGTTTTCCTCGATGCGCTTCGGGGTGCGGGTGCCGGGGATGGGCACGATGTGCTCGCCCCGGGTCAGGAGCCAGGCCAGGGCGAGTTGGGGGACGGTGGCACCCTTGGCCGCCGCGAGCTCGGCGAGCCGGTCGACGGCTTCGACGTTCTTCTCGAAGTTGCCCGGCTGCCAGCGCGGGTCGACGGTGCGTATGTCGGTGGCTTCGTACTGGCCGGCGGGCTTGGCGGTGCCGGTGATGAACCCGCGGCCGAGGGGGGAGTAGGCGACGAAGCCGATGCCGAGTTCATCCAGGACGGGGAAGAGCTGCTCGACGTCCCGTTCGAACAGGGAGTACTCGGTCTGCAGGACGGATACCGGTTGCACGGCGTGCGCCCTGCGGATCGTCTCGGGTCCGGCCTCGCTGAGGCCGAAGTACTTCACCTTGCCCGCGTCGATCAGCTCCTTGACGGTGCCCGCGACCTCCTCGATGGGCACCTCGGGGTCGACGCGGTGCTGGTAGAAGACGTCGATGTGCTCCACGCCGAGGTAGCGCAGGCTGTTCTCGGCGACCTTGCGGATGTTGTCGGGCCGGCTGTTGACAGGGCCGCCGATCTGCTCCGGAGACACCGACATGTCGACACCGAACTTGGTGGCCAGGACCACGTCGTCGCGGAAGTCCCTGACCGCCTTGCCGACCAGGATCTCGTTGGATCCGGTGCCCCAGCCGTACATCTCGGCGGTGTCGAAGAAGGTGACGCCCAGGTCGTGCGCGCGGCGGAGGGCAGCGACGCCGGCCGCCTCGTCGGTGGGTCCGTAGGCCATCGTCAGGCCCATTGCGCCGTAGCCGATCGCCGAGACCTCAAGGCCCTGGCTCCCCAGTGTCCGATGCTGCATGACGCACTCCTCTGAAAGAAACTGAAAGGTGTTGTTTGCCGGACCGTTGTGTCAGTGCGTTGCGGCGGTCAGTCCGGCACGGTGGACGCGGGTGTGCTCGGCGACGCGTCGGCCGAGGTGGCGAGCGGTGTTCATGTCTGCGTCGTGGACCGCGGGGGTGTCGTTGAAGCTTTGTGCGCCGGCGCCGAGGTAGAAGCCGAGGCGGTTGTCGTCCTGGGGGCTGGATGTGGTGGTGTTCCAGCCCGGCAGGAGGTCCAGGCTCACCCAGAGCATTCCGTGCTGGGCCGCCAGGAGTGAGAGGTACTGCAAGGTGTGCAGCTTGTCGCCGCTCATGGAGCCGGAGTTGGTGAATCCCGCCGCGAGCTTGTCGCTCCAGGCGCGGGTCATCCACCGCTTGCTGCTGGCCTCGGCAAAGGCGTGGAACGCCCCCGACGCGGTGCCCATGTAGGTGGGGGTGCCGAAGATGATGGCGTCCGCGGCGTCCATCAGTTCCCAGTCGGCGTTGCCGAGGGAGGCGACGTCCACACGGTGGACGTGCGCCCCGGCGACGGAGCGCGCGCCGTCCGCGACGGCCGCGGCGATCTGCGCGGTGTGGCCGTAGCCGGAATGCGACGCGATGACGATCGAGATATCGGACACGGGTGTTCCTCTCCTGCCGCGATGGCGGCGTGTTCGGTGGTGGTGTCGGCGGATGACGAGCTGTCCGCTGCGGCGGTCGGCCGCACTGCTCCACGCGTGGCACCGACGGCCCCGGCCGGGTTGCGGCGCATGCCCGGGTCTCGCGGGCCGGCGCCGACCACCATCAGCGTGGATCGTCGATCCGCTTTGAACGGTAGCACCGATAAGGCGACGATACGCAAAATAGGGTATCGTTGTTCCATGAGTGAGGGACGACGCGCCGCGCGGCGCCAGGCGCTTCAGGTGGCCGCCAAGCTTTTGGAGGAGGGCGGCAGCGAGGCGGTCTCCACGCGCGCTGTCGCCGCAGCCGCGGGCATCACGGCCCCCGCGCTGTACCGGATGTTCGACGACAAGGACGGACTCCTGGCCGAGCTGGCCGCCTACGGATTCGAGATGTACCTGGCCGAGAAACGGGAGGCGCTGGCGCTGACCCCAGACGACCCGGTAGCAGACCTCTACCGCGGCTGGGACCTGCACGTCGACTTCGGAGTGCAGCACCCCGCGTTCTACATGCTCATGTACGGAACTGTGCGGCCCGGGCGGCGGCCTCCGGCTGCGGACGAGGCGCACGCCCTGCTGGTGAGACTGCTGGGCCGGGCGGCCGACGCCGGGCGCCTTCGGGTTCCGGTGGCGCAGGCGACCCGCGTCATCCACGCGGCGACAACGGGCGTCACGCTGGCGCTGATCGGCGAAGAGCCCTCGGAGCGGGACCTGACCACTTCGACACGGCTGCGGGACACCGTCATCGCCTCGATCACCACGGACTCGCCCGCCTCATCCGGGTCGGACCTGGCCTCGCGCGCACTCGCCCTCGATGCCGCACTTCAAACCGCGCTCACCACCGAGCCACCGGCCGCGGGTGCCGGGGTGCCCCTGCGAGACACGGAGACGGCTCTGCTGCGCGAATGGCTGCAGCGGCTGGCAGACTGAACCGGCCGCGTGCACCGCAGCAGGTGGGCGCAGTCGGTTATGACACCCGCGCGGTGGGTGTCCAGTCGCAGGGGCAGGCTGCAAGGGGCTTTGGGGGTGTTGGTGCCCCCGGCTGTCCGAAGATGCGCAAGGGCGTCGAGATCGGCAGGTTCCGTGGGCGCTTCGGCTTCGGCGGATCCAGCCAGCCCCCGAGGCCCCAGCGCGTTTACCGGTGGCTTTCTGGGGGTTGTCGGTGAGCTTGCGAAGATGGGGGCGCGCCGAGCAGGTCGCAAGGCTGCGGTGCAACTGGCCCGCGGTGGGAATGTGCCGCCACGTTGCCACCCGCCTGGAGCGAACGCATCCGGTCTCCATCGGGACCCGGGATTGGCCGTGACGGTTTGAGTCGGCCCCACTCGGACGGTCTGAAGTGGCCCCACCCAGAGATCGATTGGTGCCGTGTGACGGTTTGAAGTGGCTCCGGCTGTTGGCGCGAGGTGGCCCCACCGCCGTCGTCTGGTGGCATGATCGCGGCATGACTGCAGTGCTGCCGCGGACGATCCGGGCCGTCGACACCGAGCAGCTCATGCTGCTGGAGGAGGAAGCGGCGCGGTTGGGCTTCAGCCAGCGGCTCCCGGTCGACTGGCTGCGGGAGCACGTCGAGGCTGCGGCGGTGCACTATCTGTTCCCGGCGATGGAGCATCGGCTCGGTCATCGGCCGGAGGTGTCGCCGCAGTGGCGGTGCGAGCTGTTGCTCACGGTCCGGACCGGCGAGGAGGTGTTGAGCCTGCTCGACGTCCTGCCCGCCACTTTCCAGGGGCTGCTGGAGACGCTGGACGCGACAACGAAAACGGACATTGCCTCCCGCATGAAGGGGGCGCTCGCCTTGCCGGAGTGGATTGAGGGGGGTCGGTGATCTTCCGTGGTCCGCGGGGTCAGGGGACGGCCTTGAGCTGCTGCTGGGCCTTGGTGTGGGCGAGGCGGTAGGACTGGGTGCCGGTCTCGATGATCGCCCCGTTGAAGGTGAGGCGGTCCACGATCGCCGCGCAGAGCCGGGGGTCGGTGAAGGTCTTGGTCCAGCCTCCGAACGACTCGTTCGAGGCGATCGCCACGCTGTTCTTTTCCTCCCGCTCCGTCAAAACCTGGAAGAGCATCTCGGCGCCCCGGCGGTCCAACTCCAGATAGCCCAACTCGTCGATGCACAAAAGGTCGACGCGTCCGTAGCGGGCGATCGTCTTGGTCAGCTGCTTTTCGTCCGCCGCCTCCACCAGCTCGTTCACGAGCTTCGCGGCGAGGGCGTAGCGGACCCGGTAGCCGGCCATCGCGGCGGCGGTGCCCAGCCCGATCAGCAGGTGGGACTTGCCGGTGCCGGAGTCACCGATCAAGCACAGGGGCTCGCCCTTGCGGATCCACTCGCAGGTCGCGAGGTTGTTGATGACCGCAGGGTTGCTGTTGGGGTTGGCGCTGTAGTCGAAATCCGACAGCCACTTCTGGCGCGGGAAGCCGGCGGCGCGGATCCGGCGTTCGGAGCGGCGCCGGTCGCGGTCCTCGCACTCGGCCATCAGCAGCTCGGCGAGGAACCCGCGGTAGGACAGGCGCTCGCGTTCCGCCCGGCTGACGAGGTCCGGGAACTGGGCGCGCGTGGTGGGAAGCCGAAGCACCCGGCAGGCGGTGTCGATGGCGGCGTCCGAGGCCGGCTCGGTCAGGGTGTGGTGCGGGTGGGTCATGACGACTCCTTCCGGGGACCACGCAGCAGCTGGTCCCATGCCTCCAGGGCGGGCAGCGGTCGGGTATCGGTGGGCAGCTGCGCGACCCGCCGCATGGTCAGGCTGGTGACCTGCGGATCCGGGACGGGCGCCACGGGCTCGGGGCTCGGGGTGCCGGCGCTGACGGTCGGGGACCGGCCGCCGGCCTCGGCGACTTTGCGGGCCTCCAGGGCCACGACATCGTGGGTGAAGGCACCCACCGCCAGGGCGGCCCGGATGCCGGCGATCACATCCGCGTGCCGCAGGTGCCGGTGCAGCAGCAGGACCTGCACCAGCGCCTTGGTGCCCTCGACGTCGCCCAGGGCCGACTTCGCCGCGGCCCACAGGGCTTCATGGGTGGTGGTGAAGGAGCCGTCCGCCGGGCCTGGTCGAGGGCTTCGGAGCCGGCGAAGGCGCCGGGCTTGCGCAGCAGGACCTCCAGGAAGTGGTCCAAGACGATGCGTTCCTCGCCCCGGCCGGTCAGCCGCGGGTGCCGGGCGATCTCGGTGCGGCCGTCGCAGCCGATCAGCTCGGTGGACCGCAGCACGACCCGGATCTTGTGCCCATCTGAACCGGGCCGGGACCGAGTAACGGCACATCTTCACGGTGATCTTCGCGTAGCGGTCGACCCGCGGCGTCAGGGTCAGCCCCGTCTCGAACGCCTCGTCGGGCAGCGGCATCAGCAGAGGCGCCTCGTGCGCGAAGTCCTGGCCGATGGTGCGGATCCGCAGACCGATCCGGCGGGCCTCCTCGCGCCGCTCGAACTCCAGAAGCCGGGCATTGAGCTCGTCCAGGCTGCCGGTCTCCGGCACCGGGGTGAGGTAGTTGCGGCGGAAGTAGCCGACCTGGCCCTCCACCCCGCCCTTCTCGTGGGCACCGCGCAGGCCCGGCTCGCAGTAGAAAGGAACGAAGCCATAGTGCTGGTGGAAGGCGGTCCAGCGCGGGTTCTCCTCCCGCGACCGGCTCCGGAAGATCACTTTGGTGACCGCCGGGGTGAGGTTGTCGAACCGGACCTGACCGCCGGGGACACCTCCGAGTACGGAGAAGGCGTGCACGTGTCCTTCGAGAAACGCCTGCTGGCCGCAGGAGACCGAGATCCGGTGCACCGCCTTGCCGGAGTAGGCCAGACGCAGGGCGAACAGATAGCACCGGGTCATCGCTCCGGACAGGTTCACCCAGACCTCACCGAAGTCGACCTCAGCGTGGTCGCCCACGACATCGGCGGGGCAGTGGCGCTTCGGACATTGCTGCTGGAGGAGAGGAGCTACCAGGATCTGACCCTCTTTGACGCGGTGAGCGGTGGCGAGTGGGAGCGAGGGCTCTTCCAGCTCTTCCTGGAGCACGAGGAGGTCTTCCAGAAGCTTCCGGGTTACGCGCACGAAGCGCTGGTCGCCAGCCACCTGCGGCACGCCACGCACGTCGGCCTCCGGCCGGGAGTTCTCGATGCGTTCCTCGCACCGTGGCGAGGGGACTCAGGGCAAGCGGCGTTCTACCGTCAGTACAGCCAGATCAGGCAGGCGGACACGGTCACGTACGAGCACTTGCTGGGCGGTATATCGCTTCCGGTGCGGCTCGTCTGGGGCTGCGAGGACCGCATTCTTCCTCCGCAGTACGCCGAGTGGTTGCACGAACGCGTTCCGCACGCTGAGCTGCACTGGATCGAGGGCGCCGGCCACCTTCTCCAGGAAGACGCGCCGGGCCGGCTGTTGGCCTGCCTGACAGCCGGTTTCCCCTCGGCCTAAGCCGCGGTGCGCGCGGGGGTAGCTCGGCGGACCGTACGCAGGGCTCCTCGGGCAACGGGGCGTCCCCGCGCCCGCGGTGGTAGCTCCGGGTCCTTGGCCGCGGTCGGCTGGGAAGGGCTGCTGAGGGTCCGTCATGGGCGCGGATTTTCGCACAATGCAAGTTTCAGAAGGGGGTCCATCCCGCTTTGAGTGAGAACGGGTTCTGCGAACGAATCCGGGGTCGACGGGGGTCCGGCGGCACATAATTGATCTTGCCCGCGCGAAGGACTGTTTGTGAGGGCCGGGCTGTCGAATTCGCTTAAGCAGGCAGGCCGCCTGCGAAGGCGGTGATGGCGTCGGCGAGGGCGTGGGGGCCGGTGAGGAAGGCGTCGTGGGCTTCGCCGGGGATCTCGACGAGTCGGGCGTCAGGCAGGGCCTGGTGCAGGCGGCGGGAGACATCGGTCAGCCAGCGGGGGCTGAGTTCGCCGATCACGAGGAGCGTCGGGATGCCGAGGGCGGCGAAGCGGGCGAGGTCGTCGCCGAAGCTGTCCATCGCGCGCATCTCGCGGGCCCACGTCGGAGTCATGGACGCGCGGATGGCCCAGAACGGGGTATGGCGGAACTCCTCGATGGCTTCCTCGGGGAACTTCAGGAAGTTCCGCAGCCCGAGGGTGAGGGCCTGGCCGAGGTTGCCGGCCTGGACGGCCTCCTCGAAGGGGGCGAGGGCGTCGCCGCCGACGGGGCCGCCCAGCGGGATCGGGGGCTCGTAGAGGATGAACGCCGCCGGGGGCTGGTGCAGGGCGTGGGCGAGGGTGACCAGTCCGCCGTAGGAGTGGCCGAGCAGGATCGCGTCGGGTCCGGCGAGGTCGAGGACGGCGGCGATGTCGTCGGCCTCCCGTTGGATGGTGTGCTCGCCGTTGTCGCCACTGGCGCCCCGGCCGCGGCGGTCGATCGCGTAGGTGGTGAAGCGCGGGGCCAGCAGGTCGGCGAGGTTCTGCCAGTCCTGGGCGGCGTTGAGGGCGCCCGGGGAGACAACCAGGGGGCGGCCCTGGCCGGTGATCGTGACGGCGATCTTTGTGCCGTCGGTGGAGGTGACGTGGGCCTGGCGGGGAGCAGGGGCAGTCATGGTCTTCTTCCTTATGTCGCGCTCTCGGGGAGAGGCACGGCGCGGGCGGCCGGCCCGCCCGCGCGGCCTTGTCGGCGGTACGGCGGGGCGCCGCCTCCCTCTGCACGGTAACATCGAAACGATGCACACATCGTTTCGATGTGAGAGCCTGGGGTCATGCTCGAACTCGCGATCCTCGGTTTCCTCGCCGAAGGCCCCCTGCCCGGTCACGAGCTGCGCCGCCGCATCACACACCTGACCGGCTACAGCCGTCCGGTCAGCGACGGCACCCTCTACCCGGCGATCAACCGGCTGACGAAGGCCGGGCTGATCGAACGGCGCCCCGCACCCGAGGCGGGCGGCGGCCGGTACGTGCTGAACCTGACCACGGCAGGACGCGAGGACATGCTGCGGCGGCTGCGGGAACCGGCCCAGTACGAGATCACCGACTTCTCCCGCTGGTTCGTGATCCTGGCGTTCCTCTCGCTGCTGCCCGACCGCGCCGAGCAGCACGCCGTGCTGCGCCGCCGCCTGGACTTCCTGGAGGCCCCCGCCAGCTTCTTCTACGACGGCGACACACCGCTGCGCGCCGAGCAGCTCACCGACCCATACCGGCGCGGCATGCTGCTCACCGCCCGCGCCATCAGCCGCGCCGAGCGCGCCTGGCTCCACGAGGTCCTGGACGGCGACGGCATCCGAGGAGCGGACGAGCAGCCCCGCCCCCAGACCTACACCCCTGACCGGAAGGACTGAACATGCTTGCGTCCTGGTACGACCAGCAGGGCCCGGCCGCCGAGGTGCTCCAGCTCGGTGAGCTGCCCGACCCCACCCCCGGCCCCGGTGAGGTCCGTGTCCGCGTCACCGTCTCCGGCGCCAACCCCGGCGACACCAAGAAGCGGCGCGGCTGGACCGGCTCGGCCATGCCCTATCCGCGGGTGATCCCGCACAGCGACGCCGCCGGCATCGTCGACGCCGCCGGCATCGTCGACGCCGTCGGCGACGGCGTCGACGCGCGCCGCGTCGGGCAGCGCGTGTGGTTGTACGGCGCCCAGTCCTACCGCCCCTGCGGTAGCGCCGCCCAGTACACCGTCGTCCCCGGCGACCTCGCCGTCCCACTGCCCGACCATCTGCCCGACGACCTCGGCGCGAGCCTGGGCATCCCCGGCATCACCGCGCACCGCACCGTCTTCGCCGACGGCCCCGTCGACGGCAAACTCGTGCTGGTGAACGGTGTCCTCGGCGGGGTCGGCTCGCTGGCCGCCCAGCTCGCCCGCTGGGGCGGGGCCACGGTCATCGGCACCGTCCGACGCGGCACCGACCTTGACCGGGTCGACCCCGCGGTCGTCACCCACGCCGTCGCCCTCGACTCGGGCGACCCTGCCGCCGCGATCCGCGCCCACGCACCCGACGGCGTGGACCGGATCATCGAGGTCGCCCTGTCCGACAACGCCGACCTGGACGACGCCGTCGCCGCGAACGGCGCCATCATCGCCGCGTACGCCACCCGCTCCGACCGCACCGCGATCCCGTTCTGGACGTTGCTGTTCAACAACGTCACCCTGCGCCTGCTCGGCAGCGACGACTTCCCCGCCGAGGCCAAACGCCAGGCCGCCCGCGACCTCACCGCCGCGGCCGCCGTCGACGCCCTCACCGTCGATGTCGGCGCCCGCTTCCCGCTCGCCGGCATCGCCAAGGCCCACGACCGCATCGACGCCGGCGGCCGCGGCCGCGTCCTGATCGACATCCCCCAGTAGAGAAACTCTGGCGCGATCTCCTCATCCGCACAGCTGAGCACGAGGGTGCTGCGGGCTGGGTGGACGTGCACGGTGCTGCAACCCCGCCTCGCCCTTGGCCCGGCCCTCACCGGCCCGGCGCCTCACCCCGGTCAACGATCCAGCCACCCGCTGGCGAAGCCAAGGTACAGGTCTTCAGGATGCCGCCCTGGACGGGCAGTGGCCCGAGGAACGACGCAAGCCGCGGCGGCGGAAGTCGCGGCTGGACCCTTACAAGTCGCTGATCGACGGGATTCTGCAGGCGGATCTGGACGCGCCGGCCAAGCAGCGGCACACCGCTCAGCGGATCTTCGATCGGCTGGTGGACGAGCATGGTGCCGGTGACATCTCGTATCCCATGGTCCGCGCCTATGTGAACCAGTCACTCGGTCAGGGCACGGCTCGCTGCGTTGATGTACGTCTTGATGGCGCCGGTGATGAACGCGCGGCTCCTGTCAGGGCTGAGGGCCTGGGCCTGGAGCTGCTCGTACATCACGCCGTAGTGCTGCACGTCCGACGGTTTCTCCAGGTAGACATCGCTGGTGAACTGTCCCACGTACACAACTGCCTCAGGGCTGCCGGCGAACTTCAGGATGGAGAACTGTCCTGACAGGCCCGGGTGAGCGCCCACGGTGTCGGGGAGGACCTGCACGGTGATGTGCGGCTCGGCACTGAGCGCGTTCAGGTGCTCCAGTTGTTCGCGCATGCTGTCGGGGCTGCCGACGACGCGGCGCAGTACCGATTCGTCCAGGACGACCCACAGGCGCAGCGGGCAGGCCGGGTCGTAGATCCGGTGCTGTCGGCGCAGCCGCACCCTGAGGAGCGTGGCGGCTTGGTCGGCGGTGAGCGGGGGGAACGTTTCCTCGATGACGGCTTGGGCGTAGGCGGGGGTCTGCAGGAGACCGGGGATCACCATGGGCTCGTAGGCATGAAGGGTGGCGGCGTCTGCCTCCAGGCCGATGTAAACACTCTGGGGAATGTCGCCGTATGCGTGCCACCAGCCCTGCTGTCCGGATTCCTTGGCCATCCGCATGAGCGAGTCGATGACCTGCTGGTCCGTCACTGCGTAGATCGCGCACAAATCGCGTACATCGCGGGGGCTGATAGCGCGGCGGCCGTTCTCCAGGAGACTGATCTTGGGCTGGGAGACCATGAGCCGTACGGCCGCTTCGGTGCTCGTCAGTCCACTGTCCTGGCGGAGTCGGCGGAGCTCGGCTCCCAGACGACGTCTCCTGACGGTGGGGTTGATGTTCGCCGCCACGAGCTGTGCACCTCCGGCCCGAAGTCACTGTGCGGACCGGATGTTGTCATGGGACAAGGATTGTTGATCGCGCGCCATGCCGTAGTGATGACAGGCAGCCGAAACGGACTGTGACTTCGTCATGTGCCTCGCGGCAGGAACGCCAGGCGTTCTACCGGGTCGAAAACAGACACTCACTGCATGGCGGACACGCTCGCGTCAACAATCAGCCCGCTGCGTAGCCCTGCCGGCCTGACGCAGCGACACAGTGACATCAATTCTCGGTTCTGGCACAGATCTTGGGGAGCAGTCGCAGAGCGTCACCTCGCTGTTCGATCGTGAGGGGCCGGGTCGAGTGATGCTGCGGCCGTCATCTCAGGTGATTTTGAACCGTTGAGGCCCGGTCGTCGCTCATTGCGGTGTAGACGGTCACGACCGAGGCGGCAGCTTCAACTTCGGCCGGTCCAACGATCCGCAGCCACGCGAGCTCGCAGAGTCCGTCGAACCGCCGGGCACGGGCAGCGGTGTCCGCAGGCCATGGGTGCGGGAGCACCGGGAGGTGGATCAAGGAGATCTCATCGATGAAGCTACCGGCGATCTGCGGGGGCTTGTCGACCGAGACGTGGTGGAGATTGGAGAGGGAGATTACTACGTCCGGCTTCCACGGCCCCTCCCTGAGGGTGATCTCCAGGGAGTCTTCCTCGGCGAAGGCGTCGAACGAGATGCGACTGATGGTGTAACCGACGCATGCTGAGAGTGTGCGTGCGGCGTTGGTGCATCGATTCTTGAAGGCGTCTCGCGCCTCAGTCATATCCGTCACAGCGAGAGGCTACGAGCCCAGTGGCCTGCGTCGATCGGGTTGGCTGGACCAGCCACTGGTACAGGACGATGAGGGTCATTGAAGCAGGATCATCTTGCGGAGAAGTTCGAATCCGGCTCGGCCGTAGAGCTGTCTCTTGATCTTCTTGGTGCGGTTCACGGCTCCCTCGATGCTGCCGGAACTCCAGTGCAGGGTCAGCCCCGCTGTCACGGCGTCGAGGTCGCGGAGCAGGTGGAGTGCGAAGCCGGTGAGACCGGGTAGCTGGCTGGCATCGACTGCGTCGATCCAGGCAGGGAGCCTGGCACCCAGACGGTCGCTGAGTATCTCGCCGAAATCGCGGACATGCCCGGCGGCCATGTCCAGTTCGGGGCAGCGTGCCAGGACATCCTTCAGGCCGGCGCGGTCGTCCTCGCTCAGCGCGGTGGGGTGTCGGGTGAGCCAGCCAGTGACCTGGCGCACCGTCGGCGGCCGGGGCGGCGCGCCGGCCGGAGCCCCGCGGAGGGTGGCGATGTGGGCGCGGACCATCTGGTAGGTGACGGGCGCGTTGTCGGCAACGAGTTCACTGTGGAGGTGGGTGACGCTGGTGCATCCCGCGGCGAATCGGCGCCCCAGGTAGGGCTTGTAGGGGTCCAGCCTGCTGGGTCGGGGCCGGTTTTCGCGGATGGTGTCCTGCCAGCGTGCGGCGTTTGCGTACCGGAGGACGGTGTTGAGGCCCCAGCCCAGCTGCCGGGCAATCGCCCGGCGTGAGTGACCTTGAGCAAGGAGCTCGTGGACCAGAGCGTGAGCTGCCTTCTTCCGCTCGGCCCGCCGGCCGGCGGGCACCAAGTCGTCCTGCGGCCGACCGGAAGCCAGTCGGGTGGACTCCAGCAGCGTGCCGCTGGGCGAAGGGTTGCGTAGGCAGTCGCGATGGGCGGCAACGCAGGTCTCCACCCCTCGGCCCAGGCCCTGCCATAGATGGAACCGGTCAGCGACCTGCAGAGCATCGGGGGCCCCGCGGCGGGCGCCTTCGGCGTAGGCGCCCGCCCGGTCCCGGCAGATGATCTCCACGCCGGGGTGGCGGATCAGCCAGGCGGCCAGCGGCCCGGCTTCACGCGTCGGGAGCACATCGACCACGCGATGGTCTTCGACGCTGGTGAAGACGGTGGAGTAGGTCTGGCCGCGACGGATCGCGAAGTCGTCCACGCCCAGCACACGCGGAGTACTGAACTGCGGATCAGGCAGTGCCATGACCCTGCGTAACAAGGTCATCCGTCCCGCGCCGAAGCCCAGCCGGGCGCCGGCCCGCCCGGCCAGCGCGAGCCCCACCCGCTCCAAGGCGCGGTTGAGCCGAGTCGTGAACCGTGCGTACGGGGCAGCCAGCCGGGAGAACGGCTCGGCGAACGTCCGACGCGGGCAGTCCGCCGACCCGCAGATGAAGCGCCGGACCGTCAGCCGGATTACAACACCCCTGCTCAGCGAGCGGAAGATCCTTCAGCCTGCGCTGGTATCGGTCGTGGACTCGGTCCGAGAAGCGGCCGCAGTCCGGACATACAACCTGGGCCGCGCGGCCTCTCGCCACCACCTCGGCCGTGCCGAACCCGGCCGTAATCGCCTCGACATCCACATCCTCGAGCCCGTCGAACACCAGCGAGTCCCAGAACGGTGCATCGGTCTGCATGACCAGCACCATCACCGTCCACGACCGACCACAGCAGCGACCGGCCAGCACCTGAGGGAGCGTCACTTCCGACTGTCAGACGACAAGGCGCACGCCGTCTCACACGAGCCAGTCTCCTCGCAGTGGAACATCGAGGTAACGCTCCGCGACGACTCCCCAAGATCTGTGCCAGAACCGACTTTTGATGTCACTCGCGTGCTGCGGGGCTGCCCGCTTGGTCGCGATGAGAACCGGAACATCCCGTTAGGGAACCGTCCCCTTGGGGCGGCAGGGTCTGACGTCGGGGATCTTGGTAAGCGTGCTGCCGCAGGGCTGCATCTGCGAGAGACTTCCGGGGTGCGTGATCGTTTAGCAGTGTCTTCGAAGTTGTGGTTGCGTCGTTGGTCAGCTGACGATGCGCAGTCGGTGCTGACCGCACTCGCGGACCCCGCGATGTCGTGGCAGGTCAGCGAGCCGATCGCGTCGCTGGATTCTGCTGATCGATGGCTGGCGGTTCAATCTGATCAGTGGGCCAGAGGCGTCGCCTTCGCGTTCGCGGTGGTCGACGGCGAGGACACCGTGTTGGGCAATGTCGCGGTGAGTGCAGTGAATCGGCGCCATGCGACGGGCTGGGTGTCGTACTGGACGACGCAGAGAGCACGAGGCCAGGGCGTCGCATCAAAGGCTTGCCGGGCGCTGGCTCGTTGGGCCTTCGACGACGCAGGTGTCTTCCGGTTGGAGTTGGGACATCGTGTCAACAACCCGGCCTCTTGCCGGGTGGCCCTTGCCGCGGGTTTTGCGGTGGAAGGAATCGAACGCCAGAAACTGGAGTACGACGGCACACGTTATGACGTCGAGCGTCACGCCCGGCTGGCCACTGACGAGGAGCCTGCGCTGTCCTGATCGGACGGGTTGAGTCGGGCGACTGCCGAGAGCGGGGCGTGTCAGTGCCTCCACCAGGGCGGTCGCCCGGGAGCCCTCAGCTGGCCTGGGCTTGTTCGGCTTGGGCCTTGGTGTGGGCGAGACGGTAGGACTCGGTGCCGGTCTGGATGATGGCGCCGTTGAAGGTCAGGCGGTCGACGATGGCCGCGCAGAGCCGCGGGTCGGTAAACGTCTTCGTCCACCCGCTGAAACTCTCGTTCGAAGCTATGGCGACGCTGTTCTTCTCCTCGCGTTCGGTCAGAACCTGGAACAGCAGCTCAGCACCCCTGCAATCAAGCTCCATGTAGCCGAGTTCGTCGATGTACCTGCCAGGCATCGAGGGCGCCCACGAGAAGGGCGGGGTCGAAGGTCAGATCGGCTGGTTCCGCCGCAATCACATGGTCCCCGTCCCAGAGGTCGCCTCCCTCGCCGAGCTGAACGCGATGATCGAGCAATGGGATGAGGAGGACGAACAGCGCCGGATCGGCACCCGGCCACGACCGGTGAGAGAGTACTTTGCCGTCGAACGGCCACTACTGCAGCCATTACCGGACGAACCCTTTGAGACGGGACGGCTGTTCAGCCTGCGGGTGGACCGCTTCAGCCAGATCAGCGTCCGCACCAACCGCTACTCGGTGCCGGTACGGCTGATCGGCCGGACGGTCCGGGTCATGCTGCACGCCTCCGAGCTAGCGGTCTACGACGGCCAGCAGGAAGTCGCCCGCCATGAACGGCTCATCGCCAAGGGACAGGCCCGGCTGGATCTTGACCACTACCTGGAAGCCCTTGTCCGCAAGCCCGGCGCGTTCCCCGGTGCCACCGCCCTGGAACAGGCCCGTTCCGCAGGGAAGTTCACGCCGGTCCACGACGCCTGGTGGGAGGCGGCGAAGGCTGCCCACGGCGAGTGGGACGGCACCCGGGCCCTGATCGAGGTCCTGCTGATGGGCCGCCACGTCTCCCACGAACACCTGGTCGCCGGGCTTGCCTCCGCGCTCAGAGCCGGCGCCCTGACCGCGGACGCGGTCGCCCTGGAGGCGCGGAAGGCGGCCGAAGCCGACGAGGTTGCGGCTCCGGTTGTTCCTGCGGAGCCGGAACGGACGAACGTGACCTCACTGACCGAACGGCGGCTGGCCCAACTGCCGCCCGACACCCGGCCGCTGCCCTCGGTCGCAGCCTACGACCAGTTGCTGCGAGTACGGCAGCCTGCCGACCGCCCCACCATCCAGGGAGAGATGCCGTGACGCTCAAACGCCATCGCGGACTGACCGAACAGGCCGCCGACGCCGCCATTTGACCAGGCATGCCGCATGCTCCGGCTGCCCACCATCCGGGCCCAGTTCCCCGAACTGGCCGAAGCTGCGCTCCGAACGGCGGATCAAGGCGGCGCAGTTCCCGCGGGAGAAGTCGCTGCGGGCCTTCGACTTCGAAGCCAACCCGAACATCGACGCAGCCGTCATCCACACCCTGGCCACCTGCGAATGGGTCAAGAAGGGACTTCCCCTCTGCCTGATCGGCGACTCCGGCACTAGCAAGTCCCACCTGTTGATCGCGCTCGGCACCGAGGCCGCCATGGCCGGCTTCCGAGTCCGCTACACACTCGCCACCAAACTGGTCAACGAGCTGGTCGAAGCCGCGGACGAGAAGATCCTGACCAAGACCATCGCCTGCTACGGACGCGTCGATCTGCTCTGCATAGACGAACTTGGCTACATGGAGCTGGACCGCAGGGGCGCTGAGCTGCTGTTCCATGTGCTGACGGAGCGGGAGGAGAAGAACAGCGTCGCCATCGCCTCCAACGAGTCGTTTGGAGGGTGGACAAAGACATTCACCGATCCGCGGCTTTGCGCGGCCATCGTCGACCGCCGCACCTTCGGCGGGAACATCATCGAGACCGGCACCGACTCCTACCGGCTCGCCAGCACCCGGGCCGCCCGGGCGCAGAGCGCAGTCTCAGGCTGACCCGTCCGAGCCCCAAAAACCGGCCAGAGACTGCGTTCACCGCTACCCATGCCACGACCGAGTGCGCGTGCGCTGAACACGCTAAGCCGGGCGGGGGAGCGAGTTGAGGCCGTCGATCGCGATGTCGGTGGCCCTTTGAACGGCTTTGTAGGTCTGCTCCGGCCGGTTGCCCCGCTTTTGGCATGCGGCGACGACGACCTTGATCGCCCCGACCAGCGAGCCCACCGCCGCGGCGGCCTCGACGAGGTCCAGCTCGGGGCAAGCGAGGTTGAGCGCTTCGGTCAGCTGCAGCTGGATGTCGAACAGCAGGTGCAATTCGCGCGCCTGAAGTGCCGGGACCGACGCAATCAGCCGGGTCCGAGCCGGGCCGACCTTCCGCGCCAACTCCGAGTCCGTGTCCGCGAAAACACTCTGGTCGATGACGCGCCGCAGCAGGTCGGCCACCGGTTCGCCGGGCTGCCGTTCTCCGATGATCTCGACCGCGCGCTCCAGCCGCGACCTGTCGTCGAAGAAGACGATGTCGTCCTTGCTGTCGAAGTAGCTGAAAAAGGTCCGTGTCGCGACGTCTGCGGTGGCCGCGATCTCCGCCACGGTTGTCTGGTCGTAACCCTTCTCGGCGAACAATCGCAGGGCGCCTTCGATGAGCGCTTGCCTCGTGCGCATCTTCTTCCGCTGGCGCAGCCCTGGGTCGCTGGTCACGACAGCACCCTACCGCATGTGATGCAATTTTGCATTCATTGACGTTTTGCATCGAGTGCTGTTTTATCGGGAGGTCCGTACCGACCGAGGAGCGGCCGATGGAGAGCACATCCCCGGCAATGGTCATGCCCACGGCCCGCCAGAACCCCTTCGACCCGCCCGAGGAACTGCACCGCCGGCAGGGACTCGGCCCAATCCATCGGATGACCTACGTCGACGGCGGTCAGGGGTGGTTGGTGACCGGCTTCGCCGCAGCGCGGGCGATCCTGGCAGATCCCCGATTCAGCGTCCGCCCGGACCACATGCGCTCACCGGTTGCCCAGCCGGCAAGGACGCCCGTGCCGCCGGGATTCTTCCTCCGCATGGACCCGCCCGAGCACGACCACTATCGGCGGTTGCTCACCGGTGACTTCACGGTGCGCCGGATGAAGCTCCTCGAACCGGAGATCGAAGCGATCGTCAATGACCAGTTGAACGCGATGGAGTTCGCCGGGGGCCCGGCCGACCTGTTCAAGGCATTCGCGCTGCCGATCCCGTCACAAGTGATCGGCGAACTGCTCGGGGTGCCCTACTCCGACAGGCAGGGGTTCCAGCGGAACGCCGCCACGCTCTTGAACATCGACCTCACAGCGGAACACCGGCAAGAGGCGGTCAGGGAGCTCATGGCATATCTGCGGGACCTGCTGCGCCACAAGCGTTCCTGGCCAGAGGAAGATGTGCTCAGCGGGCTCGCTGCGCACGAGGGACTTACTGCGGACGAGAGAGCCGGACTGGCGCTCCTGCTCCTGATCGCCGGGCATGAGACAACGACGAACATGCTTACGCTGGGCACTTTCGCTCTGCTGGCCAACCCCGCACAGTTAGCCGAGGTCCGCGACAAGGAGGAAGACGCCCCTGCGGTGGTCGAGGAGCTGCTGCGTTACCTCACGATCATCCATCACGTGGTCCGCGTCGCGCTCGAGGACATCGAGCTCCACGGCTGCCTGATCAAGGCTGGCGAGTCCGTCACCGTCGCACTTTCCGCGGCGAACCGGGACGCTGACCATTTCGCCGCCCCGGACGCGCTTGACCTCACCCGCTCCACGGCCGGACACCTCGCGTTCGGTCACGGCCTCCACCAGTGCCTCGGGCAGCGGCTGGCCCGCGCCGAAATGCGCATCGCCCTCCCCGCACTGCTTCGCCGCTTCCCGGCACTACGTCTCACTGTCGCGCCCGAGGAAGTGCCACTGCGGTCGGCCATGACGGTCTACGGCGTCCATGAACTTCCGGTCACCTGGTAGGGAGATCAAGGTCGAGAAGAACGACGTGTGCTCGGCGCCTTGCAGCGCGACGTGTGAGTCTGAGCAACGCCCCTTCACTGCCAGCTCCCCACCGCCATCCGGCCCTTCAAGTCCGGGTCTAGATCAACTCACTCAGGCACACGGCATGGATCAGTTGCGGCCTCCGGTGTTGTCACTTCTCATCGACATTTCCGACCCGTGTGATCGCTAAGTGCTGCCGGAAACCGCCGACAAATGTTGTCCCCTCCCACCTACGAAACCAAGTCCGTAACGGCGAAGGTGCTGGTAGGGGCTGCGGAGGGCTTCTCCTGCTCCGTGGGGTATGCGTGGTGAGCAGGTATTTCGGTGAAGTGCGGAATGTGGGTACCAGGCTCGATCAGCTCAGGGTCGGTCGGGCCCGGATCATGCATGGCGTCGCCGACGAACGCATACAACGCCGCAAGTAACCGCCGGTCTCAGGGTGGATCTCGTTGGCGTAGACCCGCGGACGGTCGCCGGCCTGAAGCTTGTTGCCCTTGGGGAAGGTGAACTTCCTGTCCGTGTGGGCTCCCGTGATGGTGTAGCCGGCCAGGTCGAGCGGAGCGTCGCCGACGTTGCGAAGCCCCACGTACTCGTCGGACTCGCCGGGGTTGACGCCCTGGCGGTTGACGTTCGCTTCCAGGCGGGGCTTGCCCCCGACCTTGGTGAACATGGCGACGACGTCCGCGCTGTTCGAGCCGCCCTCGGGGCTCACGAAACGCCGGGTGATGTGTCCGTTCTGCTTGAAGCCGCTGAGAACGGCCTTGTACGAGCTGCCGTCGATGTCGAGCAACTTCCCGGTGCGGCGCGGACGATTCACCGCGACGCACCCACCCACAAGACATCGATGATCAACATCACCATCTACAACGGACGCCGGTTACTTCACAGGCTCTAACGGTTGTCCAAGGTTCGCTCGTTAGGAAGTAGGCATCAGAGAAGCGATGTAATCCGTATGCAGGAGGCTAGTGATGGCAATCAACGCAGCGCCGTCCGGGGAAGCGCCGGCCGGTCGGTTAGCAGGCCGGTGGGTGCCGTGGTTGGTGATTGGCTTGTGGTTGATGCTGGCGGCGTTCATGGTGCCGTTGAGCGGAAAGTTGAGCTCGGTCACCACCGACAGCGCCGTAGACACCCTGCCGGCCAGTGCCGAGTCCACCAAGGTGGCGGTGCTGGACGACAGTCTCCCCGGCGGTGACAACAACACGTTCGTCTTCGTGTACCACCGCGCCGGCGGCATGACCGACGCCGACCGCGCGACGGTCGAGCGCCACTACAACACCCTTGCCAAGCGGTACCCGCCGAAGGCGACGGCCGGCGAGGACGACGAGGGCTCACCGACGAGCCCCTCCACCGACCGCAAGGCGATGATGTTCACCCTCGAGGTGAGCACGACCTACGGCGCACCGGAGGACATCGTCGGCCCATTGCGTGACGCCGCGAAGGAACGCCCCTCCGGCCTGGAACTCGACGTGACCGGCCCGGGCGCGATCGACGGCGACATGGATGCCGTCTTCGACGGCATCGACGAGCAGGTCCTCCTCACCACCATCGCCGTCGTCACGCTCCTGCTGATCCTCACCTACCGCAGCCCGGTGTTGTGGATCATCCCGCTGGTGGCCGTCGGCGCGGCCGCACTGACCTCGATGGGGACCGTCTACCTGCTCGTCAAGGGCTTCGGCATCGTGGTCAACGACCAGAACTCGGCGCTGCTGACGATCCTGGTGTTCGGCGTCGGCACGGACTACGCGCTGTTGCTCATCGCCCGATATCGGGAGGCACTGCACCACCATGAGAACGTCCGGGTCGCGATGGTCCACGCGATACGCGGCGCGGCGCCGGCCATCGTCGCGTCCGCGGCCACCGTGGTCGCCGGCCTGCTCTGCCTGCTCGTCGCGGACCTGAACAGCACCAGAGGGTTGGGCCCGATCGGTGCGGCCGGCATCCTGTGCGCGCTGGTGGCCATGCTGACGCTGTTCCCGGCGGTGCTCGTGGTGCTCGGCAGGCGGATCTTCTGGCCGGCCATCCCGCGGTTCAGCACGGCCGTGGAGGAGAAGCCGGGGCTGTGGGGACGGCTCGGCACCGCCATCAGCCGCCGCCGGTGGGTGGCGACGCTCGGCTCGCTCGGAGTCCTCGGCGTGCTCGCCCTCGGGCTGGCGGGCAACACCGGCGCCCTGCGGGAGCAGGACCAGTTCCTGTCCGCGCCGGAGTCGGTCACCGGCTTCACCGTTCTCCGCCAGCACTTCCCGGAGCTCGGCGGCCAGCCGATGGAGATCTTCACGCGGCCGGCGCACCAGGAGCGGGTGCTCGACGTCGTCAAGGACACGCGCGGTGTGGCCATGGCCATCCCGGAGCAGACCAGCGGTGGCTGGGCCAACATCTCCGTGTTCCCGAAGGACGCGCCGGACACCGCCGCGGAGTACGACACGATCAAGCGGGTGCGCACCGCCGTGCACGCGGTGAGCGGGGCGGAGGCGATCGTCGGCGGGCCGAGTGCGGAGAACCTCGACACCGAGGTGACCACCAAGCGCGACGAGAAGCTGGTGATCCCGCTGGTGCTCGTCGTCGTCCTGATCGTCCTCGGACTGCTGCTGCGCGCGATCCTGGCCCCGCTGGTCCTGATGTCCACCGTCATCGTCTCATTCGCCGCAGCCTTCGGCGGCAGCGTGTTCGTCTTCGACACGATCCTCGGGTTCAAGGGCATCGACTATTCGGTGCCGCTGCTGGCATTCCTGTTCCTGGTGGCGCTCGGCGTCGACTACAACATCTTCCTGACCAGCCGGGCCCGGGAGGAGACCGTGCGTCTCGGCACCAGAGAGGGCATGCTCAAAGCCCTCTCGGCCACCGGTGGCGTCATCACCTCGGCAGGCCTGGTCCTGGCGGCCACGTTCGGGGTCCTCGTCACACTTCCGCTGGTGATGCTGGTCGAGGTCGGGTTCCTGGTGGCCTTCGGCGTGCTGCTCGACGCCCTGCTGGTGCGGTCGGTCCTGGTGCCCGCCCTCACCTTGCTGATCGGCCGCCGGATGTGGTGGCCGAGCCGGCTGTCCCGTCCAGCGGCAAAGCTGCCGGACGGTCAACAGCCGCTCGCCGACGAGGAGGAGCCCGCGCTGCAACGGTGAGCGCGGCGGCACGGACGAGATCCGGGACGGGGACCCAGACCCGTCCCGGATCTTTTGATGGGGCTCGACGGCCGCCGCCCTTTGGTCCTACGCCGTGCGGCCGGGGCTGGGGTCGGCGCACCGCGGTGTCCTGCCCCGACGGTGAGCCGCGCGGGGCCATGCCCGAGGGCCGCCGTCCCTTGTCCCGCGCCGCGCCGCCGGGGCGGGTCAGCACGCCGCGGTGTCCTCCCCGGTGGTGAGCCGCGCGATCGGGGCGGGCGGGGCCGCGGCCGGAAGGTCGATGCGAAGCAGCGCGCCACCGCGTGCGGAGCGGGCGACGCTGGCCCGGCCGCCGTGGGCGTCGACGACCCGCTGCACGATCGACAGCCCCAGACCGGATCCCGGCAACGCCCGGGCGCTGTCGGCACGGTAGAACCGGTCGAACACCCGCGGTACGTCGGCGGCGTCGATGCCCGGCCCGGCGTCGTCGACCTCGAGCACCACCGACGCGTCCTCGGCACGGAGCCGGACCTGGACCGGCTGGTCCGCGGGGGACCACTTGCCGGCGTTGTCGATGAGGTTGAGCACCGCCCGCTCGAGCGCAGCGGGACGCCCGCTCACCCACACGGAGGTCACGTCGAGCGCGATCTCGATGTCGGGCACGCGGGAACGCGCCCGGGTCGCGGCGGCCACCACCACGTCGGCGAGGTCGAGCAGCTCGGTGTTCTCGTCGCTGACGTCACCGCGCGCCAGGTCGGTCAGCTCGGCGACAAGGGTGCTCAACTCGGCCACCTGGGCGCCGAGATCGGTCAGCAGCCGGGTCCGGCTCTCCGCCGGCAGTGCGCTGTCCAGGGTGCCGCGCCGATCGAGCCGGATCAGCAGCTCGACGTTGAGGCGCAGGCTGGTGAGCGGGGTCTTGAGCTCGTGGGCGGCGTCCTCGGCGAGCAGCCGCTGGGCCCGCCGGGAGTCCCGGAGCGCGGCGAGCATGTCGTTGATCGACTGGATCAGCCGCCGGATCTCCCCACCGCCCTCATCCGGGATGTCGGCGTCGAGATCCCGGGTGTGCGCGACACGTACCGCGGCGACGGTCAGCCGGTCGATCGGTGCCAGCCCGGTCCGCGCCACGGTCCGCCCGACAAGGGCGCCGCCCACCACGCAGAACAGCCCGATCAGCAGCATGCCGAACCCGAACTGGTTGATCGGGCTGTCGTCGGCGACGCGGGCCACCTGGACCGCGCCGTCGCCCGCCCGCAGCGTGTAGACGAGGTAGCCCTCCTCGTCGCTGTCGTTCGACTCCATCAGGTCGGCCGACGCGCCCTGCGCCACGCGCCCGGCGTGCTCGCTGACGGGGGGCAGCACGGGTTGGCCGGCCGGCGTCCGGGTCGAGCCGTCGGGCAGGATGACCCGCACCAGCCGACCGGACCCGGGATACGGCGGTAGCTGGACCTGCGCCAGACCGGCGCGCTGCGCGTTCGCCGCCAGGACGCGGGAGTCGGCGCGTAGCTGATTCTCGGCGGTGTCCCGCAGCTCCCAGTCCAGTAGCTCGCTGGCCACCTGGAAAGCCACGAACACGCTGACCGCGATGGCCGTCGCCGCGATCACCGTCAGCCTGGTCCGCAAGGACCGCCGACGCCACCAACGGGTCAGCCGGCGCGGTCCCCGGCCGGCGGGCCCGCTCACGGAGGAGTCTCCCGCAGCACGTAACCCAGGCCGCGCAGCGTGTAGATCAATCGCGGCTCACCCTCGGCCTCCATCTTGCGGCGCAGGTAGCTCACGTATACCTGGAGGTTGTTGGCGGTGGCGCTCATGTCGAAGCCCCAGATCGCCTCGAACAGCGCGTCGCGGGTCAAGACCCGGGTCGCGTTGCGCATGAGGACCTGCAGGAGGGAGAACTCGGTCCGGGTAAGGCGCAGCGGCCGCCCGCCCCGCCACGCCTCGAACCTGTCGGGATCGAGCCGGACGTCGGCGAACGACAGGATCTGCGACTCCTCCTCGGTCGGCGTGCGCCGGCGCAGCAGGGCCCGCACCCGGGCCAGCAACTCCTCGGTGGCGAACGGCTTGGGCAGGTAGTCGTCGGCGCCCGCGTCCAGCCCCGTCACCCGGTCGGAGACCTGGTCACGGGCGGTCAGCATCAGCACCGGCAGATCCCGACCTGCGGCCCGCAACCGCCGGCAGGTCTCCAACCCGCCGAGGCGGGGCATCATCACGTCGAGGATCAGTAGATCCAGCGTGTCACCGTCGGCCCCACCGACCCCGTCGAGCACGGCGAGACCGTTGGCGACGGTGCTGGTGTCGTAACCCTCGACCTGGAGCACCCGCTCCAGCGACTCACGGATGGCCACTTCATCATCCGCGATCATGATCCGCACGCCGGCCCGCCCCCTTCCAGTCGATGCTTTTGCCGCTCATTGTCCCCGATCAACCTGAGGCCAGGATTAGCGCGTCGCTGGCCACCGCGCTCTTAGCTTAAAGATCAGAAGCTGTCCCGCTTCCCTGTTTCGGCCGGGTCCGTGGGCATCGGACTCACCATGGAGGGCATGGAGTCGGGTGCGGTGGAGAGTGCCCATCTGCCGTTCTCAGGCGTGGTGGTGTCGAGTCCGCTGGTGGCGACGCGGGCGTCACGCAGCGCGGTGGAGAGCAGCGTGAACACCTCGCATGCTCGATGCAGCGCACTGCCGGCACTGCGCAGCTGGCCGTCTGTGTGTCCCGCGCCGTCGACGGAGGTCAGTAGCCCGGCAGCCCTGGCGGTCGAGGAACTGGGCGGTCTGCTCGATGACCTGATCCAGGCTGTCGGCGGCGGCCCACACGGAGACAAGCAGGGCGTGGGCGTCCTTCATGGTCGAAGTGATGTGGCATGCGGCCGAGGCCGCCGGGTTGCCGCCGCTGAAGGGGCGCCCGAACTGCCAGGACCACCTTCGGGACTTCATGGACGGTGAGATCCCCCAATGGTGACAGGACGGCGGGGCGGCCGAACCGACCAGTCCAGCAGGACGACCGCCTTGCCAGTCACCCGACACCCGACCCCGCGAGCTCGTGAGGTTGCGCTGGGTGTTGCGGCAAGTGTTGCGCCGGATGTTGCGCTGAGCGTTGCGCCAGGTGTTGCGGGACCTGCCGATCCCCTCTCGCATCTGTGCACGTGGTGCGGCCGATGTACTGAAGGCGGCCTTGGTCGTCGTACCTGCCGAGCAGCCGGTTCTGCAGCCGCTCGAACGCTAGGCGCCCCGCGGCGTCCCATACGACCAGCTCGCCGTTTATGCGGGCTGCGACGCCTGTCTCATCGACGGCCCCTCCATGAGGCGCTCTGCAAGGTGGAGTAGATCTGGTAGGTGCAGCACCCGTCCGTCGAAGCCTGGGAGGGGAACATGGAGCGGCTGGGTCCACCGGGCGGGGATTGCATCCAGCCCGTAGTACGCCCCCGCGAGGCCTCCGGTCACCGCGGCGACGGTGTCCGTGTCACCGCCGAGGTCGATCGCCGCGCGTATCGCGTCTTCGAAGTCGTTGGTGGTGCGTAGGGCCCAGACGGCTGAGCCGAGGCAGGGCCAGATGGCGCCGTTGAGCTCGGTTGCCTGATCGGGGTGCCAGTCGGGGGCGAGGACGGTGGCGTAGCGGCCGCGGTGGTCGGGGCGGATAAGGGTCAGGATGTCCGGGAGCGCGGCGAGGGGGTCGGTGTCCTCGAACGTGAGGCGGATGAGTTCGTGGAAGATCGCGGTGCCCTCCCAGGCCGCGCGGTCGCCGTGGGTGAGGGCGGCGATGCGGTGGGCCGCGTCCATGGTGGCTTCCTGGCCGGCGGGTGCGAAGTGAACCGCGGAGGTAGAGGCCCGCATCAAGGAGCCGTTTCCCGCTGCTCGTTGGTTGACCTGGAAGTGAATCGCGGCGGCGAGGTCCCAGGGCATGCCGTTGGTCAGGACCTCTTCGGTTTGCAAGCCGATGTCCTTCGGTTCTGATGTCGCCCACCGCTGGAAGCGGGCGAATATGTCCGGCAGATCCAGTCCGCTGCGATGCAGCAGGGACTCTGCGACCAGGACGGCCATCTGCGTGTCGTCAGTGGCCTCGCCGGGGTCCCAGCCACCGCCTCCGCACATCTCGCCACCGGCACCGGGCGCGGGAAACCGCGCGGAGAACGCTCCTGGGGGGCCAAACTCGAAGGGGGCGCCCAGGGCGTCGCCCACGGCTGAGCCGACGACCGCGCCGGCCGCTCGCTGAATCCGCTTCATTCGCGCAGGTTATCCGCGCCGTGCCGACGGACGCACGGCCCCATTTCCGTCCTCGGCTTCCCGAGCCATCGGCGGCGAACGCGTCTCGTCTATGGAGGTGCACCGCCTGAGACACCTTGGGTCTGAGACACCCGTACAGGTCGCATAACGCCGCCCAGCGCGGTCGCATCCGGCAGTTGCACGGCTCCGGATACGACCTCCGGAAACGACGGCCCCATTTCGATGCCGCGCCTCGAGCGCAGTACCACCCGGCCCGGGTCGACGGAGACCAACGCCCGGAACCCGTCCCACTTCACTTATGTGCTGTTGAGCTGTCCACGGACTATCGTCCAGCGGGATGTCGAGTAGTCCTGAGGCGGTTCGGTAGTTCCGCGTTCCCACCCCTTCGCCGTGATGGTTACGCTACGCTGAGTGATCGATCGCGGTTCATATGGTTCCGTGCGGAGGGGGCAGACAGTGACGGAGTTCGGGGGGCAGGAGGCGCCGGCAGTCAACGGGGCCGTGGAACGGTCCCGGTTGATTCCTTTGGACGTGGAGGGGCAGACCGTCTATCTGGCCGTGCAGGCGCTGGATCTGACAGCGTCTGGGCCTGGTGTCGAGTCTGAGATCGCCTCACGTCGGCCCACACTGGAGCAGGCGTTGGACGGCCTGATGGGCCTGGCCCGTGCCATGGGGACGCGCCTTCAGGACAGCAATGCGTCCAAGGTGACCGTACAGTTCGGCTGCGAGATCGCCCTGGAGTCCGGCACCTTCGTCGCAGTCGTGGGCAAGGCCTCAGCCAAGTCCACCTTCGCAGTGGGGCTGGAGTGGGAGAAACCGTAGGCCGAACGGCAGACTGCAAGGATCTGCTGAGAGAGGCGACCGTATGCCTCGAAAGTCCGGCCACGACCACCGGCGGGAGCCCGCTGCGGGGCACCGGATTCTTCATCACACCGGACACCGTGGCCACCTGCGCCCACGTCATCGCCGCTGCTGGCAGCCCGTTGCCGCACCGCGTGCACGGACGCATCGTGGTGCTGCGCCGTGAACTCACCCTCGCCGTCTTGCCGGACTCATACTTCCGCGATGACGCGAGCGGACTGGATCTGGCACTGCTGAAGGTGGTTCCGGAAGGTGCCGACGCCGAACCGCCAAGCCCGGTGCTGCCTGTGCTCATGTCGGATGTAGCGGAACAAGGCGATGCGTTGTGGACGTACGGCCATCCCGAGGGGACGTTCCGTCCCGGAGAGCCTGCCGCCTTTGTTTACGAGGGCGATGCGCTGCGCAGTACGGAGGACCTCATGAAGCTGCCACGGGTGGTGGGCACCAAGGTGGTCGGCGGCTTCAGCGGAAGCGCGGTGATCAATCTGAAGACCGGCGCGGTCATGGGCATGCTGACGACCTCGAACCACGAAGGCAGCGCCCACATGCTGCCTGTGGCCCAAATCCTTGCTCGCTGCCCGGAAGCCCGCCGTATGGACGAGTCGGCCGTCACATCTCACCGTCCCTGGCTGCGGACCTTGTCCGACAGCCAACTGCTGGCGGGGGATCGGCAGTTCGCTGGCCCGCGGCTCCGCTCGTATCTGGTGGAGGCCAAGCAGGCGACGGAGTACGACACCTACTGGGAGGGCACGAATGACACACCGCCCCTGTCCGCCGTGTACACGCCCCAACGCGTACACGAGCGCGAGGTCCAGGAGGATGGCGAGCCCGTGGCCGGAGGTGAACGGCTGCCGGCGGAATCCGTGCTGGACCTCGACGGCGACACCGTGCTGGTGGGCGGGCCGGGGACGGGCAAGTCCAGCCTGCTGCGCACCGGCCTGGTCTCGCTCGCCGACCGGTGGCTGCGGGACGAGGAAACCTCGTTGGTCCCCGTCCGGCTGCCAGCCGCGGCCCTGGCAGTTCGCGGGCAATGGGCCGAGGCTATAGCCAACGGTGCCAACACCCTCCTCGGCGACAGCGCCCAGCTGCCCTGGCCGCCGGACTTTTTCGCCAGCGCACCGGCGGCAGGAGCCCGATGGCTTCTCCTCGTCGACGGCCTCGACGAGGTCGTGGGCTACGAAGCCCGGGCGAGGGTCTTCGACACAATTACCAAGCTCCGCGGGTCTATACACAGCAACGCCTACAGGATCGTCCTCACCACGCGTCCTCTGCCCGAGGTGGAGATACCCACGCCAGCGGTGTGGCGGGCCCGCCGGTTCGATCTGTTGCCGCTAGAGGCGCACGGGATCGCGGGCTTCGCCGTTCGCTGGTTCACCGCAGAGAGGCTCCCTGACCCAGAGGACGTCGGTGCCCGCTTCGGCGCGCAGCTCCGCCGCTCCGGACTGGAGGAGCTGGCGCGTGTACCTTTGATGGCCGCACTGCTTTGCCGGCTATTCACTGCGCACCCCGATGAAGCGATGCCTGAGAGCCGCTACGGCGTCTACGAGAGCTTCATCGAGCTCCTACGGGAACGCCAGTTCAGCGACGACCCCTCGGGGATCGTCGGGCAGATGCGGCTCGCCGCAGCCCGCTACGGCACCTCCGTCGTTATGGCGGCCGAGATGCTGCCGATCAAGGTCTTCGGTCTTCTCGGCAGGCTTGCGTTGGCTCGCCGCGACGGCGACACGAGAAGCGTGGTCGATCTGCTGACCGAATGGGCACGTCCGCTGTGTCCGGATGGGCTGTGGTACCGGTGGCCCGTGCTGTTGCGCGGCATTCTGCGGCGCAGCGGGGTGCTGGTCCCTTTCGGCGAGGACTTTACCTTCCTGCATCAGACGATCGCCGACTTCCTCGCTGTCCAGCACATCGGTCAGGACGAGGACCGGAGCGACAGGGAGTTCGCGGAACTCTTCGGCAGAGGCCGTTCCCACCCGGGACGGATCGCCCGCCTGGCCTCCAAGGAGAACTCGTTCGCCCGCTTCCTTGTTGCTTCCTGGATCGACCGGCGCCGTACCGGGGTCGAGGAGGGTCTGCACGAGTGCGCCGGGCAGTTCTCCGGAGCCAGTTTCATCGCGGACCTCACGGCCGATCGAGTCAGTCTCGGCCCGACGCTTAAGCAGACGGCCGTCGACACCCTGCTCCGTGCCTGGGACGCCTCCAGATCCCCGCATGACATCCTGGACCTGCGCGTCGATGTGGCGGTGACGTTGGACAGACTGGGGCACGCGGCAGCCGCGGACATGCTCGCAACGCTCGTCGCCGATCCTCGGCAATTCGAGCACGCAGGCGGATGGGAGCGCCGGGAAGCCGCGCGGGCGCTCGCCAGCCTCGACGGTTCGCGCGGGGCGGATCTCCTGGCGTCGCTCCTGAGAGACGACGACGCCTTCACGTACGGTGCGGACCGTGTCGACCTCGCGATCATCCTGGCCGAAGCACGCCACCCGCGCAGTGCCCATCTGCTGGCAGAACTGGCCGCGGCCGATGCCTCGGGGTCGCAGAAACTGAAGGCCGCCGCCACGTTGACGGAGTTGGGCGACGTGCGCGGCCGCGACCTTCTGGCGGCACTCTCCCGGGATGTCAGGGGCGACGCAGGGTTTCATGTCCATGCCGCTCAGAATCTGGCCGCATCGGGCGACCCCCGTGGTCCCCTCCGCCTGTCCGAACTGGCCCTGGACCACTCGGCCACGGGTAACGCACGCTTCTTCGCGGCGCTCTTTCTCGTGCACCGCGGGGATCCAGCTGGACAGGAGGCCTTACGCGCGATCGCTGCCGATGAGTCCCTGGAGACCGATGCGCGCCCGTCGCGCGCGGTGCGATGGTGCATCAGATACTCGACAGGCGCGGACGGAGGACTGTACGTCCACACGAGGGAGTCCTCGCAGGAGAATCATGATCTCTTCTTTGACGCGTCGGCCGGCGGGTTCATCAGCAGCCTCATGGAACGGGACAGGCTGCGCATGAACGCCGCCGAGGCGCTGGCCAGGATGGGAGATCCGCGCGGAGCGGACACACTGGCGGACATGGTCACCAGTGAGGACTTCTACGAGGTTCTCGAAGCGGGCAAAAGGCTGGTCCGACTAGGAGATCCACGAGGCTTTGAAGCCATCCACCAGCAGACCCGTGCAGGTGGCGAGAACCCTTTCACCTTCCTGTCGCGCCTGCACGCTGCCATGGAACTCACCCGGCTGGGCGACCCGCGCGGCCCGGACGTCCTGGCCCGTCTCCTCGCGGACGGGGACGCTCTGGCGGGCGAGGGTGCGCTGGTGCCCGACTTTGCACGGGTCGAAGCGGCGGGGTTGCTCGCGCGGCACGGCGACGCACGCGGTGCCGACATGCTCGCGGCCCTCGCGGCCTCCCCGGCCGTGCACAGGGACTCCCGTGTCAAGGCGGTCGATCTGCTCGTACAACTCGAGGACCCTCGGGGAGCGGGCCTGCGCAATAAGCTCAGACGCTCGCGCGGCAGGCGGCGACGCCAGCACTGAACACCTGCCACAGCACGCAGGAGCGTGGTCTTCCCACAATCACTCGGCCTCAGCACCCCAGTCACCGATCCCGTAGGCACCTGAGTAATTGTCAGGACCTGTGGATTGCTTGACCTGTCTACGGTGATGAGGACTCGCCAGGCCCCGGCTGTGACGTCAGGGCCTCGGCAAGGCGGTCGACGCCAAAACCGCTGATCAGTAGGCGTTCTTTACGGTTACCGGTGAGTAGCTGGCTCCATTGAACGAAGCCGCCGTCGCCGACTTCTAGCTGGTGGCCTCTGATGTTGGTGTAGATCTTGAAGCAGATGCCGGTGTAGTAGCCGCGTCCGGTAGCCCGGTCGGGGTCCTCGCATACTTGTATTCCTGGCAGCCCGGCAAGGTCGTGGCGCATCCGCTCGAGGGTCGGACCAGTCGCGTCCTCGAGAAAGGTCAGTCTGATCTGTGTGTCCTGTGTCCCGATGTCGGCCATGACCCGGGCGGCGAACCGCAGGTGCTCGGCCAAGTGACGGTGCTCAAAGAGTCGGTTGCCGGTGTCTCGGCCGGCGGTCACCAGACCGAAGAGCTGGAAGTGGGCGAGGGCCCTCGGACCGTTGAAGTTCTGAGCGCGAGCCACTCGCTGGCTGGCCGCCAGCCGGATCGGCGCGTTCGAACGCGGATCGGCGGCCAGGGCCAGGGAGCGCCGGTGCGATGCCTCTAGCGCCAGTGTGTTTGTCGGATCGGCCGCGACCTCGCTGCCTCGAACAGTCGCGATCACCTTGCGTGGATCGACGGTCGCCACGGCCGAATGCGCGGCCAGCGGCACGACCGGGGCGAGCACGAGGACCTCGAAGCCGTCGGGCAACGCCGACAGCAACGCGTCCTTGGTGCGGCGCAGTGCGGCGAACTCGACCGGCGCTGGGGCCACGAACCGATCGCTGCGATAGCGCCGCATCACCTCGGCCGGCGAGAGCTGCTCCGCCCGGCGCCGGAACACCTCAAGCAGCAGCGTGGTCAGATCCGCGCCCGACATCCTGCTGGCCAGCAGTTCCAACAGTTCCGGGTCGTTGGCCCGTGCCAGAACCCGACGCAACGCCGGGTTGACCGGGATGTCTCCGGTGAGGTCATCGCGTGTCATAGACATCGAGTATCACGGTGCAGAAATCAGCTGGGCCAGTGAGTTTCTGACACTTCGGCGGTCATGCCACCGCAGGCTCAGGGCGCTCGACCAGGACGCCGTTCTCGAATCGGGCGCCCGCACGGACCATGGGCACCAGGTGGGCTCCGGTGATCGCCCGCCAGCGGGCCTGGGCGGACTCGACCAGCTTGAACACCATCGCGAGGGCTGCGGCCGGGCTGCCGGCGCCGCGGGTGACCTTGGTGCGGAGCCTGACCGTGGAGAAGGTCGACTCGATGGGGTTCGTGGTCCGCAGGTGGATCCAGTGCTCGGCCGGAAAGTCGTAGAACGCCAGCAGTTCCTCCTGGTCGTCGGTGATCTTCGCGACGGCCTTGGGCCACTTCGTGCCGTAGGTCTTCTCGAACGTCGCGATTGCCTTCTCGGCGTGCGCGCGGTCCTCGGCGTTGTAGATCTCCTGCATCGCCTTCGTTGCGCCCGGCTGAGCGGACTTCGGAAGAGAGTTCGTGACATTGCGGGCCTTGTGAACCCAGCATCGCTGATGCCGGGCAGCCGGGAACACCTCGGTCAGCGCCTTCCACAGCCCCATGGCGCCGTCACCGACGACCAGCTCCGGATCGCGCATGCCGCGCCTGCGGCAGTCGCGCAGCAGGTCGGCCCACGACTCGGTGGACTCGCGCAGGCCCTCGGCCAGCGCGATCAGCTCCTTGGTGCCGTCCAACCGGACGCCGAGCAGGACCAGCACGCACGAGTGCGCCTGCCCGAGCCGGACCTTGGGGTGCACGCCGTCGGCCCACACGTACACAAAGTCGCGGTCCGACAGGTCCCGGTCCTGGAATGCAGTGTGGTCGTCCTGCCACTGCTTCGTCAGCCGGGGCACGGTCGCCGCGGACAGGCCCGCCGCTCCGCCGAGGAACTGCTCCAGCGCAGGGACGAAGTCGCCGGTGGACAGCCCGTGCAGGTAGAGCAGCGGCAGCACCTCGGAGATCTTCGGCGACTTACGGCACCAGGGCGGCAGGATCTTGGAGGAGAGCCGCTTGCGCTCCCCGGTGGCCTCGTCCACCCGCCGGTCGTTCACCCGCGGTGCCCTCACCTCCACCGGTCCGGCCGCGGTGACCACGGTCCGCGGCTGGTGGTATCCGTTGCGGACCACCAGGCGGCGGCCGGCTCCGTCCGCCTCGGCCGCCAACTCGGCTATGTACTGGTTGACTTCAGCTTCCAGGGCGGCGGCGAGCATCCGCCGGGCGCCCTCGCGCACGATCTCGTCGATCAGAGAGCCGGATTCGGTGGAGCCATCGGGGTTCACTACGCTGAGCACGGGCGTGCCTTCCCGACCCGCGCTGCGAACGCGGGCCTACTCGGTGACCATCACAGGATCATTCGGGAAGGTACGCCCTCCGCGTCCCTCCCGGGACTGATCCACAGGTCTTGGGCATTGCTCCCGCATCAAAGCGGTGCTGCAGATGGGCTACGACACCTTCCTGCGCGTTGGACTGCTCCCACAAGGAAAGTTCGACCAACTCCTCACCGCCACACCCAAGGAACGCAGCCCACGGCTGCGGGAATTGTTCGGCGCCGAGTCACTGGAACTGGTCCAGCAGATGGCCGCCCGCCACAGCCACACTCTCCAGGCACTGCTGAGCGACGCGAGAGCCAGACGCGCCCCCATGCCGGACAACCCCAAGCAGACTGCCGCAGAAGCCGGCGCAGCCGCCGACGCAGCCACCGCCCACGCCGAACGGCTGAAGACCGCCATCGAGCGCATCACCGCACTGCGGAGCGAGGTCTTGGCAGCCCGGGCCACCGCGGCGTCGGCCACCAGCACCGCCGAAACACTGTCAACGTGCGCAGTGCCCGACGCCGGAGCCGTCCTCGACGCACTCGAGCCCGTCGCCACCGACATCGCCGCACGCCACGACGCCCTGGACCAGCGCGCCGTACACGCCGCAACCCGTGAACTCGAACTGACCGCAGCGATCACCGCGGCAGACGCGGCAGGAGAAGGCCAGGACGCGCTCGCCCAAGCCGCCATGATCCTGAAGAGCCTCGCGACAGACGCCGAGGAACACCGCAGTGAGCGTGACCGGCTCGCCATATTCGCCGAACAGCTCGCCGACGAACGCGACGCCATCACCGAAGCCGAGGCAGAACTGGACGAGGACGCCGAACACGCAAAACCGCTGGCCGAGCAGGCCGATGCCGCCGCAAAGACGAGCAACCAGATCCGCACGTGCGCCACCACCGTCCGCACCGCGCTGACCACAGCCCTCACGGCGGCCCGCCGCGTCGCCGGCACCGCGAGCGCACACGCCGCCGCAGTGGACCGGCGCACATCCGCCCGTGACGATCTCGGCCCAGTGGAGGCGAAAGCAGAGGCAGCACGCAAAGCTGTCAAGGAAGCCGACACTCATCTGGAGGCGCTGCGACAACGCAACACGGCTGCTGCGCTCGCCGCCGAACTGCGCCCCGGTGACGACTGTCTCGTATGCCACCAGCAGGTCCCGGACAACTTCACCCCCCCCGACGGATACTCATACGGCCGAGCTGGCCGCGGCGACGGACCGGCTGAGCCGGGCAAAAAGCGCACGTGACACGGCCGTCGAACGGCTCGCTAAAGCCCGCGCCGATATGACCGCCGCCGAAGCAGCATCACTTGCACTGACCGCTGCCACTGCAGCCTTGGCTGCCCCGACCGCTGATGGCCCTGCACCACTCGAGCAGAACACAGCACCGATCGCCGACGCAATCGCCGCATGCGAGCAGGCAGCCGTCAGGCACACCGAGCAACTGCAGGCCGAAGGGCATCGCCGCATCGCCGAGGTCGAAGCCGGCCGCAAGGCGCTGGCCGAGCGCACGCGAGCCCATCAACGCCACACCGACGACACCGCGCAGGCCTCCGCGCTTCACACCCGTGCCGTGGTCAGGACCACCACCCAGGTCAGCACGCTCCCCTCCCGCATCCAAGCGATGCTGCCGCACGACGCGATCGACATCCTCGCCGATGAGGCAGCCGCTGCCGCCGCCGCTGTCACCACCCGGCAGGCAGAAGTCCAAGAGCTGTTCGACCAGAGGGAAAAGGCAAGGGCGCAGAAAGCCGAGGTACTTGGCGAACAGCGTGCCCTCGAAAGGACACTCAGGTCCGGCTGGAGCACCCGCTGAACCAACTGCGCGGCCGACTGGACGTGTGGGCGCAGGCCGTCACTCAGGCCCTCACGCATCTCGATGCCTCCGACCAGCATCAGGCGCCGAAGGCCCCGGCCCAGTCAGAGATCGCTGAAGTCCGCACGTACGCCTCCGAACTGTCGACGACCACCTCAACGCTGGGTGACAAGCTCATCCAGCGTGCCGTCGCCGCCGCAGACCACGCAGCCACTGCCGAGAACAGCCTCAGCGAGTGCGCCGCCGCACTTACCGATGTCGACGGCTTCGATACCCACGCCGATCTGACAACACCCGAAGCGCTCCACCCCCTCGTTGCCGCAGTCGGACAGGCAACCAAAGAAGCTAAAGACCAGCGCCAGAAGCAGCAGGAAGCGCAGGACCTGATCAAGCCGGCCGCTGACCTGGACTTCGCCATCACCGCGGGCAAGGCCCGCTGTGAAGCCCTGGAAGTCCTGCGCCGCGAACTGGTCGACGCCAAGTTCCTGAACCACCTCACCATGCTGCGTACCCAAGCGCTGCTCGGTATCGCCAGCGACCTGCTCGGCCAAATGTCCGACGGACGCTTCGGCTTCGCCGACAGCTTCGACATCGTCAGCCGCAACTCCGGCGTCGCCCACCCCCCAAACCGGCTGTCCGGAGGAGAGAAGTTCCAGGCATCACTCGCCTTGGCCCTGGCACTCGCCGAACTGCACTCCCGCAGCGGCCCGGCTCTCGGCTCCCTGTTCCTCGATGAAGGCTTCGCCGCCCTCGACACCACCGCATTGGACTCCGCCCTCGAGGTACTGCGCACCCAAGCCAACGGGAATCGCCTTGTCATGGTGATCAGCCACCTGCAGGCTGTCGCCGAGGCCGTCGACGACGTGCTGCTGGTGGAACGGACGCCTGCCGGATCGTCTGCCCACTGGCTCACACCGACCCAGCGCGACGAACTGGCACAAGCCGACCTGGTCAGCGGCCTACAAACAATGGCGCGATAGCTGCGCCGGAACTTCTTCGACGAACACGTCGTCTCACACGGTCACACTGGCCCGCTAAAACGCACCTGTTCCGGGGTTTGTAGTGGATTTCGTGTAGATGGTGCTCGCGGGCGACGGCTTCGGGGGGGGGGGGGCAAGTTTCATGCGGAAAAACGACCTCCCACGCTCCCGGAAGCCTCCAGAGGCAAGGATTCCTACCTAAATACCGCCGGCAGGCAAGGAAAGTGAGTTAAATCTACCGCTCATGACGGCCGACTACGGCCGCGCAGGCCGGACCCTCCCGGGCTGCGCTGCAGCGGACAGCAGGAAGCCATGCGACCGCCGCTGCTGCTTTCCTATCGCGCGCCCGGGTACCCGCCCGGCGGCGGTCCGCCAGCCGGCCTGTCCGAGCTTGCCGACGGCCAGGTCGGCATCGCTGCCGCGGTCCCGGTCCGTCCGGCCGCGTTGGCGGGGAAGGGCGAGCCTGGCCCGAGGACTCGCCTGGGCGTTTGGGCAGGGCTGCCCGGCGGGCACCGGGGCGGGGCTGATCTCGATTCGCGTGCGGCTCTGTACGTGGGCGCAGCACGTGGGCAGTATCAGCGGCGCCGGCACGGCTGCCGGGCCGCGAGGTACTCGCCGATCGTGCGAGGGCGGGACCGGATCCGCCGGTTCTCGTCCTCCTGGCCCCACCGATCGATCATCCCGTTGAGCTCGGTGAGCGTCGCGACCTCCGGCCCTGGGACGAGGTGGTTGCGGTGGAACCAGCCGATCTGACCTTCGACTGGGTGGTTCCGGAGAACGGCGTCAAGCACGACCACCCGACAACGTCACCCCCTGCCCCATCCACCCGCTGCGCCCGGCACGGCAAAAGGCACAGTCTTCCCGCAAAGGAACCGAAGGTTCCCCGGTCCGTGCCGCGATGAGACGAATTGCCCGGACCGGCCGGGTGCGGAACTTACACCTCGGTGTTCAGCGACTGCAGCCGGGCTTCGGCGTAGGCGACGACCTGTCGCGGTCCCTCGGTCATCCGTCCCTCTGCGTCAGTGATCGGGCAGCTCATGACCATGACGGCGAGGCTGGCGAGATCCACCATCTCCGCCACCTCGGCGCGCCGAGGTGGGTCGTACTGGGTGAAGTCGTCGCACGTTTCGACCAGTGAGGTGAATGACGGCAGCCGTCTCAGCAGGGTGAACTGGAGACCCTGCAGGATGCGCTGCATGTCCTTGCTGCGCGCGTCCAGGGCGGGCGCAGCGTCCTCCGCCTCGCGCATCTGTGCTTCGAGCCGCTCCAGCTCTTGTGCCTTCTCCTGTTCGCTGCGTCTGAGTCTGCGGCTCTGCCATTCCCCGAGAGCAGCCAGCGAGAGGACGGCCGGAGCAGCGACGAGCCCGGTCAGCACCATTGTTCCGGCCGCCACCCCGCCACCGCCGGCGGCAAGAGACCCGCCGCCCAGCCACGCGAGCGTGGCACTGGTGGCCGCAGCTCCGGACAACCCCGAGATCGCCGTGCCGGTGGAGGCGGAAGCGAAGGCTCCCACTGCGAAAACAGTGCCTGCCCCGACGCTGTAACCGGTGAGCGCGCTGCCTGCCAGTGATCCGACAGCGGCCGTCACGGCTTTCTCGCGCAGCTCCCAATGCTCGGTATCCACTTCGTCGGCGACGGTTGGCATCACGATCACGGACAGCTTGCTCAGTTCGGCCAGCTCGACCGGATCGATGTGCTTGAGACGCTGAAAAATGTCACGGAAGGGGACGATGGCCTGGTCGTAGAGGGTCTGCCGCGCCTTCTGCTGGGCAGCATTCTCCGCGGCGGCCCGCTGATTGAGCTTCTCCTGGCGCTCGTTCAGCTGTTCCTTCCTCTGCTGGTTCGTCTTCGCGAGCCTGACCGCGTCGACTATGGCGATAGCCACGTTGCCCCCCTTGATACTCGGCTCGGAGATCTTAGAGCCGCATCAGGAGCTCTGATCCAGGTAGTGCTGCGGTTCTCATTTCATTGCAGCAGAAAGTTCGTTCTGGACCGCCCGCGCTGCGGTGAGACGTCCCGTTCCCCGCTCGGCCTGACATCACCTGACCCCGACCTCTGCCGGAGTAGCCGGCGTGGCCGCCGGTGCCTTCCACCAGCCCCAAAGGCGTGCGCTGGCCGTCTGCATGCCGGGAGTCGATGGCCGATGGGACCGAAGGGACTGGGCTGGGATCGGCTTCCAATCGACTGAAGTCCCGCCGCGGCCGATGCCTTGCAACGACAATGAGTTGAGCGGCGACTAGGACGGGGCAAGTGGCCAGTGAGCAACCAGGACTTCGAGGGCTACTCCGATGCGAACGAGCTGACCCTGGCCATTGCCCGATTGCGGACACGAGAGCGGATCAGCTTCGACGGGGGAGACATCCAGGCCGCCAACGATGCAAAAGTCGCTCTTGGCCGTGCCCAAGCCCGGCTCGTTCAGCTGTACCGTGAGCGCGGCCTGCTCGACGGCGCAGTCCCCGCAGCTGCCACAGCCACCCCGGCTGAGCGCGCTGCCAAGGGATGGAAGAACGTTCTCGCCAACCCGCTTCCAGAGGTCGCGCCGAAGCCGCGTAAGCGTGACAGGGACAGAAAGCCGAGACTGAAAAGTGGTGAGGCAGTGCCAGCTCCGCAGCCGGATCACCTGGAGCGGACGCTGACCTACAGCACGAAGCTCCTGGCAGGCGTGATCCGAGCCCAAAAGTTCACAAAGCGGCATGAAAAGGACCTGGCTCGTCTGCCGATCAGTGCTCTTGTGTTTCTCCCCAAAGCCGCGCAGCCGTTGTGCACCGCAGCCGACCTGGAGGCCCTAGGCTGGAGCCGACACTTGATCACCGAGCTGGGTCCCCTTCCTCGGGGGAGGAAATATCGCCGGGCCCATATCCTCCAGCGCGTCAGCGGCGCCCGCTTCCAGCGCGAACTCGTGCGGCTCTACCAGATTCGGCTGGAGCAGGCGCGGCGCGAGCCGGGGCGGCATGAGCGGGACATGGAGCGCTTCGTCAATGGGCGAGGCGAGAGCGAGGCCGCCCGCAGGTGGAAGGAGGACAACGCCCGATACCAAGAGATCCTCCGGACCAGGAGGACTTTGGAAGCAGGTGACCAAGGCGTAACTCCCATAAGCAAGAAGCCGGACCTGACCGTGACGCCCATGCGGTCGATTCCCGCGCAAGCGTCGAGCGTCTCTGGCCGGACAGGGGAAGCCGTCAAGGGTGTGTGCCCGGTGTGCAAGAAGGGCGACCTCCCGCGCGGCTGGCTCCGGCACCAGCGATGCGAGGCGAGGAGCCGGTCGCATGAGAACGAGACTACGGATCCCGCCTTGCCAGAGGCTGCCCTGGTGTCGGAGCCGCGTGGATCAGGGGAGTACCGACGGCTGGTTGCGTTGGTCGAGCGGAAAGAGGAGGCGGCGCGAGGGAAACGGGCCGCTGGAGCAGCTCGGCCTGTGCGAATTCCGGAGGCCCGCAAAGCGGTGCTGGAGCGGTGCGAAGGTCGGTGCGAGAACCCGGCGTGCACCGGCCAGCCAGACGATGTCACGGATGCCGGCCAAGCACTACTGGAAGTCGATCACATAGACGAGATTGCCGGGGGCGGCCGCGACCACCCGCGAGTGATGGTCGCACTCTGCCCGAATTGTCACGCGGTCAAGACGCGCGGGCGGACCCGGAAGCAGCTCACCAAGATATTGCGCGGCGTCGCAGAGCGAGCACATGCGGCCGCGAACACCCTCTGACCGAGACCGAGAAGTAGCTCCCCTCGGGCGCCGGTAGAGCGCGATTCGTACGGCCTACGTACGCACTTCGTACGGTTATTGAAGGTAGGGTGGTGCTCTGGAGGTGCTGCATGTCCGAGTTGTTTGATGCGGTGGATGCGCTGGTCGCATCTCGCTCGCCGTTGCCGCCTGCGGTGGAGCGTAAGCGGCTGCGTACCGCGCACGGTCTGACGTTGGATGAGGTTGCTGCGGCGTTGCAGGTGCGTCGGGCCACGGTGTCGGGCTGGGAGTCGTTGACGAAGCCGGTCGAGCCGCGGGGCCGGGAGCGTGAGGCGTATGCGCGGCTGCTGCGGCAACTCGCGGAGCTCTACCCCGCCCCGGAAGAGCCGGCCGCCCCGGCGCCCACCGCGGTCGCCGGCACGCCCGCCCCGGCAGCACCCGCGCCCGCCTCGGAGCAGGCGCGCCCAGTGCCCCCCAGTCCGGGACCCGAGGCTGCGGCCGGGACCGTAACTGAGCACCCCCAGCCACCTGTTGCCCCCGTCGCCCCGGCTTCGGAGGGTGCACCGCGTCCCTCGCGTGCTACCGGGCCGTCGTCGACGTCGCGTCGTCCGCCCGCGCGGAAGGCGGCCCCGGCCGGGACCCCGACCGAGGGTGCCGACCCGCGGTTCGAGAACGGGCCGCTGGCGGTCGTCGACGTCGAGGACGGGCAGGTGATGGCGTACTGCACCGGCGGCCTGATCCTGGACGTGCCCGCCAAGTCCCTGCCGACCCTGGTGGACTGGACCCTGAAGGAAGCGAAGCTCGGCCAGCCGAGACTGTCCGGCCCCGGCAAGGACGGCGACCCGCTGCTCGTCCTCACCGAGGCCGCCCTGGAGCGCTACGGCCTGCCCGTCACCCTCGCCGACGACGAGCGCCTCGCCGGTCGGATCCCGGAGAGCCACAAGGTCGTCAAGCAGCTGGTGCGCGCCGAGTGGCAGCTGACGAAGCGCGGGTTCGGGCCGTGGGCGCGGATCTACCGCCCCGCGCAGGGCTCGGACCGTCAGTGCGTGCAGCTGTGCATTCCGTCGTGGCACGCGCTGGGCACCCGGCACTGGGGCGAGGTGGGGCAGCTGTCGCCGGCCGAACTGGCCCGCGTCCTAGGCGTGTTCGCCTCCCGGGTGATGACGCCCCGCGGATCGACGGCGGTGACCGGCCTGGAGCTGATGACCGCACTGCACCCTCCGACCAGGGCCTCCGAGCCGGACGCCGACGGCAAGCGCCACTCTGAGCACAACCCCGGATCCCTGGGCAGGGATCCGGTCGACCCGGCGCCGTGCGAGGCCCCCGACGGACACCCGCTCCTCAAGGACCTGCCGCGCTTCCACGTCCGGGGTTCGGCGGAGAAGCTGTTCGAGGAGGCCTACGACTGGGCGCGGCCGATGACCGACGCCGAATGCATGCAGCGGCACCTGGTCGGCATCGACGTCAACATGGCCTTCGCCGCCGGCGCCAATGGCCTGATCGTCGGCCTGGGCGCACCGACGCACGTGACGGCGCCGGAGTTCGATGCGAAGCTGCCCGGATCGTGGCTGGTGGACCTCTCGCACGTCGCCCTGTCCCGGGTGAAGGTCGGCAAGGACAAGTGGGCAGACCTGGACGCGAGTCTGCTGCCCAGCCCGTTCACGCCGAAGGGAGACCGGCCCGAGGGCCCGGCCTGGTACGCGACACCGACTGTCGCCTACGCGCAGGAGCTCGGCTACGACGTCACGCCGGTCGAGGCCTGGTTGCGGTATGACAACGGCCGCTATCTGGATGGCTGGTACCAGCGGCTGCGCGACGCGTACCTCGCCACGATGGCCGACCTCGGCGTCCACGCCGACTTCTCCCCGGCCGACTTCCTCACCGCGATGGACGGCTACAAGGACCGCGACCCGGAACTGGCGATCGTCGTCTCGGCCATCAAGGCCACGGTCAAGGGCGGCCTGGGCAAGCTGCGCGAGCGCCCGCGCGGGGAGGGCTGGAAGCCGGGCGAGCCGTGGCGGGCGCTGTCGCGTCCGACGTGGCGCCCGGACATCCGCGCGGCAGTCATCTCCCGCACCCGGATCAACCTGCACCGCAAGATCATCAAGCACGCCGCGTTCACCGGCCAGTACCCGGTCGCGGTCCTGTCCGACTGCGTCGTCTACGCCACCGACGGGCCCTCCCCGCTGGACTTCCTGCCCTACCGCGACGGCAAGCCGCTGCCGGGCGGCTTCAAGCTCGGCGTCAACCCCGGCCTGGTCAAGCACGAAGGTACTCAGTCTGTGCTGTGGGGCGAGGAGGTTCGCGAGCGGTTCAACGCCCCGGAGCTCAACCTCGCCCGGTACATCAAGGACGGCACCGTCACCGACATCGACAACGGCGAGTAGGGGAGCAGGCAAGCGATGAGCATGCTCGGGGACGGCCTGGACAAGGCGGTGCAAAAGGCGTTCACCCGCCCCGCACCCAAGTCCGCGGGCCCGCAGATGCGGTACATGGTCAAGCAGCTCGGCGGCACGAAAGCGGTCGCCGAACTGCTCGGCATGTCCCAGCGGCAGGTGGAGCGGTACGTAGCCGGCACAGCCAAGAAGCCGCGCCCCGACCTCGCCGCCCGCCTGGAGCGCGAGGTGATCAAGCGCTGGCAGCCGCAGATCCGGGCTAAGGCCCGCAAGAAGGCCACGACGACCGGCGGCATCGTCATCGACGCCCGCGCCCGCATGGGCTACACCGCGCCGATCGGCTCGACCGACCAGGACCGCATCCGGCACCTGACCGTCGCCCTGCCGCCCCGCTACGCTGCCCGCCTCTTCGACGCCCAAGCGGCCGGCGCAAGCGACACCGAACTCCAGGAGATCGCGGCCGAAGCCCTCAAGGAGGTCTACTTCCAGGACGGCGGCCGCCGCGCCGGCAGCCTGGAAGAGGTCCGGTTCACCGACGTCGAACACCTCGAGTTCGACCTGTAGCAGCCCGCCCCGAACAGGCCGCGAGCCCGGCCCAGTTGGTCCGGGCTCGCTTGCGTATCCGTGGGGGCTCGGATGTTCATGCACACGTGCCGTGTCCAACGACCGCGGCCTCTACCAGCCAACACCCGAGGTGAGTACCTAATCCTGACCCATGCATGACAAAACGCCTTCCAGGGGCGCGTGTAGAGATCGGGGATGCAGGTTGCACACGAACGTCCCGAGCTTCGTCGCCGACAAGCGCCTGCGGGACTACGGACAGTTGATCAGCCCATAATCGGAGTCAGTGCCGAGCGACCCGGCACATCGCACCCGCCCCGGGTGCGCTCACCGCGATCGGAGAGCATCGTGAAGAACAGCGCGTTGTGGCGAGTGGTTGACAACGAGAGTGGTAGCCAGTCCATCGTCAGCACGCCCTCCGAGGCGGTCGCGTTCGTCAACAGCCGGTTCGACACCGATGACGACGACGAGCCGTTCAGCATCACCGAGGTCGGTCCTCTCCTTCCGAAGCCGCTCGGGGTCATCACTGCATGGGCCGCCGAGAAGGACGGCGAGCGAACCGACGGACGTACTGCGCCGATCACCATCAGGCCGGTTGTGACGGACAACGCCAGCGAGTGCGAAGACGTCGTGCTCTGGGGCGACGTATATGTCTCCTGGGACCACGACATGTACACCGTCGAGGAGCCGGAGAGCTCCGAGTACAGCGAGGCTTACAGCGCAGCCGAGTTGAGCGCGATCCTCGACGAGTACGCCGACGACTACGAGTACGCGCCTGAAGGGCCTGAAGGGCCCGACAGCCACAGGTGGCCGAAACCGGAAGAGTTGATCACCTACGGCGCCCAGGAGTGTGCCAAGCGGTTCGGGCACCTCGACGACGACGCCCTGCTGTGGCTGGCCGCCACCCGCATCACGCTCGCGGTGTGGCGCAACACACCCGTCGAGAACTGGCATGCCGGGAAGAGTCCGCTGCACGACGGCACAATGATGCGGATCAACACGGCAACCACCCGACTCGTGCGCTCGATGCTGTCGTTCGACCATGTCGACTGGATCGCTGTCGGTCTCGCGATCGTCAACCCGTCTCGGGTTCTACCGACCGCGCAGTCTGTGCTCGAGCTTGGGCTGTCCTGCCACAACCCTGACGACCCGGCGCACGAGGTTGATCCGCGAGAAGAACTCGCGGAGATGGCACAGGTCGCGATCTCATGGGGGCGAAGGTACTGCCTTCACGAGAAGGAGTTCGGCCTGCGAACCCTGATCGAATCCTTCTGCGCGTCCGACAACGGCTGGTTCGGAGCTCCGAGTTGGGGGCGCATCGTCGATCGGTTCCTTACGGCTGTCGACGACCGGAAGAATGCGCACTGGCGCATGCACCGGGACAAGCCTTGGTTCGACGATTGGTTCACCAACCGCCCGGCCGACATTGCGGACACCACGGAATTTCGTCGGCTGCTCCATGCCGGGCCCGACCTGCTGTCCGAGGAGGCCGCCGAATGGTGCGTGGACGGTGCCATCGGCTACGTCTGCCCGGACGACCACGCAAACGGCTGCCCGCGGTGCGGTATCCCGCTGGCAACGGAGTCCTCAAACGAGTGACGGCAGTGGCCAGCGATTCTCAATCCCGTGCCAGTTCGGCCAGTCACATGACACCGCGACTGAGAAAATGACACGGGATCTGAGAACAGGAGAGCTTTTACCCGTCCCGCGCCGAAATCCGCAACAGCCCAGATGAAATTCCTCCTCACGCGGGCGCAGGGCTCGACCAAAGTCCTGACGGAGCGCCTGGGCATCTCACGCCGCACCATCGAGCGCTACCGCTCCGGAACGCTGAAGACCCCGCAAAAGCGTCTGCAGGCCGCCCTGGTCGAGGAGACTCAATGCAAGGGGAAACCGCAGGTCAGGGATCAGACTCGGAAAAAGGCGTCGACCTCCAGCAGGATGATGGTGGAGGTGACGGCCTACTTCGGGTTCATCGCCTAGGGCAGCTCCGACAACGGCCGTACACGCACCATCACCACCCCGATCTCGCCCACCTCCGTGCAGCAGATCCTGGACCTCCAGGAGGCCGGAGCGACGGAGGAAGACCTGCATCCCCTCGTCGTGGAGGCCATCACCGAGTCGTATTTCACTGAGTGGGGCACTCGCGCCCATGGTCTGCGTGCGGATTTTTACGCACGTTCAAGCTGTGGATTTCCTGTTCTGACGCAGTCGAATTCCAGCCTGCTATAAAGAAATCCGGCGGGTAGCCTCAGAAGCGTTCTGGCGGCGGTCCGCTCTGATTTCTCACCACGAATGCGAGGTCGAAGACGACCAGGATATGGCTGCCCGACGGCGGTACCCGCCGACCGCTCACCCTGCTGTGGCGTAGCTGTTGCGTGTGCTTATTGATCTTGGTTGTGGCGTGGTGTTGCTTAGTTGTGTTGAGCGGTAGGTCTGTTCCGTGGGTGGGCTCTACGCATAGCCGAGTGTCCGGCGCCGGTGGATAAGTGAGTTGAGCTGGCTGTTTGGTGTTGCGCAGTGTGCTGGGTGGGGCAGCGGTTTTTGCGCAGGGTGGTTGGCGCGTCTAGAGGTACGGGGACTTGTTGGCCGATGTGCTGAGGTCAGGGCAGCAGGGGTACGTGGGTGGTTCAGCGGGTGGTGAGGCGTTGCCAGAGCAGGTCGTGGTCGGCGGGTGCGAGGCGGGGCAGGTTCAGGCGGCTGGCCAGGTCGTGGAGGAAGGCGCTCTGCTCTGTGCGTGTCAGGGGGTGCGGGGGCAGTCGGTCAAGGGCCGCGGCGAGGGTGAGGGTCTCCGGGTAGGTGATCAGTTCCCGGCAGGTCAGGGCGGGGGAGGCCGGGCCTGGGGGGATGTGGGGGTTGGCGGCGGTGAGCCGGTTGAGGCGTGTGCCAGCGTTCGTGCAGGTGTTGATGGTGGTCGTACCAGCGTGTGGTGATCGTCGATGCCCAGCTCAGGGAGGTCGCTGTCGGGCGGCGGCAGGCGCCGAGGCGGGCCCGCGTGAGTTCGGGGACAGGGCGGATGCCGAGGGGCGCGGGGTGTCTGGGGTCGCTGGCGGCCTGCTGGTGGCGGGTGCAGATCATGATTCTGGGCAGGTCCGGTGCCGGGTGGATCCATGCGGGGACGGTCTGGTGGGGGCTGCGGCGGATGGTGCAGGCGGTGCATGCGGGCAGCGGCTGTATCGCGGGCGGGGCGGGCTGCCAGCGGGCGGTGGCAGCGTGAGCTGTGCCGATGGCGGCGGGCGGGGGCCGGCGGGGCAGGGCGCGGGAGAGGTGTGCGGGCGGGATGCGGGTGAAGTGGGACAGGTGGCGGGTGGCTTCGTTGCTGAGGTGGATTTCGGTGGCGGGCAGGCCCGTCGAGGTGCCGGTGGCGGTGATGTGCAGGCCGTCGAGGAGCTGTGCGGGGGAGAGGTGGTAGGCGGCTGCGAGGCGGGTGAGGTAGGAGGCTGCGCTCTCGCGGGGCAGTGGCCTCACGCGCAGTGCGCCCGGCGGGGTGGGCCACATGGTGCCGGCTCGCACGGCGGGGCGGGTCGCGGTATGGGTGGTCACCGGCTGCCGGGCCGGGCGCGGCGGGGGGTGCGGGGCCGGTAGTGCTCTTCGGCGAGGTGGTCCAGCGCGATGGAGTCCAGCAGCCCTTTGGTGATGCGTTCGCTGCTGTCGAGGATGGCTTCGATGGCGGCTTGTCGGATCAGGCGGGCCAGGCTGCCGATCCGTCCGGCGGTCCGTTCGTGGAGGTAGGGCGCGAGTCTGGGCAGGCTGCCCGGCCGGTGCGCGGTGAGGTCGAGGGCCTGTTCCAGGGCGGTGATCAGTTCGCGGAACGGTTCGCGCTCGCCGGCGCGCGCGGGCAGTGCGCCGCAGTCGATCAGTGAGGCCCGTCCGGCGAGTTGCGCCCCGCGCACGCCGGTGAACACGGCGCTGGCGGTGACGTCGATGCCGGCGTAGACGAACGTCGCGGGCACACGTTCGGTGAGGTCTTTGAGCCAGTCGGCGGCCTCCGAGCCGGTGGTGGTGCGGGGGTTGAGGCGGTGGATCTCGTCGATCAGCACGAGCTTGATGCCGGCCGCGGTGTAGGTGTGGCAGACAGCCGTGGTGATCTGTGCGGTGGTCATGCGTGAGGTGACGGGGATGCCGAGGTAGCGGGCGAACTCCCCGGCCAGGGTCTTGGCGGTGGCGCCGGGCGGCACCAGCACATACGCCACCGGCACACTGTCGTCGCCCGGGGCGGCGCGGCGGGTGTGGGCGAGGTGGCATGTCCGGCCGACCTGCAGCAGCGCGGTGGTCTTGCCGGTGGTGGCCGGCCCGGTGACGATCAGGGACGGACGTGCGGTGACGCGCTGATGCCGGCCGAGGATCATCAGCGTGCGGACCTGGCGTGCCAGGGCCTCGATGGCCGGGGTGCGCACGGTGACGAACTGCGAGTGGTAGGCGAGGCGTTCCTCAGGCGGCCGTGGTGCCTGGCCCGGCTTTGGTGGCGTCGGGGGAGCGGTGTGGGCGAAGCGGGCGAAGGCGTCGAACGTCGTCACCGTCCCCGCGGCTGCCTCCCCGTCACCGGGGGCGGGGGGATCGGTACGGGTCACCACAGTTCGGCCTCCTGATCGGCGTCGTACAGCGTGAGTGCGCCGGTCACCGGCAGCGGGTGCGCGCCGGGCTCTTCGGCGCCGGCGTCGTCACGGGCCTCAGCCTGGGCTCGGGCTTCCAGTGCGTCGAGGCTGTCCTCGGCCTCGGTCTCGTAGCGGCTCACCGCTGGTCGGTCGCCCGCTGCCTGGGGGGCTGCCTTCGCGGTGTGCGCGCCCGGCGTCGTCTGGGGCGGTGCTGGTGGTGCCGCGGTGGTGGGCCGGGCGCGGCGCAGGACATGGTCGGCGGCTTCCGCGAGGGCGGCTTCGTGCGCCTCGCGGCCTGCGCGCCGCTCGAGGGCGGTGCGGATGTGGCGCCAGGTTGTTTCGCTCATCGGGGCGTGGACGTGGTCGCGGTGGATCCACGGGATCTCGTGCAGGTGTCCGTCGGGCAGCCGGATGTGGATTTGCCGTACGTCGTGCGGGTTGAGGTGGACCTCCCACTTGCCGCCCGCGCCGGCGGGGGAGGGGCGGCCGCGGTGCTCGTTGAGCAGGGTGTGGTCGTAGGTGCGGTGGTTGATGCGGATGCCGCGGCCGGTGACGGGATGCCAGCGCACGGGCAGCAGTTCCAGGTAGTCGGCTCCGGTCAGCGGCAGCGGCACATAGCCGGATGCGCCCAGCAGCGCGCCCCACATCTCGTTGGGGGCCAGCGCTTTCTTGGGCAGGACCGGGTGGCGCAGCCCGTCGTGGGGGCGGTGCTGCCAGCACGCGGTGATCCATTCGTCCAGCAGCTCCTGCAACTGGACTACGGTGAACCGGGCTTCGTCCTCCACTGCCTCGCCGCGCGCGAGGACGTGGGGGCCGGTGTAGCCGGCGACGTGCTGCGCGAAGAGCGTGTTGATGCTTGCGAAGGTCCGCTCGACGGCGCCCTTCGCGGCCGGGGACCGGGGCGGTGCGGGCTGCACGCTGACGCCGAGGGTCTCGCACGCGGTCAGGAACGCGGTGGAGACGAACACTCGCCCGCGGTCGATGACGATCGTTTCCGGCACCACCACCGGCCGCGCTGCCGCCTGTTCCAGCCGGTCGTCCAGGGCGAGGAGCCGGTCGTAGGGGAGGGCGGCGTGGGCCAGGCGCAGGTGGTCGGGCCAGCCGGGCCGCGCCGGGTGCGGCACGGCCATCTCCGCCAGCAGCAGGGCGGCGTCCACAGCCTTGGTGCCCTCCTCGCTCAGCACGGCCGCCACCACCGACCTGGTCGCCACCTCGAGAGCGATCGTGAGTTCCGGGCGTACCGTACGGCCGTCCTCGCTGATGGCCATCACATCGAGGCGGGTGGTGTCGATCTGCACCAGCTCGCCCGGTCGCAGTGCCACCGTGGGTGTGAAGGGCCGCACCGGCGCGGTGGCGGTGCGGGCCGGCCGTCCGGGATGCTCCAGCGGGTCGGCCAGCACCCGTGCCAGGCGGTTGAACGTCGACGGCGGCGGCAGTGCCACCGTGCCCGGCCCGTGGGTGTCGGCCAGGATCTGCCCGGTCAGCTCCCGCAGCCCTTTCAGCGTGCCTTTGGAGCGGCCGCGCTGGCGGCGCAGCGCCTCCAGGATCGCGGCCACTACCCGTTCGTCGGCCTGCCCGGTCGCACTCGATGGTTTGCGGCGTCGGATCAGACCCCACAACCCTTGGTCGTGGTAGCGGGCGCGCATGCGGCGCACGGTGGCCCGGCTGACCCGCGGCCAGCCCAGCCGGGCGAGTTCGTCGGCCTTGGCCTGCTCCCGCTCGCCATCGATGTGCGCTGCGGGTCGTACTCGGGCCGCGGCGTCCCCACGCTGCCCGGGCCGCCGGGCAGCCCGGTCTCGATCTCGCGGATGTGCCGCTGCCAGGCAAGAGCTCGCTCCCGCTCCCGCTCGGGCACCGACTCCAGCAGCCCCCACGGCTGCACCCCGGCGGCCGGAGAGCCCACCACCGTGAACGTCGGGTCGGTGAACAGGAACGAGGCCAGCACCGAAGCCGTCTGCCCGTCCTCGCCGACCAGCGTCATCGACGCACCGGCCACCGCGGCCACCTGCCAGGTACCGCCCTGGAACGTCACATACGCCCCCAGCTTCACCTGCCTGCCGCCCGCAGCGGCCACGGGCCGGCCCGGACGGCCGGGTGCACTCACCACTGCTCGGCCTGCGCCTGCGCGTCCCACCAGGCCATCGCCCGCTCCCGGGCAGGCAGCTGCAGCGTCGCCCACACGGGGGCGGCTGGAACCTGCAAGGTGGCCTGGCCGAGGACCTCGAAGCCGTCGGCGGCCACCAGGTGGGCGGCCAGCATGCACCCGGTGGTCCCGTCGTCGGCGGCCAGATACACCCGCCCGTCGACCAGACCGGTCACCTGCCAGGTGCGGGCCTCGAACCTGACCTGAGTGCCCGCCTCAACACACCGCCCGCCGGGGGCGGTTCCCTTGTGTCTGCTCACCTGCCGTGCTGCTCCTGCTCCCCGTCGCCTGTAACCGGGCCGGGCGCAACGAGGGTGTGCTCGCCCAGCGGCCGTGTCAGGTCCGCGGTCAGTCGGCCGTGCCATAGCGCGTGGTAGAGCACCGGCAATGCCGCCAGGACCTCGCCCGCCGCCGCGGCCCCGGCCATCAGCGGCCGCGGGGCGGCGAACGCCTCCAGTACCGCCTGCTCGAGCCCGCCGGCGTCGCGGTGGCGCGGATGGCGGTAGCCGGCCAGCCACCGCACATTCGCCGCCACCGCCTTGTCCGGCGCCACCAGACGCCGGTAGGTGAACCCGACCGCCGCACACGCCGCGGCAAGCACCGCGGCGGCGTGCTCGGCCCGCGTCCCGGCGGTCGTCGAGACGGCGGGGCAGTCGGCGAGCAGCGCGCGGCCGTCGGCGTAGCGGGCGAACAGTTGCGGCACCCACGTCAGGGCCCGCCCGCTGTCCGGATCCCGCCAGATCAGCCGCACCGGCCGCGCTGAGAGGCCCACCACCTGCGGATCGCGGTCAAGGACCATCAGTTGCATGCACATCGCCTGCGAACCGTGCATCACATGCCGCCCGGTCGTGGCCGACCACCACCAGCCCGGCCCCCACCGCCGCCCGGGCACCACCGGGAACGCCGCCACCGGCGCAAGCCGCTCGAACCGCACCGCCACGGCCGCCTCAGTCCAGCGGCGCTGCACCAGCGTGCCGTCCACCCCGGCGAACTCAGCCTCCACCGCGCCCGCCTCCGGCACCCGGCAGGCGCCCGACGCGGGCGCGGGCAAGCCGCCCTGCGCGCTGTCCTGGCTGCTGTCGATGATCACGAACTCCACATAACGCCATACCTGTCCTGCCACGCAGGCGAACCGGCCGGTAACCCCAACTGCGGCGTGCACTAAGCCCGTTGGGGTGCGCAGCGAGGTCAGGGTGTCACCCGGAAGCGCCGGTGTCAGTGCGAACTCCTGCACTTTCCGGCTGCCGGGCCGCTCTCCTTCGGCACCACTCGCTGCTCTCAGAGCGGACCGCAATGCCAGGGGCCGCTGCCCGGCCTGGCGTCGGGTGCGTCAGTCTTCACCGCGGCCCGCGGCGAGTATCTGCGACAACTCCTCGGCGGGCAGGCGGGACCACTGGGCCACCTCCTCAAGCGCCACCCCGGCCACGACGGCCGCGGCGGCGGTATCCAGCACGGCCCGGTCGATCAGCTCGGCACTCCGACTGAGGTGTTCCAGCAGTTCCCGGGCCACCTCGGCGGTGGTGCCGCTCTGCCCGCCGCGCAGCTGCACCAGCTCCTCGCGGGCCTCGTCGAGCAACCGCGTGATGTGGAAGCGGTGTTCGGCAGAAACGGTGGCACGCCACCGGGTACCCGAGCCGCCCGCCTGCGCCTCCGCCGCCATGACACGCAGCTGGCCGGCCATCGTTGCGGACTGCTGCTCCCGCTTCAGATGCCACGGATCGTCCCGCCACCCCGGCGGCCCGCTGACGCGGCGGGCGCGCACGATCGCACCCCTCCAGCCGCTCAGCGGGCCGCCGAAGTCGGCCGCGGCCAGCGGCCCCAGCCAGTCCCGGTCCACCCGCTCGCCCAGCCGATGGCAGAACGGGTCGTCCCCGCCCCGCACCCGAGGCCGCGTCCCCCCACTTGCTCGCCAGGCCAGCTCGGCCATGGCCGGGCACAGCAGCGCGTCGGCGACGGCCACCACTTCGGGGAAGACGACCGCGTCCCGGCCCACGATCCGCCACCGCTCCAGCTCTGTCCCGGCGTTGCCGCCTGCGACCTGGTGCAGGCGCCGCGGCCAGATGTTCTCCTGCTCCCAGTGCAGGGCCTGTTCCCACCACCGGGCCACCACCGCGTGCGCCAGGGCGAACACCCGCTCCGGGTCGGCCCCGGCCCGTACCGCCCGCCGCGCCACCCCGGTCCACCGCCGCTGTGCCGCGGCCACTTCCGGCAGGTGTCGCACGTCCAGATGCTCCAGGGGCTGGTCGGCGTCCGCGTCCAGGAGCCACCGCCGGTGCCGGACACACACCCGCTCCGATCGTGGCGCGTACCGCATCACCCGCACGGCCGTCCCTGTGCGCCGGGCCGTGCACAGGCGGCATCCGAAGGCGACCGGTCCGGCGACCGCGCCGCCGGTCCGCCACGCCGCCGCCGGCGCCGCGTCCTCCCCGGCGGGCAGCTTGGTGTCTTCCTCTCCCCAGGACGGCAACGCCCGCGCCAGGACGTCTTCCTCGGCGCCGCACAGGCCTGCCAGGAGCTGCCGTCCGGCCGCGTTCAGCAGCACCTCGGCGTCGGCCCGCGTGCCCCCGCCGTCGTGCCCCGGCGGGTAGTTGCGCCACTGCCAGCACGACCGCAGCACCTTCGCTTCCATCCCGTAGCGGCCTGCGATGCGGCAGATCAGCGACGAGGTCGTCTCTCCCCGCAGGGGAGCTGTCCGTAGGAGGCCGGGATGATGGGTCACTCCACCACGGTCTCGTGTTCGCTGATCCGGGCGGGCGTTTTCGCAGTAGCCGTCCGGTCCTCGGCCCGTCGTCTTCTTACTTCCCAGGCCGTGGGTCTCCCTTCCCTGGAGCCGGCAGGCGTCGGTGGGGCGGGGGATTGGCCCGTTCGAGCGCATCGTGATGATCCGATCGCACTAAGCTACGCCTGTGGTGGTTGGCGAAGATGCTCAGGTGAAGGGCTTCTCGGGAGCCCGCAGAGCCAAGCAGTGGCTCGAGGGCACGATGCGTATCTTCGGCGCGTACGCGAACACGGACTCGGAGTCCTGCGGTCGCAGGCTGACTCTGCCGTGGCCGTACGGAGGCCGGACGTTCTCCTTCGACTTGGGGGGTGCCATGCGCGGTGACCCCTACCAGAACGACATGTTCTGCGCGGAGGTCAAGAACTACGCGCAACCCAGCGATCAGGGAACCCAGTTCGACGAGTTCCTCGCCAAGTGTTACGTGGCCGCCCAGGCCCAGCACCATCTCAGCGATCACTTCATGTGGATCACCTGGGCACCGTTCCGTGCGAACTCCTGGTCCACCCTCAACTCACCCGGCCAGGTGGAGGCCGCGGTCCTTCAGCACAGCAGCCGCGTTTTCGGCACCAGCGACACCGAGGAAGCCCGAAAACTCCTGGACGCTGAACTCGCCCGGTCGGTCGCCGCACGCCTGTGGCTGATCGTGCTCTCGGACAAGCAGGAAACCCTCCTGCCCCTCAAGGACTGGGCCGCCATCGTCGCCGCCGAACTCACCCGCAGAGAGGGCTCGTGGTGAACATCGTCGAGCAGTCGATCTCCCAGGCCATGGACGAGCCCGACGACCGGATGATGTTCACCCAGGTCAAAGACATCGTCGCCCGGCACCTGCGCCGCATGGACCCCCGGGCCACCGTCACCAAGACCGAATTCTTCAACCACACTCATGTCCCCGACATGGTCTTGGAATGGCCCGGCAGACCCCGCACACCACGCCGGTTCATCTATCTGCGCACCACATCGGACCAGCGCGAGCTCGAGGACGACCTGCAGCGCCTTCCCCGTACGGACCGGCCGGTGCTTGTGGCTCTCGGCCAACTGTCCTCCGCCCGGCAGCCGAGAGATCTCCCCCCGCTTCCCGGCAGCAACACCGCGCTTCTCCTCGACGCTTCCGCGCTCGGCACACTCCAGCCGGCCGATCGCTCTCCCGGCATTCCCCATCTGGTGTCCCGCTCCGTCCTCGAAGGCGGCCGCGGCACCCTCGACAAAGCAGCGACCGAGGAGTTCTTGAACACGATCGTTCAGGGAGCCGAGGCAGCCCGAGCGGGAGAACGCGTTCCCACCCGCGACGCCGTCAACGCCCTCACCGCGCGGATGACCACCGACGTCGCCGACCGAATGTCAACCTTCCTCGCCGCCCTCTGGCAGGGCGGCGGATCCACACTCGCCAGCTTCCCCGCACCCCAGCGAGGCGTCGGCCATCTCGACGAGACGGCCTTGATGTACCTGCTGGAATCTGAAGACATCGCCGACGCCGCGTTCTGGAACCGGGTCGTCCGCATGATCAGCCTCCCCGTCCTGCTGGGTACCCCGGCCGCTGGCACCGGCAATCTTCAGCACCTGATGCGTGAGGCGATCCGGCTCTGGACCAGCCGCGTCTGCATGATCGTGCCCGGCTTGGCTGACGCGGACATCAGCCCGTGGCGCTGGGCGGTGAAGGCCGGACAGCTGATCCTGCAGACCCCGCGTTTCCATGTGCTGGTTGCCCAGTCCCGGCGCCAGCTCCCGCACGGGCAGGAGCACGACCTGCCCCGCCTGGACGAGGTGAGGAACAGGGCCGACCGCTTCGGCATTCCGTTGACCTCTCTTCGCATGGTCGTGACGGACCGCCACGTCGGATACGGCGGCCCCGGCGACGACATCTCCCACGACGCCCAACTCGACGGCATCAGCGACGCGCTGGGACAGGCCGAGGGAGTCATCGAGGCCGATGCCCGCATCCCCTCCGGCGAGACTCTCCAGTGCTTGTTCGGCACCGGAACCGCTAGCGCCCGCGGCGCACGTACCCAGGTACCGCTGGACACCCTCCTCGGCACGACGACGCGCCTGCTGTCCGATCTCTCGAGCGACGAAGCCGAGAAGATCACCCAGCTCATCGGTGCCCAAGGCCCGCCTCCCGACCAGCCGTGGAGTCAGCCCAGCTTTGACGACGCATAAGGCTCGTGCCGGTTACTGCAACGCTTGACGCTCGCCCCCCGGGGCCGTCATGGCCGCAACGTCCCCACCCGACGCACGCCGTCCGTCGGCATGCACGCTCCAGTGGTGATGTTGATGTTGTTGCCTCACCGAAGTGATGCAACAACACCCCGGCAACGCACGGACTGGATCCGGCAGCGCCGACGCTCATGACGGCGGGCACGTCCGATGATGCACAGCTCGTGCCCCGGCAAGGCGCCGGGCGTCGGCCCCAGGCGAGAGCCCCGTGGGCGGTTGCCTTTCGATCGATGAAGACTCGTGTTTCCGCTGATCAGAGGGGGTCTCGCGCGGCAACTGGGGTCCATGGGAAAAAAGTTGGTCTGTGGCATCCGGATTCGGGCCTCTCGGCGCGTGTAAGGGGGTGAGGGCCTAGGGGCCCTCATCAACGAGTCGATGATGGGAGGCCGGTCTGGTGACCTGGCTCGAGTGGATGGGAGCGGGTGGGATCTCGGTCCCGCTGATGTTCCTGGCGTACTACGCGCTGCGCCGTACCAAGAGCGCGGTGGAGATGTGCCTGAAGGCGTACCTCCAGGCCCGCACGGAGCGCGAGCAGCGCGCGACGATGATCGCGATGGCGGCGGCGCTGCCGGAGGGCGGTGCCGCGGCCCGTTTCGAGGAAGGGCAGCCGGCCTGGCTGTTCTACAAGCACTCGGAGCAGGGCCAGGCGGCGATCGTCACGCGGGAGGCTGCGTGACCGAGCCCGACCGGGGCACGGACTTCGAGGCGTTCGTCCTCGAGACCAGCGCGGCGTTCTCCCGCGTGGCCCGGGCCGAAGCAGGCGGCGACCTGCACAGCGCGGAAGATGCTGTGCAGGTCGCATACATGCGCATGTTCACGTCGTGGGAAACGATCGTAGCGCGGCCCGGAAACCGGGCCGCCTACGGCCGCACCGCGGTCAGGAACGCGGTGATCGACCAATTCCGGCGTAACCAGCGCATCACTCCTGCACCGTTGCAGGACCTGCCCGAACAGGAATCCCAGACCGGCATCCCCGATGCCGCCTACGAAATGATCAAAGAGGGTATCGATGAACTAGTCGCCAAACTTCCCGACCGGCAGCGGCAGGTCATCACCCTGTGCGTTCTCCAGGACATCAGCCCTGAAGACGCCGGGAAGGGCCTGCGCCTTAAGGAGGAGTCGGTGAAGAGCTACATCCGTATGGCCATCAAGAACCTGAAGAAGTATGTCGACGAGACCGGCGAGGAGGGAACCGCATGAGCACCTGGGGCAACGAACACGAGCAGAGCGCCATCCGGCTCCTCGCCGTATGGGCCCTGCTCGAACGCTCCGATCAGGCACTTTCGAAGAGTCCACGGACACCCGAGGACTCGGCACAGGCGGAGGGGGGCCAGCTTGCCGGCTGGCCCCCGGCCCCCGCCCCATGCCCAGACGACCGAGAGCACACCGAAGCCAAGGGCGAACTCGTACTCCTGCTGGCACGCGAGTGCGCGCATAAAACCACCGCACAGGAAACACGCCGAATCGCGGAACTCCTGGAATACCTTGACCGGGACGAAGAGGCATTGCGTTGGTGGCAATGGGCAGCAGAACGAGGCGACGAGGACGCGCGAGACTACCTAGAGATGCTCCATTCCGAAGGGCAGGAGCAAGAGAACTCGCCAGCTGACTCTCCAATCTCGGAACTGGAAAAAAGTGCAGCACTATACGTGTGGAAAGCCAGCAGAACAACGGCAGGATCACACACGTTCGCAGCCGTACAACTGGCTTTGAGTGCCGCAGTCAACCCAGAGCTGAGCGAAGACGCAAAGCAGCTAGTGAGGGAAAACGAAGAGTACTTGCAGCACCCCGATCGCATGACAGACGGAAGGCGACGCTGATGCGTAGCACTCTTCTGCCATGCCCAAAAGAAACGGGAGCCGCTCTATAGGCAGACCATCATGAGTGCCTCACGCTGAGGCACAACGACTCGTTGAGGCAGCGGCCCGCCATACCGGCGGGCCGCTGCCGCGTTTCAGCAACGCAAAACGACTCACGGACCCCACAGCCGCTCCTGAGATGAGCCTCGGCCACCGACCTGACCAAGCCAACACAGCGCCAGCGGGTGCGTCCTGCATCCCGCAACACAAAGAGGGCCCGTGCCAGATGCGTCCGGCACGGACCCTCGCGTAGCCTCCCACGCGCGGCTACACGGCCGCCCAGTCGAGTCCGAGGGCGGCGAGCTGGGCGAGTTTGTCCGCGGTGAGCTTGGCCCGCCTCGACTTTGTGTTCGACAGAAAAACCCCAAGCCGCACAGTATGTTCTTGGCCGTCGACCGTGATCGTCTCTGTGTGCCCTCGGGGGACGGTCACGGAGCCGGTGCGGGCCTTGTACTGCGCCAGGGCCGCAACGCCCCGCTCAAAGGCTCCAGAAGGCCCCTTGGAGGCCTTGGCGGGCGCCTTGGACTCTGGCGGGAGAGGCCGGATGCCGAGCTGCTCCAGGAGCTGGCGCTGCCCGTCCATGAGGCCCTGCCAGACCGTGTGCTGCCGCTGCCGGGCCAGCCACTTGCCGATGTCCATGCCGTGGACGGTGACGCCGGGCAGGACGTCGGCCTGGTCCTCGTCGCGTACGAGTCCCCGCAGCGCGGCGTAGTGGCGTTGCCAGTCGGCCGGCCACTCGGGGTTCCAGTGCTCGTCGATCTCTTCGAGCGCGGCCTTCCACTCGGGGTGGCCGTCCAGGGCGCCCGGCCGCCTGAGGTTGCTCAGCCATTGCCCAATGGGTTTGTCGAGAGCCACGGCCGACCGGGGAGCGGCCAACGTCCAGAACTGCTCGTGGTACGCCTTCGCGGCCTCCAGGTTCTCCTGGAACCGCTCATCGGCCATGGACCAGACCATGCCGAGTGCTTCGAGCCGACGGGCGCGCTGGCCGCTCATCTCCCCGGCCCCGTAGGCCCGTCGCTGTTCTGCCACCCACTGCCCAAGGGGTGTGGCGCCTTCCCGGTGGCCGTACGGCACTCTCGCGTTCCCGACCCGCTCGACGTAGGCCTTCAGCTTTGCCCAGCCGCGGGCCCAGTCTTGCCGCTCTGTGTCGATCACGTTGAAGGACACCCAGTCCGCGACCATCACCGGGTCACGCGGGGACGCGAAACGGAGCAGCAGACGGGATTCTTCCTCGCCTTCCTCCGGCTCCGCACCGATGCTGACAGACGGCTGCGCCACGCCCTTCTGCGGCTCCTGCGGAATGGCGAGCAATTCGACGGCCTCTTCATCATGAGCCCGCAGCCCCTCAAGTACTCTCACCAGAGGCCGGTACGAGCCGGAGGTGAACATGTCCTCAGGGGCTTCGTCGGGCTGGAGGAATACGGGCACGATCAGCGAAGCCAGCTTTCCCTGTCCCGGCTTCTGCCGGAGTGCCCGGCCGATGGCCTGGACGATGTCGTGCGGGGCGCCCTTGGGATCCATTAGGGCAACCGAATCCACGCTTCTAATATCGACACCCTCGCCCAAAACGCGACAATTCGAGAGCACGGCCCGCTGCGCCGTGGCCCCGAACGATCCCAGCACCTCCCGCCGGTGCTCGGGGGCGTGTTCGCCGCACAGCCAGTTGGCCCAGATCCGTTTCGGGTACGTCTCGGGCTGGTTGGCGTGCAGCTTGGCCGCCACCCGCGGCAGGCCTTCCGCGTAGGCCTGGGCCTCTATCGTCCGGTGGTGGAAGGTGATGCACGTCTGCAGGTCGTGTTGCGCCATGGTGTGCAGGAGCGCGGCCTGGAGCGCCCCGAGCCGCTGCCCGCGCACTTCCTCGCTGCGCCGCTCCTCACCCATCAGCCGTTCGGGCGTGACGAGGGGGTCCTGGAGCTCGAGGACGATGATCTGATACCTCGCCAGTAGACCCCGGGACACGGCCGACGCCAGCGACAGCTTGTACAGCACGGGCCCGAACACGGTCTCGTCGTCCATGGAGGCCGCCATCTCCCGCGGCAACGGGTCCCGTGCCCCCTCGGCGACCTCGCGGCTGAGCCGTTCCTCCCAGATGCGCGGCGTCGCGGTCAGGTACAGCCGGCGGTACGCGGGGATGACGGCCTGGTCGTGGATCTCCGCCCACGCCTTACCCATCGACCCGGAACTCCTGTGGGCCTCATCAACCACCGCGAGATCCACAGGATCAAGCTTCTGGCCGTAGGCACCCTCGAAGGCCTCCGCGAGCACGCCCAGCGACGCGTACGTCGCGTAGATAGTCACCGGCCCGGAACCGTGCCACAGCGCCAACTGCACCGGGCTCGTCGTCGCACGAACCTTCAGGTTCCACAGCTCCGGGTCGTCCTGAAGCGAGCACACCGCAACCGCCGGCCCCCGATGCCCAACCTCGTGCCACGCCTTCACCGTCTGCGCCAACAGGTCCAGCGTCGGCACCAGCACGAGAGTGCGCCCCTTGGGCACGAGCCGCTTGGCCGAGGCGGCAGCAATAATCGTCTTCCCTGTGCCGCACGCGGCGTGCACCTGCCCGCGCAGGCCATTCCATGGAATACCGCCCGGCGGGACATCGAAGCCGCGCACAATGGCGCTGACGGCCTCGACCTGATGGTCACGCAGTTTCACGGCCATGCTCGTGCTCTCCTTTTAGCGGAATGCGGAGCGTAATCCAGAAGGGGAATCCCGGTGCGGTCGAGGGCTGGTCCCGGGGTATGCTGTCTGATACCAGATTCTACACAGTGCATCACTGTGAGGCATCCGCCTCGCGACAACTTCCTATCTCGGAGTGACACATGGCCGAATCCTGCTCAGCCAGGGCCGATTACCCTATATGCTGAGGGGTATTGTTGAGGTTGACCGAGTGAGGCTTTGAGGACTGGCAAGGGGTTCGGGTGGAGCGTAGCGGAGCCCGTCTCTGCGACGTAGGTCGGCGCGTTCGATCGAGCCGACGGCCTGTCACCTCCGTTGTGGGGGTGGTGGGTAGGAATCCCAGTGGCTACACAGCTCCGCGCATGATGCACCCTCCCCTCGTAGCCAGCCTCAGGAATCCCGCTTGCGGGATTCCATCAATTCGCGCTTGCGCGAATTGACACGTTTTCAGAATTCCGCTTGCGGAATTCAATTCCCCCGCTTGCGGGGGAATATGGCGGAGCGTCAGCGGAGCCATGCCCGAAGCGAAGCGGAGGGCGCAACTCTGCGGCGCGTCAGCGCCGCAGGACCCGCTCCGCGGG